>NZ_DASYAF010000064.1:0-50745 GCF_036501465.1 Phenylobacterium sp.
CCTTCGCCGCCGCCGCCGCCGAGGCCGTCGACGCCGGCGCCGTGAAGGGCTCGCTCTCCTTCCTGATCACCGGCGACGAGGAGGGCGTGGCGACCCACGGCACCAAGATGGTGGTCGAGGCGCTGGACCTGGAGGACGAGGTCATCACCCACTGCGTGGTGGGCGAGCCCACCTCCTCGGAGACCTTCGGCGACATGATCAAGGTGGGCCGCCGGGGCTCGATCAACATCGAGATCGCCGTGACCGGCGTGCAGGGGCACGTGGCCTATCCGCACCGCGCGGCCAATCCCGTGCCGGTGCTGCTGCGCCTGTTGCTCAGGCTTCAGGAGCGCAGGCTGGACGACGGCTATCCCGAATTCCAGCCGTCGAACCTGGAGATCACCAAGATCGACGTGCCCAATACCGCCACCAATGTCATCCCCGGCGTGGCCAAGGCCCAGCTCAACATCCGCTTCAACCCGAACCACACCGGCGCCGACCTGGCCCGCTGGATCGCGGGCGAGGCCGAGGCGGGGGGCCGCGGCTTTGCCGGGTCGATCACGGTCACGCCGCAGATCAGCGGCGAGGCTTTCCTCACCGAACCCGGCCCGTTCACCGACCTCGTGGCGGCCGCGGTGCGCGACGTCGCCGGCCGCGCGCCCGAGCTTTCCACCACCGGCGGCACGTCGGACGCCCGCTTCATCCGCGCGCTCTGCCCGGTGGTCGAACTCGGCCTGGTGGGCAAGACCATGCACCAGGTGGACGAAGCCGCGCCGGTGGCGGAGATTCGGCAGTTGCAGGCGGTCTACGTCCGGCTGATCGCGCGCTATTTCGAAGCGTTCGGCGAGCCGGCCTAGCGAGGAGCTGCGGGTGGATCTGGTTCCGAAAGTCAGTCGTCGCCGAAGGCGCGCCCGCGGGTTCGGACTGGACCTGGCGCTCGGCGGCTCGGCGGTGCTGATCTCGGTGATCTCGCTGTTCGTGGCGATCCACCAGAGCCAGGTCGCCGACAAGATGGTCCAGGCCGACACCTGGCCCTATCTCGATTTCGTGGCCAGCAACCTCGACGACGCCGGCCACAAGTCCGTGACCCTGACCCTGCTCAATTCCGGCGTCGGACCGGCGAAGATCGAGAGCATCGAGCTGACCTACGACGGGATCCCGCTCAGGAGCGGCCGGGACCTCCTGGTCCGCTGCTGCGTGCCGCAGAAGGTCTCCTACCTCGGCGCGACGGTGTTCGACCGCGTCCTGCCGTCCAAGGACACCCTGCTGCTGTTCGGCTCCGAGCCCGGCGCCTTGACGCCCGACGAATTCGCCAAGCTCGATGCGGCGCGCTCGAAGATCCAGGCCCGCGTCTGCTACTGCTCGGCGCTCGACCGGTGCTGGCTGCGCGACACCACCAAGCGACGGGCCCAGGAGGTCGACAGCTGCCCTGAGCCCAAGGCCCCGTTCGGGGCCAACGGCTAGCGCTCAATCGCCCTCGTAGCTGACCCCGGTCAGGTACAGCCCGTCCGATGGCGCCACCTGCCCGCAGGCCTTTCGGTCGGCGGCGTCCAGCGCGGCCTTCAGGTCCGCCGCGCTCCAGCGCCCCAGGCCCACCTCGGCGATGGAGCCGGTCATCGAGCGCACCTGACGGTGCAGGAACGAGCGGGCCTCGAAGGTCAGCACTACCGCCTCGCCCAGCCGCTCCACACGCGCCACGTCCAGAGTCTTCACCGGCGACTTCGCCTGGCAGGCCAGGTCGCGGAAGGTGGTGAAGTCGTGCAGGCCGATCAGGTGCTGGGCGGCGGCGTGCATGGCGCCGGCGTCCAACGGCTGGCGCACATGCCAGACCCGGCCCCGGTCCAGCCCCGGCGGGCTCGCCCGGTTCAGGATGCGGTAGAGGTAGCGCCGCTCGGTCGCCGAAAACCGCGCGTGCCAGCCCTGCGGCGCGACCGCGGCGTCCAGCACCACGATGGGCTCGCCCCGCAGGTGGGCGTTCAGCGCATTGCGCACCGTCTCGGCCGGCCAGTCCTTCTCCAGGTCGACGCCGATCACCTGGCCTGTGGCATGGACGCCGGTGTCGGTGCGCCCGGCGGCCGCCACTCGGAGCGCCTGGCCGCAGAAGGCCAGGATCGCCCGCTCCAGCGAGCCCTGCACCGTCGGCTGGTCGGCCTGGGCCTGGAAGCCGTTGTACGGGCCGCCGTCGTACTCGATCAGAAGCCTGTAGCGGGGCATCAGCCGAACGCCGTCCCGGCCGGAACCGGCGCGCCGCGCAGGAAGGCTTCGGCGTCCTGCGGCCCCCTGCCCTCGCGCTGCACGCGCAGCAGCCGCACCGCACCCGAGCCCGTCCCCACCAGCAGGGCGTCGTCCAAGGTGACGCCGGCCGGCCCGTCGCGGTCCTCGAAGGCGCAGAGCAGCACCTTCACCCGCACCGGGCCTTTGTCGGTGGGCAGCAGGAACCAGGCGCCCGGGAACGGTGACAGGCCGCGGATCTTCGGGTCCAGTTCCGCCCCCGGCTTCGTCCAGTCGATCCGCGCCTCCTTCGGCCGGATCTTCTTGGCGTAGGTGACGCCGTCCTCCGGCTGCGGGGTCTCGATGGCGGTCCCGGCCTCGATATCCACCAGCGTCCGCGCCAGCAGTTCGGCGCCCACCGTGGCCATGCGGTCATGCACCGTGCCGGCGGTGTCCAGCGGGCCGATGCGCAGGGTCTCGCTGGCCAGCACCGGGCCCTCGTCCAGGCCTTCGGTCAGGCGCATGACCTCGACGCCGGTCACCGGATCGCCGGCCATCACCGCGCGCTGGATGGGCGCCGCGCCCCGCCAGCGGGGCAACAGCGAACCGTGCAGGTTGAACGAGCCGAGGCGCGGCGCATCCAGCACCGCGGCCGGCAGGATCTGGCCGAAGGCCACCACGCAGGCGGCGTCGAGGTCCAGCGCCTGGAAGGCCGCGATCTCGTCCGGGTCGCGCATCGAGGTCGGGGTGCGCACCATCAGCCCCTGCTCCAGGGCGAAGGCGTGGACCGGGGAAGGCTTCAGCTCATGGCCACGGCCGCGCGGGGCCGGCGGCTGGGAATAGACGCAGGCGATCTCCTGGCCGGCGGCGACCAGCCGGCGCAGGGCGGCCAGCGCGAAGTCGGGGGTTCCCAGGAAGGCGATCCGCATGGCCGCCGGTTCTACCTGTGGGGGAGAAGCCGCGCAAAGGCCCCGCGTGTGGGTTATGGGGAACCCAGTGGAAAGCTTAACCGTTGGTTAACGGACATTCGAAGGAGCCCCGCATGCGCAACTCGCACCTGGCCGTTATCCTCGGTCTCTGGCTGGCCCTGGCCGCCTGCTCCAAGTCCACTCAGGACAAGACCGGTCAGGACCTCAAGGCCGTGGGCGCCGACACCGCCGCCGCGGCCAAGGACGTGGCGAATTCCTCGGCCACCAAGGAGCTCGGCGCGGACATCAAGCAGGGCACGAAGGAAGCTGCCGATAAGACCGCGGAAGCCACCAAGGACGCCGCCGCCAAGCTGAAGGACAGCGCCGGCGAGGCGGGCGACAAGCTGAAGAGCGGCGCCCATGAGGCCGCCGACAAGACCAAGGACGCGGTCGACAGCGCCAAGCACTGACGGCCCCTCGGCTCCGCTCATCCCCGCGAAGGCGGGGATCCAAGCTGAGGCTGGAGCGGTCGCCGGCTCCAACAAGCTCGAGGCCGTATGGATTCCCGCCTTCGCGGGAATGAGCGGTGGGATTACGCCGCCCGCACCTGCTTCTTGACCTTCTTCACCGCCTGCTCGCGCTTCAGCCGTGACAGGTGGTCGATGAACAGCACCCCGTCGAGGTGGTCCATCTCGTGCTGGATGCAGACGGCGAACAGGCCCTCGGCGTCCTCCTCGATCGTCTCGCCGCGGTAGTTCTGGTAGCGCAGCTTCACCCGCGCCGGCCGCTCCACCTCGTCGTAGATCTCCGGCACCGACAGGCAGCCTTCCTCGTAGGGCGCGGTCTCTTCCGAGGCCCAGAGGATCTCCGGGTTCACGAAGTAGCGCGGCTCGCGCTCGTCTTCGGGTTTGGAGATGTCCATGACGATGACGCGCCTGGCCACGCCGACCTGGACCGCCGCCAGGCCGATGCCGGGCGCCGCGTACATGGTCTCCAGCATGTCGTCCATCAGCGCGCGCAGCGCGTCGTCCACCACCTCGACGCGGGCGGAAACCTGCTTCAGGCGCGGGTCGGGAACGATCAGGATCTCACGAAGGGCCATGGGCGCGCAGTTAGGGGGCCGATACCTGAGCGTCAAGGTGGGCGATTGATCCACCATTCCTCCGCTCATTCCCGCGAAGGCGGGAATCCATGCCGCGCCATGACTTGCGGCATGAACGCCTGAACCAAGCTCAGCTTGGATCTCCGCCTTCGCGGGGATGAGCGGCTAGGATTCGTCCCCGGCCACCAGCCGCACCTGCGGCGCGGGCTCGCCCGACAGCTTGGTGAGCGGCCGCACGGCGGTGTCCAGCGGCTCCAGCGGCTCGACCTTCTTGCCCTCGTGATCGACCTTCAGCTCCTCGAACCGCTTGGCCTGGGTGAGCACCTGGGTCTCGAGGCTGCCCACGAACTGGTTGTAGCGGGAAACCGCCGCCTCCAGCGCCTTGCCCACCGAGCCCGCGTGGCCGCCCATCACCGCGATGCGCTTGTAGAGCTCGCGGCCGTGCTCGACGATCTTCTGGGCGTTGGCCGCCTGCTCCTCCACCCGCCAGCCATAGGCCACCGCCTTGCAGAGCGCGAACAGCGTGGTCGGCGTGACGATCACCACCCGGCGGTCCATGGCCTCGCCCATCAGGTCGGGCGCGCGGTCCAGCGCCGCGGCCAGCGCCGAGTCCAGCGGCACGAACATCGCCACGAAGTCGGGGCTGTTGGAAAACTGGTCCCAGTAGGCCTTGGCGGACAGGCCCGCCACATGGCCCTTCACGCTCTGCACATGGCGCTGGCCGATGGCCTCGCGCGCCGCCTCGTCAGGGGCGTCCTGCAGCTCCAGGAAGGCGTTCAGCGAGCACTTCGCGTCGATCACGAACACCCCGCCGCCCGGCAGGCGCACGGTGACGTCCGGCCGCCGGCGGCCCTCCTCGGTGTCGGTGGAAGTCTGCTCCTCGAAGTCGTAGCGGTGGGCGAGCCCGGCCGCCTCCAGCACATTGCGCAGGGTCTGCTCGCCCCAGCGACCCTGCACGCCGGCCCCGCGCCGCAGCGCCGCCGACAGCTTGCGCGCCTCGTCCTGGGTGGCGACCGAGGCCGCGAGCATCTGGGCGATCTGCTCCTTCAGGCTCCCGGTCTCCTCGGCGCGCACCTTCTCGGCGGCGGCCACATGCTCCTGGAACGCCTTCAGGCTCTCGGCCACCGGCTTCAGCTGCGCTTCGAGTTGCGCCTGGGCGAGGCGTTCGCGCCCGACCACGGCCTCCTCGTTGCGCTTCAGGATCGCCTCGGCCACCCCGGTCGCCGACTGGGTCACCTGCGCCTTCAGGAGCTCGCCCTGCGCCTGCAGCGCCTGCACCTGCGCCTCGGCCCGCACCGCCCGGTCGCGCTGCCTGAGCGCCCACACCACCGCGCCCGCAGCGGCGGCGGCGAGCACGATGGCGGCGATCAGGAACATGTTCATGCTGCGTTCTTTAGCGCAGACAGCGAGTCGGAGCTACTCGCTCCTCCCCCGCACGCGGGGGAGGTGGATCGCCGCCACCTCCCCCGTCGTCTTCGCGCCGGAGGACGAGCTTGGTTACGCCGGCCGCCGCGCCCGCATGGCCTGGGCGATGGTGCCGTCATCCAGCCAGTCGAGTTCGCCGCCCACCGGCACGCCTCTCGCCAGCATGGTCACCGCCACGCCCGACGCCGCCAGCCGGTCGGCCAGGTAGTGGGCCGTGGTCTGGCCGTCGACCGTGGCCGGCAGCGCCAGGATCACCTCGCGCACCGACCCGTCCGAGGCCCGCGCCACCAGGCCGCCGACCCTGAGCGCCTCCGGCCCGACGCCGTCCAGCGCCGACAGCAGCCCGCCCAGCACATGGTAGCGGCCGCGGAAGGCGCTTGCCCGCTCCATGGCCCAGAGCGCGCCCACCTCCTCGACCACGCAGATCAGCGTGCCGTCGCGCGCACCGTCGGCGCAGATGGCGCAGGGGTCGCAGGTGTCGAGCGAGCCACAGGTCGAGCAGACCTTCACCTTGGCCGCCGCCTCCGCCAGCGCGTCCGACAGCGGCAGCAGCAGCTGGTCGCGCCGCTTCAACAGCGCCAACGCCGCGCGCCGCGCCGAGCGCTGACCCAGCCCCGGCAGCTTGGCGAGCAGGCTGATCAGCCGCTCGATCTCCGGGCCCGCTGATTTGGACATGCCGGATTGCTCAGTCAGAACTTCGGCATGCCGGGCATGCCGGCGAGCGGCCCGGCCGCCTTGTTCATCAGCTCGGCCGAACGGGCGTCGAGCTGGCGCTTGGCGTCGGCGTGGGCGGCGGCCACCAGGTCGCCCACCATCTCGGCCTCGCCGGGAACCATCAGGCTGTCGTCGATGTCCACGCGCGCCAGCTGGCCGTTGCCGCGCAGGGTCACCCTGACCATGCCGTCGCCGGCCTGGCCCAGCAGGGTCAAGTTCTCCAGCTCCTTCTGGGCCTGCTCGAGTTTCCCCTGCATGGCCTGGGCCTGCTTCATCAGGGCGCCGAAATCCTTCACGGGCTCAGTCCTCGTCCTCGTCGTTGTCGTCTTCCGCCGGCGCTGCGGTCTCCGGCGTCGCCTCGGGCTGGGCGATGGTGCGCACGCCCAGGATCTCGGTCCCCGGAAAAGTCTTCATCACCGCCTGGACGAAGGGGTCCTGCTCGACCTCGGCGCGGACCTCGCGCTGCTCACGCTTCTGCTTCTCCCACAGGCTTTCGGCGCCGCCGCCGCCCTGGGCGGCGATCAGCCAGCGCTCGCCGGTCCAGTCCTTCAGCCGCGCCACCAGCCGTTGCGCCAGATTCGCCGGCGCGCCGGGGGCGGCTTCATACTCGATCGCCCCGGGCCGGAAGCTGATCGGGCGGACGTAGCGCTCCACGTCGAGCTTCAGCGCGATGTCGCGTCGCTTCTCGATCAGCGCCATCATGTCCTCGAAGGTCTCCAGCTTGGCGACCGGCTCGGAGGACGCCTGAGGCTTCGGCGCGGCGAACCCGCGCGCCACCGTCGTTCCCCCGCCCGAAGCCACCGCCCCGCCGCCGCCGGTCGGACCGCCGCCGGGCCCAGAGGGCCCGCCCTGCGAAGCCCCCGGCGAAGCAGGCTCGCCGCTCTGCAATCGCTTCAGCGCCTCCTCCGGCCCCGGCAGGTCGGCGGCGTAGGCCAGGCGGATGATCGCCATGTCGGCGGCCGCCGCCGCATCGGGCGCGCGGCGCACCTCCTCATAGGCCTTGAGCATCAGCTGCCACAGCCGCGACAGGGTCCCGGCCGAGACCGCCGCGCCCACCGCCGCCAGCCGCCCGGCCTGCTCCTTCGGCATCACCAGCGCCTGCGGCCCGATGGCCTTGGCGACCGAGGCGCCATGGCAGTGGTCCATGAGGTCCAGCATCACCTGGTCGGGGCTCGCCCCATAGCCATAGAGGGTGCGGAAGGTCTCGATGGCCGGACCGGCCTCGCCCTTCATCAGTTGTTCGAACAGGCCGATTGTCTGAGCGCGGTCGGCCAAGCCCAGCATGTCGCGGATCGAGGCGGCGGTGACCGTCTGCCCCGGCTCGGCCTGGACGATGGCCTGGTCCAGCATCGACTGGGCGTCGCGCACGCTGCCCTCGGCGGCCCGGGCGATCAGCATCAGCCCGTCGGCCTCGACCCGCGCGCCTTCGGCCTCGCTGATCATCTCCAGGTTCTTGACGATGACCTCGGGTTCGACACGGCGCAGGTCGAAGCGCTGGGTGCGCGACAGGATGGTCACCGGAACCTTGCGGATCTCGGTGGTGGCGAAAATGAACTTGGCGTGCGGCGGCGGCTCTTCCAGCGTCTTCAGCAGGGCGTTGAACGACTGGGTCGAGAGCATGTGCACTTCGTCGATGATGTAGACCTTGTAGCGCGCCGAGACGGGCGCATAGCGCACCCCGTCCAGCAGCTCGCGCATCTCGTCGACCTTGGTCCGGCTGGCGGCGTCCAGTTCCAGCACGTCCATGTTGCGCCCCTCGATGATCGAGGCGCAGTGGACGCCCTCGACGCTGAGGTCGAGGGTCGGCTCGTGGATCGTGTCGCTCTCGTAGTTCAGCGCCCGGGCCAACAGGCGCGCGGTCGTGGTCTTACCCACCCCGCGCACCCCGGTCAGCATGAAGGCGTGGGCGATGCGCTTGGTGGCGAAGGCGTTGCGCAGGGTGCGCACCATCGCCTCCTGGCCGTAGAGGTCGTCGAAGGTCTTCGGCCGGTACTTGCGCGCGATGACGGTGTAGGCGGCCGAACCGTCGGAGGTCGCCGGCGCTGGCGCCGCGCCGAACATATCGATGCTTGGCGGCCCGGCTTCGAGCGCCTCATCGTCCGGCAGCGGGGAGTCCTCGTCGGCCATGGCCCTCATGTAAGAGGACGACTCCGCCGCGGCAAAGCGGAAAGCCCCTAAGGCCCGGCTCGCTCAACAGGAAAAATGGATGAAGGGCCTGCCCTCCGAAGCCCGCAAAGCGAAGGAGGGTGGAGACCGAACGACGACCCGGAACGGAATTCGTTGTGGCTGCTGCCTTCCGGCCCTGACCAGGTTGGCGAAGCGTCCGCCCGCCGCCGATCTCCGCGGCGGCATATGGCGGATCGGGGCGGATGACGCAAGTGCGACAGGCGCCGCAGCAGGACGCGCTTGCGACGCTTCAGCCCAGGCGTCAGGCTGAGCGGGCGCCTGGGAAATGGACCATGAAAACCTACTTCATCGCAGCCCTCGTCCTGGCGCTCGCCACCCATGCCGCTGCCGAGCCGATGCCAGCAGGCGCCGTCGTGCTGCCAGGCAGGATGGCGAAAGAAATGCTCAATCAATGCTCTCGAGCCACGCCAGAGATGGGGGAGGCGACTTGGCAACCCACCGCCGACGACATTGTCGCGTTCGAAACCGCCCTGCCGGAGGCGCTGAGCCACACGCGCCCAATCGAGAGAATTTCCTGGGATCCCGGCAAGTGGGCGCGGCAATACGTCGGCCTCGTCCGTCACGGTCACAGGTACATCTACGGCAACTTCGCGCCCGCCTACATCCTCGACGAACACCGAAAGCTGGCGGAGCAGTCTCCCCGCCTCGCCGAGAGGCTGGCAGGTCCGTTCGAGATCTGTGACGGCGGCCCAAGATTCTTCGGCGCTGAGTACGATGTCGAAGGCCATCGCTTCACTCAGATCGACTTCAACGGCGTCGCATGACGACACCGCGCCTCACCCCGCACGCCTACGTCCTGGCCGTCCCGGACCTCACCAGGACCACCGCCTATTTCGAACACGTCCTCGGCTTCTCGCGCCTATGGAACGACGGCGACAACTGGCAGGCGCTGGGGCGCGACGGGGTTCGCGTGATGCTGGGCCGTTGCCCGGACGCCATCCCGCCGGCCGAGCTCGGCGACCACAGCTACTTCGCCTATGTCGAGGTCAGCGACCTCGACGGCTTTCACGCCGAGATCGCGGCCAAGGGCGCGCTCCTCGGCTTCCCGCCCAGGGACCAGCCCTGGGGCCGGCGCGAGATGGCCGTCGCCACGCCGGACGGCCACCGGATGATGTTCGCGAACCCGATCCGCGCCTGAACATTTTTGACGGCCTATGGCCAAGCCCGTCGGGCGCGCGCAAGGTTCACCAAACCGAAATCGGCGAAGGGGGCGCGCCATGACGGGATCGACCGCGGGACCTTGGCTGGGGACCATGATCCTCGCCGGATCGCTCGCCCTGGCCGCGCAGGCCTTCGCCGGCCCCTACCAGGCCCCGCGCACCGCCTGGGGCGCGCCCGACTTCCAGGGCCAGTGGACCAACTTCTCGCTCACCCACCTGGAGCGGCCGGCCGGCGTCCCGGCGGTGGTCGGCAAGGGCGATGACCTGGCGGCGATCGAGAAGAAGGTCTCGGACGGCATCCTCCCGGACGACGGCCTGGGCAGCCGGGAATCCGAATGGTGGCCGCCCTCGCACCTGGCGGTGATCGACGGCCAGAAGCGCACCGCCTGGATCACCAGCACGCCGGACGGGCGCATCCCCTACACGCCTGAGGGGCTGGAGCGGCGCAAGGCGGTGCGCGCCAAGGCTTTCGTGGATTTCGACGGGCCGGAGTCGCGCAACACCAGCGAGCGCTGCCTGGTCCCCACCTTCGGGGCCCTGTCGCCGCCGATGATGAACTCCCCCTTCGCCGCCGGCTACCGCATCGTGCAGACCAAGGACGCCGTGGTCATCCAGTCGGAGATCAACAGCGACTTCAGGATCATTCGCCTGGGCGGCCGCCATGACACCCCCGGACGCGTCTGGAGCGGCGATTCCATCGGCCATTGGGACGGCGCGACCCTGGTGGTGGACACCGTGGGCTTCCGGCCCGAGGAGAGCTTCCGCGCGCCGGTGTTCCTGATCGGCCCCGACGCCCATGTGGTCGAGCGCTTCACCCGCACCGCCAAGGGCGAGATCCGCTACGCCTTCACCGTCGAGGATCCGGCCAACTATCGCGAGCCCTGGTCGGGCGAGATGATCTTCACGCCGCTCGCCGAGCCGATCTACGAATACGCCTGCCACGAGGGGAACAACTCGCTGCCCGGCCTCCTGCAGGGCGCCCGCTATGTGGAGGCGCACCCGCAGAAGACGGCGCCCTCGCCGGGACGCTAGCGATCTGCGAAAATCCGGCAGGAGCCGACCGGCCGGAGACCTGCCATGTGCCGCAACATCAAGACGCTGTTCAACTTCGACCCGCCGGCCACCGAGGAGGAGATCCGCGCCGCCTCGCTGCAGTACGTGCGCAAGCTGTCGGGCTACAACAGCCCGTCCAAGGCCAACGCCGCCGCGTTCGAAGCGGCTATCGAACAGGTGTTCCAGGCCGGCAAGCTGCTGCTGTCCTCGCTCGAGACCCAGGCCCCGCCGCGCGACCGCGGCGTCGAGGCGGCCCGCGCCAAGGCCCGCTCGGCCCAGCGGTTCGCCCGCGCCCCGGCTTAGGCCCTCAGCCCGCCGCCTTCTCCGCGGCCTCCAGCTTGTCCTGGGTGCGCAGCTCGAAGTCGCTGGCGTCGTGGCGTTCGCGCAGCTGGGTCTTGGGGTCCCCGAAGCCGCGGTTGACCATCCGGCCGCGCTTCACCGCCGGCCGCTTGGCGATCTGGTCGGTCCAGCGCAGCACGTTCTTGTACTCGTGGACCGACAGGAACTCGCCGGCCTCGTAGACCTGGCCCTTCGCCAGGGCGCCGTACCAGGGCCAGGTGGCCATGTCGGCGATGGTGTACTGGTCCCCCGCCAGGTACTCGGCCTCGGCCAGGCGGCGGTCCAGCACGTCGAGCTGGCGCTTCACCTCCATGGCGTAGCGGTCGATGGCGTATTCGATCTTGAACGGCGCATAGGCGTAGAAATGGCCGAAGCCGCCGCCCAGGAATGGCGCGGAGCCCATCAGCCACATCAGCCACGACAGGGTCTCGGCCCGCGCGGCCGGCTCGGTGGGCAGGAAGGCGCTGCCGAACTTCTCGGCCAGGTGGATCAGGATCGCGCCGGATTCGAACACCCGGATCGGCTTGGGGCCGCTGCGGTCCATCAGGGCCGGGATCTTGGAGTTGGGGTTCACCTCCACGAAACCGGAGCCGAACTGGTCGCCATTGCCGATGTTGATCAGCCAGGCGTCGTACTCCGCGCCCGTGTGGCCCAACGCCAGCAACTCCTCCAGCATCACCGTCACCTTCACCCCGTTGGGCGTGGCCAGCGAATAGAGCTGCAGCGGGTGCTTTCCGACCGGCAGGTCCTTCTCATGCGTGGCGCCGGCGATCGGCCGGTTGATGTTGGCGAAGCGCCCGCCGCTCTCCTTGTTCCAGGTCCAGACCTTCGGCGGCGCATAGGTCGCCGGCTGGTTGGCGGGGGTTTCAGACATAGGGGCGCTCCGGTTGCGGCGCGAAGCGGCCGCGGCTTCCATGTGGGCGGACGAAGGGCGTCTGGCGAGGCCGCCGCCCAACAGAAATTCGCGACGGCTACTTAGGCTTCCTGAACCGGTACATGAACTGGTCGGTCTTCCCCAGCACCGAGGTCTCCAGCACCATGTGGGTGTGGTCGTCGGCAGGCTCGGCCAGCGCCTTGCTCTCGCCGTCGAACTTGAAGCCCGCGGCCTCCACCTCGGCCCGCACGTCGGCGGGATTGATCCGGTGCAGCCGGTTGACCGCGGTGGTCTCGTCCACGCCGGCCGGCGCCACGTGGTCGATGATGATGAACACCCCGCCGGGCTTCAGCGCCGCATAGACCTTCCTGTTGAAGGCCGGCACGTCGGCCGGGCCCATGAAGCGCACGTGCAGGTCGTGGTAGTTCTGGCGGATGAAGACGGCGTCCAGGCCGCTCGGCAGGGCCATGTCGTTCATCGGCGACGTCAGCGCCGTTACGTTCGCCCAGGCCGGGTCCTTGGCCCGGGCGACCTTCAGGTCGGCGATGCCGGGATGCACCTTGACGATCTCGTCCGGCGTGAAGCCATAGACCTTGCCGCTCGGCCCCACGGCCTTGCCGAAGGCGGTGGCGAAGCGGCCGGGGAAGATATCGGCCATCTTCCAGCCGGGCTTCACGCCCACGAACTTCAGCACCTCGGCCGTGTGATAGACGCTCGGATTGTGCAGCGCGTCGCCACGCGACGGGTCGATCGGCGCATGGACGTCGAACGGCGGCCGCTGCGGCGCGCCTGCCCCTGCCCCTGTCGTCCTGGCCGGCGCCGCGTTGCCTGGCGACGCGCTGCCCGGTGGCTGGGCGCAGGCCCCCGCCGTCGTCAAGGCCACTGCGGCCAGCGCCAGGGCGGCGCTCGCGAACCTGGTCATCGTATCCCTCCCCTTTTCCGGCGAGCTTAGCCCTGCGGCGGCCCGGCGACCACCTCGGCCCGCGAACCGCCACAAACATGACGCCGACGCCCATGACGTCAGCGGTTTGGCGCGCTAGAAGCCCGCCATGCCCCTCGACAGCTTCCTCAACACCTTCGCCGGCAACCCCCTCGACCGGGCCAGCGACAAGCGCACCGACGCCGCCTGGCTCGCCGAAAAGCTGGGCTCTGCGGAGAATCTGGGCGTGGCCATGTGGAACGGCCAGCCGCTGGTCGAGCCCGCCGAGGCCGGCAATGACGGCAAGGGGGGCGTGCAGATCGCCTACCTGCCGGCCAAGCTGCTGGGCGAACTGGCCGAGGGCGACGAGCGGCTGCTGTTCCTGGGCCTTTGGCAGGAGACCGCGATCTTCGCCCTCGACTTCGAAGGCCCGGCCAACCCGACCGACGGCGGCCCGCTGCAGGGCCTGGGGGCCTTCGAGGACCTGCGCTCGATCGCCCTGCGCCTTCCCGCCAACGAGGCCGCCATCGTGGCCACCGCCAAGGCCATGTTCGAGTGGCGCCGCAAGCATCCGTACTGCGCGGCCTGCGGCCAGAAGAGCGAGGCCAAGGACGGCGGCTGGAAGCGCCAGTGCCCGGCCTGCGGGACCGAGCATTTCCCGCGCACCGACCCGGTGGTGATCATGCTGCCCTACCATGGCGAGCGCTGCATGCTGGGCCGCCAGGAGCGCTGGCCCAAGGGCATGTTCTCGGCGCTGGCCGGCTTCCTGGAGCCCGGCGAGTCGATCGAGGAGGCCTGCGCGCGCGAACTCAATGAGGAGGCGGGCCTGCATGCAGTGAAGGTCCGCTACCACTCCACCCAGCCCTGGCCCTATCCGTCGTCGCTGATGATCGGCCTGATCGCCGAGGTGGAGGACGAGGAAGGCGCGCCGGACCAGACCGAGCTGTCGGAAATCCGCTGGTTCACCCGCGACGAGGCCCGCGACCTGATCGCCGGCAAGCTCGAAGGGACCTTCGCCCCCCAGCGCCTGGCGATCGCGCACCAGCTCATCAAGGCCTGGGTCGAGGAAGACTCCTGAACACCCTGCCCTAATGGGGAGGGACAGCTCGCCAAGGCCGAGGTCGGGTGGGGAAGCCTGGGGCGGGATCCGGAGTCAGCAGGTGACCCGCACTTCCCCACCCTGATGGCTTCGCCATCTGTCCCTCCCCATTAGGGGAGGGTGTTAGATCACCGCGTCCGGAACGGGTCGGCCGGATAGACCCCCAGCACCTCGAACTTCTCGGAGAAGAACTGCAGCTCCTCGAAGGCGCGGGCCAGCGCCAGGTCTTCGGGGCGGCCGTCGACTTCGGCGTAGAAGAAGGTCGCCGACCAGGCGCCGTTCTCCATGTAGCTTTCCAGCTTCGACATGTTGACGCCGTTGGTGGCGAAGCCGCCGAGCGCCTTGTAGAGCGCCGCCGGCAGGTTGCGCACCCGGAAGATGAAGCTGGTGATGCAGGGCTCGGTGAAAGCCGGCCTGGGCGGGTCCTTCTCCGCCGTCATGATCAGGAAGCGGGTGGTGTTGTGGTGCTCGTCCTCGACGTCGCGGGCCAGGATCTCCAGGCCATAGATCTCCGCCGCCAGCGCCGGCGAGAGCGCCGCCTTGGTCGGGTCGGGGGCTTGCGACAGGATCCGCGCGGCCCCGGCCGTATCGCCCACCGACTCGGTCTTCAGCTTCATGCGCTTCAGCGTCTTGCGGCACTGCGCCAGGGCGATGGTCATGGAGACGGCGGTCCTGATGTCCTCCAGCTTGGCGCCCCTGTTGGCCATCAGCTGGAAGTGGATCGGCTTGAACCGCTCGCCGATGATCTTCAGGCCGGAGTTGGGCAGCAGGTGATGGACGTCGGCCACGCGGCCGGCGATGGAGTTCTCCACCGGGATCATGCCCAGCCGGCAATGGCCGCCCTTCACCGCCTCGAACGCCTCCTCGAAGGTCGGATAGGGCGTGGGCTCCATGTCCGGATAGGCCGCCGCGCAGGCCTCGTGGCTGTTGGCGCCCAGTTCGCCCTGGAAAGCGATGCGATTGGTCTTCGTCACTTCGCCCCCCCGATTTCCACGCCTTGCGCGTAGGCTCTTGCACGTTCCAGGTCGGACGGGTTGTCCACCGAGATCGGCGCGTCGTCGGCGATCGCCGCCCAGATCGAAAGGCCGAGCTCCATGGCGCGCAACTGCTCCAGTTTCTCGCGCTTTTCCAGCGGCGACGGATGGGCGGCGTTGAACCGCTGCAGGGCGCCGCGGCGATAGCCGTAGATGCCGATGTGCCGCCAGATCGGCCCCTCGCCATGGAGGGTCGAGCGGGTGAAGTAGAGCGCCCGGCCGAAATCGGCGCCCTCTTCGCGGGCCAGCACCGCCTTGACCACGTCCGGATTGGTCCGGTCGGCTTCGGAGGACTCCGGCGCCACGACCGTGGCGATGTCGCAGCCGGAATGGTCGCGCAGCAGGGCGGCGCAGGCGGAGAGCACCGAGGGCTGCACGAACGGCATGTCGCCCTGCAGGTTGATCACCACGTCATGCCGCGCCTGGGGGTCCAGCTCGGCCAGGGCCGCCAGGATCCGGTCGGAGCCCGAGGGCAGGGCGGGATCGGTCAGGACCGCCGCGCCGCCCGCCGCGCGCACCGCCTGCGCGATCTCCGGATCGCCCGCCGCGACCGCCACGGGCCCCAGGTTCGCGGCCTCGGCCTGCCTCAGCACGCGGACGATCATCGGCAGACCCGCGATATCGGCGAGCGGCTTGCCGGGGAGGCGAGTCGCGGCCATCCGCGCGGGGATCAGGACGATGGGGTTCACGGGGCTTGGGCGGGCTTGGATTTGGGGCTGTCTGGACGTGCTTGGGCGGTTGCGCCAGCGCCGGTAGCGTGTAAGAGGGGCGGACGCAACAAGGGGCGGGATTCCCGCGCTTGCGTCGGCTTGTGCGCCGGCGCGTGTAGAGGGCCTATTTCGGGACGATGAGCGACCTGACCTTCAATAAATACGCGGGCGCGATCCTCGGGACGTGCTTCCTCATCGCCATCGTCACCCAAGGGTCGTCGATGCTGTTCAGCGAGGAGAAGGTCGCCAAGCCGGGCTTCAAGGTCGAGGTGCAGGAAGAGACCGGCGGCGCGGTCGTCGCCGATGTTCCGCCCGACTGGGGCACGGTGCTGCCCAAGGCTGACGTGGCGGCCGGCCAGACGGTGTTCGCCAAGTGCCAGTCCTGCCACAGCCTGACCGCCAACGGCACCGGCCCGAACCTGACCGGCGTGGTCGGCCGCCATCCGGCCACCGAGCCTGGCTTCAACTACTCCGACGGCATGAAGGCCTTCGGCGCCAAGCAGCCGGTCTGGGACTACGACCACCTCTACATGTTCCTCCACGGCCCGCAGGCCTATGTGAGCGGCACCAAGATGACCTTCGTCGGCCTGAAGCAGCCGCAGGACCGGATCAACCTGATCGCCTTCCTGCGCACCCAGGGCGGCACGCTTCCGATCCCCGCGCCGAACCCGAAGGCGGCTGCGGCCGCGGCGGCCCCGGCGACCGGGCCCTCCACCGCGCCCGGCGTCGGCGGTTCGACCACGCCCGCGGGCGCGGCGGCTTCCGCCGGCAAGCCCACGGCCACCGGCACCACCGCGACGCCCGCCGCCGGCGCCGGCGGCCCGGCCGGCAATGGCCCCGGCGCGCCGGCGAGCCAGACCGAAAGCAAGGGTAACGGTCCGCCCACCAAATAGCGGCGGCCCAGTCGGCGCTCAGGGTTGGAGCCCGGTCCTCTCGAAATAGCCTTCCAGCGCCTGCGGCGAGCCTGACGGCTCGGCCAGCGCCACATAGGTGTCCGGCCGCAGCAGATAGGCCGCGCCGGCCTTCAGCCCGCGCGCGGCGCAGGCCTCTGTCCAGCCGAACACCTCCAGCGGCAGGCCGTGTTCCGCGCACCAGGCCTCTAGGTCCGGCCTGGCCTCGCCGTAGACATGGACCTGCCAGCCCATGCGGGAGAGCGGCTCGAAGTTGTCGCGCCCGCCTGGCCCCGGAGGCCCGGTCCAGGGCAAGCGGTCGCCGCCATGCACCTGACCCGCCTTGCCGGCGCTGATCGGCATGTCGCGGTAGTTCAGGGTGATCTGCGAGACGGTGCGGAAGGCGAACTCGCGGAACGCCTCGATCTTGGCCGCCGCCGGCAGCACGATGGGGACCAGGCGCGTGCGCACCAGATCGGCGACAGGCCCCTCGGCGGTGGCCAGCGAAAAGCCCTGGTCGGTGGAGCGCACTAGGCGGATGGCGAACGCGCGGCGCTCGACCTCATAGCTGTCCAGCAGGGCGTCGCTCGCGCGGCCGGCCAGCACCGCCGCCAGCTTCCAGGCCAGGTTGATGGCGTCGCCGATGCCGGTGTTCATCCCCTGGCCGCCGGCCGGGCTGTGGATGTGGGCCGCGTCGCCCAGCAGGAAGGCTCGGCCCTGGCGGAAGTGCTCGGTCACCCGGTGATGCACGCGATAGGTCGAGAACCAGTTGACCTTCTCGACCTCGATCTTCAGGTCGCGGATCGCCCGGTCGCTGACGTCCTCGAATTTCAGGTTGTCCGGGTCGATCCCCTCGCCTTCCCGCACCGTGCCGATCAGCCGCCCGCGACGGCCGTCGTCCAGGGGGAAGATCGCCAGGAAATCGGCCGACTCGAGGTCGATGTTCAGGTCGCCGTTCATCGGCGGCCCCTTGGCCTCCACGTCGGCCACATAGAACACCTGGCGGTAGGTGCCGCCCGGGAAGCTGGTCTCCATCCCGTGGCGCACCGCCGAGCGGGCGCCGTCGCAGCCGCAGAGATAGGCGGCCCCGCTGGTCTCTTCCGTCCCGTCCACCCGCCTCAGCCGCACCGTCAGGCCGGCCACCGTGTCGGCGAAGCCCAGCAGCTCCACGCCGCGCTCCACCGTCACGCCCAGGGCTTCCAGCCGCCCGATCAGCAGCCGCTCGTGCTCGTCCTGGGGAAAGACGTGCATGAAGGGATAGGGCGTCAGCCCCTCGCCCACCCGGTCGAAGTTGACGCGGGTCCGCTCCTCGCCGCTGACCCACAGGCGAATTTGCGGCGTCACGTGGCCCTTGGCCAGCACCGCCTCGGTGAGGCCCGCCTGGCGATAGAGCTCTAGCGTCCGCGCATGCACCGCCAGCGCGCGCGAAGTGGGCGAGGGCTCGGCCAGCTTGTCGATGATCCGCACCGGCACGCCCAGCTTGGTCAGCCACAGCGCCAGCACCAGGCCCGTGGGGCCCGCACCCGAAATCAGCACCGGATGGTCGGTCATGTGACATCTCCTTCTGGAAGGATCAGGCCCTGCAGCAGGCTCCGATCGTGCTGCTGGGCCACCTGGGCGAGGTCCGGCGGATCGTCTGCAACACCGGCGAACACCTCGCGGTAGAGGGTCGCCATCAACAGCGGCCCGACGAGCGAGAAGGCGTGGATGCGCGGGTCGCCGGGGCGGACCTCGCCCCGGGCCTGGGCGGCGGCGATGCGGGCGGCGACGGCGGCCAGCAGCGGGCCCACCACCTCGTCGTGCCAGACGCGCGCCAGGTCGGGGAATGTGCGGGCCTCGCCGATCACCATGCGCGCCACGGCCGCCACCCGGTCCTGGCTGAGCGCCAGCGCGGCTCCGGACAGCAGCCGCGGCGCCACCTCGGCGAACGGCCCCTCCTGGACCTGGGCGGCGGCCAGCACTCGCCCCACCGCCGGGACCACCCGCTCGGCGACGACCGCGCGGAACAGCGCCTCCTTGGTGTCGAAGTAGAGGTAGAGCGAGCCCTTCGCCACGCCGGCCAGGCGGGCGATGTCGTCCAGCTTGGCGAGCGCGAAGCCGCGCTCGGCGAAGACGGCCATCGCCGCCTCGATCATCTCCGACGGGCGCGCCTCCTTGCGCCTGCGCCATCTGGGTCCGGGTTCGGTCATCGCCTCGCCTATGTCGGCTCATTAAATGACTTTCAAGTCATTTAATCCCGCAAAGCGGCGATTTCCAGGGGTCGGTCAAAAAAATCAGAGGCGGCGGTAGGCGGTGGGCCGGCCGACGCCCGCGGCGTCGATGCGGGCGATGGCGGGATCCAGCGGCTCGATCGCCACGGCCATGTGGAAGGCGTTGGCGTGGACGATGCGCGTTTCGTCGAGGCCGACGGCCATGTGGCCACGCCAGAACACCAGGTCGCCGCGGCCGAAGTCCGCGCGCGCGATGGGCGCGCCCAGGCCCGCAATCTGGTCGGTGTCGCGCGGACAGCCGCGACCGCAGGCGAACAGCGCGGCTTGCGTCAGGCCCGAACAGTCCAGTCCCAGGCTCTCGCGCCCGCCCCACAGATACGGCGCGCCGAGGAACTGCTCGGCCACGCTCGCCCAATCGGTCTCGAACGCGTTTCCGATCGGCGCCAGATGCTCATTCGCCATCCAGCCGGCGCCGGCGACCTTGGAGAGCCGGCCTTCGACGGCCTCGACGCGGACCAGGGCGTTCATCGAATAGGGGCCCGAGGCCCGCGCCTTGATGCCGGCCTCGGCGAAGGCGTAGGTGCGCAACGCGGTGATGCGATGGGTCGGCGGCTCGCCCGAGGGTGCGCCAAGCGCAGACGCCGCCACATAGCCCACATAGCCATCGCGCTTGGCCTGGCCCCAGAGGAAGGCGCCCTCGTCCTCGATCACTTCGAAGGGCTCGCCGAACAGCAGTTGGCTCATCTGCTCGGAGGCCGCGTCCGCGGTGCGGAAGATTCCGGCCGCCGGCGTCGTGCAGGTCCGCACCTTCGGGTCGAGGTAGACCTCCGCGCGGACCAGCCCTTCCAGGCTGGAACTGGCGATGCCGTCGCGAAGCGGCGTGGTGCGCGGGTCCATATCCATCATGCCGCGTACCGTGTCCGCAGCATGCGGTAGAGGCCGCGGATCGCCTGGGCCTCGGCGCCCGCCGGATGGCCGGGCTTGCCGCGCGGGTTCCAGGCGAAGATGTCGAGGTGGACCCACGGTCCGCAATCGGGTCCCGACGGCGCGAAGCGCTGCAGGAACAGCGCCGCGGTCACCGAGCCCGCCTGGGCCCAGCCGTCCGGGTCGTTCTTGATCTCGGCCACATCACTGTCCAGCGCCTCTGCGTAGGGCTTCCAGAGCGGCATGCGCCACAGGGGGTCGCCGGCCGCATGGGCTGAATCCGCAACCTGGGCCGCAAGTTCCTCGTCGTCGGTGTAGTAGGGCGGCAGCTGCGGCCCCAGCGCGACCCGCGCCGCGCCGGTGAGCGTCGCCATGTCGATGGTCAGGGCAGGCTTGAGCTCGGCGGCGCGGGTGAGCGCGTCGGCCAGGATCAGCCGGCCCTCCGCGTCGGTGTTGCCGACCTCGATGGAAAGCCCCTTGCGTGAGGCCAGCACGTCGCCCGGGCGCATGGCGTCGCCGCTGATGGCGTTCTCCACCGCCGGCGTCAGCACCGCCAGGCGGATCGGCAGGCCGGCCGCCATCACCATCCGCCCGAGCGCCAGGGCGTGGGCCGCGCCGCCCATGTCCTTCTTCATCAGCCGCATGCCGGCCGAAGGCTTGATGTCCAGGCCGCCGGTGTCGAACACCACGCCCTTGCCGACGATCGCCACGAGGGGCGCATCCGCGCCCGCGCCTGGCCCCGTCCAGCTGATCTCGATCATCCGGGGCGCGCGGGCGGCGTCGGCGGCGCGGCCCACGGCGTGGACGGCCGGGTAGTTGGCCTCCAGCAGGGCCTCGCCCGTGACCACCGCGATCTTCGCGCCATGCTGCTCGGCGATCTCGCGCGCGATGGTCTCGATCTGCTTGGGGCCCATGTCGTTGGCCGGGGTGTTGACCATGTCGCGGGCCAGGGCGCAGGCGTGCGCCACCTGGCGAACCTCGGCCAGGTCGATCCCGGCCACGACCAGCCGGGCCTTCTCCGCCCCATGGGCCTTGTAGCGGTCGAACCGGTAGCCGCCGAGCGCGAAGGCCAGGGCCGCGGCGTCGCGGTCCAGCCCCTCCGGAGCTTCGGAAAGTTCGTAGAGTCCGGCGGGCAGCTTGGCGGCCAGCGCCCGGAACGCTCCGCTCACGGACAGGGCGTCGATCCCGGCGCCCAGGCCCAGCCAGGCCGCGCCCGGCGCGCCGTCCTCGCCGGGGATCACCAGGACCTGACCGGCCTTGCCCTTGAACTCCGCCGCCTTCGCCAAGCCCTGGGCGAAGCCGCCCGCCGCCTCCAGCGCCGCCGCGGCCCCGGCCTCGAGCACGGTCCGCACCGGAACGGCGGGGCCTTCGGCGGCGTCGAGGATGGAATCGGACATCGGGGGCGCTCGTTCAGGCGGACCGGCCGAAAGGCCGCAAAGGTCCTCTAACTAGGCCCTTCAGTAGCGAGCGACCAGGGCCGAGAGGGGGAAGGCGGCCAGCGCGCCCACGGCGATCGCGACGCCATAGGGCGCGGCGGCGCCCGGCTCGGCCAGGCGGGCGAACCAGGCCGGCCCTTGCGGCAGGATGGCGCGCGCCGGCGCCGAGCGCAGGGCGATCAGGCCCACCGCCAGCAGGCCGCCGGACAGGGCCGTGTAGAAGATGTAGCTCATCGACGGGCCGAGCCCGAGCCACAGCGCCGCCGCAGCGAACAGCTTGGCGTCGCCGCCGCCGATCCAGCGCAGGGCGAACATGATCATGCCGGCCGCCAGGGCGGCTGCGCCCACCGCCACGTCCACGCCGATCGTTCCCGCCGGCAGGCCGAAGGCGAGCGCCGCCATGGCGAAGGCCGCGATCAGCGCGCCCGCGATCCAGTTGGGGATGGTGTAGCTGGTCAGGTCCTTGACCGCGGCGGTGATCACCAGGGCGGGGAAGGCCAGCAGCAGCAGGGTCTGGAACAGATGGATCATCGCGCACTCCGAGGCGCGCAGCATCGCGCGCGTCGATGAACGGAGGGTTTCACCGGGCCGCCGAAAGGCGACCCGCGGACAAACGAAAACCCCCGGCGGTTTCCCGCCGGGGGTTTCCTTGGGTTCGGACTGGAGCCGGGCTTACGGACCCTTCGGCTTCAGCGAGTCGGCGACCGAATTGAACGTGGTCGACAGCTGACCACCGAGGGCGGTCAGGGCGGTGACGAGCACCACCGCGACGAGGGCGGCGATCAGGCCATACTCGATGGCGGTCGCGCCGGACTCGTCCTTCAGGAAACGAGTGACAAACTTAGACATGCATATCTCCTTCTAAGCGAGCAGTCTTGGCGGGCTTCAAGCCGTTGGCCTGCTCGCCCTGAGTACCGCATCAAGTTCGCAGGTCTCGCTTAATCGGCAGTAAACAGATCGGCAAACAATCTGATTTTGTTTGGTGAATTGATCTTAATCCTTAAATTGTATTAACCACGGGTTTCTTTACGCAGTATTCGAGGTAAAGATCATAGGAAGGATACTCATTAAACCTGAGTTAGCCACGGAAGCGTAGATTGGCGTCAGCATCGTCAGAGACCGCCGTGCCCAACCACCCCATCGCCCGCCTCCGCAACCTCGCCACGCGCTTCGCCCGCGCCGAAGCCGGGGTGACGGCGGTGGAGTTCGGCCTGATCAGCCTGCCCCTCATGCTGATGATCTTCGGCGTGCTGGAGCTGGCGCTGGTTTTCATGGTCTCGATCAGCCTGGACAGCGCCATGCAGGTCTCGTCGCGCCAGATCCGCACCGGCCAGTTCCAGGTCGCCGGCGGCGGCCTGCCGGGATTCAAGACCCTGGTCTGTTCGAACATGGGCTGGCTGCAGTCCCAGTGCGCGGCCAACATCTTCCTCGACGTGCGGACCTTCGCGGATTTCGCTGACCTGGCGAATGCCTCGACGCTCACGCCCGCCAACGCCGCGGCCGCCAATTTCTGCTTCCAGCCAGGCCAGCCGACCGACATCGTCCTGGTGCGGGCCTACTACCAGTGGACCCTGATGACGCCGCTCCTGAACAACGCGCTCGCCAACCTGGGCGCGACCCAGCGGCTGATCACCTCCACCACCGCCTTCCGCAACGAGCCGTTCAATAACAACCCGCCCCAGGGAGCCTCCGGATGCCCACCGCTCACCTGACCCCGCTCCGCCGCTTCATCCGCTGGGCCCGCGACGCGCGCGGCATGGCGGCCGTGGAGTTCGCCCTGATCGCGCCGGTGATGGTGCTGCTCTATTTCGGCCTGGCGGAGTTCACCATGGCGCTGATGGCCCAGCGGCGGATCTCGCACGTGGCCTCGGTCATCGCCGACCTGGTCTCCCAGACTCCGCAGGTGACCAACAGCAACGTCGGCGACATCTTCACCGTGGGCGGGGCGATCCTCAGCCCCTTCGCGGCGGGGCCGCTCCAGATGCGCATCACCAGCGTGGTCGCCGACAACAACGCGGTGCCCAAGGTGGCCTGGAGCAAGGGCCAGGGCCTCACGGCGTTGGCGGTCAACGCCACCGTGACCGTGCCCAACAACCTCCTGACGCCCGGCGACAGCGTGGTGATGGCCGACGTACAGTATTCCTACACCTCGCCCCTTCAGGTGGTGCTGCCGAACGCCCTGACCTTCACCTCGACCTTCTATCTGCGGCCGCGCCGCTCGCCGTCGGTGGCCCTGATCGCCGGCTAGGTCCGTCGCCGGCCAGGTCTGTCGCCGGCAAGGTCTGTCGCCGGCAAGGTCCGGGGCGGGCCTACTGGGGCGCGTCGATCTTGCGCCCGCCACCCTTCACGAACAGCAGGCCGACGAGGCCCAGGGCCAGCAGCAGGATGATGCTCGCGAAGCCGCCCTGCTGGCTGTGCGTCACCCGCGTGCCGATGTTCACCAAGCCGGGCGCCAGCCAGGCCGTCGCCACGCCCGACAGCCCGTAGATCCCGAAGAAGGCCCCGGTCTGGGCCGGCGGGGTCAGTCGGGTCAGCGCCGTCCGCGCGGAGGCGTATTGGGCGGTGATGAAGATCGAATTGGTGAAGCCGATCACCAGGAAGATCAGGCTGGGCAGGGTGCGGAACACCGGCCCGGCCCACACCGGCGCATGCGCCGCCGCGTCGTAGTGCCAGAAGTAGAGGATCTTGTCGGGCGCCATGCCCAGCAGGCCGGTCAGCGCCAGGATGGTCATGAAGATCTCCAGGCGCAGTGCGTTCTTCGGCCCGATCCCGTGGTCCAGCCAGCGGCCCACCTGGCCGCCGAAGGTGGCGATGATGCTGCCGACGATGCCGCTGGCCAGCAGGTCAAGCGGGCCCCACTTCATCACCCCGGCCGCCAGCACGCCGTAGAAGAACAGCACCCCGTTCATGCCGTCGAAGAAGAACATCCGCGAGAACAGATAGACCACCGCGTCGCCATAGCGCCGGACGGTCGTCAGCATGGCCCAAAGATCCGCCGCGCCCTCCCTGAAGGCGCGCAGCATCGGCACGCCGGTCTTCGGCGCATCCGGCGTGAAGAGGAAGATTGGGATCGAGCCGGCCGCCAGCGTGACCGCCGCCAGGATCGCCACCACCCGCTCCGGCTCATGGCTGGCCGCGCTCAGGCCGAACAGCGGATGGCTCGGCACCCAGGCCCAGGCCACCTTGCCGGGCAGGGCGAACGCCCAGGCGGTGAAGGCCAGCGCGATCACCGAGGCGGCGTTGCCCAGCGACAGCGCCAGGCCCGAGGCGGCGTGCGCGCCCTTCAGCCCCGCCGCGCGGATCAGCATGGAATTGTGCAGGATCTCCGACCAGGCGAAGAGCACGTTGACGCAATAGAGGATGCCGAGCGTCGCCATGATCGACAGGCCGGTGAGATCCGGCTTGGCGAACCACAGGGCGCCGATCAGCGGGACCATGCAGATCACCGTGGCCGCCAGCCAGGTCTTGCGCGGCCCCAGCTTGTCGATCGAGGCGCCCAGGAACGGCCCCGTCGCGAAGACCGTCCAGCCGACATATTGCTGGAGCGCGGAGATCATCTCCTGCCCCTTCACCGGGTCGCCGACCATGGTCGCCGAGACGTAGGGCATGAAGACGAAGATCGTCATCAGGATGACGTAGGGGTCGCGGCCGCCTTCGAAGATCGACCAGGAAATCCCGCCGCGATTCAGCTTGGCGCTGCCGCCCAGTTCCGCCTCGATGGGCATGTCGGCGACGGAAGCGGGGCCCAGGGCCTCCGCGGGCGTGGATTCCACCAACTGATCGTCCTCCCGGCGCCGCGTTTTCTGCGGTCTGGAGGAGACGTTGACGGTTATTTGCGCCCGAAGCTAGGCGGAGAAAGCCTCAGGCGCCCAGCTTCGCCTCCGCCGCAGCCAGGGCCGCCTTGGCGTCCACGGCCATGCCCTGCGCCGCCAGGGCGTCGCAGAGGCCGGTGAGGCACAGCCGCACGTGCCAGGGGGTGGCGCAGGCGCCCATCAGGCCGATGCGCCAGACCTTGCCCTTCAGCGCCCCGATACCGGCGCCGATCTCCAGGTCCCAGGCCGCGAGCACATGGGCGCGCACCGCCGCCTCGTCGATCCCGTCCGGCACGACCACAGTGTTGAGCTGCGGCAGGCGGTGCGGCTCGGCCACCAGCAGCGACAGGCCCACGGCCTCGATGCCGGCCAGGAAGGCCTCGTGCATCTTCGCGTGGCGCACGATCGCCGCCTGCTGGCCCTCCTCGAACAGGGCGACCAGGGCCTCGTGCAGGCCATAGAGCGCGTTGATCGGGGCGGTGTGGTGATAGGTCCGCCCGCCTTCACCGCCCCAGTAGGCCATCAGCAGGTTGAAATCGAGGAGCCAGTTGCGGACCTTCTCCTTGCGCGCGGAGATCGCCGCCTGCGCCCGTTTCGACAGGGCGATGGGCGACAGCCCCGGCGGCGCCGACAGGCACTTCTGGGTTCCGGAATAGACCACGTCGGCGTCCCAGCCGGCCACGTCCACCACGATGCCGCCCAGCGAGGTCACGGTGTCGACCACCGACAGCGCTCCGTGCCGGCGCGCCACGGCGCACAGGCTCGCCGCATCGCTGCGCGCGCCCGTCGATGTCTCGGCGTGGACGAAGGCCAGGACCTTGGTCGGCGCCTCGGAAAGCGCGGCCTCGACCCGGGCCGGGTCGACCGGCTGGCCCCAGTCGTGATCGACCGTGACGACCGTGGCTCCGGCGCGGCCGGCCATGTCGGCCATGCGCCCGCCGAACGCGCCGTTCACCGCCACCACGCAGCGGTCGCCCGGCTCCAGCAGGTTCATCATCGCCGCCTCCATGCCTGCCGTGCCCGGCGCGGGCAGCGGGACGCAGGCGTGGTCCGGGGCGTTGAACAGCCGCTGCAGGGCGGCCTTGATCTCCTCCATCAGCGCCTGGAACTGCGGGTCCAGGTGACCGATGGTCGGCCGGGCCAGCGCCGCCAGCACCCGGGGGCTGACGTCGGAGGGGCCGGGCCCCATCAGGATGCGGCGGGGCGGCTGGAAGCTCTGCATGGGGACGTCCGAAGCTAGGCGAGGAGTCGGGCGTGTAGCCGCTCGCGCATGGCCGCGTCCACGCCCAGCGTGCGCTCGAGGTAGGCGTCCAGGCTGCCGTCCCGCGTTTCGATCACCGCAAACGCGGTCTCCAGGTAGTCCGCGTTGACCGAGACGGCGACCTTCAGCGCCTCGCGTGGCGCGACCAGACCCACCTGCTTCTCGATCCAGGGGCCGAGGAAATCCATTTTCCGCGCCTGGCGCGCCTCGTCGTTGGTCAGCAGGTAGTCGGCCATCATGTCGTCGTGGCTGACGCCGGCCACATGGTGGGTGAGCGCGCAGATCAGGCCGGTGCGGTCCTTGCCCGCCGCGCAATGGACGACGATCGGCCCGCGTCCGTCGGCAAGTTCGCGGAAATAGCGACTGTAGAGGTCGATGTGCCGCGGCTCATAGGGCGCGCGGCGGTAGTAGCCCATGCAGTCCTCGTAGAACCACTTGGGCGTGATCTCGGTCAGGTCCTTCATGATCACCGCCCAGTCTGCGTGATCCGAGACGATGTCGTTTTCGATCACCGCCGCATCGAAGCCGTCCCAGCGCCGGTTCGGCTCGCGCGTCCGCTCCTCTGAGCGGCGCAGGTCGATGATCGCCGCCAGGCCCATCTCGCGCATTCGCTGGAGGTCGGCCTCGGTGGCGTAGGCGTGGTTGGCCGAGCGGTAGAGCAGCCCGGTCTTCAGCGGCCGCCCGTGTCGGGTCTCATAGCCGCCGAAGTCGCGGAAGTTCTCGATGCCGTCGAAGTCGATGTGCCGGGACATGGCCGCTGACTAGCCGGAGTCGCCGCCCGGATCGAGCCGCCTAACCCGGTCCCCCTAACCTGGTCCCCCTGGACCGCCCGGCCCTGGGCCGCCGCCGCCGTTCCCGTAGTCGAAGTCGGGGGTCTTGGCCTTGGCCGCGCCGCCGCCGAAGCGGTAGTCGAGGCGGAAGATCACCGCGCGCGAAACCGGGTGGACCGCCAGGTGCTCGACCAGCGCCGAGGTCGACAGGTCGCGGCGGAACCGCGTCGAATCCCCCAGGTCCTGGGCGGTGACCGTGGCGCTCAGCCGGTCGTTGATCTTGTGCCGCCAGCCGGCGTTGAGAACCACGAACGGCTCGAAATAGCCCTGGGCCTGCACGCGCCGGCCGTTGGCCTGCACATTGAGCTGCAGGGCGTCGTCAGGCGTGGCCTGCCAGTTGAGCGTGCCCCGCTCACTCGAGCCCCACAGGGTGATCGCGCCGATCGAGGTGGCCAGGTTGCCGGCGTCGACCTTGTACCAGTAGGGGCTGAGCGTCAGGTTGTAGCTCAGGGTCGCGGTCAGCTTGCCGCTGGCGGTGAAGTCGACGCCCGCCGCCTCGGCCGTGCCGAAGTTGCCGAAACTGGACTCGAAGCGCCCGCCGCCCAGGTCGACCAGCACCTGGGCGAAGTCGTGGCGGGCGTTGCGGAAGTAGACGTTCGCCTGCAGGTCCTGCTGGCCGACCTTCTGGTCGTAGCCCAGCTCGTAGATCTCGACTTCCTTGACCTTCAGGTTGGGATTGCCGACCTGGGCGTCCTGCGGCCCCTCGAAATAGATCAGCGGGTTCAGGAAGACGGTCGGCGGCCGCTGGACGCGGACGCTGTAGCTGGCGGTCAGCCTGCGGTCGTCATCCAGCTTGTAGCCCAGGTGCAGGCTCGGATAGGCCCGTTCGTAGTGCTGGCTGGGGCGCTGACCGCTGGTCAGCTGGGCGAGCTCGAAGGTCACATCCTCGGCCCTGAGGCCGAATTGGGCGTCGAGCTTGCCGAAGCCCCTCTGCCAGGTGGCGTAGACCGCGTTCACCAGCTGCTCGAACACGAAGTGATTGGCCAGGGCCGGAACCGGGACCAGGCTCTCAGGCCCGGGCCCCTGGGCGTCGGCATAGTTGGCGTCGTTGTCCTCGTGGCGCAGCTCGTAGCCCGCCTTCAGCGCCCCGCCCCACAGCTTCTGCGCATAGGCGACGCGCAGTTCCGCGTGGTGCTGGCTGTAGTCGTCGCGGATGAGCTCCAGCGGGACCGGGGTCTGCGGAATGATCGGCAGGGTCGAGAACAGCGTGTGGTCGCGTTCCAGGTCGACGTTGTAGACGGCGTCGACCGAGAGGTCGTGCCCCTCGGCGAAGGTGTGTCGCCAGCCGGTCGAGACGCTCTCGGTGGTCTCGATATAGCGCCGGTGGCCCGAGTGTTCGAACTCCGAGACCGGCGTCCCGCTCGGCCCATCGTCCGTGTAGAGATCGTCCGGATGGCCCTGGATCAGGAAGAAGCCGTAGCTGGTCGCGAACGTGAACTGGTCGCGGTCCTGCGGCGTCCAGGTCAGGCTGAGCCGCGCATTCGGCCCGCGCGCCAGGTTGCGGCCCTGGCTCTTGTCGAAGTTCTTCAGGAACTGGTCGCTGATGGGATCGAGCCCGTCGCGCTCGTCGGTCACGTGGTTCTTGTTGTGCTGGTAGTTGCTGGAAACCGCCGCCGTCACCGCCAGGGTCTTGGTGTTGTAGCCGAGGTTGATCCCGGCCCGTTTCAGCCCCGCGCTGCCCGCTGTGGCATAGGTCGAGCCGGTCAGGCCGCCGCCGCGGCTGGTCTTGGTGATCAGGTTGATCACCCCGCCGGTGCCCTCCGGGTTCAGCGCCGCCGAGGGGTTGGTGATCACCTCCACCCGCTCGATCTGGTCGGCGGGCAGCTGCTGCAGGGCGTCGGCGCGGTCCTTGCCGTCGAAGGCGGGCGACGGCTTGCCGTCCACCAGGATGGTGACGTTCTGGTCGCCGCGCAGCGAGATGTTGCCCTGCGGGTCCACCTCCACGGCCGGCAGGTTGCGCAGGGCGTCGGCGATCGAACCGGTGGTGGCCTGCAGGTCCTTGGCGAGGTTGTAGCTCTTCTTGTCGATCGAGACCTGCACGTCCGGGACCGCCCCGTTGACCGTCACCTCGTCGACGGTCTTCACCGGCGGCGCGCCCTTCGCCGGCGGGGCGGGCCTGGCGGCCGGCTGGGCCTTGGGCGGCGCGGGTTTCGCCGGAGCGGCCTGCGCCGCCGGCGCGGGGCCGGATTCGGTGGAGGTCTGCTGCGCCAGCGCCGTCGCGGGCAGCAGCACGAGCGCCGCGCCCGCGAACCAGATACGCCTGTAAGCCATGCAACTCCCCAAGGCGCCTCGCGGGCGGCCTGGTGGGAGGCCAGCTTCGCCGTGCGGGACCCCCTCAGGTCCCAGCGCTGACGCGGTAAGTCAAATGAACGTGTGGTAAGGCGTCAGCCACCGCCGAAGCCCGCCCCTTCCGCCAGCACCCCAGCCAGCCGGTTCGCCAGCTCCCGCTCCTCGAACGGCTTACGGATCACGTGATGCTCGTCCACGTGGGTGATCGCCGCCAGGTCGGCGTAGCCGGTGACGAACAGCACCGGCAGGCCCGGGCGCTTGACGGCCGCGGCGCGGGCCACCTCCGCCCCGGTCATGCCCGGCATGGCGAAGTCCAGCAGCATCAGGTCGACCCGCCCGCCGCGGTCCAGGATGTCCAGCGCCGCCCCGCC
Source organism: Phenylobacterium sp. (assembly GCF_036501465.1). Classification (GTDB taxonomy): domain Bacteria; phylum Pseudomonadota; class Alphaproteobacteria; order Caulobacterales; family Caulobacteraceae; genus Phenylobacterium. The sequence continues at coordinate 29,738 of NZ_DASYAF010000064.1, forward strand.
GCTGCCGGCCTGCAGCACCTTGAAGCCCAGGTCCTGCAACATCCCGGCGGTCGTCTCGCGCACGGCGTTGTCGTCGTCGACCAGCAGGATGACCGCCCCGGGATCGGCGGCCTGCAGGCGCTCGGCCACCAGCGATGGCTTCAGCGTCGCCGCCGGCGTCGCCGCGCGCGGCAGGTAGACCCGCACCGTCGTCCCCTCGCCCGGCCGGGTCTGGATGCGCACGCCGCCGCCGGACTGCTTGGCGAAGCCCAGCACCTGCGGCAGGCCGAGGCCGGAGCCGCGGCCCACGCCCTTGGTGGTGAAGAACGGTTCGAACACCCGCGCCAGGGTGACCGCGTCCATGCCCGCGCCGGTGTCGCGGACGCTCAGCACCACATAGTCGCCGGGCTCCGGGTCCTCCGGCCGGGTGCGCGGGCGGCGCAGGCGCGCGTTGACCGTCTCCACCTGGATCTTGCCGCCCAGCGGGGTCGCGTCGCGCGCGTTGATGGCCAGGTTCAGGATGACCATTTCGATCTGGGTGGGATCGACCAGCGCCGCCCACAGGCCGCGCTCCAGCCGCGTCTCCAGCGCGATGCCGCCGCCGATGGTGCTGCGCAGCAGGTCCGAGAGGCTGTCGATCGCCTCGTTGAGGTTCACCGCCTTCGGCTCCAGCTTCTGGCGCCGCGAGAAGGCCAGGAGCTGGCCAGTCAGCTTGGCGCCCCGCTCGGCGGCGATGCGCATCATCTCCAGGCGCCGCCGGTCGTCGGGACGGGCGTCGCGCTCCAGCCGGCTCAGATTGCCCAGCACCACGGTGAGCAGGTTGTTGAAGTCGTGCGCCACGCCTGCGGTGAGCTGGCCCACGGCCTCCAGGCGCTGCATGCGCATCACCGTGGCCTCGACCTTTTCCCGCTCGACCATCTCCGACAGGAGCTGGCGGTTGGCGGCGGCGAGTTCGCTGGTGCGCTCCTCCACCCGCCGCTCCAGCAGGTCGGCGGCCACCTCCGCCTCGCGCTGGCGGGTCCGGGCGCGGACCGCCGAGCGCGCCGCGCTGAGCAGGGTGGTCGGGTGCAGCGGCCGCTCCAGGATGGTCACATTGCCCAGCCGCGCGATCGCCGCCTGGCCGACCTGGGTCACCGGGGCGTTGCGGGTGCGCAGGTAGATCACCGGGAAATCCGACCACGGCGGCTGGCGCGACAGCCAGGCTTCCAGCCCGTCCGCCCCGTGGCCGTCCAGCGCTTCCTGCGCGACGATCAGCCCGGCCCCGCGGGACAGGTCCAGCCCGGATTCGCTCACATCGTTGAGGGTTTCGCAGGCCACGCCCGCGGTCCCGAGGATGCCGCAGATCACCGCTCCATCGCGACCGGTCGTCGCCAGCACGAGGAGCGGGTCGGGGCCACGCTCAAGCGTCATCCGCTCGCGCCTCGAGGAGAGCTTCCGACACCCCCGCGAAGGACGGGACACCGGTCAACACGCCCTGGAACTTGTCGAGCACCGGGCCCACCTGCAGCCCCTGGCCGTCGATCATGAATTCGCGGATCGTCGTCTCATGGCCGCCCGTGCGCTTCTTGATCACCGAAAGCGCCCGGCGGATCTGCCCGCGCGCCTCGAAGAAGCGCAGCAGCAGCACATTGTCGCTGATGTAGGTCAGGTCGACGGTCGTCTGCATCTGGCCGACCATGCCGTGCTGGGCCAGCACCACCAGGGTCAGCACGCCCTGCTGGCCCAGATAGGTCAGCAGCTCGTGCATCTGGAGCGCCAGGAAGTTCTCGCCCGGAAGGGCGTTCTGATAGCCCGACAGGGAATCCAGGATGACGATGGAGGCGCCGTCCTCCACATGGCGGCGCATCATGCCGGACAGTTCGCCGGGCGCCAGTTCGGCGGGGTCCACATGCTCCAGGGCCAGCAACCCCTTGGCCTCGTAGGCCGCCAGGTCGACGCCCACGCCGCCGGCCCGCTTCAGCAGCACGCGCCGGCTCTCGTCGAAGGAGACGACCAGCGCCTTCTCGCCGCGATCCAGGCCGGCGCGCAGGAATTGCAGGCACAGCGTCGACTTGCCCGACCCCGCCGGCCCGATCACCAGGGTCGCGGTGCCGCGGTCGAGGCCGCCGCCGACCAGCCGGTCCAGCGCGCCGATTCCCGTCGCGACCGGCGCGTCCTCCGCATAGTCCTTGTGATGTTCGGCCGCGATCAGCCGGGGATAGACGACCAGGCCGCCGGTCCGGATGACGAAGTCGTGGAAGCCGCTGCGGTACGACCGCCCGCGCATCTTGATGATCCGCATGCGCCGCCGGTCGCCGCCGAACGCCATCGGTTCCTGTTCCAGCCGCACCACCGCGTGCGCCAGACTGTGCAGGCTGGTCTCCTCGATCTCCTGGGTGCGATCGTCGAGGAACAGGGTGGTGCAGCCGCGGGCGGCCAGGAAGTGCTTCAGCGCCAGCACCTGGCGGCGATAGCGCAAGGGGGTCTGCGACAGCAGCCGGATCTCGGAAACGCCGTCGAACGCCACGCGATGCGGCTTCAGGCGCTCGATCTCCTTCATCACCATGCCGATGGTTTCGCCCAGCTCCAGGTCGGAGGCGTAGAAGACCGTCTGGTCGCGTTCGGGATCCAGCGTCAGTTCCGGCGGCATCAGCTCGAAGATTTCGACGCCGTCCAGCGCCCAGCCGTGGGCTTCGGCGCTGCGCAGCAATTCCTCGCGGGTCTCCGAAAGCGAGACGTAGAGCCCGCGTTCGCCGCGATCGCGGCCGTCCATCAGGAACTGCAGCGCCAGGGTGGTTTTGCCGGCCCCTGGCGAGCCTTCGATGACGTGCAGGCTGGAGCGGGCGTAGCCACCGGCCAGGACGTAGTCCATCCCCGGCACGCCGGTCGCCACGGAAGCGCCGTCCGTCAGGTCTTCCACCGTCTCGCCGCTGTCAGCCAAGCCGAGCCTCCGTGCCGATTCGTTCAAACCCCCGGGACGGCCCACCGGTTGCGGCCCGCCCATCATGGACGGCGCGTTCGGCACGTCACGCCCCTCGCCGCCGGACCCGATTCACCGGGGCAGAGTCCCAGAACGGGTTACGGCTCAGCTGGTTGCATTTGAGGGACGACGCCCGTCCGCCAGACCTAGCGGAACGGCGGCTCGTCGAAGCTGCGCAGCTTGCGCGAGTGCAGCCTGGGGCCTTCCTTGCGCAGCAGGTCCATGGTGGCGATGCCGATCTGCAGGTGCTGGCCGATCGCCCGGTCATAGAAGGCGTTGGCCTGGCCCGGCAGCTTGATCTCGCCGTGCAGCGGCTTGTCGGACACGCAGAGCAGGGTCCCGTAGGGCACCCGGAAGCGATAGCCCTGGGTGGCGATGGTGGCGCTCTCCATGTCAATGGCCACCGCCCGGCTCTGGTTGAACCTGAGCGCGCTGGAGGAATAGCGGAGCTCCCAGTTGCGGTCGTCGGTGGTGACCACCGTGCCGGTGCGCAGCCGCCGCTTCAGCACCTCGCCGCTTTCGCCGGTGATCTGCTCGGCCGCCGCGTTCAGCGCCACCTGCACCTCGGCGATCGGCGGGATCGGGATCTCCGGCGGCAACACCTCGTCGAGCACGTGGTCGTCGCGCAGATAGGCGTGCGCCAGGACGTAGTCGCCGATGGTCTGGGACCCGCGCAGGCCGCCGCAGTGGCCGATCATCAGCCAGGCCTGGGGCCGGAGCACCGCCAGGTGGTCGCAGACCGTCTTGGCGTTGGACGGGCCCACGCCGATGTTCACCAGGGTGATGCCGGAGCCGCCCTCGGCCATCAGGTGGTAGGCCGGCATCTGGTGCTTGCGCCAGGCGGCGTTCTGCACGACGGCTTCGGGGTCTTTGGTGTCAGCGTCCACCAGCACGTTGCCGGCCGCCGATAGCGCCGTATACGGACTGTTCGGGTCCTTGATCTGCTCGCAGCCCCAGCGGACGAACTCGTCCACATAGCGGATGTAGTTGGTGAACAGGATGTACTGCTGCACGTGCTGGGCCGGCGTGCCGGTGTAGTGCTGCAGCCGCGCCAGCGAGAAATCCGTGCGCAGGCCGTCGAACAGGGCCATGGGCCGCGGCGACTCCGGATGGTGCGCCCAGGCGCCGTCGGCGATCTCGTCGCCGATGAAGGCCAGTTCGGTGGTCGGGAAGTGCCGGGCGATCTCGGCCGAGCCCATGTCGGCCATGGCCGCGTCGGCCTGGCCGTCCAGCACATAGGGGAACGGGATCTCCTGGCGCGAGCGGCCGACCTCGATCTCGACCTTGAAGTCCTTCATCAGCAGGCTGAGCTGTTCGATCAGATAGGCCCGGAACCAGGACGGGCGGGTCACCGTCACCGCATAGTGGCCAGGCGCGCCGATGCGGGCGTAGGCGCGGCTGGTGCGCGGGAAGGCCTCGCCGGCTGGCCAGTGGAGCCGCAGTTCCGGATAGGCGAAGGCGCCGGCGGTGCGCAGCGCGGGGTCGGGCGGCGGTCCGCCGTCCAGGAAGGTCTTCAGCGCGGTCCGCAGGGCCTCAACGCTCCTGCGGTATTCCTCGTCCAGCCGATCCACGATGCCGGCTGCGTCTGTCTTCGATGTCATCGGCGGCCTTATAACCCCGCCACGCCAAGCTTGGCGAGCGCCGGGGCGCGATCGCCCCCAGGCGCTCCCTGTGCGCCGGACGCGCAGGATGGACGCCGGCCCGGTTCCCGGCCACAAAGCGCGGCTTGTGTCTGTCGGCCGGGGCCTCGATGAATCGCCTTTTCAACTATCTGATCGTCGCAGCCATGGTGCTGGGCGTCGCCACCGGCTGGGCGGTGCACGAATATGCCGCGCCGGCGACCGCCAAGGCGGTGGCCGAGAACCTCTCGATCATCACCGACGTCTTCCTGCGCCTGATCCGGATGATCATCGCGCCCCTGGTGTTCGCCACCCTGGTTTCCGGCATCGCCCACATGGAGGACAGCGCCAGCGTCGGGCGCGTGGGGATCAAGACGCTCGGCTGGTTCATCACCGCCTCGCTGGTGTCGCTGACCATCGGCCTGGTGATGGTCAATATCCTGCAGCCGGGCGCGGGGATGCACCTGGCCGTCCCGGAGACCGGCGCCGCGGCCAAGGCGGCGGTCGACACCGCCAAGTTCAACATCAAGGATTTCGTCACCCACATCTTCCCCCGGTCGATCGTGGAGGCGATGGCCAACAACGAGATCCTGCAGATCGTCGTCTTCTCGATCTTCTTCGGGACCGCCATCTCGGCCATCGAGGACCGCGCGCCCATCGTGCTGCAGGCCATCGAGCAGGTGGCCAACATCATGCTGAAGGTCACCGGCTATGTGATGCGCACCGCGCCGCTGGCGATCTTCGCCGCGCTCGCCGCCACCATCGCCACCCAGGGCATCGGCGTCCTGGTCACCTACGCCAAGTTCGTCGGCGGCTTCTACGGCTCGCTGGTCCTGCTCTGGGCGCTGCTGATCGGCGTCATGGTGCTGTTCGTGGGCCGCCGGGCGCTCGCCCTGATGGGGGCCATCATCCGCGGGCCCGCCCTGCTGGCCTTCTCCACCGCCTCCTCGGAGGCGGCCTATCCCGGCACCTTGCAGGCGCTGGAGGAATGGGGCGTGGCCAAGCGGATCGCCAGCTTCGTCCTGCCGCTGGGCTACTCGTTCAATCTCACCGGCACCATGATGTACTGCACCTTCGCGACCCTGTTCGTCGCCCAGGCCTATGACATCCACATGTCGCCGGCCCAGCAGGTCACCATGCTGCTGTTGCTGATGGTCACCTCCAAGGGGGTCGCCGGCGTGCCGCGCGCCGCCATCGTGGTGATCGCCGCGACGCTGACCTTCTTCCACCTGCCCGAGGCGGGCCTGCTGCTGATCCTGGCGGTGGACAACCTGCTGGACATGGGCCGCTCGGCCACCAATGTGGTCGGAAACTCGGTGGCCGCCGCGGTGGTCGCCAAGTGGGAAAAGCGGATCGGGCCGCCGCAGGACGTGATCTAGCTTCCGACAAGCGGGTTTGGACCGTCATGGCCGGGCTTGTCCCGGCCACCCATGGACTCCGGTTTCGATAGGCGAGCCGGGCGCCGAACGATTTCTTCTTTTCGGATTTCTGCGTTTATGGGGGGCCGGGACAAGCCCGGCCACGACGGTATGATCGGGAAGGATCGCGCATGAAGCTTGCGACAGCCACCGCGCTCGGGGCCCTGGCCGCCACGGCCGCCCTCGCCCCGTTCGCCCGGGCCCAGACCAACATCGGGAGCCAGGCGCCGATAGCCGACCTGCCGTTCGCCATGACCCAGGTGGCGAGCTTCAGCCTGCCCTGGCGCATCGCCTTCCTGCCGGACGGGCGGATGCTGGTCACCGAGAAGACCGGCCCGGTCTTCCTGGTCACCCAGAAAGGCGAGAAGACGCCGGTCGCCAACGTCCCCAAGGCGCTCTCCCAGGGCCAGGGCGGGATGATGGGCGTGTTCCTCTCGCCCCACTATGCGGCCGATCATTTCGTCTACCTGACCTATGCCGAACCCGACCCGACCGGCGCGGTGAGCGGCTCCAGCCTGGCGCTGGCGCGGGCCAGGCTCGCGCTCGGCAAGGGGACGGCCAGCCTGGACGATCTGAAGGTAATCTGGCGCGACGGCGGGCGCGGCAAGGGCGGCCAGTTCGGCGCCCAGGTGGCCTTTTCGCCGGACGGAAAATACCTGTTCCTGACCAGCGGCGACCGCCAGCGGATGACCCCGGCCCAGGATCCCAACAGCCCGCTCGGCAAGATCCTGCGCCTGACCCTGGACGGCAAGCCGGCCCCGGGCAATCCCATGGCCGGCAAGGTGGGCGCGGCCTCGATCCCGATCATCGATCCGCCGGCCGACACCGAGAAGGCCAAGACCGCGCCGGTGGTGCGCACCTACACCTTCCCCGGCCCCAACCTGACCCCGGCCGAGACCTGGACCAAGGGCCAACGCACGCCCTACGGCCTGGCCTTCGCGCCGGACGGCCGGCTGTGGGAGGCCGAGATGGGCCCGCGCGGCGGCGACGGCCTGTACCTGATCGAACCTGGCAAGAACTACGGCTGGCCGCTGGAACGCTATGCCGTGAACTACAACGGCGTGCCGATCCCCAGCCCCGACAGCGTGCCTGGGGTCACCAAGCCGGTGCTCTACTGGACGCCGGTCATCGATCCGGGGAACCTGATGTTCTACCACGGCAAGCTGTTCCCGCAGTGGACCGGCTCGGCCTTCGTCAGCGGCCTGGGCACGCGGACCCTGAACCGCATCGTGATCAAGGGCGCGACGGCGACCTCGGCCGAGCGCTGGTCGATGGGCCACCGTATCCGCGACGTCGAGGAAGCCCCCGACGGCGCGCTCTGGGCGATCGAGGACTCCGCGCCAGGCGCGCTGTGGCGCCTGACGCCGAAATAGGAGCGCGGCGACCGCCTAGGCTGGAAACTCAACCAATGCATTGATTTTCTTATATAACGTCATAGACGGGCTTGTCCCGGCTACCCATACGCACCGATGGCGCCGGATGAAGAGCGGCGTAGATGCGGCGATCTCGCTTGCGACTGGCAGTGTCTATGGGTGGCCGGGACAAGCCCGGCCATGACGGTTGAAAATGAATTGAGTCCGGACCCTAGGGCTTGCGCTGGGCCACGTACTTGCCGAACGGGCCGCCGACATTGAGGCGGGTGACCGCGCCGCCGGCGTCGGTGACGACCTCCGCCGTCAGGCCGTTCTCCAGGACGAAGAACCGGGTCTGCGACTGGGCCAGCAGTTCGAACGGGATCGGCGAAAGCTGGGGCACGTCGGCGTAGAGCCGCCCGTCCTTCACGCTCAGCGTCAGATTGGCCAGGCCGGCGATGGAATAGACCCCGGCGTAGCGCGCCAGCACGGCCGGATCGACCTTGGCCAGGGTGCGTTCCTCGGGCTCCAGCGCCTTCCAGTGGTAGGACACCGCCACCGCGCGGACGATCTCCGGCACCAGTTCGATCCCGGCGTCGCCGTTGGTCATCACCACCACGCCCTGGCCGGAACCGGTGATGAAGGCCTCCAGGTCGTTCTGGAAGCCCTGGTCGTCGCCGCCGTGACCGAAGCGCCGGCTCCCGTCCTGGTCGGTGAGTTGGACGCCCAGGCCCCAGGGCCCGATCTGGTGCGACAGCATCTGGCGCGCCATGGCCGGGGAGAGCAGCCCGTGGGCCTTGCCCGCCCGCGCCTGCTGGACCGCGATCGCCCAGCGGGCCAGGTCCGAGGGCGTCGTCCAGAGGCCGGCCGCGGCCATCTCCGGATAGACGTTCCAGTTCCCCCGCACCGGCTGGCCATTGCGGCGATAGCCGGTCGCGGCGCGGTCGTAGAGCGCTTCGGGCAGCGGCTGTTCATAGGTCGAATGGGTCATGCCGACGGGTGTCAGCACCTCCCGGCGCATCAGGTCCGGGAAGGCCAGTCCGGTGGTCTCCGACAGCAGCAGCTGGGTGACCACATAGCCGCCGCCCGAATAGGCCCAGCGCGTCCCCGGAACCGTGTCGACCACCACCGGCGCGCTGTTCGCCGGCGGGGCGCCCTGCAGGACCTGCACAGTCGTGGGGATCGGCGCGGTCCGGTCATAACCGTTGTAACCGTGCACGGTCAGTCCCGCCCCATGGCTCAGCAACCGCCGCAGCGTGACCTTCTGCTGCGCCGTGAAGGCGTTTTCGGGGACCTTCCAGGCCTTCAGCCGCGAATTGACGTCCTGGTCCAGGTCGAGCTTGCCGGCCTCCACCAGCCGGAGGGCGGCGACCGCCGTCAGCGGTTTGCTGATCGAGCCGGCCTGGAACATCGTCTCCGGCGTCACCGGCCGGCCGCTGGCCACATCGGCCAGGCCATAGGCCTTGGTCCAGATGATGCGGCCGTGGTCGAAGAAGGCGATGCTGACCCCCGGCACGTGGGTCTGCGCCATCCGTGTCGCCAGCGTCTTGGCGGGTGAGGGCCGCCCCTTGATGACCACCGCCGGGACCAGGCCGGCTTCGATCTGGGCGATGTGCGCCCGGTCGGCGGCGCTGAGCGGCGCGCTCGCGGCCGGCCCGCCGGCGGCTGTGGCGCAGAGCAGGGCGGCGGCCACGCTGGTCGCCAGACCGAGCCTGGCTGGGAATCGTAGGAAGGATCGCATCGGATGACGCTCCTATCGTTCTAAGCCAGACCCGTCAGATCCCATGGATCGGCGGCGCTGTCTTGGACGATTCGGCGTTGCGATGCGGCCGCACGCACCGCGCCAACCTCATGATTACAAAAAAGAAACGTGGCTGGCGCCAGCGTGGCTGTAAGCTCCGCCCATGCCCGGAAAGCTCGGCAAGATCCACGACGTCGCCGAAGAACTGGCCCGCAACGCGGATGCGATCGCGAGCCTGACCGTGCTGGGCGCCGGGCGCTCGGTGCCGGCCCACGTCCACGCCAATCCCTACCTCGCCCTGCACATGCTGGGCGGCTACCGCGAATGCGACGAGGACGGCGAGGCGGCGATCGGCGGCCCCGCGGCGATGTTCTTCCCGGCCGGCTCCGAGCACCGCATGGCGATCGGCGCGCAGGGCCTGGTCACGGTCATCGTGGAGTTCGACGCCGACCGGCTGAAGCCCATCCTCGACGGCCGCCCGGACCCGCGCCGCGCCCGCCGCTGGATCGGCGGCGAGGTGGGCCGCCGCGCCAACCGGCTGGCCCGCGCCTGGCTGTCGGGCGCGGGCGGCGAGCGATGCTTCGCCATGACCGAGGCCTTCCTGAGATCGGCGCTGGGGCAGCCGTCGTGCCGCCCGGGGCCGCCCTGGCTGGACGAAGTCGAGGCCCTGGCCGCCGCGCAGGACGGCGCCGGGCGCCTGGACGCGCTCGCCGCCCGCTTCGGCGTCAGCCGGCCCTGGCTGGTCCGCGCCTACCGGCAGTGGCGCGGCGAAGGGCTCGGCGAGGCGGTCCGCCGCCGTCGCGTGGCGGCCGCCGCCATGCTGCTCGAAGACCCCGAAACGCCGCTCGCCGACGTCGCCGTCCAGGCGGGGTTCTGCGACCAGAGCCACATGAACCGGGTGTTCGTTCGCCTGCTCGGACGCACGCCGGGCGCCGTCCGGGCCGCGCGGCTCGAACTCTCCAGCCCGGCCGTCGCGCGCACACCTCTCGTCAACCACGTCGCTTAACGGGGGATTCGCCTCGCGGGCGGTAACTGGACGGCAGCACTCCCGTCGCCAGAAGGCCGCCGCTTCCCGTGTCCGAACGCGCCCCGAAGATCACCGAGCTCGAAGCCCGGGTGGCCGAGCTCGAGTCCGAGCGCGAGCTGACGCTGCGCCTGGCGCAGACCGACAGCCTGACCGGCCTGGTCAACCGCGGCGCCTTCACCTCGGCGCTCTGCGAAGGGCTGGAGCGCGCCGGGCGCGACGGCGGCCGCGTGGCGCTCTTCGTCGTCGACCTGGACCGCTTCAAGCACCTCAACGACAGCCTGGGCCACCACGCCGGCGACCTGTTCCTGGCAGAGATCGGCGAGCGGCTGCGCGCCGACGCCCAGCCCGGCGAGCTGGTGGCGCGCCTGGGCGGCGACGAGTTCGCTCTGATCTGCCCGCTCGGTGGGCCGAGCGCCTGCGACCCGCTGGTCCGCGCCGAGCGCCTGGTGCGCCTGCTCACCCTGCCGCACGCCATCTATGGCCGCCAGGTCTCGCCCGGCGCCTCGGTGGGCTTGGCGGTCTACCCGCACGACGCCACAGACGCCGGCGACCTGCAGCGCTTCGCCGACATGGCGCTCTACCGGGTGAAGCTGCAGGGCGGCCGTCGCTGGTCGGCCTTCGACGCCGAGCTGCGCGCCGAGAACCAGCGCCGCCGCACGCTGGAGGCCGAGCTGCGCCGCGCCATCCCGGCCGGCGAGATCGAGCCCTGGTTCCAGCCGGTGGTCGACAGTGCGACCGGCCGGATCATGGGGGTCGAGGTGCTGGCCCGCTGGCGCCATCCCGAACAGGGCCTGCTGGCGCCGGCCGCCTTCGTGCCGATGGCCGAGGAGCTGGGGCTGATCGGGCGCATCGACGCGGCGGTGTTCGAGGCCGGCTGCGAACGCGCCGCGGCGTGGGTGGCCGATGGGCTGATCGAGACCGTCGCCTTCAACGTCTCGCCGCGCGACCTTCTCGACCCCGCCTTCTCGCGCAAGCTGATCGGCCGGCTGGCCGCCACCCGCCTGCCCGCCACCGCGCTCACCGTCGAGATCACCGAGACCTTCCTGCTGCAGGACCTGGCGCTGGCGCGCCGCCACATCGAGCGGCTGAACGCCAAGGGCGTCTCCATCGCCCTGGATGACTTCGGCACCGGCTATTCCAACCTGCGCGCCCTGATGCACCTGCCGATCCAGACCGTGAAGCTGGACCGCTCGCTGATCGACGGCGTGGCCAAGGACCCCCGCGTCGCCAAGCTGGTGGGCTCGATGCTGCACGCGGCGCGCGCCCTGGGCGTCTCGATCGTCGCCGAGGGCGTCGAGGAGGAGGCCCAGGCGATCTTCCTGCGCGCCGCCGGCTGCGACCGTATGCAGGGCTACTACTTCGCCCGGCCCATGGCCGCCGACGCCATGGAAGCCCGGCTCTCCGCCCCGGCCATTCCGCTGCCGGAGGCGCCGCCGCTCACCGTCGAAACGCTGCGGCGCGCGCGGCGCTGACGCCGCAAGGAAATCCCAAGCTTTCCGAAAGCCGCCGCCAAACACTTCGCCGCCGCCGCCCGGCATCCTTCGCCTCAGTCCGGACCACCGTCCGGCGCGACAGAGGCGACCATGACCCACCTGCTCCCGAAGTTCCTGCTGGCCTGCGCCCTGGCGGCGATGGCCGCTGGTCAGCCGGCGTCCGCCGCGCCCAAACCCGCAGCCAGGCCCTGGGTCGTCCAGCCGCGCTGGGTGGCCGCCGAGGAAGGCTTCCTGGCCGGCGACGCCCTGCAGGGCCGCGGCAGCGCGACCCGCGACGAGGCCATCGCCGCGGCCTATGTCGCCGCGCAGTTCGAGAGCTTCGGCCTGACGCCCGCGCCCGGCCAGGCGGGCTTCTTCCAGACCGCCGATGTCGTCCGCCCGCGGCTGGATGGCCCGGCGACGCTCAGCGTGGACGGCCGGCCGGTCGCCGGCGCCACCCTGCTGATGGGCGCGGCCCGGGGCGTGAGCGGGCCCGCGACCCTCTTCACCTCGCCCGACGTGCTGGCCATGCCCGCCGCCGACATCGTGCTGGCCGCCTCGCCCGCCTCGCCGCTCACCCTGGGCCAGACCGCGCTCTCCAAGCACGTGAAGCTGCTGATCCTGCGCGAAAGCCTGCTGACCCGCGGGCTCGACCGGATCCAGGGCGGCCACCCGGAGATCGCCGCCTATCTGGCCGGGACCGAACCGGAGGGGACCGCGGTGGCCACCCTGCCGGCCGAGGCCTTCGACCGGCTGGCCGAGCGGATGTCCAAGCCCGGCGCGGCGCCGCAGCTCGCGGTGACCCTGGACGGCCTGACCCGAGAGGCCCGCGTCACCACCAACGCCATCGGCTACCTGGCCGGGCGCGATCCCAAGGCCGGCTATGTGATCGTCAGCGCCCACCTCGACCACCTGGGCGTGACCCGCGGCGGGGTGGTGATGCACGGCGCCAACGACGACGCCTCGGGCATGGTGGGCGTGATCGAGCTCGCCCGCGCGCTCGCCGCGCGCAAGGCCGCCGGCCATCCCCTGCGCCGCGGCGTGCTGTTCATCGGCTACGGCAGCGAGGAGATCGGCAAGTTCGGCTCGACCTGGTTCGCCGCCCATCCGGTGGTCCCCCTTGGCGAGGTGGCGGCCAACATCGAGTTCGAGATGATCGGCCTGCAGGACCCCAAGCTGGCGAAGGGATCGCTGTTCGTGACCGGCTCGGAGCGCTCGGACCTGTTCGCGGGCCTGAAAACCCATGGCGCGCCGGTGAGCCCGGACACCCATCCCGACCAGCACTACTTCGAGCGCTCGGACAACTTCCCGCTGGCCCAGGCCGGGGTCGTCGCCCACACCGTCGCCGGCTGGACCACGCCGCCCACCTATCACCAGCCCACCGACACCGTCGCCAACATCGACCTGCCGTTCCTGGCCGGCGCGATCCAGGCGATGATCGAGCCGGTGGCCTGGCTGGCCGACAGCGCCTTCCGCCCGCAATGGGCGCCGGGCGGGCGGCCGGAGAAGTAATCCCGGGTGTCATCCCCGAAAGCGCGCAGCGCTTGTCCGGGACCCATGAACTGCGAGATGGAGACGTGATCACGCCGCTCCCGATCCTGGATCCGAAAGTCCATGGGTCCCGGTCTTCGGCTGCGCCGAAACCGGGATGACACATCAAGGTGTTCTTTCTGCGGGGATCATCGGGGGAAGCCACATGCGCGCACTGATCCTGGCCGCCGCCATCCTTGCCTCGGCCACGGCGGCCCACGCCCGGCCCTGGAAGCCGCCGGCGCAGATCCCACCGCAGGGCAGCCTCACCGACGGCGTCTGGCTGAAGGGCGACCTGCACATCCACTCGCGCCACAGCACCGACTCCAGCAACAACCCGCTGCGCAAGATCCTGGCGCTCGCGGAGTCGGCGGGCATGGACTACCTGCTGATCAGCGACCACGACAACCACGTCCACGGCGACGTCGCCCACAACACCTGGGCCGACCCCGAGTACCGCTCCGACAAGATGCTGCTGCTCTACGGGGCCGAATGGACCACCCACCGCGGCCACGGCACGGCGATCTCGGCGGTCCCCTACGATCACCAGGCGCTCTACGACGTGGCCGACGACCGCGATGTCGAGATCGCCAAGGTCAAGAAGCGGCTGGGCGTCCACCTGTCGGCCAACCATCCGGGCACCCACGACGCCTTCGCCTTCTCCTACGACTTCGTGGATTCGGTGGAGTGCTGGAACTCGGCGGTCTGGGCCAACAACACCATCAACATGCACATCTGGGACGACATGCTGAAGTCGGGGCGCAAGATGCCCTGCCGCGGCGGCAGCGACAGCCACCACGGGACGCCCGACACCCCCGAACAGGCCACCCGGCTCAGCTACCAGGCGCCGGAGAACAACGTCGACACGCCCACCACCTGGGTGTTCGCCAAGGCCCGCACCCGCCAGGCCGTGGTCGACGCCCTGACCCACGGCCGGGTCTCGATCAGCGCCAACCCCTATGCGCCGCGCGTGGAGTTCACCGCCGACCTGAACGACGACGGCAAGGCCGACGCCATGCAGGGCGACAACGTCAAGCCCACCGGGCGGCCGGTGACCTTCCGTGTGCGGCTGGTCGGCGCCGCCGATCCCGCCGGGACCTACACCATCCGCGTGATCAAGGACGGGGCGAAGTTCCAGGAACTGACCGTGCCCGGCGCCAGGCCCGAGGTGAGCTTCACCGACACGCCGCCGACCACCGCGCGCGCCTTACTACCGCCTGGAGGTCGAGGGCCCGCCGACGCCCTATCCGCAGGTCCCGGGCTCGATGAAGCTCAGCGGCCGGATGATCGCGCTCTCCAACGCCATCTGCTTCAACTTCGACCCCGGCTTCTGATCTGGCCACCTGGGCGCGCCGATCAAGTCAGTACAATTTAAAATTGTATCTCGGGGACCGAGCCGGCGGCCGCGGCGCCTGTTGGGGGTCCGGCGGCTAGCCCGCTTCCGGGAAGCGATAGACCTCTGTCCCTGCGGAACAGACGATCCGATAGCTGTTGGGCGGAGAACGCTTGAAACTCGCGCCGGCATAGAGGATCGCCGCCTTCACCTTGGCTTCCTCTACGGTCTCGGCGTCCAGTTCGTGCTGCTCCCTATCCCCAACTCCGTCAAAGGGGGCGCCCGAGGGGGCGCCGAATTCCAGAATGAATCGAGGCAATTGGGATCCCCGCTGGTCCAAAGCGACTCACCTGTAGGCCAGCTTGCCCACCGAAGCGCGGAATGCAACCAGAAGGTTACAACCGCGACCGAACTCGCACATTTGGCGTATCCACGTTCTTCGATCGGCCGAGGCCCGCGGCCTTGCAAGGCCGCGATCGCCCAGGCCAAATGCCCGCCTGGCGACAAGCCCGGGGAGGATCGACATGGCGGCTTACGGATTGACGCGGCGCAACCTGCTGAGCGGCGTGGCGGCCGTGAGCGGCGCGGCCTTCGCCGCCCCGGTGCTGGCCCAGCGCAGGCTGTCGCCTAGCGACAGGGTCAATGTCGCGGTGATCGGGGCCGGCGGCCAGGGCGCGTCCAACATGGGCAAGCTGACCAGCCAGAACATCGTGGCCACCGCCGACGTGGACTACGACCACGTGCTGAGCGCCCTCAAGGACAAGACCGGCAATATCGCGCCCAGCAAACAGGCCCTTAAGGACGCCTACGACAAGGCCGAACGCTTCAGCGACTACCGCAAGATGCTGGACAGCCGGAAGGACATCGACGCCGTCCTGGTGGCCACGCCCGACCAGCACCATGCGGTGGCCGCGCGCATGGCCATGGAGCGCGGCAAGCACGTCTTCGTCCAGAAGCCCCTCACCTACACCGTCCAGGAAGGCCGCAAGCTCCTGGCGCTGGCCGACGCCAATCCCAAGCTGGTCACCCAGATGGGCAACCAGGGCCACTCCGGCGACGACGGCCGCCGCGTGGTCGAGCTGGTCCGCGCCGGCGTCATCGGCAAGGTCCACACCGTCTACATCTGGACGAACCGGCCGGTCTGGCCGCAGGGCGTCAACCGCCCGGCCGCCACGCCCGCGCCGGCCAGCCTGGACTGGGACCTGTGGCTGGGCCCGTCCACCGTCGGCTGGGGCTACAACGCCGCCTACGCCCACTTCAACTGGCGCGGCTGGACGCCGTTCGGCTGCGCGGCGCTGGGCGACATGGGCGCCCACCTGATCGACTTCCCGTTCTGGGCGCTGGAGCCCGGCCTGCCGACCCGCGTCGAGACCCGCCACACCCGCTGGCCCGGCAACGAGAGCCTCTGGGACATGAAGCAGCCACCCAAGCTCGAGGGCTTCCCGCTGGCCAGCGTCACCCACTACGAATTCGGCCACGCGAAAGACGGGCCGCTGACCTTCATCTGGTCCGACGGCGACCTGTTGCCCGCCCAGCCGGCCAGCTTCCCGCCGGGGCTGAAGATGAACCAGGAGGGCGGCGTCCTGTTCGTCGGGACCAAGGGCATGCTGATGCACGACACCTATGGCGAGAAGCCGGTGCTGATCGGCGCGGGCCTGACCGAGGCCGCCGCCAAGGTTCCGCAGAGCCTGCCGCGCATCCAGGGCAGCATTTCCGGCCACGAGATGAACTGGATCCGCGCCATCCGCGGCGAGGAGAAGATCTCCAATCCCTTCGAGTATGGCGCCCGGCTCAACGAGACCATGATCCTGGGCATCGTGGCCATGAAGAACGAGGACGCCATCCTGTGGGACGGCGCCGCCGGCCAGGTCACCAACAACCCCGCCGCCAACGCCTACCTGACCCGCGAATACCGCAAGGGCTGGGAGCTCTAGCGATGTCATCCCGGTTTTGCGCAACAAAGACCGGGACCCATGGACCCGGCGCGGCGGAGTGGGACTCAGACGGCGACACTATGCTGGATCGGCAACATCGGTGCTCATGGGTCCCGGTCTTCGGCGACGCCGAAACCGGGATGACACTCTGATTTCGGGACGAAGCGCCATGCGCCTCCTGCTCAACATCCTCTGGTTCATCTTCGGCGGCTGGATCTCCGGATCCCTATGGATTCTGGCCGGCTGCGTCTTCTGCCTGACGGTGGTCGGCATCCCATGGGCGCCCTCGGCCTTCCGCCTGGCCGGCTTCAGCTACGCCCCGTTCGGCAAGGAGCTGATCGACCGCCACGACGGCCCGGCGAGCTGCCTGCTAAACGTGCTCTGGCTGATCTTCGCCGGCTGGTGGCTGGCCCTGCACCACCTGGTGATCGCCGTGATCCAGTTCGTCAGCATCATCGGCATCCCCTTCGCCATGCAGCACCTCAAGCTGGCGATGGCCTCCCTGACCCCGGTCGGGAAAGAGGTGATCGTGGCCTACGACTACTGATGTCCGCGCGGCTCGTCCCGCTGCTGAGCACCGCCGCCCTCGCCTGGGCGTCCGCCATCCCGGCCGCGGTCCAGGCCCACCCCGACCACCTGCTGCCGCTCGGCGACGGCCACATCTCGACGACGCCCCAGCGCGGCTACGTCCTGGGCTGCCCGGCGAACCCTGGCGGACCCGGCGGTCCTCCAGGCGGCGGCGCCTTCCGCGCCGGCGAGTGGATCAAGGACGGTCATTGGGACCCGGACGCCAAGCCGGTGGTCGAAGGCCAGGTCGAATGGCCCAACGCGGCCATCACGATCAGCGTGGAAAACGACAAACGCGTCATCCGCGCCAACAGCCTGCCCAGGCACCCCACCGGCGAGTTCCCGATCAAGGCGGGCACGCGGGCCTACGACTACGACCGCAACCCCAACCATATCGCCGAGCGCCAGGTGCTGCTGACCCTGCCCGCCCAGCCCGTGGCCGCCGACCGGCCAGCCTGCGTGCCCATGGGGATGATCGGCTTCGCGGTCTCCGGCGTGGCGATCTTCAACGCCTTCGACGCCACCCTTCGCGACGCACCGGCCTATGAAATCCAGGACCGCTGCAACGGCCACCCGGAGCGCACCAGCCAGTACCACTATCACAACTGGTCGCCCTGCCTGGCCCAGGGGACCGGCAAGCCGGACCCGCAGGTCCCGGTGGGCTGGATGCTGGACGGCTTCCCGATCCTCGGCCCCTACGACGCCAAGGGCGTGGCGATCACCGACGCCGACCTCGACGAATGCCATGGTCGCACGGGACCGGTGAAAAGCGACGGCAGGACGGTGGTCACCTACCACTACCGCTTCACACTGGAGTTCCCCTACACCATCGGCTGCTTCAGGGGCGCGCCGGTGAGGCTGCCGCGTCCACAGGGACCGCCGCCGGATGGACGCGGTCCGCCGGGCGGCCGACCGCCGCCGTCCTAATCGCGTGTCATCCCGGAAAGGGCGCAGCCCTTGTCCGGGACCCATGGACTCCGATCCCTTCGGCAAACCCGCCGGCGCCGACGCCTATGGGTCCCGGTCTTCAGCTCCGCTGAAACCAGGATGACAGTTGGAGATACGCATGCCTTCATGCCGCGCCTTACCTTGGGGGAAGCTCACATGAACCGGATCGTCCTGGGCGCGATGGGCGTCGCCCTGCTGGCCGCCGCCGCGGCCGCCCAGACCAACTACGCCGCCGTCCAGATCAAGCCCACCGCCCTCGGCCACAGGACCTGGATGCTGGAGGGCAATGGCGGCAACATCACCGTCATAGCCGGCGACGACGCGGTGATCATGGTCGACACCCAGTTCGCCCCGCTGCACGACAAGATCAAGGCGGCCGTCGCCGAGCTCACGGGCAAACCAATCAGGTATGTGGTCGACACCCACCTGCACGGCGACCACACCGGCGGCAACCAGGCCTTCTGGATGGACGGCGCGACCATCGTCGGCCAGGACCTGCTGAAGAAGTCCATGGCCGAGGGGACCACCAACGCGCTCTCCGGCGCCAAGACCCCGCCGTCGCCGGCCAGCGCCCTGCCGACCATCACCTACGCCGATCGCATGTCGCTGTCGGTCAAGGGCCGCAAGGTCGAGCTGGTCCACATGCCGCACGCCCACACCCGCGGCGACACCGCCGTCTGGGTCCCGGACGCCGATGTCCTGGCCACCGGCGACATCGTCTCCACCGGCGGGCGCTACCCCAACATCGACGTGGGCGACGCCGGCGGCATCGAGGGCATGATCAAGGGCGTCGACGCCTATCTGAAGCGCGCCGACGCCAAGACCAAGATCGTCCCCGGCCACGGCGCCCTGATGGATCGGGAGGGCCTCAAGACCTACCGCCAGCTGCTGGTCGACGCCCGCGATTCGGTGAAGGCGCTGAAGGCCAAGGGGATGAGCGAGGACCAGGCCGTCGCCGCCAAGCCGCTGGCCGCCCCGATGACCGCAGGCAGCGTGCAAGCCCGCGCCGGCGCCACCGACCGCGCCAGCGATAACTTCGTGCGGCTGATTTACCGCAGCGTCGCCTAAGCCAAAATTCCCGTGTCATCCCGGAAAGGGCGCAGCCCTTGTCCGGGACCCATAAACCCCGATCCCGCAGACAGGTCCCGAACGGCGACGTTTTTGGATCCCGGTCTTCGCTCCGCGAAACCGATGACACTGCGCCTCAGTCCGCCGCCAGCATGCCCAGCAGCTTCACCCGGAAGATCAGCACGCTGTTGGGCGGGATCGGGCCCGCGCCGCGCGCGCCGTAGCCCAGCTCCGGCGGGACGTAGAGCATCCACTCATCGCCCACCTTCATCTTCGGGATGGCTTCCATCCAGGCCGGCACCAGGTCGCCCAGCGGCATCAGCACCGGCTTGCCGCGCGCGAAGGACGAGTCGAACACCTCGCCCGACACCAGCTTGCCCTCGTAGTGAACCTTGATCACGTCGCCTTCCTTCGGCGACGGGCCGCCGGCCGGGCCAGAGGCGATCACCTTGTATTCCAACCCCGACGGCAGGGTCTTCACGCCCGGCTCCTTGGCGGTCTTGGCCAGGAAGTCGGCGCCGGACGCGGCCGACGGCGGGGCGGCGGGCGCCTGGGCGGAGGCTGCGCCGCAGGTCGCGGCGACGGACAGGGCGGCGGCGGCGAAGAGAGGCAGGAAACGCGGCAAGGCAGGGCTCCGGGAACGGATGGAAAGGCCTGCGCGTCCCATACACGCTTTCGCCCCGCCCGCATCCCCCACGCGGCTGCGGCGAATGCGGGCGCCGTAGCCCTTAGGTATTCGTACGGAATGTTCGAATCTCGCGGATCACCCCATATCGTCATCGGAGCGCCGAACCTCCCCTCCAGTCCGGGAGGCTCCGGCCATCTTGGGGCGGCCGGGCGCCACGGCCGCCCCTTCCCATTTCCGGCCTCCATCCGGCCCGCCTGCGCGGCCATGCGTCGTCGCGACGCCCTTGTCACCGCAGCCGGCCACATCCTAGGTTTGCGGAGCTGGGGGCGACATGTTCAGGTGGATACTGGTTCTAGGCGTGGCGGCGTGGGGGTCCACGGCCATCGCCGCGGAGGCGGTGCGCTACGCCCCGCCGCCCGACTGGGTCCATCCCGCGCCCATCCCCGACATTCCGCCCGGCAAGGACGGCGCGGCGGTCCAGACCCTGCTGCTGGATTCGCAGAGCCGCTTCGGGCCTGACCGCGACGAGTTCTACGCGGAAAGCGCGGTGCGGCTGCAGACGCCACAGGGGGTAGCCTCGGCCGCCACCCTGCCGATCAGCTGGAGCCCCGACACCGAGACCGTCACGCTGCACCGCATGGCGATCATCCGCGACGGCAAGAGCATCGACCTGCTGGCCGGCGGCAAGAACGTCACCGTCCTGCGCCGCGAGGGCAAGTTGGAGCTGTCCATGCTCGACGGGCGGCTGACCGCCACCGTCCAGCCGGAGGGCCTGCGGGTCGGCGACATCATCGACATCGCCATGACGCTCGAACGCCACGACCCGGTCTTCCAGGGCCGCTCCCAGGCGCTGTCGATCATGCGGTTCCCCGGCGTGGCCGGCCGCGTGCGCCTGCGCGCCATCTGGCCGGCCGGGAAGCCGGTCGCCTGGCGCACCACCGAGGGCTTCCCCAAGCTCGTCGTCAGCCACCCGGACGGCGGCACCGAGGTGCTCGCCGATGGACAGGACCTCACCGCGCCGAAGCCGCCGGAAAACGCCCCGGAGCGGTTCAGCGAGGTCGGCGTCCTGGAGCTCAGCCAGTTCCAGAGCTGGGCCGAGGTCTCCGCCCTGATGGCCCCGCTCTACCGCAAGGCCGCGACGCTCGCGCCGGACTCGCCGCTGCACGCCGAGGCCGCCAGGATCCGCGCCGCCTCGTCCGATCCCAAGGCCCGCGCCGAAGCCGCCCTGCGCCTGGTCGAGGACCAGGTCCACTATGTGTCGCTGGCCATGAACTTCGGCGGCTATGTCCCCGCCGACGCGGACCTGACCTGGTCGCGGCGCTTCGGCGACTGCAAGGGCAAGACGACCCTCCTGCTGGCCCTGTTGCACGAGCTCGGGATCGAGGCCCAGCCGGCCCTGGTCAACACCACCGACGGCGACGCCCTGCCGCTAC
>NZ_DASYAF010000065.1:0-1613 GCF_036501465.1 Phenylobacterium sp.
CTGGGTCAGGGGCGGCGCGGCCATCAGGAAGCCGACCTTCCAGCCGGTGAGCGCGAACATCTTGCCGGCCGAGCCGATCTTCACCGTTCGCTCGCGCATGCCCGGATAGGCGATCAGCGGCCGGTGGGCGCGGCCGTCGAAGACCACATGCTCCCAGACCTCGTCGCAGACGGCGATCACATCGTGGCGGACGCAGAACTCGGCCAGCAGAGCCAGGTCCTCGTCGGGGCAGATGGTGGCGGCCGGATTGAGCGGCGTGTTCAGCAGCACGATCCGGGTGCGCTCGCTGAACACCGATTCCAGCATGGCGCGGTCGAAGCGCCAGGCCGGCGGCTCGAGCCGCGCCAGCTTGCCGACCCCGCCGGCGCGGCGGACCATGGGCAGGTAGGAATCGTACATCGGCTGGAACAGCACCGCCTCGTCGCCGTCCTGCAGCAGCGCCAGAAAGGCGCAGGCCAGGGCCTCGGTGGCGCCGGAGGTGACGGTGATCTCGCTCGCCCAGTCCAGCTCGAGGCCCTGAGCGCGGCGATAGTGCGCCGCCACCGCCTGGCGCAGTTCCGGCAGGCCCGGCATGGGCGGATACTGGTTGTCGCCGTCCTTAAGCTCCCACGCCGCGCGCTCGCGAATGGCCAGCGGCCCCGGCTGGTCGGGAAAGCCCTGGCCGAGGTTGATCGCGCCCAGCTCGCGCGCCAGGCCGCTCATCACGGCGAAGATGGTGGTCGGCAGGGCTTGGTAGATGGGGTTGGCCATGGCGGCGAAAGCCTTAGCATGCGGACCATGCAGATCGTCGAGTACCGTCCGGAGCTGGCTCCCGCCTTCAAGGCGCTGAACGAAGCCTGGATCACGCAATATTTCGCGCTTGAGGCCAAGGACCACGAGGTGCTGGACGATCCGCAAAGCAAGATCATCGACCGCGGCGGGCGGATCCTGTTCCTGGTCGAGGCCGACGCGGTGGTCGGCTGCTGCGCGCTGCTGGCCATGACCGACGGCGGCTTCGAGGTGGCCAAGATGGCGGTGGCCGAGCCGCACAAGGGCCGGGGCCATGGCCGCGCCCTGATGGCCGCCTGCATCGAGCAAGCCAGGGCGGCGGGCGCGCCGCGCCTCTATCTGGAGACCAACAGCGCGCTGGCGCCGGCGCTCGCCCTCTACCGCGGCTTCGGTTTCCGCGAACTCGACGGCATGCGGCGGATCGAGTCGGACTATGCCCGCGTCGACATCTGGATGGAGCTTCGGCTCTGATCTCCCGGATGCTGTCGCGTCCCGAGCAAGGAGCGCTAGAGTCGCCGCGCCCGCATGCCGGCCGCCGCGAGTTGATTCTGGACGCTGTCCGGGCCGACCAGGTGGTCGCCGCCGACCAGGACGAAGGTCGTGCCGCCGCCGTCCAGCATGGCGCGAAACCGGGGCGCCCAACGCCGGTTCCGCGCCACCAGGATCGCCTGATAGTAGTCGGGATAGACGCGGCTCAGGCGGCGCACTTCCTCGACTTCAGGACGCAGATCACCCACCATCCAGGCTTCGGCGGCCCGCTGCGCGACATCGGGGCCGGCCTCGATCTCGTCCACGGCGCGCAGCAGCGCCCCGATCTCCGCGGCCCTCGAGAAGCCGGCGAAATA
>NZ_DASYAF010000066.1:0-78428 GCF_036501465.1 Phenylobacterium sp.
GCCAGCCTGTCGGTGAGCTTCATCCGGAAGTTCTCGTACTCGGCATCCTCCAGCGCCAAGCGCAGGTTCGCCACCATCTCCGGGGTCGGGCGGCGCGGTCCGACGAGGGTCTGCAGGTGCGCCCAGCTGATCTGCTCCGCCCTGCCGGCTTCGAGGTAGGTCTGGAGCGGCCCGTAGATGTGCGAGTAGCCCTGCTGTTCGGCGTTCGGGAACAAGCTGGCGCGCCCGCTCTGGGCGGCCGACTCCAGCTGGAAGGTCGAAACCGGGAAGGTGCTCGGGCGACCGATCCAGAGCACGGGCCGGGTGGGCTTACCGGCATCGACCGCGTCCAGGACCGCCGCGATCTCCTTCAGCCGGCGGTCGATACAGGCCCCCTCCGAGCGCCGCCATTCCAGGGCGCCGAGGTTGGTCGCGATCTCCGTTCGCACCGCCTCCCGGGCTTCCTGGGCCTGGCCGCGCCCGTGCACCCACGCGGCCAGTTGCTCCGCGCCTAGCGCCGTCAGCACGCCCACGACGATGATCACGTATTCCTTCAGAAACTCCCGAAGGCCGTGCCAGGGCTTGGGTTTGTGGATGTCCATGCGCCCCCGGCGGTTCACAGAACGGGACTGTAGACGGACTCACCGAAGGTCCGCCATGGGTCGGTCTCTGGCCAGGCCTTGAACGTCGCTTTTCCGGCGCGGAGCCAGAGTCCGCAACTGGCGCGGGGCCGACCTTGCGCGGTCCCTTGGTTGGGGGCGCCCACAGATGGGGAACGGACCTTAGCGGCGCGCCCCGATATCGAACGATGCAGGCCAATAGGGCCCCCAGAGGTTGTCGAGGCGACCAAATGATCGCCGCGCCCACATGCCGGCCTAGCCGACCTGGGTCTTGCGAAAGGCGTCCTTCATGAGGATCCGCCCGCGCGAGAAGGTGAACAGGTCGCAGCCCCGCACGGCGTGAAGGCCGTCGCCGGCGCCCTTCCAATAGGTCCAGGTGGTGATGGCGCGGTCGTTGAGGAACAGCGGTTCGTCGATCACCCTTGGCGCTCCGAGGTCGAGGGCCAACATCGTGGCGATCCCGTCGCGGATTTCGCGCCGTCCGTAGAACGTGGCGCCGGGTTGCGGGCCCACGGAGGCGGCATAGACGCCTTCCGGTGCGAAACAGGCGGCGGCGGCCTCCGCGTCGCCGGCGGCCCAGGCGGCGGTCAAGGTCGCCAGCCGCACGCGGTTGATCGCCTGTGTCTCATCCATCTGACGATCCTCGGCCATGAGGGCGGCCTTGGGCGCCCCTGGATCGGTCAAACATCCCGACTGTTCCGCCAATTGGCGCGCGGAAGGAATTGGCGGGATCGTTGTGATAAGTGGCGAAACCGCCAATGGTAGGGCGGGGCCGATGCGGCGAGAGTTCGGGCGACATCAACGGGAGGTCACCATGAGCAACGTCACATCCCCACCCGCCGCCGCCTCGGAAACAGCCGTCGCCCATTTCGCCGCCAAGCTGACGTTCGAGGCCGATTGTTGGGACGTCCACGACGCCATGAGCCGCGGCGATCAGGACTTCGTGCTGCTGGATGTCCGCGCGCCGGACACCTATGCCGCTGGCCACGTGCCGGGCGCGATCAACCTGCCGCACGGCAAGATCATCGAATCCAGGATGGCCGCCTGGCCGGCCG
The DNA here is from genome assembly GCF_036501465.1 of Phenylobacterium sp. Lineage (GTDB taxonomy): Bacteria > Pseudomonadota > Alphaproteobacteria > Caulobacterales > Caulobacteraceae > Phenylobacterium. Next base: position 1,655 of record NZ_DASYAF010000066.1, read on the forward strand.
ACACCACCTTCGTGGTCTATTGCGCGGGTCCCCACTGCAACGGCGCCGACCGGGCGGCGTCGCGATTGGCGCGACTGGGCCGACCTGTGAAGCTGATGATCGGCGGCGCGGTGGGATGGCTGGACGAAGGCTTCCAGCATGTGTTCGGCGCCGAGCCCGGCTCGCTGAGCGAGCGGGAAGCGGCTTGATGATCGAGGCTGTCCAGGTCCGCCCGTTCGGGGTCAGCGACATCGCCGCCCTGCGGTGGCTAATGCTGGGCCTTGCCGAGTTCGAGGGCTATGCCGACGCTTTCGCCGTCTCGGAGGCGGACCTGGCGGCCCACGGCCTGGGCGAGGCGCCGCGCTTCCGCGCCTTCGTCGCCGATGGCGGCGACGAAGGGTTGCTGGGCATGGCGGTGACCTATGTCATTCCTTGGACCTTCGACTTCAGGCCTACCCTGGTGCTCAAGGAGATGTTCGTGGCTGAACCCGCCCGGGCGCGCGGCGTCGGACGCGCCCTGTTCGCCGCGGTGGCGGCCGAGGCTGGGCGCATGGGCGCCTCTCGCATCAACTGGACTGTCCTCCCCCACAACACCGCCGCCCAGGCCTTCTATCGGGCCCAGGGCGGCCGGCCCGACGTCGAATGGCAGCCCTGGACCCTGGAGCTGCCGCGACCGGCCCAGGCGGAACGCGGCGCGTGATGGCCGAGGCGTCCTGGCGAAATGCACTTTACCCTGATCGTCCGGTGCGCGAACGCGCGCTAGAGGCGGCCGGCCACTTGGTCTCCGATCGTCTTGCGGACCTCGTCGCCGACCGGCCGGTGACGCCCCGGCTCGATGGGCCAGAAATCCGCGCCCGGCTTGCGGCATTCGATTTCGAAGAGCCCCGGCCGACCTTGGAGGTCGCTCACGCCATCACGCAGCTTCTGGACGAGGGGCTGGTGCAGAGCGCGCATGCGCGTTGCTTCGGCCTGTTCAACCCCACCCCGGCGTTTCCGGGCATCGTGGCCGACATGCTGTCCGCCGCCTGGAACCCGCAGCTCGCCGTCTGGTCGCACGCGCCGGCCGCCGTCGAGGCCGAGTTGCATGTGCTGACCGCCGTGGCGCAACGCCTAGGCCTGGCGGTCGAGCCGGGGTCGTCGCATTTCACCTCCGGCGGGTCTGAGGCCAATGGCGCGGCCCTGACGGTGGCGCTCACCCGGCGGTTCCCAACCTTTGGCGCGGCGGGCGCCGCAAGCCTCGGTGCGCAGCCTCGCGTCTACGCTTCGTCCGAGAGCCACCTGGCCTGGCTGAAGCTGCTGCACCAGGCTGGGATTGGCCGGCAGGCTTTGCGCTTGGTGGACGTTGGCGCGGACGGTCGGATGGACCCGACCCGGTTGCACGCCGCTATCGCGGCGGACCTCGACGCCGGCGACATTCCTGCGCTGGTGGTTGCGACCGCGGGGACGACCAACGCCGGCGCCATCGACCCGCTGGGGCCCATTGCCGAGCTCGCCGAGGCGGTCGGGGCGCACTTCCATGTGGACGCGGCCTGGGCCGGGGCGGCTGGGTTCAGTCCGGCCCTGGCGCCGGCGCTGGCCGGGATCGAATGCGCCGACAGCGTCACGGTCGACGCCCACAAGTGGTTCTCGGCGCCGATGGGCGCGGGGATGTTCTTCTGCCGCAGGAAGGCGTGGCTCACCGACGCCTACCACGTGGCCACCGACTACATGCCGAAAGGCGCCCCGGCTGACGATTTCTACACCCAGTCCCAGCAGTGGTCCCGGCGGTTCATCGGCCTGCGCCTGTTCATGATCCTGGCCGCCCTGGGGCGCGAGGGCGTGGCGGCGCAGATCAACCATCAGGCCGCCATGGGCGATCTGTTGAAGCGGCGGCTGGGCGAGAGCGGCTGGCGGGTGATCAACGACACCCCCCTGCCGGTCGCCTGCTTTGTCGACGTCGGCGGCGCCGAGCCGGAGGCGGTGATGCGCCGGGTCGTCGACACGGGACAGGCCTGGATCTCCACCACCCGCACGACTGGTCACGCTTGCCTGCGCGCCTGCATCACCAGTTTCCTGACCACCGAAGATGACCTTGAGGCCCTGGTGACAGCACTGGACCAGGCCCGGAAGGCGCGCCGATGAGCAACCTCGGCGCCACCCGCGGGCCGCTGGTCGTGGTGGTGGCCTACGACCGGCTCTGCATATTCGAGTTCGGCATCGCCTACGAAGTGTTCGGGCTGCCGCGGCCCGAAATGGGCGAGGACTGGTACCGCTTTGCGGTCGCCGCAGCCGAGCCCGTTCCGCTGCGGGGGCCGGTGGGACTGGAAGTGCTTGGCGACGGCGGGCTGGAGCTGCTGGCCGCCGCAGACCTGATTGTCCTGCCGGGCTGGCGCGATGCGCGCGAAGACCCGCCCGCGCCCTTGGTTGAAGCGCTGCAAACCGCGCAGGCCCGCGGCGCGCGGATCATGTCGCTCTGTTCCGGCGTGTTCGTCCTGGCCAAGGCCGGGCTGCTGGACGGCCGCACAGCGACCACCCACTGGCGCTACGCCAGCCTGTTGCGCGAACGCTATCCCGACATAAGGGTCGACGCCGACGTCCTCTACGCGGACGAGGGCGCGATCCTCAGCTCCGCCGGCAGTGCGGCCGGCATCGACCTTTGCCTTCATGTGGTGCGCCATGACTTCGGGCCCGCGGCGGCCAATGTGGTGGCGCGCCGGCTGGTCGTGCCGCCGCACCGCGAGGGCGGCCAGGCTCAGTTCATCGAGCGCGCCGTGGCGCCGGCCCGGGAAGGCGCGCGACTCGGCCCCTTGTTCGACTGGATCCGAGAGCGCCTGCACGAGCCCCTACCGCTGAAGCGGCTTGCGGCTCAGGCCGGGATGAGCGAGCGCACCTTGATCCGCCGCTTCAAGGCTGCGACCGGCCTTTCTCCGGGCGAATGGCTGCTTGAAGAGCGGCTGGCGCAGGCCAAGACGCTGCTGGAGGAGTCGCGTCGGCCAATCGACGACGTCGCCGAAGGCTGCGGCTTGGGCTCTGGCGAAAACCTCCGACGACACTTCCGGCGTCGCTTCGACGCCAGTCCTGGGAGATATCGCGCCAGATTTGGCCGTGCGCCAGCGGGAGATCATCCGACGGCCGTTCTGGGGAAGTTGGCCTGAGGGGAGCTGGGTGACGCCAGTCTGAAACCAGCCTCGGCCGGCGAGATGCGCGCGCTGAAGATCTCGGCCATAGACGGCGACGACGACGGCGACGGCCGCCCAGGTCAAGGCGGTGTTCAGGATGAGCGGCGTGAGGCTGCCATTCGCCTGCCCGAGGACCCCCAGGGTGCCGAGGGTGGTGTTCATGGCGGCGTGGAACAGCACGGGCATCAGGATGCTCCGGGTGTTCACATAGGCCCAGCCCATCAGCACCGACCAGGCGGTGGTGAGCAAGGCGAACCAGAGGAACGGGATGTGGCCGACCACGCTGGCCCCCTCGGGAAACAGAAACAGCGGCGCGTGCCACAGCGCCCAGACGACGCCGATGATCAGGCTGGCGGTCAGGGCGTCCATACGCTCGCGAAGCTTCGGCAGGATGTAGCCGCGCCAGCCGAGATCCTCGGCGAGCGGCCCGCCCATGAAGATGTTGACGAGGAAGGCGATCGGAATGACCAGCGGCCAGGCGTCGCGCCGAACGCCGGCCGGCAGGCTGAGGGCCGGAACGTGGCCGCCAAGAAGCACGCCGAGCCCGATCGCCGCGTAGGCGATGGCCGCGGTCCCGAACAGCACGACGGCATACCAGCCGAAGCCGACGCGCCATTTGAACAGTCTTCCGAGGTAGCGCTTCACGCCCGCCCAACCCTCGGACACCGCCGTCAGGAGGATGGCGGCAAGGCTCGGCGCCCAGGCGCCCGGGATGATCGCCAGCAATAGAGACTTCGGCGCCAGATAGCCGACCGGCAGCCAGATGGACCAGGCGATCGCGAAGGTCAGGATGAAAAAAGCCAGCCTCGGCCGGCGCAGAAAGATCTGTTGCATCGCGTCTGGCTCCCAGCCCGGCCTGCCCGAGTAAATAAAACGAATAGTCGTTTTTTATTATGGCGTCAACGATCCATATTCTATGGAAAAACAACGTCTTGACTCTTTATATCGAATATGCATTCGTTATTTATGCCGAAGATTTCCGTCGCTCGGAAGGACGAACGCCGCCGCCAGATTCTCGTCGCGGCTATGAAATGCTTTGGCCGCAGCGGCTTTCAGGACGCGACCATCCAGGACATCTGCGCCGAAGCGGGGCTCAGCCCCGGCGCCGTCTACAGCTACTTCGAGAACAAGGATGCGATCGTCCAGGCGACGGCTGAACTCGGTGAGCGGCTCGCGGCCCGGCGTGAGTCAGCTGTCCAGGAGGAGAGAGAGCCCATCGAGCAGCTGCGGGCCTTCTTCAGGGAGTTCGGCCGGTCCGACGCCGCGCACGGCAACCAGTACGATCTGCGCATCTGGGCCGAGGCCATCGGCAACCGCGAGGTCAGATCGATCTATCTTCGCCAGCGCGGCGAGGTGGTCGCCTCGCTCGCGCGCCTGCTGGAGCCAGCGGCGCAGGCGTGTCGCCTGGACCCGGCCGTCCTGGCTGACTTGACCACGGCCGTCATCGCCGGGTGCGAAGTGCGCAAAGCCATCGAGCCGTCGAGCGACGTCGCGCCGGTCTTGGAAGCCCTGCTCCAGCTCATAAGCGGTCCAAGTCTCAAGGCAGACCCTGATGTTGCTTAGGGCGTTGAACGCGGCCTTTCAGAAGGCGCCTGCGGCGCGTGGAGGTTCGGGTCGGCGCGCCGGCCCAGGCTCGCGGCCCTCAGGCGTCGAATTCGGACCAGCCGCCCATCGCCATGGCCGCCGCCTTCGCCGCCTCCCGGACCTCGTCGGCGATCGCGACATTCTCGCTGGCCCGGGCGACCACCATGCCGCCGATACACAGGGCGGCGATCGCCAGCGCTTCGGCGCGGGTCGGCCGGCCCGTCGCCGCCGCAGCATCCGTCTGGAGGTGCGCGATCATCGCCTCCAGGGCCGTCTCGTAAGCTCGCCTGACATTGCCGTCGCTCCGCGCGACGTCGCTGGGCAAGGCCACCATCGGGCAGGAATCCTGGACGTCCTGGAAGTGCTGCCGGGATAGATAGGCGCGCACGATCTGCGGCCCGATCGGCCCTTGGGCGGGATCGACCTCGACGCCTTCCCAACGGTTGCCGCATTCCGGATTGGTGAAGAAGCAGTCCATCGCCTCGGCGTAGAGATCGCTCTTGCTGGAGAAGTGGCGATAGAAGCCGCCCCGGGTCAGGCGCGCGTCGGCCATGATCTGGTCGATCGAAACGCCCTGGAACCCATGCTGATTGAAAAGCCTCTGGGCGCTGCGGACGATCCGCGTGCGGGTCTGGGCGCGATGTCCGGGTGCGTAGGGCACAGACGAACCTCTCATTCCAAAACAAATTCTTCGCGGCCTAGTATGGCCATTCAGAAGATGTTGTTGAACATCTTTTGTGACGTGTTTGCCTCCGATCGAAGGTTAAGGCGCCGCTTCGTCGCGACCTCGGCCTTGCAACAGGAGCTCCGCATGACTGAAGTGATCCGCCAGGACGTGACGTTCGAGGCCACGCCGGATCGGGTGTTCGAAGCCCTTGTCGATGGTCCGACGTTCACCCGAATGACGGGCGCGCCAGCCGAGATCGACGGTTCCGCCGGCGGTTCGTTCTCCTGCTTCGGCGGAGCGATCACCGGCCGCAACCTTGAGGTTGTGAAAGGCCGACGACTGGTGCAGGGCTGGCGCGCCGGACCCTGGCCCGAAGGGATCTACTCCCTCGTTCGGTTCGAGCTGGAAGGTCAGGGTGATGGGACGAAACTGACCTTGGAACACAGCGCCTTTCCGCCTGGCCAGGGCGATCATCTGGGGGCGGGGTGGGAAGCCAACTACTGGGCGCCGATGCGCAAGATGCTCGCTGACCATGCCGCGTAGAACCGAGACGCCAAGCTTTCCTCCCTGCCTCATCCAATTCCGGGAATCTCTATGCCACTGATCACTTCAAACGATCTCTCGATCGATGCTGATAGACGTTCAATCTTCGGAGCTGTTGCGTTGCTCGCCGGCCTCGCTGCAGCGGGCCGCGCGCCCGCGCAGCCCATGGCGGTCAAGCCCGGGCGGGCGGAGACTGCGGGCCGCACCTCGCTCCATCAGGAGGTGACGTTCGCCGCCGCGCCGGCGCGCCTCTATGCCGCCCTGCTGAGTTCCAAGGCCTTCACCGCCTTCAGCGGCTTTCCAGCCACGATCGACCCCAGGCCCGGCGGCGCCGTCTCGCTGTTCGGCGGCCAGGTGATGGGCCGCAACATCGAACTGGTTCCCAACCAGCGGATCGTCCAGGCCTGGCGCGCGGTGGAAGACTTCCCGCCGGGGGTCTATTCGCTGGTCAAGATCGACCTGACGCCCAAGGCCGGCGGAACCTTGCTGACGCTGGATCACACCGGCTTTCCGCCCGGACATTTCGATCACCTGAACGCGGGCTGGGCGCCCCACTATTGGGAGCCCTTGAGGAAGTTCTTCGCCGGCTGACCGGCATGCGCGTGCGCCGAGCGTCTGCTTGCCAGCCCGTCGGCAACGTCGCCTCCCGGCCCAACTCGGTCGCTGAACTCGCCTTCCGGGCCTTGAGCGCATGGAGGCCGTCAGCCTCGGCTTTGCAGCATCTGGCGCTTGGCTTCGCGGCTGTCGAAGTCGGCGGGCCAGGCGAAGTGGCAGCGCCACTTGACCCGGCCGCAGCCGGGGCAGTTCCAGGCCACGCGGCGGGCCACCTGCTCCAGCGGCGTGCCCGTGCCGCCGGTCTTCAGCTCCATCATCCGGGCGATGACGCGCTCGGGATTGTAGGTCTTCTGCCAGCCGCACAGGGAACACGCGATCATCACCCGCGCGCCGGGATAGTGCCGGTGGTCGCCGAGCGTCGCCTTGTCGCCGATCGGCAGGATACGCATCTTCACGTTTCGCATGTGCAGAACAAAAGCAGAACATATGGCGGTTGGCGAGTCCGGATTTCGCGGAACCTCCCGCCGGGCCGCGGCTTCCGTGATCGAGGCGGGTCATGCATCACCACACCCAACTGTTCTGGCTGGCGGGCGTCATCGTCGCGATCCTGGCGGCGATCCTGTTGCTGCGCCTGGGTTTCAAGCGCCGGTCGCTGTCGCGCGCCCAACAGGCCAAGATCGACGCCGGCGTGCCGCTGCCGGAGGTCAAGGATCCCAATTCGCCGGGACCACAAAAGCTCGACCGCTAGAGCTTTCCCCCGCTCATCCCGGCGAAAGCCGGGACCCATGGGGCGGCAGGAACAGAAAGCGCGGTGGTTCCACCTGAACCTCAGCCTGGGTCCCGGCTTTCGCTGGGACGAGCGGGGTTTGGGGCGCTTGGAGGACTGTGCGCCTGGGCCCTATGCTCAAGCCAGCCAACAGGGAGACAGGCTCATGGGCGGGCTGGTGAAGGTGACCGACGCGGGTCACGTGCGCACGATCATGCTGGACCGCGCGGAGAAGAAGAACGCGCTCAGCCAGGAACTGGCCTGGGGCGTGGTGGAGGCGGTGGACGCCGCGGCGGTCGACGACAACGTCTGGGTGGTGGCGATCACCGGCTCGGGCGACGCCTTCTGCGCGGGCCTCGACCTGTCGCCGGGTTCGGAGCCCTATTCGCCCTACACGGCCCAGACGGCGATGCTCGACGACATCGGCTGGGTGGGCCAGTTCCTGCTGGCGATCCGCAAGCGCTGCGACAAGCCGGTGGTGGGCGGGATCAACGGCGTGGCGGTGGGCGCGGGCCTGGGCCTGGCCATGGCCTGCGACGTGCGGCTGATCGCGTCCAGCGCGCGGCTGATGGCCGGCTACACCCGGATCGGCGGCTCGCCGGACGCGGGGCTGACCGTCACCCTGCCGCAGGCCATGGGCTACGAGAAGGCCATGCGCTTCATGATGGAGAACCGCACCGTGGTCGGCGCCGAGGCGGTGGACTGGGGCATGGCCGGCGAGGCGGTGAGCGACGCAGAGTTCGCCGGACGGCTGGCGGACTATTGCCGCAGCCTTTGCGACTGGTCGCCGATCACGCTTCGCCTGCTGAAGCGCGGCATGGTGCGCAGTTCCGAGAGCGCCGACCTGGAGAGCCAGCTGCGCTACGAGGTCTCCAACATCCGCAGGGCCTTCGGCAGCGAGGACGGCCAGGAGGCGCGCCGCGCCTTCCTGGAGAAGCGCAAGCCGGTGTTCATGGGGCGATGAAGGGCGGACGCCGAGGCGTCCGGGCAGCAGATCGCAGTTCGCTGAGGCCCGGTCGGCGACTCTCGTCTAGGATGCAGCTTCAGAATCCACTAGGTTGAGACGAGTCCCGCATCGCGGGCCGCCAAGTCCGCGCATGTGGAGTTCCATGGTTTCGCCAGCCGACCTGCCGGGTCTGTTCCTGAAATTCGACTACCCGGAGGCGCGCGACCTGGCGAAGGCGTTCCTGGGCCTCAACGCCGCGGTCCTGGTCTTCACCCTGACCTTCTCGGACCGGGTGGTGGGGCTGGCGCCGGGCTATCGTCCCGCCAAGGTGGCGATGATCGGCGCCTGGTCGGTGTTCCTGGTCGCCGTGGCCGCCATCGGCGCGGCGATCGGCGGCCTGGTCCTGGCCGGCGGGCGGGCGGTGTACGGCGGCGACTTCGAAGGCGAGGCCCAGCGGTCCTACGCCCTGCTGGTCGGCGCGGGCCTGCTGTTCATCGTCGGGCTGAGCGCGATGGTCGCCGCGGCCGTGCTGAAGATGCGGCTGCGCGAGGAGCCCTGAACCAGGCTGGACCTAGCGCGGCGCGCAGTCGTCATAGCGCGGGCAGGCCGTCAGGCCGGCCTCGCAGGCATGGCCGCGCAAGGCCAGCTCCACCGGCGGCGGCTGGCAACAGGGCAGCACCTGCGTCAGTCGGATGAACAGGGCGACGCCCACCAGCCATCCCATGATCGCAAGCCAACGCCGCTCGCGTGGCGAGAGGCTAATCGCGCGCACCATTTCAATAACTCCCCGGCGGCGCCCAATCCCCGGCGGGCTCCATGGACTGGCCATGTGCCCATGATGGGCGCCTGGGGCGATGTGTAGGAGTGACGCTGCGACGGATTGTCGTCGTATTTGTGATTAAATTCCGGCAGCTTAGCCGTAGAAGTTACAGCTAAGCTTTAGCCATGGTAGAGCTTCGGGTCAATCGCCGCCGCCCATTGGATTGAAGCGGATCGGCACGCGAATCGTCTCGCCCTCGACCGGCGCGCCATCGGCGCTCCAGAAGGTTATCTTCAGGGTCGAGGCGAGTTTCACGCCGGCCGCTGGGGCGCAGGGTCCCGTCGCCGCTCACCCTGCAGCGGGGTGACACCGCGGCCGGCGGTGAGGCCATTGGCCGCGGCCTCTGGCGGCGACGGCCAGGGCGCCCTGGACCGGTCGAAGCCGACGATCCAGGCCGGTGCTGGGAAGCCGGGGCAGCGCCGGCAAGCTTCACCATTCACACCCTGACGTTGTATGGTTCCCGGGTAAAAACCAAAAACTTTGTGATCTCTTCCGAGCTTGACCCGGGAACGGCGTTAGGTGACACCACTCTGCGTTGTGGGGGGCTTTCGAAAAGTTCGGGAGCTGCGGATGCGAAATTTGGTCGGGTTATGCGCCGTCGGGATGGCGGCGCTCCTGGGGTCGGGCATGGCGTCGAACGCCTGGTCGGCGGTGTTTCTAGATGACAATTTCGACGCGGAGGCGGTCCCGCCTGGCGGCTGGGTGAGGAACGATGCGGCGTTCATCAACTTCGACGTCGTCACCGGAACGGTGGACCTGCTGGCCGGCGGCAATCCGTTCGGCCTGGTAGGATCGGGGACCAACAGCACCGGCAATGTCATCGACCTGGACGGCTCGACGATGGCGGGCGGCACGCTGCAGACCAAGAGCAGCTTCGCCTTCAACGCCGGCGACGTGGTGACGCTCAGCCTCGACGTGGGCGGCAACCAGCGGACCGGCGTGGATGACCTGTTCGCCGGCTTCCGGTTCACCGGCGCGCCGGGGATCACCGGGGCGACCGCCACGGGGTTCGGCGCCCCCGTGCTGTCGCCCGGCATGCTGACAGGGACGACGAACCTGGACTTCACGGACCCGTTCCAGGTCTTCACCATCAGCTTCACGGCGACCAGCGCCGGCAGCGTGAGCGCCTTCGTCGGCACCGACAGCGCCGACAACCGGGGCCCGCTGTTGGATCGGGTGACGCTGTCGGACCTCGCCGCCGACATTCCGGAGCCGGCGAGCTGGGCGCTGATCATCATCGGCTTCGGCGGGATCGGCGGCGTCCTGCGCCGCGGTCGCGAGCGTAGCGCCAGGGCCTGAGGCCAGCGGGGCTCCAGTCACCCCGCGCAGCCTAGGCTAAGGTTGGGGGCCCGGCGCCTTTGGCGGCGGGCCCTTGACGTCCCGGTAGGCGACGGAGAAGTCCGGCGTGCGCCGGCGCGCCATGCGCTGCTCGATGAGCGCGGCCAGCAGGGCGGCGACGATCACCCCCGCCAGCGGATGGCCCGTCAGCGGGTGCAGGTGTCGAAGAAGCTCCAAAAACTGGCTGCTGGCCATGGCCGGAACCGTAAAACACGACGCGATGAGGCCCAATCTAAACGCCTATGCCTAAACGGCCGTGAAGCAAGTTGGCTAACGCCGCAAAAAACCAAAGAAAAAGCCCCGACTCTGGGGAGCCGGGGCTTTAACGTCAGTGTTTACACAACCCTTAAGGGTCTATTCGCTGCCCTTGGTTGCGCCGCCGGCCGCCTTGGCCTTGGTTTCCGCCTCCTGGCGCCGCGCGCCGCCCAGCATGCCGGGAAGCGCGTAATTGCCCTCGTGGCAGGCGTATTCGTAGACGATGCCCTGCAGCTTGTAGAACTCGTACTCGCCGCCCCACGGCTTGGCCCAGGTGGTCGGGTCGTCGATCGTGTACTGGTAGAGCACCCGGTCGCCGCCATCACGGGTGAAGCGCTCGGTGACCTTCAGGTTCTTCCACGAGCCGTTGTAGGCCTGGGCCTGTGGGATGTTGGTGGTTTCCACCACCAGGGTATTGCCCTCCCAGTGGCCGATCGAGTCACCCATCCACGGCCGCACGCCGTCGGTGCGGTGGGTGCTGTTCAGCCGGATGATGCGGGTGTCGTGCACCATCTCCACGTCGATGGCGATGGACTCGGGCGTCTGAACGAACTGGTAGTTGTTGTTGTAGAAGCCGTTGGGCAGCATCGGCGGGCCGGCGTTGCGGCCGAAGCCCAGGATGCAGCGCTCGCCCAGCGAACGGTTCTCGGGGTTGTCGAACGAGCCCAGGCCGCCGCGGCCGAAGCCGCGCGGCGCCTGAACCGAGGCCAGGCGCGCCGGCGGCTGGCCGTTCGGGGTGGTCAGGAACGAGGTGCGCGGTTCGCCGTGCACACGCATCACCGAGGAGCCCGGGTCGAGCCAGCCGCGGTTGTAGCCGCCGACGTCGCCGCCGGCCGCGGCGAACTCCGGACGGATCTTGGCCGGATCGATCTTGGGCGCGGCGGCCGGGGCGTTGGGGTCGGTGGGCGCATTGCCCTCCTTGACCTCTTCCACCACGGCGTTCTCGAGCTTCTTGACCTCTTCGGGGGTGTAGACCAGCCGGTCGCCGAGCGCGGCGGGACGCGTCTCGCGGGTCAGGGTGGCGTTGGACCAAAAGCCCGACAGGTCGGGATGGCCGTCGGCGGCCATGGGGACCTTGCCAGGCGCGGTCTTGGCGGCTTTTTGCGGGGCGGCCTTGGCCGGCGCGGGCTTGGCGTCGTCGGCGGCGATGGCCACGAGCGGAACGGCGCAGATCGCGGTTCCGAGGGCGAGGATGAGAGCGCGGTTCACGGCGGACTCCAGGAAATTTCGGTTGGCGCGTCCGTCCTTGTTCCTGGCGGTGGGCGCAGCGGAGATGACTTAATCAAACTACGGCGAGCGCTGTTCTCGGGCAATGAATCCGGGTGAGGCCGGGGTCGCTCGAGGGCATGGCCTTTCGCAGCGCCGCCCCTTTGCACGTCGATCTTTGCGGAACTGTTTCAGCAGGCCGCCACGGGGGGCGCGATTTTGCCGAAGTTGGCGCGCTCAAGTGCGGCAGATCGGCTCACCGGCCTTGCCCCTCAAGGGCTTGGCCACCCCTCCAGCGAGCCGGTCAAGAGCCCCCGACGCTACGAACTCTCCAAGCGCCGGGGGCTCCGCCCGTCGGCGACAAGGCACGCAGCCGCCGCCAGGCCGCCCCAGGAGTAAGGTCCATCGCCTGACCGGCGGATGAACCAAGGTCGAGCTTTCAGGATGTTCAGCGCGGCGCCTCGTCCGGGGTCGCCGCTTGCGGCGGAACGCTCGCGGGCGGAGCAGAGTCGGCAGGCGGGGCGTCCGTGGGCTGGGCGTCGCTGGACTTGGTGTCGCCAGGTTGGGCGTCGGCCGGCTGGGCGGCCGCGGCGCCGGCGTCGGCGCCCAGCGCATCGGCCGCCGCCGCCGTCTCGTCGGGCGCGGCTGCGGCGTGGCGGACCGGCGCGGGCGTCGGGTCCGGCAACAGCGGCGCGGGCGTGGCGGCCGCGGCGAGGTCGGTGCGCAACGGCGGCCCCTGAGGCGCGGGGAACGCCGCCGCCTCGTCTTGGCGCAGCTGATGGCCCAGACCCTCGGCGAAGGCGCCCACGGCGATCACCGAGAGCGCGGCGACCGCAAGGCCGCTGATGCGGCGCGAGTGCGGCCGGATGTCGAGCGTGGCCATGACCTCGCAACCCGCCAGAGTGCGAACGGTTCCCGCGGGTCGCGAAGGACGGCGGCCTGGGCGCTGCTGGCGCCTAGTTGCCGATCGCCGACGTGCGCTTGCCGGCCGCCGACAGCGGCGCGCCATAGCGGGCGCGGTTGGCGGGGGTGTCGGGGATCGGGCCGTTGGTCGAAATCTGCGGGCCATAGGCGTCCGGATCCGGCTCGGTGGCGCTGGTCGGCGTGCCGTAGCGGTCGACGTAGGCCGACGAGCTGGACGCGTCGGCATAGGCCTGGTGGATCTGGCCCATGGCGTCGCGCACCGCGCGATCCTGGCAGGACTTGCCGAGGTTGGCGGCGCTCGGGCTGGCCTCGTTCAGCTGGGTGCAGACCCGGCGCGCGGCGCTGTTGACCCGAATTTCGAGGCGGCGGCGGTCGCCGGCGTAGTTCAGGTCCAGGTCGGCGTAGCTGACCCGCTCGCTCAGGCTGCGGATCCGGAAGCCGGGCAGGTGGCCGGTGACGGTAAGCGCCTCGACGCTGGTGTCGTAGGCGGGCTGGGCCGGCTGGGCCAGGGCGGGCGCGGCCATGAGCGCGGCCGATGCGGTGAGGGTGGCGAGCGCGAGCGTGCGCATGGGTGGGCTCCTTGTTGAAGGGGCCGCGCCGGGAGCGCCTCGCAAGGGGGCGCCGCGCCGCGGCCCCCGACGGGGAGCTAAACCTCGGCGGACCAGCGAGGTTCCCGCCCGGGAAGCAAAGCCCGCCGCCTAGAGGCCCTAGAAGTAGGCCGTCGCCTTGAACTGCACGGAGATCGGCTCGAGCGGGTGGACCTGGAAGTCGGGAATGCCCTCGGCCGGCTCGCCCTTCAGGCGCGCGGCGTAGAAGTAGGCGGCCGCATCGGCCTTGGTGTTGGTCAGGTTGAAGACCGAAAGCTGCAGCCGCAGCTTCGGGCTCACCCTGTAGCCGATGTCGGCGTTGAACTCGGAATAGCCCTTGTCCTGCGGGAACTCCTCGCCGTCGTTGATCGGGTACTTGCCCAGCGCGCGCCACTGGAGGCCGCCGAACCAGGGCCCCAGGTTGTCCACCAGCACCCCGAACGAGCCGATGAAGGTGGGCGCGTTGGCGATGAACGGCTGGGCGAGGTCGAAGGCGGTGAGGTCGCCGGTGTAGCGGGCGCGGCTGAAGGCCAGGTCTGTGTTCAGCTCCAGCCACTCCAGCGGCTTGTACTGGGCGGAGACTTCCACGCCCCGGCGGCGGCTGGGGGCGCTGGCTTCGTCCTGGCCGGCGTCGGCGTTGTAGGTCAGCTCCGAACGGAAGTCCTCCTGGAAGACGGAGAGCTGCACGGCGACGTTGGGGATCAGGTTGGTGCGGATGCCAAGCTCCTCGCCGGTGGCGGCGGCCAGCAGCGGCGTGCGCCCGGCGGCGCCCGGCACGCCCTCCAGCGGCACGGTGCCGAACACCCCGCGGACGTCGTCGGAATGGAAGCCGCGACCGGCCGAGAGATAGAGCTCGGTCTGGTAGAAGGGGCCGAAGACGATCGAGCCCTTGGGCTGGAACAGGGTCTGGCTTTCCGCGCCGGAGAAGCCGGAGATGAAGCTGTGGTCGGTGGCGCGATAGTACTCCTCGCGCAGGCCCACGATGGTGCGCAGCCACGAGGTCCAATAGGTGGTGTTCTCGATATAGGGGCCGAGGTCGAGCAGATGCACCCGGTCGGCGTTGCAGGCGCCGTTGGTGGCCGGGATCTGGATCGCCGGGCCGTCGGGCTGCTCCTCCGAACAGGTGGGCAGCACCTGGCGGTGGTCGGTGTGGCGGCGGTCCACATAGGCGTCGTCGTAGCGCAGCTGCACGCCCACGGTGGTGTCGGTGGAGATGTCGCCGAACGCCTTCAGCAGGCGGAACGCCGAGGCGCCGCCCAGCGTGGTGCGGGTCTCGTCCTGTTTTTCCTGGTCGCCGTTGACCGGGTCGTCGAGGAAGTGGGTGAAGTCGTTGAACAGGAACATCCGCCAGCGGATCGCATAGGCGTTGGCGGTGAAGCGCCAGCTCGCCCCGTCACCGGCGTCGCCCTTGGCGGCGAAGTGGCTGGAAAGGCTGATGCGCTCCGAATAGCTGCCGTCCGACGGGTCCAGGGTGCCGAAGCGGCTGATCAGCCCTTCCCGGATGGCCCGCAGCGGCTGGTCGGTCGTCATGTTCCCCTGGCCCTTGTAGTACATGGCCGTGAGGTCGTAGCCGTCGTCGGTCTGGCCGTGGCTGTAGCGGACCACGCCGTCGATCTTGCGGAAGTTGTCCGGGTGGTCGAACGGCCCGTCCACGTGGCCGAGGTAGAACCCGCCCAGGACCCGGTCGCGGTCGTCGATGTGGTAGGTGCCGCCGATGAAGCCGTTGTAGACGCCCAGCGTGCCGAGCGTGGCCGACATCTGGTTGGGGATCTCGTCGGCCAGCTTCACATGGGTCGAGACCACCGCGCCGAAGTCGCCGACCGCGGCGTAGTAGGGGCCCTTGGTGTAGTCGAGGCCATTGGTGACCTCGGGCATCATGAAGTTGGCGTCGGAATAGCCCTGGCCGTGGGTGTTGGTGGAGCGGTTGACCGGCATGTCGTCGACGAAGTTGGCGATGTCGGTGCCGTGGTCGAGGTTGAAGCCGCGCACCAGGTATTGCTGGGCCTTGCCCTCGCCGGAATGGACGGTGACCACCAGGCCGGGCGTGGTCTCCAGCAACTGGCCCACGCGGTAGACCGGGCGCAGCTGCAGCTCCTCCTGGGTGATCGAGCCCTGGGAGGCGGTCTCGGCGATGCCCATCAGGTTGATGCGCGAGCCGGTGACCACCACCTCGCTGACCGCCTTGGTCTTGGCCGCGGGCTTCGCAGGGGCGGGCGTTCCCGGCGCGGGCTTGGCGGATGCGGGCTGGGTCGCCTGGCCCGCGGCCTCGGCGTCGTTCGTCCCCGCATGGGCCGGGGCCGCCAGGATGAGGCTGAGCGCGCCGGCGGCGGCGAACAGGGAGCGGCGGAGGCTGGGCCGGGCCGCGGTGGCGGAAAAGGTCAACTCGGATCCGATCGTGGGCGCATAAAAAGCCCGCGCCGCTCGGGTCGCCGGGGAGGTGGCGCACGGCGCGGGAGACGGCAACCTCCACCGCCGGCGCGCCACGCCAAGTTTCTTACGGTTCCCGCGGGGTTACAGGACGTTACAGAGTAGCGGTCACTGCGGTTTGGGCTTCTTCTTCGCCTTGGTCTTGGCCGGCGGAGTCGAAGGTTCGAGCATGACGGCCGCCGGGTCGGCCGCGGGCTTGGGATCGGCGGCGGGATCGGCGGGCGGCGGGGCCTCGGGGCTCGCGGCGGCCGGCGCCGGGTCGGAGGTCGCGGCTTCGGCGTGTGCGGCTTCGGGGGGCGCGGCCTCGGCCGGCTTGGCGTCCGCACCCGCCGCCGGGGCGGGCTCGGCCGGGGTGTCGTCCTCGGCGTTGACCTTGAAGGCGCCGCCCAGCAGGGTCGCGTTGGCCTTCAGCGCCTTGGCGGTGACCTCGCAGCGGCCCGGCAGCGCCCAGCTCATCCACTCCTGGGCCAGGCGCGCGGGCGTGACGTCGGGGGCCGCGCGCCAGACGTCGGCGCCCTTGGACACGGCCTGCGCGCCCAGGGTGTTGATCGGCTTCAGGCTGGCCTTTTCGGCGGCGGTCAGGGCGGACTGGAACAGCTTCAGCTGCGCGCGGCCCTCCTTCTGCATGTCGGCATAGACCTTGAGGTCGTCCGACAGCTTGCGGTCCGGTGGCCGGAACTCCGATTCGATGCGGGTGACCTCGGGCATCACCTGGTCGTGCAGGTCGAGATAGCCGCGCAGCATGCCGTAGCACCAGCCGACGAACTGATAGTCGTCCTTGGGCGCGCCGGCCGGCAGCCTGGGTTCTTCCGCGGCCTCGGGCGGCGGGGCGGCCTGCGCCTCGGCCGCGGGCTGGCCTTGCAGGAAGAGGGCGAGAGCGATTGCGATGGAAGCCATGCGGGCCTGAATACCTCGAATTCCAGCGAAAATCAGGCGGGCGCGCCGAAGCCGCCGCCAGGTGTGCTTGTTGTCTATGGCTGCGCCGGCCCGAAGCCGCCGCCGCCGGGTGTTTCGATTTCGATGATGTCGCCGGCGGCGACCTCGACGGCGAAGCAGCCGGGAAGCTCGGTGACCGTCCCGTCAGCGGCGACCAGGCGCTGGCGGCCGGGCAGGGCGGGGCCGCCGCCCTTCAGCCCCTGCGGCGCGTGCTCGCGGCGCGACGACAGCAGGGCCGCCTCCATGGGCGCCAGGAACCGGATGCGCCGGCGCGAGCCGTCGCCGCCTCGCTGCGCGCCCGCGCCGCCGGAGCCATGGCGCACGCCGAAGCTCTCCACCCTGACCGGGAAGCGGCGCTCGAGGATCTCCGGGTCGGTCAGGCGCGAGTTGGTCATGTGGGTGTGGCAGGCGCTGGCGCCGGGCGCGTTCGCCGTCGCGCCGGAGCCGCCGCAGATGGTCTCGTAGTACTGGCGGGTCTCGTCGCCGAAGGTGAAGTTGCTCATGGTGCCCAGGCAGTTGGCCATCACGCCCAGCGCCGCATAGAGCGAATCCACCAGGTGCTGGCTGGTCTCGACATTGCCGGCCACCACGGCGGCGGGCGGGCGCGGATCGAGCATGGAGCCGGGGCGTGTCTTGATCTCCAGCGGCTCCAGGCAGCCGGCGTTCAGCGGGATGTCGTCGTCCACCAGGGTGCGGAACACATAGAGCGCCGCGGCGTCGACGATGGCCGAGGGGCCGTTGAAGTTGGTGGGCAGCTGGTCGGCGCTTTGCGTGAAGTCGAGCGTCGCGGTCCCGGCCGCCGCATCGACGGTGGTGGTGACCACGATCTCGCCGCCGCCGTCCACCGGCACGCGGGCGTGGCCGTCGGTGAGCTTGCCCACCGCGCGGCGCACGGCGGCGGCGGCGTTCTGCTGCACGAAGGTCATGTAGCGGGCGACCACGTCGGCCCCGTAGCTGCGGATCATGTCGGCCACGGCGGCGGCGCCGGCCTGGCAGGCGGCGATCTGGGCCTTCAAGTCGGCGAGGTTCTGTTCGGGATTGCGCGCCGGCCAGGGCCCGGAACCCAGAGCGGCGCGGGTCTCGTCCTCGAGGAAGCGGCCTTCGCGCATGATTGGCAGGGCGTCCAGCATCACGCCCTCCTCGTCGATGGTATGCGAGAAGGGCGGCATGGAGCCGGGCTGGACGCCGCCCACGTCGGCGTGGTGGCCGCGCGCGGCGACGTAGAAGGTCGGCTCCTCCCCCGAAGCGAAGACTTCGGGGGAGGTGTCGGCGGAGCCGACGGAGGGGGCGCGCGGTGGCCGACCCCCTCCGCCTCGCGTCTTCGCGCGATCCACCTCCCCCGTTTCGACGGGGGAGGAGCGATCCATGAACACCGGCATGACCACGGTGATGTCGGGCAGGTGGGTGCCGCCGGCGTAGGGGTTGTTGAGCGCGAAGGCCTGGCCGGCCTGGAGCTTCGGATGGCGGTCGCGCACGGCGCGGACGGAGGCGCCCATGGAGCCCAGATGCACCGGCATGTGCGGGGCGTTGGCCACCAGGCCGCCATCGGCGTCGAACAGGGCGCAGGAGAAGTCCAGCCGCTCCTTGATGTTCACCGAGTGCGCGGTGCGCTCCAGGGCCGCGCCCATGGCCTCGGCCACGCCCATGAAGCGGCGGTTGAACAGCTCCAGGGTGACGGGGTCGGGCTTGTCCAGGGCGATGGCCTGGGACCGCGCCGCGCCGGTGGCGGAGAGCCGGATCAGGCCGTCGGCCTCGGCGCGCGCCCGCCAGCCGGGGGCCACGGCGATCTGGGTGTCGGCGCGGACGATGAGCGCGGGGCCTTCGATGGTCTTGAAGCTGTCGGCGGAGATCACCGGGGCGTCGCGCCAGGCGCCGTGGGCGAACATTCTCACCCGGCCGTCCCGGCGAAAGCCGGGATCCGAGCCGAGTTCGGGGTTTGCTTGCGGCGTCGCCGTCGCCGATGCGCCGCTTGGGGCCCGGCTTTCGCCGGGATGAGCGGATTTTGAATGAGCCGCCGCCTCCACCGCCGCGATCAGGATGGCGCGGGCGGGTTCGGTAAAGCCGAACAGGCGCTGGTGGGCGTCTTCGAAGGCGGCCTTGGCGGCGGCGAGGTCGCAGAGGGCGACCGGCAGTTCGGCGTCGGCGCCGTCGTAGCGCAGGCGAAGCGTGCGGTGGATCGCGCCGGGCTCTGCGCCCTGGTCGGCGAGCGCGGCGCGGGCGGCGGCCTCGACCTCGCCCAGCAGGGCCTCGGCGCGGGCCAGGCCGTCCGCCGACAGCGGCGCCTCCAGCCCCGCCTGGCGCAGGGCGCTGAGTTCGGCCTGGCCGATGCCCCAGGCGCTGAGCACGCTGCCGTAGCGTGGGCAGAGGATTTCGCCCACCGCCAGCGCCTCGGCGGTCTGGCAGGCCACCTGGCCGGCGGCGCCCCCGAAAGCTGTCAGGGCATGATCGCGCGGGTCGAAGCCGCGCTCGGTGGAGATGCGGCGGACGGCCTGGGCCATCTGCTCCACGGCCACGGCCACGAAGCCCTCGGCGGCGGCCTCGACGCTGGCCGCGCCCATGGCGGTCGCAAGCTCGGTGAGGCGGGCGCGGGCGGCGGCCGGATCGAGGGGCGCATCGCCCTTCGGCCCGAACACCTGGGGGAAGAAGCGCGGATCGAGCCGGCCCAGCACCAGGTTGGCGTCGGTGACCGTCGCGGGGCCGCCGCGCCCGTAGGCCGCCGGGCCCGGATCGGCGCCGGCGCTGGCGGGCCCCGCGCGGGCGCGCATGCCGTCGAAGGTGAGGATCGAGCCGCCGCCGGCCGCCACCGTCTCCACGTCCAGCATGGGCGAGCGGATCTTGGCGCCGGCCACCTTGGCGACATCGCGCCGCTCCAGCCGGCCGGCGAAGCGGCAGACGTCGGTGGAGGTGCCGCCCATGTCGAAGCCCAGCACGGCCGGGGCGCCCGCCTGGACCGCGGTCCTGGCCACGCCCACCACGCCGCCCGCCGGGCCGGAGACCACCGCGTCGCGGCCCCGGAAGGCTTCGGCGTGAACCAATCCGCCGGAGGAGGTCATGAAGAACAGCGGCGCGCCGGCCACCGCCTCGGCCACCTGCTGGACGTAGGCCTGCAGGACCGGCGTCAGATAGGCGTCGGCGATGGTGGTCTCGGCCCGCGGGATATAGCGCGGCAGGGGTGAAACCTCGTGGCTCAGCGCAACGAATGGGAATCCGGCGGCCCGGGCGATCTCGCCCGCCGCGCGTTCATGGTCGGGATTGAGGTCGGCATGCAGCAAGGCGATGGCGCAGGACCGGTAGCCCTCGGCGACCGCAGCGCGCAGCTTGGCGGTGAGCGCCTCGCGGTCCAGCGCGCGCACGACGCCGCCCTCGGCGTCCAACCGCTCGTCGGCGGTGACGACGCCCGAATAGAGCGGCGGCGGCCGCACGATGGTCAGCGCGAAGAGCTCCGGCCGCGCCTGGTCGCCGATCAGCACGCTGTCGGCGAAGCCCTCGGTGGCGACGAACAGGGTCCTGGCGCCGGCCCGTTCGAGAAGCGCGTTGGTGGCGACCGTGGTGCCCATCTTGATGGATTCGACGCGGTCCGCCGGGAAGGGCGCGCCGGGCGCGGCGCCCAGGATGCGGCGCATGGCCTCGACCGCGGCGTCCGGATAGGCCGGCGAGGCGGAGAGCAGCTTCACCGAGGTTTCCGCGCCGGCGTCCGGGCCGCTCGCAACCTGGCCGATGACGTCGGTGAAGGTGCCGCCCCGATCGATCCAGAAGCGCCAGGTTGTTTCGGCCATCTATCGGCGCCCAACAGAAAAGGGGGCGATCCAGAAGCGCCAGAACCTATCCAAAACTTAACCTGTCCCGCGATTGCTTCCCGAGCCGCCCGCTCGTATGGCTGCTTATCCCAATGAGCTTCTGGCGCAAGATAGCCGGACTCGCCGCTCGCCGCCTCGACGAGGCCGAGTGCGATGTCTGCCCTCCGGGCCTGCCCGGCGAGGACCCCGCGTTCTCGACGGCCGTCACCGCGCTTGGGGCCAAGCTGGCCAAGGCCGACGGCGACGCCCAGACCGGCGAATGGGACGCCTTCTCCGAGGTCTTCCATCCCGAGCCCGGCAGCGAGGGCAATGTGCGCCGCCTCTACCAGCTGGCCCGTCAGACCACGCGCGGCTTCGAGGGCTACGCGCGGCGCCTGCAGAAGCGCTACCACGCCTGCCCGCAGCTGCTGGAGGACGTGCTGGACGGGCTGTTCTACATCGCCGTCTCCGACGGGACGGTGACGGCGGACGAGCTCGTCTACCTGGAGCGGGTCTCCGAGTTGTTCGGCCAGAGCCCCCTGGTGTTCCGCCGGGTCAAGGCCATCCACATGGGGGCCGAAGCCGACGATCCCTATGTGGTGCTGGGCGTGGCTTACGACGTCTCCGACGGCGAGCTGCGCACCGCCTGGCGGGCCATGCTGAGCCAGGCGCACCCCGATCGCGCCCGCGCGCGCGGCCTGCCGAAGGAGTTCGTCGAGGTGGCCGAGGCCAAGGCCGCCGCGATCAACGCGGCCTTCGACATGGCCATGCGCGAGCGGCGCGCGATGGCCGCCAAACCGCCGCTCAAAGGCGCGGCATAACCCCGCGTTTGCGTCGCCCGGTGGTTGTCCGTGGTTGACGCAAGGCAACCATGGGACAAAATAAGCCTTATATGGCTCCGTACTGGGCCAATGAGGACGCCATGGTGAAAGAGTTCGCCGTCCGGCACGGATCCGCCCTTCGCAGCCTGGCTGTGCTGGTGGGTTTCATCGCGACCGCCGCGGCGGTGGTGGTCGGCGCCGTCCTGGCCGTGGTCTTCGCCGCCACCCTGGCCCTGATCGCCGTGATGGCCAGCGCCTTGTTGGGCTTCGCCGGCCTGGCGCTCCGGGCCCGCCGCACGGCCCGCGCCCGCACCGACGGCGTCATCGAAGCCCGTCACCTGGGCGGCCACCACTGGGTCGCCTACGGCTGGAACGAGAGCCGCTAGCGCCTCCTTCTTCCGCTTGTTCCCGCGGCTGTCATCCCGGTTTTGCGGCACGCAAGACCGAGCCCCATGAACTCCGCATCCGAGGTCCAAGCACGGCGTCGCCCGTGGGGCATGCTCTGCTGCTTCGGCGCCAGGGGTCCCGGTCTTTGCTGCGCAAAACCGGGATGACACTCGCGGAGAGCTTCACTACCGTCTTTCAAACACCTGTTCGGAGGACGGCATGAGCATCGGCGTGATCGCGACCTTGAAGATCCAGGACGGCAAGACCGCCGAGTTCGAGGCGTTCTTCGGCGACCTGGCCCGGCAGGTGCGGGCCAACGAGCCCGGAAACCTGGCCTATCAGCTCACCAAGAGCCGCGCCGAGCCCGGCGTCTACAAGGTGCTGGAGGTCTACAAGGACCAGGACGCGCTGACCCATCATGGCGGCACCGATTACTTCCGCGCGGCCGGCCCGAAGTTCGCCGGCGTGCTCGCCGGACGCCCGGAAATCGAATACCTCGACGGCGTCGACTGACCGGCGAGGCTCCAATCTTAAGGCTAAGCTCCGGAATTAGCGCTTTTTTTCGCGTCTCAGGTGAATCTTACTCAAAACTTAACGCCGTTCTTCGAAATTGCTTGCCAAGCTATGAATCACCTCTAAGGGTGCGCCTCCAAGCCGCAAGTTGCGGTCGGCCCGTTTGGACCTTGGGGGTAGTTATGAAGCTTATTTTCGCCACTGGCGTGCTTGCCGCCCTGGCGGTCGCCGGCAGCGCCAGCGCCGCCGTCAACCTGATCAACAACGGCAGCTTCGAAAGCGGCACGCTCGACTGGACCTACACGGGCACCGGCGACGACGTCGGTCCGACCGGTCACCCCGCGGTGGTCATTCCCTACAATTCCAGCGCGAGCTATCCGGGCGGCGCCTTCGGCGAACCGATCCCGGCGGACAACGCCGTGGGCTCGGGCAGCCCCGATGCGGTCGGCAACAACGCGCTCTACTTCGTGGCCGACCACTCGCAGGAAAGCCTGTCGCAGTCGGTGTTCCTCGACGTCGGCCTCTACACCATCGGCTTCGACGTCTATGTGCCGTTCAACGGCCACTCCAACTCGGGCGACGCGACCTTCGACGGCACGATCGCCGGCGTGGACCTGGCGCACTTCAGCGCCCATGCGACGACGCCTGGCGAGTGGTTCTCGTTCCATGGCGTGGCGGACATCACGGTGGCCGGCAACTACGACACCGCCTTCACCTACAACTCGGGCCTGGCCCCCGCCGCGGACTTCGTGGTCGACCGGGCCTACATCGTGGCCGGCAACGTGGTTCCGGAGCCGACGACCTGGGCGCTGATGATCATGGGCTTCGGTGGGGCCGGCGCCATGCTGCGCCGCCGCCGCCAGGTCGCCCTGGCCGCCTGAGCAGCTCAAGGCGCGGTCCAGCCGGACCGCACGGAATAAGCCAAGCCCCGGCCGCAAGGCCGGGGCTTTTGCTTGGCCGCTCAGTTGCGGGTCGGGATCACCACCGGCAGCTTCTCGTAGCCCTTCACGAACGAGGAGTTCACGAAGGTCGGCCGGCCGGCGACCTCGATCTTCGGGAAGCGCTTGATGATCTCTTCCCAGATGATCTTCAGCTGCAGCTCGGCCAGGCGGTTGCCGACGCAGCGGTGGATGCCGAAGCCGAACGACAGGTGCTGGCGCACCCGCTCGCGGTCGATGATGTAGTCGTTGGGCCGCGCGATCACCTCTTCGTCGCGGTTGCCGCTGACGTACCACATGGCGACCTTGTCGCCGGCCTTGATGGTCTTGCCGCCCAGTTCGAAGTCGCGGTTGGCGCTGCGGCGCATATAGGCCAGCGGCGTCTGCCAGCGGATGGTCTCGGAGACCATGGAGGGGATGAGGCCCAGGTTGTCGCGCAGTTTGCGGTCCTGGTCGGGGTTCTGGTGCAGCGCCAGCACCGAGCCGGAGATGGTGTTGCGCGTGGTGTCGTTGCCGCCGACGATCAGCAGGATCAGGTTCCCCAGATACTCCATCCGGTCCATGTCGCGGGTGCTCTCGCCGTGCGCCAGCATGGAGATCAGGTCCGAGGCCGGCGGGGCGTTCACCCGCTCGTTCCACAACCGCATGAAGTAGTCGACGCACTCGAACAGCTCGGCGCGGCGCTCCTGCTCGGCGAGTTCCGGGTCGGTGGAGGAGAAGACGCCGCTCTCCGGCGCGGCGGTGGCCACGTCGGACCAGCGGGTCAGCTTGCGCCGGTCTTCCCATGGGAAGTCGAACAGGGTCGCCAGCGTCATGGTGGTCAGCTCGATGGAGACCTTGTCCACCCAGTCGAATTCCACGCCGATCGGGCAGTCGTCGAGGATCGCGGCGGCGCGCTCGCGGATCACCGGCTCCATCTTGGCCAGGTTCGCGCCGGCGACGATCGGGCTCACGGTCTTGCGCTGGGCGTCGTGCTTCGGCGGGTCCATGGCGATGAACATCGGCAGCGTGAAGTCCTCCGCCGGGTCCGGCAGGACGATGGTCGGCTCCGAGGAAAAGGCCGCGTGGTCGGTGTCCACGGCCATGATGTCGTTGAACTTGGTGACCGACCAATAGCCGCCGACCTCCTCGTCCGGGCTCACCGACCAGTGGACCGGGTCCTCGGCGCGCAGGCGCTCGAAATAGGGGGCCCAGCTGTCGGTGCGGAAGATCTCGGGGTCCGAGGGATTGATCTCGGCGAGCGGCATGCCGTAGGCCGCCTCGCGCGCCGCGCGCTTCAGGTCGATCGAGCCGTCATCCATGGCCTTGTCCTCCGCGGGCGGGCGGCCTCCCGGCGGGACGCGCTCGGACGGGGTCGGCCTTTGCGGGGCCAGTATTCGCGCAAAGCGCGCGCAGGGGAAGCGCCGCCGCCCGGGCTGCCGTCGCGGAAGGGCGCGGAAATCCGCCGAAACGCGTTCGCCGAACGCGCCGGTTTAACCGAATTGTAGAGCTTCCTCAGGCCTACTGCCGGGGCAGGATCGCAGGGGGCGGTCCGAGCGGCGACTCGCTGTATCTACCGCCCCCTGGATCCTGAGCAATCGGAACGCGAGGCGAGTGGCCTCGGCTGCGGAGGTTGTAGTGGTCGCGCGCGCATCTGATCGGTCGTTTCGGAGCCTGTCGGGCCTCGAGAAGACCGCGTCCACGAGCCGTGTGCTGAACCTCGCCGCCGTGGCGAGCCAGAACGCCGGGGATCCCGAGTACGAAGCCGCGCCGTTCTTCAAGGCCAGCTCGCTGAACGGGGCGGTGATCATCAAGCACCGCCTGCGCGCCGACGAGCAGTACATCTTCGAAGTCGCCAAGCGCATCTCGACCAAGGTGATCATCCCCTTCGAGCGGACGGACCTGGGCCTGGGCGGCCGTTCGCTGTTCGTCGGCCAGCGCGGCTGGCAGGAGCTGCTCTACCAACTGCGTGGCGACCAGGACGAGGAAGCCCGCGACATCGCCCTCCTGGAGGCGCTGGACGAGCTGCCCTCGCTCGACCCCTTCCTGCTGCGCGAGCACCTGAAGCGGCGCGATTTCCAGATCGCCAACTGCTATTTCGCCATCTCCGCCGCCGACCTGGACCGCATGCAACGGTTCGTCTCCGGCGAAATCTCCAAGCTGGTGGACCTGGCCTACGGCGGCGGCGGCGCCAAGAGCGGCAGCCAGAACAACATCTCAAAGCTGGTCAGCCTGCTGCTCGCCGGCCAGGACGACACCCGCCTGGAGCCCCTGCGCCTGACGCTGGGCCTGGAGGGCGAGAACTTCCGCGAGGGCATCTTCAGCTGGAAGGGCTTCCTCTACTACAAGTGGGTGCTGAACAGCCTCTGGCCGCAGCTGCGCGAGGTGATCGCCGAACTCACCGAGATCAAGGTGGTGGGCCCGCGCGACTACGAGATGATGAGCCAGGTCAAGGACGTGGGCGCCCGGGTCAACCAGGCGATCCTCAGCCAGGTGCGCCAGGTGCGCAGCACCCTGCAGGTCTATGACGACGCCTTCGGCGAGCTGACCCAGGCCGGCAACCCGATGGCCTTCCGCAACTTCCTGCTGAAGTCGCCGGAGATGTTCATCACGCTCGGCGAACGCACCGGCATGGTGAGCCACATCGCCAGCTTCTGGCGCTACCGCTTCCCCAAGGGCCGGCCGCTGAAGGTCGAACTCGACGAGCTGTTCGAGATCCTGCAGGACTTCCACCAGGGCCTCGGCGACGACGAGGACAAGGCCAAGTCCGCCCTCGGCGAGGGCGAACTCATCGATCCCAGCAATTCCGAGGCGATCGGCAAGGCGGTCTAGGGCGTACTCCGCTCGGCCGTCATGGCCGGGTTCGTCCCGGCCACCCATAGACACCGCCGCCACAGATTGATCCGCAGGGCCCGCGCGTATGGGTCGGGGATGACGGTCAGCGACGTGTTCGGATTCAGGCCGTCGCGAGGTTGGCGCGGCGGCGGCGGATCAGGGCGCCCGCGCCGCCGAAGCCCAGGATCATCAGGGCCCAGCCGGCCGGCTCGGGGATGGCGCCCAGGCCGCCGGCCGGCGGGTCGACCGCGGTCAGCAGGCCCGCCGAATGCTCGGTGAAGCCCTCGCCGGGGCGCGCCTGGTAGAGCTCGTAGGTCGTCGCGTTGTCGGAAAACAGGTTGTACTCGGCGCCCGAGGCGCTGGCGAACAGCAGGCCCGGGTTCGACAGCACCGGCGCGGCGGTCCCGCCCGCGTTGTCGGCGAAGAAGACGTTGTCGTAGATGAACCAGCCGTCGGCCGAATAGGACGCGTTGGGCAGGCCCGGGTTGGCGATCAGGGCGGTGACGGTGTCGCCGTCCACGTCGCCGGTGACGCTCTGGACATTGTAGCCGCCGACCGAATTGACGGTGTCCGAGGTGACCAGGGTCAGGTCGGCCTCGAACGGCGAATTGCCGTCGGTGGCGGTATAGTCGAGCACCCAGATCGCCGCCTGGGCGTGGCCCGCGGCCAGCATGGCGGCGGCGGCCAGCCCGGCCGCAAGCATCGTGGCCGAAGCCTTGGCAGAACGGATCATCGCAAACCCCCGTATGGCCTGTCGTGATCGCACGGCCATGCTTAAGGTACGGTTCGCGTATGGCTGAGGTTGGCGGCCCCGGTTGCGGCGGGCTGTCGCAGCGGGTCAGGCGTTGAAGTTGAGCTTCAGCCCCGGCCTGGGCCAGCGCGTCCTGTAGAGCTTGCCGGTGGAGGAGGCCGTGATCCAGGCGTCCATCATGTCGGCGCCGCCGAAGCAGATGTTGGTGCAGATCAGGTCGGGGAAGGCGAAGTGCTCGATGCTCCCGTCGGGGTCGAAGGCGGTGATGCCGCCGTTGATGATGGTGGCCACGCAGACCTTGCCGCCGGCCTCCACCGCCAGGCTGTCGAGCAGCTGGTAGTCCTGCAGGTTGTGGACCACCCGGCCGGGCGCGAAGCCGGGGCCCGGGGCCAGCACGCCCGGCTCGGCGACGTCGAAGGCCCACAGGCGCGCCAGGTTGGTGTCGGCCACATAGACCACCGTCTCGTCCGGCGACAGGCCGATGCCGTTGGGCGCGTTCAGGTGGTCGCGCTGGCGGCTGATCAGGCTGCCGTCGGTCTTGGCGTAATAGACCCCGCCATAGGTGCGGCTGCCCGGCGTGCCGCAGCCGTGGTCGGTGAACCAGACCCCGCCCTGCTTGTCGAAGACCAGGTCGTTGGGGCCGATCAGCCGCTTGCCCTCGCAGGCGTCGTAGACGGTGGTGAGCTTGCCGCTCTTCAGGTCGTAGCGCTGCAGCGAGCCGCCCTTGTGGCTCTCCGGGGTCGGGCCGGGGATGGTCAGGCCCTGCATGTCCAGCCACTCGAAGGAGCCGCCGTTGTTGGTGATCCAGATCGCCCCGTCCGGGCCGATGGCCGCGCCGTTCGGCCCGCCGCCGGTCTCGACCACGGTCTCCTTCCGGCCGTCCGGGGTGACGCGGGTCAGCCGCTGGCCCTTGATCTCGGTCAGGATCACCGAGCCGTCGGCCATGGCGATCGGCCCTTCCGGGAATTCCAGCCCGTCGCAGACTTCCTGGATGTCCATGGCGCGTCTCCCCGTTTCGTTGTCGGACGAGACCCTAGCCGAAGATCAGCGGCGTTCCAGCACCCGGATGACGAAGCCGTGGTCGTCGCCCTCGCCGGCGAAATAGGCCTTGGCCGAGACCTCCTTCCAGACGGCGGGGTCGAGCGGCGGCAGGACCACGTCGCCCGCAGGCTCGGCGTCCACGTCGGTCAGGTAGACGCGGCCGGCCCGCTGCAGGGCCAGCTCGAACAGCGAGGCGCCGCCGATCACGCAGACCTCCCGCGCGCCGTCCTCGGCCGCCTGCTCGCGGGCGATGGAGACCGCCTCGGCGAAGTCGTCGCAGACCACCGCGCCCTTGGGCTCGAAAGAGCCGTCGTGGCTCAGCACGATGTTGGTGCGCCCGACCAAGGGCTTCTTCGGCAGACTCTCCCAGGTCCTGCGGCCCATGATCACCGGCTTGCCCATGGTCACGGCGCGGAAGTTGGCCAGGTCGGTCTTCAGCCGCCAGGGCAGGCCGCCGTCCTGGCCGATGACGCCGTTCCGGGCCCGCGCGATCGGGCCGGCGGTGAGGGTGATCTGGGGCATGGCTAGGCCATACCATCATCCGGGGTCACACCGCGATGGGCGCGGCGATGCTCGGGTGGGCCTGGTAGCCCTTCAGCTTGAAGTCGTCGAACTCGAAGCTGAACAGGTCGGGGCGCGGGGCGATCTCCATGACCGGCAAGGGCAGGGGCTCGCGGGCCAGCTGCTCGCGGGCCTGGTCGATGTGGTTCAGGTAGAGGTGGGCGTCGCCCAGGGTGTGGACGAACTCGCCGGGCTGCAGGCCGGTCACCTGGGCCATCATCAGGGTCAGGAGCGCGTAGCTGGCGATGTTGAACGGCACGCCCAGGAAGACGTCGGCCGAGCGCTGGTAGAGCTGGCAGCTCAGTTTCCCGTCAGCCACGAAGAACTGGAACAGGCAGTGGCAGGGCGGCAGGGCCATGTCGTCCACGTCGGCCGGGTTCCAGGCCGAGACGATGTGGCGGCGGCTGTTGGGGTTGGTCTTCAGCGCCTCGACCACGGCGGCGATCTGGTCGATCACCCGGCCGTCCGGCGCGGTCCAGGAGCGCCACTGCTTGCCGTAGACCGGGCCGAGCTCGCCCTCGGCGTCGGCCCATTCGTTCCAGATGGAAACCCCGCGCTCCTGCAGCCAGCGGACATTGGTGTCGCCGCGCAGGAACCACAGCAGCTCGACGATGATCGATTTCCTGTGCAGCTTCTTGGTGGTCAGCAGCGGGAAGCCCTGCGCCAGGTCGAAGCGCATCTGCCGGCCGAACACGCCCAGCGTGCCGGTGCCGGTGCGGTCACCGCGCCGGACGCCGTGGTCCAGGATGTCGGCCAGCAGCTCGAGGTACTGCCGCTCCGGATGGTCGGCGGCGGCCTCATAGACCGGCTGGATGGCGGCGTGGGCGTTCATCGAGCCAGCAGCATCGCGCT
The DNA here is from genome assembly GCF_036501465.1 of Phenylobacterium sp. Classification (GTDB taxonomy): domain Bacteria; phylum Pseudomonadota; class Alphaproteobacteria; order Caulobacterales; family Caulobacteraceae; genus Phenylobacterium. The sequence continues at coordinate 30,800 of NZ_DASYAF010000066.1, forward strand.
GATTCGTGGCGAATCGGTATCTGCCGCACCCGATGATTCACAGGGATTCGCGACTTATCCGCTGAACCCGCCCTCGTCCAGGAACACCAGCTCCTCCGCCGTGGGCTCGCGGCCGAAGGCGACGTTGCGGTGGGGGAAGCGGCCGAACCGGGCGATGATGTCGCGGTGGAGCGCCGACCACTTGATGTTGTCCGGATCGCCCGCCTCGGTGGTGAGCGCCAGGCTGTAGTCCTGGTCGGTCATGTCCTCGGAGTGCGCGAAGGGCAGGTAGAAGAAGTTGCGCAGGATCGGTTCGACCTCGCGGTCGAAGCCGCGCTCGATGGCCGCGCGGGCCAGGACCCGGGCCTTGGGGTCGGTGGCGAAGGCGTGGGCCGAGCCGCGGTAGAGGTTGCGCGGGAACTGGTCGAGCAGGATGACCAGCGCCAGGGCCCCCTCGGCGGTCAGCGCCCAGCTGTCATACTCCCCGCGGGCCGCGGCGTGATGGGTGGGCTCGAACTTCAGGCGGATGGCCTCATCGAAGGCGCGGGCCTTCTTGAACCACTTGTCGGGCCCGGCGGTGCGCCAGAAGCTGATGATGTCGTTGATGTGCGCCGGCATAACAGGTTTCCTGACGGGAGGCCTTGGGCCCCGTTCAAGCGGGGTTCAGCGCCGTCTGCAAGACTCCGGTGGGACGAGAAGGGCGTTCAAGCGCAACCTTATGGGCCTTCCGGCCCTTGGAGGGAGACCATGAAACAGATCCTTACGACTTCGGCCCTCACCCCTGTTCTGTTCGCCGGCCTTCTGCTCGCCGGCGCGGGCGGGACGGCGGCAGCCCAGGAGCAGCACGACCGCGGCCAACAGGCCCAGCCGCAAGGCCACCCCGGCGGCGGCCATCCCGGCGGTCAACCTGGCGGCCATCCGGGCGGCCCGCCCGAACGCCAGGGCGGTCCGCATGGCGGCGAGGTCCACGGCCCGCCCGGCGGTGGTCCGCGTGGCGAGGGTCGCGGGCCGGGCGGACCGACCCCCGGTGAACGGCCTCAGGGCGAACGCCCGCACGGCGAGCGGCCCCAGGCTGAGCGGCCTCAGGCTGGGCGACCCCAGGGCGAGCGCTTCCAGGGCGCTCCGTCCGGCGGCGATCGTCACGAGGGCCATCCGGCCCAGGTGGTGACCCCGCCGCATGCCGGCGGCGGGCGGCAGGGCGGCGGTCACTTCGAGGCCTGGGGCGGTCGCCCCGGCGGCCCCGCGCCGCATTGGACGGCCGGACGCTTCCCGCCGGTGATGACCTGGAACCACGACCGGTTCCGCCTCGGCGCCTATCGCCGGCCCCCGGGCTTCTTCGTGCGCGCCTGGGCCTTCGGCGACATCCTGCCCCGGCCGTGGTTCGCGAGGTCCTACTGGCTGCTCGATTTCCTTGACTACGACCTGCCCTATCCGCCGCCCGGCTACACCTGGGTGCGGGTGGGCCCCGACGCCCTGATGATCGACGAATATTCCGGGCGCATCGTGCAGGTGGTGCGCGGGATCTTCTGGTAGGGCGCTAGATGTAGCCGGCGGCCCGCAACGCCGCGATCGAGGCCTTGGCCGAGGTGTGGTGGATGAAGCGGCCGCCGGCGGCTTCCCAGGCCTTGGCGTGCCAGGGCCGGTCGTCGACCAGCACGTCGCCCGGCTCGCAGTGTTCGCGCTTCAGGGCGGCCATGGTGGCGATCACCGGCACGCCGGGGAAGTGGCGCGCGGCCCAGGCGCGCTTCTGGGGCTCGGCCCATTTGCCGTGCGGCATGCCGGTCAGGATGATCGGGGCCTTGGCCTTGACCGCCGCGTAGAGCTCCAGCGCGTCGGGCGTCAGGTCGAGGTGCTCGAAGAAGCTTTCGGCGCGCGACAGCTTCTTCCAGAAGGCGTCGGAGCCATGCACCCGCTCATAGGTCTCGGCCGGCACGCCCAGCACGGCCAGCGCCCCCTTGTCGAAGTCCGCCAGGACCCCGTCGCAATCCAGGTAAATCTGCCGCCTCAAGACTGTTGGTTCATCCCGCCAGAGGTCATCCGGCTTGGCAGGCGGGACAGAGGCCGCGGGCTTCCAGGGTGACTGAGGACACCGCATAGCCCTTGGCGGCGGCCGCGGCGCGGCCCGGGGTGAAGTCCGGCTCGAACTCCTCGGCCGCGCCGCAGCAGTCGCAGATCAGGAAGGCGGCGGAGTGGCCGTCGCCGTCCAGCCGGCAGGGCACATAGGCGTTCATGCTCTCGATCCGGTGGGCGAAGCCCAGGCGTTCCAGGAATTCCAGCGCGCGGTAGACGGTGGGCGGCTTGGCCGGCTCGCCGCCCTCGCCGAAGGCGGCGATCAGGTCATAGGCCTTCAGCGGCGAGTCGGCCCGGAGCAGCAGTTCCAGCACCCGGCGGCGCGGGTTGGTCAGGCGTTCGCGGACGTCGGCGCAGCGATGCTCGGCGTCGGCCAGGGCGTGACGCAGGTCGCGGCCCTTCAGCCCGGGATGGGCGCCGTCCTCGTGGTGGCAGTCCGGCGAGTGCATACGGAAGAGGTAAGCCTCATGCGGCGGGGCCGCAACGGCGCGACGCTAGACCTCTTCCGTCTCGTTGGCCGCCGGACCGTCGGCGCGGGGGCCGCGGCGGCGGCGCGGGCGCGGGGCCTCGTCGGCGTCGGCGGCGGCGGTTTCCCGCGAAACGGGGGCGCGGGCGGCCGGAGCCTGCAGGAAGGCCGGAGCGTGGCTTTCGCCGCCTTCGGCGTCGCGCAGCACGCGGCTGCGCGACCGCGCGGGCGGCGCGGAACGCTGCTCCTCCGAGGCGGGCGCGGCCAGCGGGGCCTGGGCCTGCGGCTCGACCACCGCCAGGGGGTCGCGCGCCGCCCCGTCGCGGTCGGCACGGTCGTCGCGGTTGCGCTCGAAGCGGGGCCGGTCGTCCCGGGGCCGGTCGTCGCGGTCCCGATCGAAGCGCGGCCGATCATCCCGGGGCCGGTCGTCGCGGTTGCGGTCACGGTCCTCGCGGGGCCGGTCGTCCCTGGGACGCTCATCCCTGGGACGCTCATCCCTAGGGCGGTCATCCCTGGGCCGGTCGTCGCGCCAGCGATCGCGACGGCCCTGTCCGTCCCGATTGCCGTCCCGATTGCCATCCCGGTCGCGGTTCTCGTAGCGCGGCCGCTCGTCCCGGTCGCGATCCCGGTCGCGCTGGCCGTCGCGGGGGCGGTCGCCATTCTGCCAGCCGTCGGCGGCGGGCGCGCCTTCGGGCGGGGCGGCGGGGGCCTCGGCGGCCGCGGCGTCGGCGGCCTCGGCGGCGGCCTGGGCGCTTTCATCCTCGAAATCGATGTCGAAGCCGGAGGAGAAGTGGTCGCGGCCGAGGATCTCGCTGGCCGGACGGGTGGGCTGCATGGCCCGCAACAGGCGGAAATAGTGCTCGGCGTGCTGCAGGTAGTTCTCGGCCAGCACCCGGTCGCCGGCCGACGAGGCGTCGCGGGCGAGCTGCTGGTACTTCTCGAAAACGTGCTGGGCGTTGCCGCGGACCTTGGAGCCTTCCGGCCCGTTGGAGTCGAAGGCCCGGTTGGCGTTCTGCTGTTGCGGCTTGCCGCCACCACCGCCGCCGCCGCCACGGTTGCGGCCACGCTGACGCTTCATACCCTTGAAATCTCTCATTATCCGATAACCGTCTCAGTTCCCTTCAGCCGACTTTTCGGGCGGCCTCGCTTGCCTTCAGCGGGATCGGGCTTCAGACCCGGTTCGATTTCGAAGGCGTTGGTGTTCCCCGTCTTCCGCCCGGAAGCCTGACGTGACGCCTTTGGGAAGCCGTCGCGCCCTGTCGGGTCCTGCGTGCGCCCTCAGTGGGACACCTCTACCGGAAGCCGACAAATTTGGGTGGAGACACCTACTTAACTAGCGAGTCGGCCTCAGGTTTCCAAGGGGTTTTTCACACCTGCGACAACCCTGTCCCGTTCGCCGAGGTCCTTGAGGGTCTGGACGCCGCCCGCGCCGGCCTGCCGGAACAGCGCCTCGACGGGGGCTTTCTGGTCGTAGCCGATCTCCACGGCGAAGCGGCCGCCGGGCCTCAGCACCCGCAGGATCTCCGCCGCCAGCACCCGATAATGGGCCAGGCCGTCGGGGCCGCCTTCCAGCGCCAGGCGCGGTTCGTGGTCCCGCACCTCGGGCTCCAGGGTCTCGATCACATGGGTGGCGATATAGGGCGGGTTGGAGACCACCAGGTCGAAGCTGTCGTCGCCCAGGCCGGTGGTCCAGTCGCCGCGCAGCAGGGCCACGCGGCCGGCCAGGCCGAGGCTCGCGGCGTTGTCGCGCGCCACCGCCAGCGCTTCCTCGGAGACGTCGACGCCCAGGCCCCTGGCCGCAGGCCGCTCCGACAGGATCGACAGCAGGATCGCGCCGGAGCCAACGCCCAGGTCCAGCACCGACCAGGCGGCCTGTTCGGGGAAGTCGCGCAGCACCCATTCGACGAGGGTCTCGGTGTCGGGCCGCGGCGTCAGCACGTCGGAATTGACGCTGAGCATGATCTTCCAGAAGCCCTTGCGGCCCAGGATGTGGCTGACCGGCTCGCGGCGTTCGCGGCGGCCCAGATAGTCTTCCAGCCTCGCCGCCTGCTCGGGCGTCAGCGCCCGGTAGGGATCGCCCACGATGTCGGCGCGGGTGGCGTCGGCGGCGGCCTCGACCAGCAGGCGTGCGTCGATCACCGGGCCGGAGAGGCCGGCGGCCTCCAGCCGCGCCTTGGCGCCCTGCCAGGCCTGCAGCAGGTTCAGGCTCATGCGCCAAGCTCCTCCGAGACCGGTTCCAGCTTGGGCGTGGTCACCGCATCGCCCACGCCCACCAGGCCGGCGGAGGTCACCCGCACATAGACGCCGCAGAACAGGTTCCCGAAGTGGTCGAACAGCGCCTTGGTGACCGCCTGGTCGGCCTCGGCGGTGTCCGGGTTCACGTGGGTCGCCACGCAGCGGACGATGGACTTGAACACCTCGGCCCGGGCCCAGCCGACCATCAGCGGCTTGCCGATCCAGCCGTTCTCCGCCCAGGCGGGCCAGCCTTCCACATAGAGGTTGGCGCGAAAGCGCAGCGGGTCCAGCGCCACGCCCATGCGCTCTCCGAGATCGCGGACGCTCGCCAGGTTGATGATCGACACCTGGCCCAGCGGATGGTCGGTGAAGCGGTGCTGGCCGGGGGCCGCCAGCACGCGCAGCGGACCGCGGACGTCGTCGCCCAGCAGGTCGGTCAGCCACGCCTCGAAGGCCGCGCGGCCCTGCGGCTCCGCCAGCCGCACCGTCAGGTCCGGCGCGCCGGGGGCGCAGACGCTCAGGGTCCCGGTCGCCTCGTCATAGCGGGTGCGCGCGGCGGCGACCTTGGGGATGGCGGCGAGCACGGTGAACTTCTGCTTGGCCACGAAGGCCGGCGCGGCGGCGTCGAAGCCGCTGGGGCCGTTCTCCACGGCCCACAGGCGGTCGAACGGGAAGCCCTGGCCGGGCGCAAGCTGGACGGCGCTCAGGGGTTCGGGCGTGAAGCCCTTGATCGGGTGGCGACAGATCGCCGCGACGTGGCCGCTCATGCCCCCGGTTTGCGGCAAGAGCGCCCATGCCACAAGCGCCGCGGATGGCTAAGGTGGCCGCGATGACCCTGGCGGAGACCTACGAGCACGGCCTGGCGGCCCACCGCGCCGGGCGCCTGGACGAGGCGGAACGCGCCTATCTCGAGGTGGTCGCCCAGGTCGACCACCTGCCCTCGCTGCACAATCTCGGCGTCATCTGCGACGCGCGGGGACGGTTCCTGGAGGCCGGCCAGTGGTACCGCCGCGCGGCGGAGGCTGCCCCGCAGAGCGCCAAGCGCCAGGAGGCGCTGGGCATCCACCTGCGCACGGTCCGCGACTGGGACGCCGCCGAGGCGGCCTATCGCAGGGCGCTGGCGCTGGATCCCGCCTCGCAGGCGGCGGTGGACCTGGCCTTCGTGCTGCTGGCCCAGGGGCGCTATCCGGAGGGCTGGTCGTTCTATGAGAGCCGGGCCCGGCGGGCGAAGATGGCCAAGCGGTTCGGCACGCCCGAATGGCAGGGCGAGCCGCTGGCCGGCAAGCGGCTGCTGATCTGGCGAGAGGAGGGCTTCGGCGACCAGATGATGATGGCGCGCTTCCTGCCGCAGCTGGCGGCCGACAGCGTCGTCTATGTGGGGGCCGGGGCCCTGCAGCGGCTCTTCGCCCCGTTCGGGATGGACTACGCCGTCTACGACGCCGGCGAGGCGCCGCGACCCGAGCACGACGTCTGGATGCTCTCCATGTCGCTGCCGCACCGGGTCGGCATGACGGCCGAGGGCCTGAGCGGCACGCCCTATCTGTTCGCCGAGCCTCGCCGCTCGGCCGGGCGGATCGGGGTGGTGACGCAGGGCCAGGCGGCGAACCGCAACAACGCCTTCCGCTCGCTGCCGGGCGCGGCGGCGGCGCGACTGATGGCGCTGCCGGGAGCGATCGGCCTCGACCCCGCCGAGACCGGGGCGCGGGATTTCCGCGACACCGCCGAGATCATCATGGGCCTGGACCTGGTGATCACCGTCGACACCTCCGTCGCCCACCTGGCCGGCGCGCTGGGGCGTCCGGTCTGGGTGATGCTGGCCGCCCATGCGCTGGACTGGCACTGGCCGCGCGCCGGGCGCTCGGCCTGGTACGACAGCGCCCGGCTGTTCTGCCAGGAGACGCCGGGCGACTGGGACGGGGTGGTCGAGCGGGTGATCGCGGCCCTCGCCGAGGCGAAGATCGACGGCTAGCCGAACTCGTCCTCCAGGGCCGAGAGGCGCGCGGCCTGGTCCTCGGCGATCAGCGGATCGATCACGTCGTCCAGCGCCTCGCCCTCCATCACCTTGGGCAGGTTGTAGAGGGTCAGGTTGATCCGGTGGTCGGTCACCCGGCCCTGCGGGAAGTTGTAGGTGCGGATGCGCTCGGAACGGTCGCCGGAGCCCACCTGACTCTTGCGCGCGTCGGCGCGGGCGCTGTCGAGGGCCTCGCGCTGCTGCTCGTAGAGGCGCGCCTGCAGCACCTTCATGGCCCGCGCCCGGTTCTGATGCTGGGACTTCTCCGAGCTGGTCACCACGATGCCGGTGGGCAGGTGGGTGATGCGCACGGCGCTGTCGGTCTTGTTGACGTGCTGGCCGCCCGCCCCGGAGGAGCGGTAGGTGTCGATGCGGATGTCCTGGTCCTTGATGTCGATCTCCACGTCCTCCGGCTCCGGCAGGACGGCGACCGTGGCGGCCGAGGTGTGGATGCGCCCCTGGGCCTCGGTGGCCGGCACCCGCTGCACCCGGTGGACGCCGCTTTCGAACTTCAGGCGGCCGAAAACGCCGTCGCCGGTGACCGCGGCGATGATCTCCTTGTAGCCGCCGGCGTCGCCCTCGGAGACGCTGTCGATCTCCACCCGCCAGCCGCGCTCGGCGGCGTAGCGCTGGTACATGCGGAACAGGTCGCCGGCGAACAGGGCGGCCTCGTCGCCCCCGGTGCCGGCGCGGACTTCGAGGATCGCCGAGGCGTTCTCGTCCTTGTCCTTGGGCGCCAGCAGCAGGGCCACGTCGCGTTCCAGGATGGGCAGGCGTTCCTTCAGGGCCTCGAGCTCGTCGCGGGCCATGGCGGCCATCTCGGCGTCGTCGCCGTCGGCCATGGCTTCCAGGTCGGGCTGCTCGGCGCGGGCGCGCTGCACCGCCTCGACCGCCTCGACCACCGGCTTCAGCTCGGCGTGCTCCTTGCCAAGGCGCACGATCTCGGCGCCGTCGGTGGCCGCGCCCATCCGCGCCTCGATCTCGCGGAAGCGGTCGAGCACCTGGTCGAGACGGGCCTGGGGGAGTCGCAAGGTCTGGGTCGCCGGAAAGAGGGGAGCTTCCTCTAACCCCCCAGCCGCGCAAGCAAAAGGCCCCCGCCGTCGCCGGCGGAGGCCTTCGCGGATTTCAGCGGATGGCGCCTAGGCGCGCACGCCCGACAGCGGGGCGTTGCCGAAGGCGCCCAGCTTGACGTTGCCGCTCATGGAATCGCCGCTCACCGTGGCGGTGAACTCCAGGGTCATCGGCATCGGCTGGGTGATGTCGGCGCTCCAGGTCAGGGTGTCGCCGTCGACCTTGCCGGAGACTTCGCTCTCGCCCATGCGGCCGGAGGTCTTGCCGGTGAAGGTGTCGCCGTTGGTGGTGATGGAGGCGTTGACCTCCTGGGCGCCCATCGGCGTGTTGATGGTGATCTTCCAGTTGCCGTCCGCAGCCGCCATGTGGGTCTCTCCCGAAGAATTTGGAGCCGCACCTAAGCGCGGATGCGAAAGCCGCGCAAGAGTGACTCGGGCGTCATTTTTCCCATCCCTCCTCTTTAGGGGAGGGACAGATCGCCAAGCGATCAGGGTGGGGAAGTCGGGATCAGACTCGGACGTTGGTGTTCTGGACCACACACCCCCAGCCGACCTCGGCTTCGCCTCGGCCACCCTCCCCTGAAGAGGAGGGATGACGGCGCTCTATTCCGCCGCTTGCGGAACCTCGGCGGCCTTGAGCTCGGCGGCCTTGGCTTCGACCAGCTCGACGATGTGGTCGACCATGCGCTCGTTGTCCATCTTGTGGTCGGGCTTACCGGCCACATAGACCATGCCCGCGCCCTTGCCGCCGCCGGTGAAGCCCAGGTCGGTCATCAAGGCCTCGCCCGGGCCGTTCACCACGCAGCCGATGATCGACAGGCTGATCGGCTGGGCGATGTGGGCCAGGCGCTGTTCCAGCGCCTCGACGGTGCGGATCACGTCATAGCCCTGCCGTGCGCAGGAAGGGCAGGCGATGATGTTCACCCCGCGGTGGCGGAGACCCAGCGATTTCAGCAGGTCGAAGCCGACCTTGATCTCCTCCACCGGGTCGGCGGCGAGGCTGACGCGGATGGTGTCGCCGATCCCGGCCCAGAGCAGGTTGCCCATGCCGATGGACGACTTCACCGTGCCGGTGCGCTGGGCGCCGGCCTCGGTGACGCCCAGGTGCAGCGGGCAGTCGATGGCCTCCGCCAGCAGGTTGTAGGCGGCCACCGTCATGAAGACGTCCGACGCCTTCACGCTGATCTTGAACTCGTGGAAGTCGTGGTCCTGCAGGATGCGGGCGTGGCGGAGCGCGCTCTCCAGCATCGCGTCGGGGCAGGGCTCGCCGTACTTTTCCAGCAGGTCGCGCTCCAGGGAGCCCGCGTTGACGCCGATGCGCATGGAGCAGCCGTGGTCGCGGGCGGCGGCGATGACTTCGCGCACCCGGTCGGGGCTGCCGATATTGCCGGGGTTGATGCGCAGGCAGGCCGCGCCCGCCTCGGCGGCCTCGACGCCGCGCTTGTAGTGGAAGTGGATGTCGGCCACGAGCGGGACCTTGGCCGCCTTGGCGATCTCTTTGAACGCCCTGGTGGAATCCTCGTCGGGGCAGGAGACGCGCACGATGTCGGCGCCGGCCTCCTCCAGCTGGCGCACCTGGGCGATGGTCGCCTGAGCGTCGGCGGTGAGCGTGTTGGTCATCGACTGGACGCTGATCGGGGCGTCGCCGCCCACCTCCACCTTGCCCACGCGGATCTTGCGGCTCTTGCGCCGCTGGATCGCCCGCCAGGGACGGACGCTCGTGTGGTCTTTGGGGGTGTGGTCGGGGTCGCTCATGCCCGGCGAAAATAGGCGGTTCGGGCCGCGAACCCAAGCCTTGCCGGGCAAACGCCTTGGGATCGGCGTCAATGGGGGGCGGTCGCCCCGGGCGGGATGGGCTTGGCGGGCGCCGGCGCGGGCTTGGCCAGCGCGGTGGTCTTTGCCGTCCCGGCGGCCGGAGCGGCCTTGGCGGGCTGGGACGATGGCGCGGTCGAGACAGCGGGGGTCGGCGTCGGCGGCGGGGCGGCGGCCTCGGCCAGCTTGGAGAGCAGCACCTGCGGGGCCGGCAGCACGCCCTTGGAGCGGCCGCCCACGAACACCTGGAAGTAGTTGGGCTGGGCCACGTCGGCCATCAGCCCGCCGACGTTGGGCACGCGGAAGGCGTCGCCGGCGGCGAACTGGCGGACGAAGTAGATCTGGCCGTCCTGGCCGCGGATCACCAGGGAGGCGGGCTTCAGCGCCTGCAGGATGACCGGCGAGGCCTGCCCCTGCGGCGCGCCATAGACCTGGCCGGTGACCTGGAAGATCGGCGGCAGGGTCGACGGGTCGACCGGCGGCGCCACGGGGATGCCCTTGGCGGCGCTGGGGGGCTTGGTCACCGTGCCGTCGGGGTTGATGATCGGCATGCCCGGCGTCTCGTAGGGCGGCGGGATGGTGGACTCCACCGGGGCCGGCAGCGGCAGGCCCAGGGCCACGGTCGGCGGCTCGGGCGAGGCCAGGGCCTTGGCGGTGGCCTGGGGCGAGGCGGTGGGCGGCGGGGGCGCGCCGGCCAGCATGGCCCGCTGGGCGATGTTCCACAGGATGATGGCGATCAGGATCACCACCACGCCGCCGACGATGGCCACGATCCTGGGGTCGCCGGCCTCGGTGACGCCGACCGGGTTGCGCAGCGGCTCGTCCAGCATCGGCTCCTCGGCCTTGAACCGCTCGACCGCGGCGTCGCCGTCCAGGCCCAGCGCTTCGGCGTAGGCGCGGATGTAGCCGATGGTGAACGGCCGCGACGGCAGCCGGTCCAGCCGCATGGCCTCGATGTCCGCCAGATAGGCGCGGCGCACCCGGGTCATGTCGGCCAGGGTCTCGAGCGACAGGCGGCGCTGTTCGCGGACGGCTTTCAGGGCCGATCCGATGTCGGGGCCGGCGTGCAGGTCGGGGGCGTCGCGTTCGCTCACGACCAGACCTTGGACACCGATTCCCGGCGCTTGTTAGACCGCCACATAGAGCTTGCGCGCCAGGGTCTCGATCTCGTTGCGCACCTGGCCCGCGCTGGACTTCAGCAGGGCCGCCACGCCGCGCCTGGCCGCCTCGCGGTCGCAGGAGAGCACCATCTGCTTCACCGGGCCCACCCCGGCCGGCGGCATGGACAGCCGCTCGAAGCCCAGGGCCACCAGGGTGAAGGCCTCCAGCGGCCGGCCCGCCATCTCGCCGCAGACGGAAACCGGGGTGCCGGTTTCGGCGCAGGCGCGCTGGATCTGCTCGAGCGCGCGCAGCGCCGGCGGCGACAGCGGGTCATAGCGGTCAGCCATCCGCGGGTTCCCGCGGTCGGCGGCGAACAGATATTGCATCAGGTCGTTGGTGCCGACGCTGACGAAGTCGGTGAGCGGCAGCAGCGCGTCCAGGTGCCAGACCACCGATGGCGCCTCGATCATCGCGCCGACGTCCAGCCGCGACGGCGGCGCCCGGCCACGGCGTTGCGCCCAGGCGATCTCGACGTCCACCAGCTGCCGCGCGGCGCGGAACTCGTCCACGTTGGCGACCAGCGGGAACATGATCCTGAGCGGTCGGCCGCGCGCGGCGGCGATCAGGGCGCGGAGCTGCAGGCGCAGCAGGGCCGGGCGGTCCAGGCCCATGCGGATCGCCCGCCAGCCCAGCGCCGGATTGTCCTCCCGCTCGGCCTCCATGTAGGGCAGCACCTTGTCGCCGCCGAGGTCGAGGGTGCGGAAGGTCACCGGCAGGCCGCCCGCGGCGTCCATCACGCGGGAATAGAGCGCGGTCTGGGCGTTAAACCGCGGCATCTCCTCGGCGACCATGAACTGGAATTCGGTGCGGAACAGGCCGATGCCCTCCGCCCCGGTCTCGGCCAGGATGTCGAGGTCGACGTCGAGGCCGGCGTTCATGAACAGGCCGACCTTGGCGCCGTCGCGGGTGTAGGCCGGGGTGTCGCGCAGCTTGGCGAACTCGGCGCGGCGCTGGCGGCGCACGTCGATGCGCGCCTGGATCGCCTTCACGACGTCGGTGCGGGGCCGCAGATAGGCCTCGGCGGACTCGGCGTCGACGATCACCATGTCGCCTTCGGAGACGTGGTCGCGAAGGCCGGGCAGGCGGCCGACGCAGGGGATGTCGAGCGCGCGGGCGACGATCGCGGCGTGGCTGGCGGCCGAGCCTTCCTCCAGCAACAGGCCGCGCAGCTTCTTGCGGTCGTATTCCAGCAGGTCGGCGGGCCCCAGGTTGCGGGCGATCAGGATGGCGTTGTCGGGCAGCTCGCGCGCCGTATGGCCGTCGCCCGACAGGTGGCGCAGCAGGCGGTCGTTCAGGTCTTCCAGGTCGTGCAGACGCTCGCGCAGGTAGGGGTCGCGGGCCTGGCCCAGGCGGGCGCGGTGCTCGGAGCGCACCCGCTCCACCGCCGCCTCGGCGGTCAGGCCGTTGCTCACCGCATCGCCCAGGCTGCGCAGCCAGCTCTGTGAGTGGGCGAACATCCGATAGGTGTCGAGCACCTCGAAGGAGGCGTCGACCAGCCCCGCGTCGCCGGCCAGCATCTGGTCGATCTGGGCCTGCAGGCTCGCGATGGCGGCGGCGAGCCGGCTTTCCTCGGCGGCCACGTCGTCGGACAGCAGCTGCGAGGGCGCGACCGGCGGCTCGTGCAGCACGGCCACGCCATAGGCCAGGCCTTCGGCGAAGCGCGCGCCCTTCAGCCGCTCGGGCCGGTGCGGGGCGATCTCGACGCCCTTGAGCTCGGTCTCGCCGATCAGCTCGCCGGCGGCCACCATCTCGGCCAGCACCATGGCGACGATCTGCAGGTCCTCGACCTCGTCGTCGGTGTAGATGCGCGCGGTGCGGTTCTGGACCACCAGCACGCCGATGGCGCGGCCGCCGCGCAGCAGGGGCACGCCCAGGAAGGCGTGGTATGGGTCTTCGCCGGTTTCCGGGCGGTAGGAGAAGGCCGGGTGCTCGGGCGCGTCGGCCAGGTTCAGCGGCCGGCCCAGCTTCATGATCTCGCCCACCAGGCCTTCGCCCGGCTTCATGCGGGTGACGTGGACGGCGTTGGGGTCGAGGCCCTCGGTGGCGAACAGCTCCATGTCGCCCGACGCGCGGCGCATGTAGAGCGAGCACACCTCGGCCACCATGGACCGCGCGATGATCCGCACCACCATGTCCAGGCGCGTCTGCGCCGGGCCGCCGCCCGCCAGCGCTTCCCGGATCTGCCGAAGCAGGCTGCGTTGACCGCGTATGGCTACGCCTTGAACCGCCATCCGACCCTTCTCGTCCTCCTCCCTGATATTTTTCCGCGTCCTAGCAGGTTTGCGCCGCGGATCGGAGCCTGAAAGGGGCGATTGCGGCCTTAAACGCCATTGCCCAGCAAATGGGCGCCTATACTTGAGCTTTTCCCCCAGCGGCCGCATCGTCGCGCCGAAAGCATAACAAGCGACGCCCGAGGTTCATTCCGGGGCGCGTGTTCGGGGGAACGCCATGCTGCGCAAATGGGGCTTCTTCATCCTGGGCCTGGCCCTGATCCTGGGCGGATCCTTGCTGGCCCACGCGGTCGAGACGGCCGGCGGGGTGAGCCTGAAGGACGTCCGCTTCCCGGGCGAGAAGCCGGGGCTGACCCAGGCGGCGCTGCTCTATGTGCCGTCGACCGCCACCGCCGCCCATCCGGCGCCGGCCGTGCTGGTCAGCCACGGCTACATCAACACCCGCGAGATGCAGTCGCCCTTCGCCATCGAGCTCGCCCGGCGCGGCTTCGTGGTGATGGCCATGGACATGGTGGGCCACGGCTATTCCAACGGCGCGGTCGGCCAGGTGCGCGACCTGGGCGGGCCGGCGGCGCTCGCCTACCTGCAGAGCCTGCCCTACGTGGATAAGGCCAACATCGGCCTGGAAGGCCACTCCATGGGGGGCGTGCCGATCACCGCGGCGGCCGGCGCCCAGCCGGACGGCTACAAGGCCATCGTCTATGAAGGCTCGACGCCGGGGTTCCTGGGGGCCAAGGGCCCGGCCAGCTACCGTAACCTGGCGGTCGTCGAAGGCCAGTACGACGAGTTCGCGGCCCTGATGTGGGGCGAGCCCAAGGGCTCGATGGTCAACCAGTCGAAGAAGATGGCCAAGGTGTTCGGCCAGCCTTCGCCGATCGTGGTCGGCAAGATCTATGGCAACGTCGCCGACGGCAGCGCCCGGGTGCTGGAGAACCCGCCGGTGACCCACCCGTGGGAGCACTTCAGCCGCGCCGGCGTCGGCGGCGCCGTCGACTGGTTCGAGAAGACGCTCTCCGGCGAGGCCAACCCGCTGAACCCCTCGGACCAGATCTGGCTGTGGAAGGACATCGGCACGGCGATCGGCTTCGTGGGCTTCGTTCTGCTGCTGATCGGGACCTTCGAGGTGCTGCTGAGCACGCCGTTCTTCGCCAGCCTGGCGCATCCGGCCGAGCCGGTGGCCGAGCGGCGCGGCTGGAAGTGGTGGCTGGCCTTCGTGCTGACCGCCGCGGTCCCGGCGCTGACCTATTTCCCGCTGATGAAGTTCGGGAACCTGTTCTTCCCGATGATGCTGTTCCCGCAGTCGATCCAGAACCAGCTGCTGGTCTGGGCCTTCGGCAATGCGCTGATCAGCCTTGTGCTGAGCTTCGTGCTGCGCGGCGGCAAGCCCAGCTTCACCCACGCCTGGGGCAAGTCCGCCCTGATCGCGGCGGCGACCATCGCGGTGGGCTATCTGTCGCTGGCCTTCGTCGACGTGGTGTTCAAGGTCGACTTCCGCTTCTGGGTGCTGGGTCTGCGCCCGCTGGACGCCCATCACGCGGTGATGGCGATCCCCTATGCGGTGCTGTGGGGCGTCTACTGCCTGGTCGCCATGCGCGCGCTCTGCGCCAACCTGGCGGTGAAGGGCGAAGGGTTCCTCGTCCAGAACGGGACCTGGAAGCTGGCGCTCAGCCTGGGCTTCATCGTGCTGTTGGTGGTCGAGTACGCGACCCTGTTCCGCACCGGCTTGCTGTTCACGCCCACCGAGCCGCTCAACACCATCGTGGCGATCCAGTTCGTGATCGTGCTGGCGGTGCTGGGGGCGCTGACCGCGGTGACCTACCGGCGGACCAACTCCTACATCCCCGGCGCGCTGATCTGCGCCCTGTTCCTGAGCTGGTACATCACCGGCGGCACGGCCACCCACTGGTACCCGGGGTTCAAGCTGCCGACCCCTGGCGCGGCGCGGGCGCGGTAGGGCTTTCTGCTGACGACGCTCGCCAATGTCCGCTTCGAGCGGAGGCTGTGCGAGGGCGATGCAGACTTGACGGGCCCCCGGTTCCGCCATCTCCGTCGCCTCCAACGAAAGGATGGCAATGGCGGACATGGCTGAGTGGCGAAACCCCGAGATCGCGGCGATGGCGGCCCTGATGGCCTCGTACGCCCCGCCACCGGGCGCGCCCGAGCCGTCGTGGGCCGAGCGCCGTATGGGCTTCGACGCCATGGGCGCCGCGGCCCCGGTTCCGGAAGGCGTGACCGTGAGCCCGATCACCCTGGGCGGTGTTCCGGCCGAGCAGATCACGCCGGCCGGCGCGGACCCCACCCGGACGATCTTCTACCTGCACGGCGGCGGCTATTGCCTCGGCGGCATGGACAGTCACCGGACCATGGTGGCCAAGATGGCGCTGGCCGCCGGAGCGACCGCCTTCAACGTCGACTACCGCCTGGCGCCGGAGCATCCTTTCCCGGCCGCCGTCGATGATGCCGTGGCGGCCTGGCGCGCCTTCCTGGCCATGGGCCGCGACCCGGGGCGGACGGTGATCGCGGGCGACAGCGCCGGCGGCGGCCTTTCGGTCGCCTGCAGCGTGGCCGCGCGGGA
This sequence comes from Phenylobacterium sp., assembly GCF_036501465.1. Lineage (GTDB taxonomy): Bacteria > Pseudomonadota > Alphaproteobacteria > Caulobacterales > Caulobacteraceae > Phenylobacterium. The sequence goes on from NZ_DASYAF010000066.1 coordinate 46,410, forward strand.
CGCCGGCCTGCCGCTGGCGGCGGGCCTGCATCTGATCAGCCCGTGGGCGAATATGCAGAACGCCAGCCCGGCTTATCGGGCCAAGGCCGACACCGACTTCCTGGTCACCCAGCAGGGCATCGACGACTTCAAGGGCGCCTATCTCGGCCAGGGCGACCCGAAAACCCCGCTGGCGTCGCCGGTGTTCGCCAACCTGGCGGGCTTGCCGCCGATCCTGATCCAGGTGGGCTCGGAGGAGATGCTGATGAGCGACTCCACACAGCTCGCGGAGGCCGCCGGTCTGGCGCGGGTGGATGTCACCCTGCGCATCTGGCCTGACATGGTCCACATCTGGCCGTTCTTCGCTCATCTGAGCGCCGGCGGCCCGGCGATTGCGGAGTCCTCAGCCTGGATCAGGGCGCGGGTGGCCTAGCGGCGTTTCGAGCCCTTCGATGGGCTTGGCCGCGGCCGAACGGCGGCGTGGCCGGGGTTTGGCGGCTGGAGGCGAAGCCCCGCCTGCGCTGGCGATCGCTGCGGCCATCTCCGCCTGCCAGCGCTCGAGCATGTCCGGCGAGGCGAGCATGAGCGGCGCCTCCGAGACGAGGCGATCGACGAAGGAGACATAGCCCTCGTCGTACATCATCCGGTGCCGCCCCCAGGCCAGCCTGAGCTGGGGTGACTGCAGGCCCCAGCGAAAGGACTTCTCGAAGCTGGTGAAATCCGCCGGGTGCACCAGGCCGCGGCGGTGCTGCGCGAAGGTATCCTCGCCGTTCTGGAACACCGCCCGCGCATGCGCCGAAAAGCGCATCACATCGACGGCGCTGACGTCCTTGCCATTGCGGGCGATCCTCATGTCCATCTGGGCGAACGCTTCGCTCGCCATCCGCTCATTGACCTCCATGACCCGGGTGGTGCGGGCCAGCTTCATCATCGCCTGCTGGCTTATCGCGGCCTGTTTCGCCTGCACGTTCAGCTGTCTGACCTGGAAGTAGAGGAACACGAGCGAGGCCACGACCGCGACGCCGCTGACGAAGCTGCCAATCGATGCGAGATTCGACAGATTCATGGAGCGCCTCCGGAGGGTGTTGCTCCGGACGATACCCATTGGCTGACGTGAGCGCAGCCCATGGCGCCCAACTTACGGATCGTGGTGACGGAACGGCCGTCGGACCAGGGGTTCGATGTCCGTTGATCCGGGCCGGAGTCCGTTCAGGTCCGCATCGCGCCGATCCGATAGGCGCAGCGGCGCGCGCCGGCCAGGATGTGGTCGGTGCGTTCGACCGTGACGCCGTCGCCCAGCGCCGAACGGAAGAGGGCCAGTTCGGCGCGGCAGAAGCCCTGGCAGGCGGCGGCCGCGGCGCATATCGGGCAATGGTTCTCGACCAGCAGGTAGGAGCCGTCCTCCTGACGCGACCACTTGGCCATGTAGCCCTCGGCGGCGCGCAGGGCGGTGAGGCGGGCGAGCCGGGCCTCGAAGGTCTGGGCCGGGGCGAGCGCCTGGGCGTAGGCCGCCGCCTGGGCCTGTTCGCGCCGGGCGATCAGGCGCTCGACGCCGTCCTCCCCGAACTCGGCGCGCACCGCCTCCAGCATCTCCAGGGTGAGCTGGGCGTGGGTGTCGGGGAAGCGGCCCTCAGCCTTCGCGCCCAACGACCACAGCCGGCGCGGGCGGCCGACGCCGCGGCGCTCGGTGGCGTGCTCCACCAGGCCGTCGGCGGCCAGCCGCTCCAGGGTCTGCAGGGCGGCCTGGCGGCTGACGCCCAGGCGTTGGGCGACGGCGAGGGTTTCCTGCGGCCCGCGCATCTTGAGGTTCAGCAGGATCTGGTCGGTCGGGCTTCGCATTCGACAAGTCAAGCATTGCAATATTCGGTGCGAGCGTCTAGCCAGATTCGACAATAGGAAACTTGTCGAAATGTCTGAAGCCGGAAAGGACGGACAGAACCGCTGGGCGGACCTGCTGGCCGACGGCCGGCTGCCGCGCTTCGCGCTCATCATGCTGGGCGTCTGGCTGAACGCCGCCGACAGCCTGGTCACCGCCACCATCATGCCCAGCGTCGGCGCCCAGCTGGGCGGCTACGGCTATTTCAGCTGGGCGACGGCCGGCTACCTGGTGGGCGCGATCCTGGCGGGCGCGAGCTCGGGCCGCGTCTCGGAGATTTTCGGCCTGCGGGGCGCCACGGCGATCGCTGGCCTGATCATGGCGGGCGGCTGCGTGATGAGCGCGCTCGCCCCCGACGTCGGCGTGTTCCTGGCCGGCCGCCTGATCCAGGGCCTGGGCTCCGGTTGGATCAGCGGCTTCGCCATGGTGGCCATCGCCCTGCTGTTCCCCGAGCGGCACCTGGCCCGGGTGTTCGCCGCGGTGACCTTCGTCTGGGGGATCGCCACGGTGCTGGGGCCGCTGTTCGGCGGCGCGGTGCTTGAGGCCGGCAGCTGGCGCGAGGTGTTCTGGCTGTTCGCGGGCCAGGCGGCGCTGTTCGCCGCCGCCGCGCCCTTCCTGCTGGCCGGCGCGTCCAGGGCCGGCGGCGGCCCGGGCGTCCCCTGGACCCAGCTCGGCGTGCTGGGCCTGGGCGTCGGCGCGATCGCCGTGGCCGACGTCTTGACCAGCGCTGGTCTCTCCATCGGGCTGGTGAGCCTGGGCCTGGTGATCCTGGGCGTGGTGGTCTGGCTGGACGGCAGGCTGGCCGTGCGCCTGCTGCCGCATCGGGCCGGCGACCTCTCCACCGTCTGCGGCTCGGGCTATTTCGCCATGTTCGCGCTCACCGCCGCCACCATGGGCTTTGCGATCTACGCCCCGCCGATCCTGCAGCAGCTGCGCCACTTCACCCCGCTGTGGGCCGGCTACGCCATCGGCTCGGAGTCGGCGGCCTGGACGCTGGCGGCCATGCTGGTGGCCAATGTCACCGGGCGCTGGGACGGCCGCTGGATCCGCATCGGCGTGATCCTGCTACTGGCGAGCCTGGTGGTGCTGGCCTGGACCATGGCCGACGGGCCGTTCGCCTGGGTGCTGGCGGGCGGCGCGCTGATGGGCGCGGCCTTCGGCTTTTCCTGGTCGTTCCTGAGCAGGCGGCTGATGCTGGCGCTGTCGGACGAGGACCGGGCGATCGGCTCCTCGGCGATCACCGCGGTGCGCCAGACCGGGGCGGCGGCCGGCTCGGCGATCAGCGGGGTGGCGGCCAACCTGGTGGGGTTCTCGGGCGGCCTCACCGACGCGACGGCGCGCGCCTCGTCCTTCTGGGTGTTCGCCGCGGTGATCCCGCTGGCCGTGGCCGGCGCCTGGGCGGCGTTCCGGATGACCGGCTCGGCCCAAAGAGCCTGACCGCCGATCCATACTCCGGTCGTCCCGGCGAAAGCCGGGATCCAAATGGAATCCGGAATGGATCGCCGGCCCTGCTGAGATCCCGGGCGCAGCATGGATCCCGGCTTTCGCCGGGATGAGCGGAATTATAGCTGGTCCAGGCCGTAGGCCGCGTGCAGGGCGCGCACGGCGAGCTCGGTGTAGGCCGCGTCGATCAGCACGCTGATCTTGATCTCCGAGGTGGAGATCACCTGGATGTTCACGCCCTTCTCCGCCAGCGCCTGGAACATGGTCTTGGCGACGCCGGTGTGGCTGCGCATGCCGACCCCGATCACCGAGACCTTGGCCACGTCCTCGTTCACCGCCACGTCCTCGAAGCCGATGGAGGTCTGGGCGGACCGCACGATCTCCACGGCGCGGGCTGCGTCGCGCTTGCCGACCGTGAACTCCATGTTGGCCGCGCCCTCGCTGCGGGCATGGCTCTGGACGATCATGTCGACGTTGACGTTGGCGTCCGAAAGGGCGCCGAACAGCTGCGAGGAGACGCCCGGATGGTCGGGCAGGCCCAGGAGGGTGATCTTGGCCTCGTCGCGACTGTAGGCGACCCCGCTGACGATGCGCTTTTCCACGATCTCCTCCTCGTCGCACACGATGGTGCCCTGGCCGGGGGCTTCGCCCGGCTCAACGAAACTGCTCAGCACCCGCACGGGCACGTTCTGGGCCATGGCCAGTTCGACGCTGCGGGTCTGCAGCACCTTGGCGCCCAGCGAGGCCATCTCCAGCATCTCCTCGTAGGAGATCTTGCCGAGCTTCCTGGCCTTGGATTCGATGCGCGGGTCGGTGGTGTAGACCCCGTCCACGTCGGTGTAGATGTCGCAGCGCTCGGCCTTGATCGCCGCGGCGATGGCGACCGCGCTGGTATCGGAGCCGCCGCGACCGAGCGTGGCGATGCGCCCGTCGCGGGTCACGCCCTGGAAGCCGGCGACCACCGCCACCTCGCCCTTGTCCATGGCGGCGATCAGCTTGTCGGGCTCGATGTCGTCGATGCGCGCGCGGCCGTGGGCGTCGTCGGCGATGATCGGGATCTGCCAGCCCAGCCACGACCGCGCCGGGACGCCCATATTGCGCAGCGTCATGGCCAGCAGGCCCGCGGTGACCTGCTCGCCGGAAGCCACCACCACGTCGTATTCGTCGTCGGAAAGCGGCAGGCCCTGCGCCGCCGCGCCCGAGCCGTCGGTCCAGGCCACCAGCTCGTTGGTCTTGCCGGCCATGGCCGAGACCACCACGGCCACGCGATGCCCCGCCTCGACCTCGGCGTTCACCAGCCGGGCCACCCGGCGGATGCGCTCCAGGTCGGCCACCGAAGTGCCGCCGAATTTCATCACCAGCCGGGACACGAAGCGCCAGGACCCCCTGCATCAAGAGCGCGCCGTTCTAGCGACGGGGCCCTAGCGGCACAACCTCGCTTGACGGCGGATAGCGCGAGAACTATCTAACTACCTATCTAACAGGAACTTGGCATGGACAGCTCCCGCCTCGCGCAGGTCGTCGGTTCGAACATGACGGTCTCCGACAAGATCAGGGCCCTGGACGCCGCCGGATACCCGCGCGCCGACATCGCCCGAGTGCTGGGCAAGCGCTATCAGCATGTTCGCAACGTCCTGGAGGCGGACCGGCTTCATCCCCCGCGCGGCGGCCGGGACGAAGACCGGGCGGCATCCGCGCCGCCCATCGACGGACTGCAGGAGGCGGGGCGCGAGTTCGTCGGGACCACGCGCCTGAATGTGGAGGCGGACGGCTCCCTGCGCCTGCCGCCGGACCTGCTGAACGCCCTGCAGGCCAGGCCGGGATCGGTGGTCATCGCCGAGATGCAGGCCGATGGCGTCAAGCTGTTCAGCAATTCCGCCGCCTGGGATCGGGTCCGCGCCATGGTGAGGCAGTTCGGCCTCGATCCGGGCCGGGACCTGGTGGCCGAACTTATCGCCGAACGCCGCGCGGAAGCCGCCCGGGATGACTGATGTGGTGCTGGACGCTTCGGCGGTGCTGGCCCTCATCCTCGAGGAGCCCGGCGCCGCCGGCGTTGCGGCGCAACTCGACGGCGGTCGGCTCTCGACGGTCAACCTGGCCGAGGTGGCGCAGCGCCTTGCCGATCGGTGGACCGACGCCCAGGTCGGCGCCGTCCTGGCCGCCTTCCCCTTCGAGGTCGTCGACTTCGATCGCGCCACCGCGGTGCGGGCCGGCCTCATGCGGCGCGTCACCAGGGCTCACGGCCTGTCCCTAGGAGACCGGGCCTGCCTGGCCCTGGCCGAACGGCTGGCCGCACCCGTCCTCACCGCCGATCGCGCGTGGGCGGAACTGGACCTGGGCGTGGAAGTCGTGCTGATACGTTGAGGTCATGAGCGCCGCCGCCAAGTCCTCCATCGATCCCGCCGAGGTCGAGCGGTTCTCGAAGATCGCGGCGGAGTGGTGGGACCCCAAGGGCAAGTTCGCCCCGCTGCACAAGTTCAACCCCACGCGGCTCGCCTTCATCCGCGACCAGGCGCTGCACCGCTTCGGCCGCGACGAACGCGCCCGGCGGCCGTTCGAGGGGCTTTCGCTGCTCGACATCGGCTGTGGCGGCGGCCTGCTCTCCGAGCCCATGAGCCGGCTGGGGTTCGCCGTCACCGGCGTCGACGCCTCCGAACGCAACATCGGCACGGCCGGCGCGCACGCGGCGGAGCAGGGGCTGGCCATCGACTATCGCGCCTCGACCGCCGAGGCCCTGCTGGCGGCCGGCGAGCGGTTCGACGTGATCCTCAACATGGAGGTGATCGAGCACGTGGCCGATCCGGGCCAGTTCCTGCGCGACTGCGCGGCCATGCTGAAACCCCCCTCCGATACGCCGGGTGGGCTGATGATCCTGGCCACCTTGAACCGCACCCTGAAGGCCTTCGCCCTGGCCAAGGTCGGGGCCGAATACATCCTGCGCTGGCTGCCGGCCGGCACCCACGACTGGTCGAAGTTCCTGAAGCCCGAGGAGTTGCGCGGTTTCCTGGCTGAAGAACCGCTGGTTGTGGACGGCCCCTTCGGCGTGGTCTTCGATCCGGTCACCGGCCGCTGGAGCCAGAGCCACGACGCCGAGGTGAACTACATGATGACCGTCGCCCGCGACACGACGGCCTAGGAACGGTCACACGGCTCGGGCTAGGATAGTTCATGCCTTCGTTACGCGTGTTGGGGCACGCCTTCCGGGCTTGGCGGCGCAACCTGCGCTGGCGCAAGCATGAGCCGGAAACGCCCTATATGGCCGATCTGCTCGCGGGCGCGCCGCTCTGCCTGCACGTGGGCGCCAGCGACGGGCGCCACGCCTATGTGATGACCCAGGTGGCGCCCAAGGCGAAGATCTATGCCTTCGAGCCCGCCGCCTTCTCGATCGCGGTGCTGAAGCTGACGCTGGCCTGGCACGGCATCGCCGACCGGGTGACGCCGGTGCGCGCGGCGGTGGGCGACAAGCCGGGCGAGATGCTGCTGGTCACCCCGCGCAAGATCACCGGACGGATGGGCCGGGCCTACGCCTTCGTGGCCGACGAGGCGCCGCAGGGCAAGGCGCGGCCGGACCTGCAGGACACCGGCATGGAGCTGGAGCCGACCCCGGTGGTCACCCTCGACGACTTCTGCGCCGAGCATGGTGTGGCCAAGGTCGACTTCATCCGCATGGACATCGAAGGCGCCGAGCTGATGGCGCTGAGGGGCGCCGCGCGCATCCTCGACCGCGACCGCCCGCACGTGCTGATCGAGATCCATCCCCAGATGCTGGAGGCCCGTTTCGGCGGCACCGCCGAGCAGGTGATCGACCTCTTCCGCGGCCGCGGCTACCGCATGTTCGCGCTGAACGGCGACCGGCTGGAGGAATGTTTCGAGGTCGCCCGCGACCGGCCGTGGAAGGACTATTTCTTCATCCACCCCGCCCGCGCCGGCCGCCTGCCCGACGGCGTGTTCAAGGCGCGGATGGCGGCCTAGGGACCCAGGCCGGGGCTGCCCGCCCCGGAGCCAGGGCGGATGTTCCCGCCCCGATCGATGTGCGTCCGGAACCTCCGGCGGCGCTGACCGCTAAGCTCGTTCCACCCACGACGTGCAATCAGGCTCACATGGCTCTCGAAATTGCGGTCGGACCGCAGAAGCTGGTGCTCAACCAGGGTTCGAGCTTCGCCGTCACCGACCAGGACGGCCAGATCAACTGGCCGACCGACAAGGGCGTCTACTATTCCGACACCCGGCTGATCTCGAGCTGGCGGATCTATGCCGACGGCGAGCCGTGGGACCTGCTGAATTCCGGGAACATCGCCTTCTTCGCGGCCCGCATCTTCCTGGCCAACCGCAAGCTGATGACCGAGTCCGGCGAGGTCGCCGCGGGCGCGCTGGGGCTGACGGTCGGCCGGTCGCTGGAGGGCGGCATGCACGAGGATCTCGACCTGGTGAACCACAGCCAGTCGACGGCCCAGTTCAACCTGGAGATCGCCATCCGCAGCGACTTCGCCGATCTCTTCGAGGTCAAGTCGAGCGCCATCGTGCGCCGCGGTCACGTGAACACCACCTGGTCGAAGGCCCGCGAGACCCTGATCACCAGCTACGCGAACCAGGATTTCCACCGCCGCCTGACGGTGCAGGTGCGCAACGCGGACTCGCCGGTGGTCTACGCCAACGGCCGCCTGAGCTTCGACGTCAAGCTCGCGCCCGGCGCCACCTGGCACGCCTGCCTGCTCTACGCCTTCTCGAACGGCAAGACCAAGAAGGCCGCGCCGCGGGAGTGCATCGCCGACTGCCTGCACGCAAAGTCCGCCAAGCGGCTGGACGACTGGGAGACCAAGGGCCTGTCGCTGAACACCAGCAACCAGGAATTCTACCGCTTCTATCATCAGTCGCGCGAGGACATGGGCGCGTTGCGGCTGCCGCTGGAGGGCACCGACCACCTGGAGTTCGTGCCGGCCGCCGGCATCCCCTGGTTCGTGGGCCTGTTCGGCCGCGACAGCCTGATCGTCTCGCTGCAGAACGCCATGATCTACCCGGACTTCCCGCGCGGCTCGCTGGAGGTGCTGGGCCGCCTGCAGGCGAAGACGCGCGACGACTACCGCGACGCCGAGCCCGGCAAGATCATGCACGAGCTGCGCATCGGCGAGCTCGCCCACTTCAAGATGATCCCGCACACGCCCTACTACGGCACCGCGGACGCCACGCCCCTCTACCTGATCGTGCTGCACAACGCCTGGCGCTCCACGGGCGATGCGGGCCTGCTGGACCGGCACATGGCCACCGCCGAGCGGTGCCTGGAGTGGATCGACAAGTACGGCGATCGCGACGGCGACGGGTTCCAGGAATACCAGACGCGCTCGCCCGCCGGGTACGAGAACCAGGGCTGGAAGGATTCCGGCGAGGCGCTGGTCTATCCCGACGGCGCGCTGGTCAAGGGGCCCAAGGCGCTCTGCGAGCTGCAGGGCTATGTCTACGACGCCTGGCGGCGGATGGCCGAGATCTACGACGCGCTCGGCAAGCCCCAGCGCGCGACCGGCCTGCGGACCAAGGCCGCCAACCTGTTCGCCCGCTTCAACGAGGCGTTCTGGGACGAGGAAAGCGGCTTCTACGCCTTCTGCCTCGACGGCGACAAGAAGCCGGTGCTGAGCGTGGCCTCCAACCCTGGCCATTGCCTGTGGTCGGGCATCGTGCCGCGCGAGCGGGCCGCCCGGGTCGTCAAGCGGCTGATGGCCGACGACATGTGGAGCGGCTGGGGCATCCGCACCCTGTCGGCCAAGCATCCCGCCTTCAATCCGCACTCCTACCAGAACGGCTCGGTCTGGCCGCACGACAACGGGCTGATCGCGCTGGGCTTCCGCCGTTACGGCTTCGCCGAGGAGACCGCGCGGATCGCGCGCGATATCAGCCGCGCCGCCAGCTATTTCGAGCAGCACCGGATGCCCGAGCTCTATGCCGGCCTGCAGCGCGAGCCGACCAACTTCCCGGTGCAGTACCTCGGCGCCAACGTGCCCCAGGCCTGGGCGGCGGGCTCGTGCTTCTGGCTGCTGCAGGCCATCCTCGGCTTCCAGCCCGACGCGCCGGCCGGCAAGCTCTACCTGGACCCGGCGCTGCCGGAATGGATGGCGGACGTGGACCTGAAGAACCTGCAGGTCGGCCGGCGCAGCTTCGACATCCGGTTCATCCGCCAGGGCGACGGCAAGTCCACCTGGGAGGTGCTGCGCGGCGACCGGCGCGCGGTCGCCCAGCGCGACATCGCCACCTACAGCGGGCAGGATGCGGCGGCGGCCGGCGCCGCCGCCTCGCCGCCGGCATGACGGCCGCTCCGCATCTGCTGCCGGGGCCGCCGACCATCCTGGTGATGATGGGGGTCTCGGGAACCGGCAAGACCACCGTCGGCGAGGCGCTGGCCAGGCGGATCGGCTGGACGTTCCAGGAAGGCGACGATTTCCACCCGGCGGCCAACATCGAGAAGATGAAGTCCGGAAAGCCACTCGACGACGCCGACCGCGCGCCCTGGCTGGCCAAGGTCGAGGCCTGGATCGGCGATCAGCTCGCCGCCGGGCGCTCGGGGGTCATCACCTGCTCGGCGCTGAAGCGGGCCTATCGCGAGGCCATCGTCCGGGGCCGCGCCGACGTGGTCGTGGTCTATCTGAAGGGCAGCGAGCCGCTGATCGCCCAGCGGGTCGCCAAGCGCCGCGGCCACTTCATGCCGCCCAGCCTGCTGGACAGCCAGTTTGCCGCGCTGGAGGAGCCCGGTCCGTCGGAACACCCCATCGTCGTCGACGTCGACCAGCCGGTCGAAGGCCAGGTCGACGATATCGTGGGCGCCCTGGCGCGCCGCCGCGAGGACGCCGCCTGACCGCCCCCTTTAGCCGCCGTGGGCGAAGCTGGGATAGAGGCTCATGCCACCGTCCACGAACAGCGTCGTCCCCACCACATAGTCGGCCGCGTCGGAGGCCAGCCAGACGGCGGCCGCGGCGATATCCTCAGGCTCCCCGATCCGCCCATAGGGGATCAGCCGCATCAGGTCCTGCTTCGCCGCCGGCGTGCCCCAGGCCGCCCGGTTGATCGGGGTCCGGATGGCCCCGGGCGCGATGGCGTTGACCCGGATCTTCTCGGGCGCCAGCTCCTGGGCCATGCTCTCCATCAGCATCTTCACCCCGCCCTTGGCCGCGGCGTAGTTGGCGTGGCCGGCCCAGGGGATCACCTGGTGGACCGAGCTGGTGAACAGCACCTTGCCCAGCGCCTTCGACCGGCCCGGGTCGATCCCCTGGCGGCGGAACCGGCGCACCGCCTCCTGCGCGCAGAGGAAGGCGCCGGTCAGGTCCACCTCCAGCGCCGCGCGCCACTCCTCCAGGCTCATCTCGGTGAAGGCCGCGTCCTTCTGGATGCCGGCGTTCGCCGCCAGGATGTCGACGCCGCCGAACGCCTCGGCGGCGATGTCGAACAGGCCCGCGACGTCGGCCGGCTTGGAGACGTCGCCCGCCGCGGCGACGGCGCGACCGCCCTGGTCGGCGATCTGGCGCACGATGGCTTCGGCGGCGTCGGGCTGGCCGAAGTGATTGACCACCACGGCCGCGCCGGCCGCGGCGAAGCCCGCCGCCATGCCGGCCCCGATGCCGGAGCTCGCGCCGGTGATCAGCACGCGTTGGTTGGCGAGTGGAGGCTGGGTCATGCGGGCGTCCTCGGGGCTGGCGTCCTCGAGGGGTTTCGGGGATCGGCGGCAAGCTCGCCGATGCAACGCGCAACTCGCCCCGAAGGGCGCCGGACGGCCCTCAGAAGCCCAGGGCGAGCGCCGAAAGGCCGGCCAGCAGGCCGAACGCCACCACGCCGGCCGCCACCGCGGCCAGGATGCGCGGCGGGAACGAGCGCGACAGCATGGCCATCGACGGCAGGCTGATCGGCGGCAGGGTCATCAGCAGCGCGCCGGCCGGCCCCGCGCCGATCCCCAGCGACAGCATCGCCTGGATGATCGGCACCTCGCCCGCGGTGGGGATCACGAACAGGGCGCCGGCCAGGGCGAAGGCCACGATCCACTGGATGTGGTCGCCGATGGCGGGCCCGATGGTCGGGAACAGCCAGGCCCGCCCCGCGCCCAGCAGCAGCACCAGCACCACATATTCCGGGATCAGCCGCAGGCTCATGCGCCCCAGGATCGTCAGCCAGCGGCGCAGGGGCGCGGCCTGCGGCGCGCCCGCCAGGGCCGCGGCCGCGGCCTCGGCCTCTTGCGCCTCGCCGGGCGAGGTCAGGCGGTTGGCGAGCCAGCCCAGGCCGAACACCATGGCCACGCCCAGCACCAGTCGCAGCGCCGTCCACTTCCAGCCCAGCACGAAGCCGATGAACACCAGGGTCGCCGGGTTCAGCACCGAATTGCCCAGCCAGAAGGCCATCGCCCCGCCGGCCGAGGCCTGCTGGCGGCGCAGGCCCACCACCACCGGCGCCGCGCAGCAGGTGCACATCATCCCCGGCAGGGCCAGCAGGCCGCCGGCCAGGGCGCTGCCGAACCGCGCCCGGCCCAACAGCCGCGCCACCCAGTCGGCCGGCAGCAGCGCCTGCACGCCGGAGCCCAGCAGCAGGCCCAGCACCATCGCCTTCCAGATCGCCTTGCCGTAGGCCAGGGCATAGCCCCACGCCGCGTCCCACGACGCCGCCGGCGCCTGGGCCGCCTTGCCCATCAGGATCGAGCCGCCGATCGAATGGGTCGAGGCCGCCACGAACGCCTTGTCCCAATAGGGCAGCCACTTCACGTACAGCAGGCCCGCCGCCGCCAGGGCGAAGAACAGCAACAGGCGCGGCGCCGCGGGCAGGGTTCTGGCTTCAGTCATCGCCATGGGTTTTGGAGCGGCGAGACGGCGGGATCAAGGTGGGCGGTGGGGTGAAAGGGGCGGGAGTGGGTGAAGGTTGGCTTTGCGCGGGGAGCGGACGTTGGCCCCAGCGCGGAACGTGGACGCTCATTCCCTTACCGCGCGCGCATCATTGTCGTAGCCCAGTAGCCTGGCGCTAGCCCGAAGGCTTTCTTGAATTGGCGGGACATGTGGCTCTGGTCGGCGAACCCGGCTTGGAGCGAAGCTTCCACAAGCGGAATGCCGTCGAGTATTAGGCGACGGACGATATCCAGCTGGCGCATGGTGCGATAGCGGCTGGGGCTCGTGCCAAAGGCGGCCCGGAATTGGCGCGCCAAGCTCCAACGATCCAGCTGCGAGACCCTTTCGAGCGCATCCAGACGGTGGCATTTGGCGGGATCGGCAGCGATCATGACGCGAGCGCGGTTCAGCCCTTCCATAGATAGGACCGCTGGTTCGATGGGACGGCTGCATGCGGCCATCAAAGCCTCGAGGGCAAGATCAACAACATCTATTCTGCCGAGTTCGTCTATCTCGTCGTCAAGGTCCCATAGCCGCCGGAAGCGAGTTAGGCGGCGCGCAGAAAAGGCCACGATGGGTTCGGAAACGAACGGCAGGGATTTGCCCCCCAAAGCCTCCTGGACCAACGCTGGATCGAGATAGAGAATCCGGTACCGGAAGCCGGCTTCACTGCCGGGGGCGCCGTCATGCACCTCATCAGGATGCAGTATGTGGCAGCGTCCAGGTAAAGAATATCGACGCAGGCCGCGATAGCGGAACGTCTGTACACCAGCGAGCGTAAGACCGATTGCATAGGTGTCGTGTCGGTGCAGACTGAACGACCGCCTTTTCAAGGCCAATTCCAGCCGTTCTATGCCTTCGCTTCCCCGGCCGGGAATCAGTCGATCAACCGTGTGACGCAGGTCGACCAAGTTGCACAACCCTTCAAGATCATTGGCCGAGTATTTGGCCATAGTGGTGCATGCGGCAGTCCAAGCCTGTCAACAACGCGAGGCCATAGATGAGATCAGCATGCAGGGTAATTGTCGGCGTCGCGTGCCTCGCGGCGCTGGGAACGACTGGGGCGCCTGCCGGCGCCGAGACCGTCGCGGCCAAGGCAAGGCCTCCGCTCTACAGGTACGTATCGTACTGGGCGTTTCCACAGGGCCATCGGCCTGAGCTCGGCAAGGACGGCGCCATTGCGGGGGAGCGGATCCTCACAGCGGCGCTCGCCGACGGGACCGTTCTCGGCTACGGCGACGATGAAGAGCAGGTACATTCGGCCGGAGGCTTCACTCACGCCCGCTGGTTCCAGGCCAAGTCGTTCGCGAGCCTGTTTAAGATGACCCAGACCGTCCATATTGACGGCGACTCAAACTCGCCCCCGCTCGCGGACGCGACCAGGCACTGGGACCAGATCTACGTCACCAGCTTCTACAATTGGAAACCCGGCTCGTGGAAGGGCGCATACGGGTACTCAGGGACCGCGGAGCTCAGGCCCGACGTGCCGGACGCTAGCGATGCGGTCCGGGCGCTCAGCAGCTTTTACGTTCCGGTGTTCGAGAAGATGCTCTCCGACGGCATCATCGTGGAATATGAGATCGACCGGGTGGTTCACACCAGCGACTCACCGCGTCAGATACATTTCAGCTTCGTGATCCCGAACGCCGAGGGGCTGGACAAGTTTCAAGCATCCCTTGGCGACGCCATCGACCAGAACTCGCTGATCGCGCCCGCTTTTGGCGGGCTGACGGTCAATTTCTCGGAGAAATTCGACTTCGTAAAGGTCAACGCAACCTACAAATAGCGTTGTGCCTACCGTTCGGAGGGGCGGAAAAATGCTGCGGACATAGTCCCAGCGGAGCCCTGTGTACCAGCTCTGTGGGCCAAAACGGACCTTCGCCGCGTCGCCAACGCGCTAAAACCCATCCCCACGTCCGCTTCTGACGCACCGGCGTGTTTCCCTGCCGCGGATGCCCGAGACCGCCGACCGCGATGAGGAGATGCTGGCCCGCCTGGCCGAGTTCGACCTGGCGGCGGCGGAGCGCGTGCATGGGCGGCTGATGGCGGCCGAGGCGGCGGGCGAGATCGCCGAGCTGGGCCGCACCTATCAGCGGATCGCCCGCTCGCTGCGCCAGACCCTGGCGCTGAAGGCCAAGCTGAAGCGCGACCGCGAGGCCGCGGCGCGGGAAGCGGCCTCGTCCCAGGCCCCGCCGCCGCGCGGACCGGTCGCCAGGGCGCGGCGCCTGCGCGACCTGCGCCAGGCCGTGACCCGGGTCATCTGGGACGAGGCGGAAAGCCCCGATCACGCGGCCGACCTCACCGATACCCTGGACGCGCTGCTGGCCGAGGCGGTGCTGGACGGCCGTTTCTGCTTCGAGGCCCTCGACGACCATGTGGCGCGGATCTGCCTGGAGCTCGACCTGTCGCTGGACGGCGCCGAACGCTGGCGCGACCTGCCCGAAGCGCCGGACGATGAAGACCCCGACGCGGCCCCGGCCGATGCGGCCCCCGATCGGATGAGTTCGGCCTAGCGCCAACCGCCTTCCCCGCGGAAGCGGGGACCCAGGTGTTTTTCGTTCAAACCACGGACCATGCGGAATTCACGGAAAGCATCCGTTTGGTCCCTGTCTTCCGTGGTTCCCATAAGCCCCCGTCCCCGCGTCCGCGGGGAGGGCGGTAATGGGTATGGCCCATCCGCGCCGATGGGCTAGCCTCTGTGGAACACAGTCAACGGAACGCCCCATGCTTGGCTTGATGATGGATCGGGCGCTGACCTTGCCCTCGATCCTGGAGTACGCCGCCCAGTATCACCCGGACCGCCAGGTGGTGGACCGCATGGTGGAAGGCCCGATCCACCGCTACGGCTACGCCGACGCGCTCGCGCGCACCAAGCGGATGGCGAATGCGCTGGCGGCGATGGGCGTGAAGCCGGGCGACCGGGTGGCGACGCTGGCCTGGTCCACACACCGCCACTTCGAGCTCTATTTCGCGGTGACTGGCGTGGGCGCGGTGCTGCACACCATCAACCCGCGCCTGCATCCCGACCAGGTGGTCTGGGTGGCCAACCACGCCGAGGACGCCTTCCTGTTCTTTGACAACAGCTTCGCGGGCCTGGTGGCGGAGCTGAAGGACCGCCTGCCGCGGGTGAAGGCCTTGGTGGCCATGACCGACCGCGAACACTTGCCGCCGGAGGCGCCGGCGGATGCGCTGGTCTACGAGGAACTGATCGTCGGCCAGCCGGCGGACTTCGCCTGGCCGGACCTCGACGAGCGGCAGGCGTCCGGCCTCTGCTACACCTCCGGCACCACCGGCAATCCGAAGGGGGTGCTCTATTCGCACCGCTCGACGGTGCTGCACGCCATGGCGCTGGCGCTGCCGGACGCCTTCGACTTCTCGGCGCGCAGCGTGGTGATGCCGTGCGCGCAGATGTACCACGCCAACGCCTGGTGTACGCCCTATGCGGCGCCCTTGGTCGGCGCGACCCTGGTGCTGCCGGGCCGCGCGCTGGACGGCGCTTCGATCGCCGAGCTGATCCGCGCCGAGGGCGTGACCTTCCTTTTGGGCGTGCCGACCATCTGGGTGGGCGTGGCCGACCACCTGGACCAGACCGGCGAGCGACTGGCCTCAGTAAAGACCATCGCGGTCGGCGGCTCGGCGCCCACCGCCGCCCTCGTCCAGCGGATCGAGGACCGGCTGGGCGGCCAGGTGCGCCAGATCTGGGGCATGACCGAGACCAGCCCGCTGGGGGTCATCAACACGCCCCTGCCGCAGCACGACGGCGAGGACGAAGCCGCCACCCTGTCGCGCAAGCTGAAGCAGGGCCGGGGCCTCTGGGGCGTCGACCTGCGGATCGTGGGCGAGGATGGCGAAGAGCTGCCGCGCGACGGCAAGAGCACCGGGGCGCTGCAGGTGCGCGGGCCCTGGACCGTCGGGGCCTATTTCAAGCAGGACGGCTCCGAGGTCTTCACCGCCGACGGCTGGTTCGACACCGGCGACATCGCCACCCTCGACGCCGAGGGCTACCTGCGGCTCACCGACCGGGCCAAGGACGTCATCAAGTCCGGCGGCGAGTGGATCTCCACCCTCGACCTGGAGGACGCGATCTGCTCGCACCCGGCCGTGGCCATGGCCGCCGCCATCGGCGTGCCGCACCCCAAGTGGGACGAGCGGCCGCTGCTGCTGGTGACCCTCCGCCCCGGCCACAGCGCCGATCCTGAGGCCCTGAAAGCCCATGTCGCCGCGCGCGTCGCCAAGTGGTGGACGCCGGACGAGGTGCGGATCATTGAGGCCCTGCCGATCGGCCCGACCGGCAAGGTGCTGAAGCGCGAACTGCGTGACCAACTGGCCACAGCCGCGCCTGTTCAGCCCGCCGAAAGCTGAACCGCAGCGAACCAACCCTGTCAGGCCGCGTTCCAAACTCCCAGGTGACAGTGAGTCCGCGTTGAAGATCCCGAGGAGATGACGAGCGTGCTGCGCAAGAGGCCAAAAGGGGTCCTGGCGATGGGCTGGGCCTCGATCGAGAGCGCCATGCTCGGCCGCACGGAGCACGCGCCCACCTCCGCCGACTATCCCGACACCGTCGTCCGGCGGGTGAGCTTCGCGGCCGGCGGCGGCCTGGGCTGGCGCATCTCGGCGCTGGAGACGCCGCGCGCGACGCCCGCGCCCTGGAAGATCGTGGTGGTCACCGGCGCGCCGTCCTGGGCGGAATACTGGGCCGAGACCCTGGCGGAGCTGCCAGCCGACCGCGAGATGATCGTCGTCGACCGCCCGGGCTACGGCGCCTCCGAACCGGCCGAGCCGATCGGCGACATCCGCACCCAGGCGCTGGCGCTCGCCCCGCTGCTTTCCGCCGCGCGCGGCCAGAAGCTGATGCTGGTGGGCCAGAGCTACGGCGCGGCCATCGCCTCGCTGATGGCCGAGGCCAATCCCGGCAAGGTGCAGAGCCTGGTGCTGCTGTCCGGCTTCTTCGGCGAGACCGGCCCCACCTCGCGCTGGCTGATCGACCTGGGCCAGAAGGCGCTGAAGATGATCCCGCGCGACCTGCGCCATGCGGTGATCGAGGCCTCCGGCCAGAAGCCGCAGCTGGCCTATGCGGTGCGCGCGCTGAGCCGCCTTTCGATCCCGATCCACATGGTGCACGGCGACAAGGACGACTTCGCACCGATCGAGACGGCCGAACGCCTGGCGGCGGAGACCGCGACGCGCCGGCCGATCTGCGTGCATCGCGTGCCGGAGGCCAACCACTTCCTGAACGATGGCCCGCCGGAGGCGCTGCTCGCGGCGCTCGAGGCCTGCATCCCGGTCAAGACGCCTTGGGTCTTCGCCTGGCCGAAGCTGCCGCAGTTCAAGCTGCCCAAGGGCCTGTTCGGCGCGCCGCAGGGCGGTGCGGCCCAGGCCTGACGCTCAGCGGGTGAAGGCGCCCACCAGGGCGGCGAAGCCCAGCACCACCAGCCAGGGCGGCAGCCGCACGATGCTCAGGAACACGAAGGCGCCGGCCGCCAGCGCCCAGTCGCTGGGCCGGTGGATGGCGGTGGCCAGCACCGGGTTCCACAGCGCCGCGGCCAGCACGCCCACCACCACCGCGTTCAGCCCGCCCAGCGCCGCGCGCGCGGCCGGCTGGCGCTTCATCCGGTCCCACAGCGGCAGGACGCCGGTGACCAGCAGCAGCCCCGGCGCGAAGATGGCGACGAGCGCCACCAGGCCGCCGCGCCAGCCTGCGACCGCCGCCTCCTGCGCCGCGCCCACGAAGCCCGCGAAGCTGAACCGCGGGCCGGGCAGGGCCTGCGCCGCGCCATAGCCGCCCAGGAAGGTGTTCTGGTCCAGCCAGCCGCGCCCCACCACCTCGTCCTGCAGCAGGGGCAGGACCACATGGCCGCCGCCGAACACCAGGGCGCCGGTGCGATAGAAGACGCTGGCGAGGCTGAGCGTCGGGCTGTCCAGCACCGCCGCCAGGATCGGCAGCAGCAGGAGCAGCAGGGCGAAGAGGACGATCGCTGTCGCCGAGACGGCCGGCGGGACCCGGTGGCTCGCCGGATCGTCCGGCGGGACGGCGGCCTCCTCGCGCAGGAAGGCCAGGCCGAACAGGCCGCCGGCCACCAGGGCCAGGACCTGGGCCATGGCGCCATGGACGTAGAGCAGGCCGATCGCCCCGCCGATGGCGATGCCGGCGCGGATCGGCCCGACCGCCAGGCTCCGCGCCATGGCGATCACCGCCTGGGCCACTACGGCGGCGGCGGCGATCTGCAGCCCGTGCAGCACGCCCTGGCCCCAGTAGTCGCCGAGGTGCGGCGCCAGGCAGCCCAGGGCGATCATCGCGGTGGCGGCGGGCAGGGTGAAGCCGGCCCAGGCGGCCAGCAGGCCCGCATAGCCCGCGCGCCGCATGCCGATCGCCATGCCGAGCTGGCTCGACGCCGGGCCGGGCAGGAACTGGGCCAGGGCCAGCAGGTCGGCGAAGGCGTCCTCGCTGAGCCAGCCACGCCGCTCGACGAACTCGCGGCGGAAATAGCCGATGTGCGCGACGGGGCCGCCGAACGCGGTCAGCCCCTGGACCAGGAAGGCCTGGAAAACCCCTATGATCTCGCGGAAGGGGTCGGCGCCACTGACGGAGGCGGCTTCTTGCGACGCGGTCTCGTCCATCACGTCCTGTCTTGCGGCCCCTTGCCCCAAGTGTCGACCCTTTTGGACGCTGTTGCGGCGAAAGCCCCTTGGCCGGCCGATCTGATCGGCGATAAGGCTTTTTGCGAAACGCCCGGCGAGCGGGCCTCAGCCCAGGGACAGAGGGAATCGACATGAAGGCCGCCGTGCTGCGCGAAGTGGGCAAGCCGCTTCAGATCGAACAGGTGCAGATCTCCAAGCCCGGCCCGCACGAGGTGCTGATCCGCACCGCCGCGGCCGGCCTGTGCCACTCCGACCTGCACTTCATGCAGGGCTCCTATCCGCATCCGCTGCCGGCCGTGCTGGGCCACGAGAGCGCCGGCGTCGTCGAGCAGGTGGGCTCGGAAGTGCGCACGGTGAAGCCGGGCGACCACGTGATCACCTGCCTTTCGGCCTTCTGCGGCCACTGCGAGTTCTGCCTGCAGGGGCACATGAGCCTCTGCGTCTCGCCGGACACCAAGCGCGGCAAGGAGGACGAACCGCGCCTGTCGGCCGAGTCCGGGCCGATGCTGCAGTACCTGAACCTCTCCTCCTTCGCCGAATACATGCTGATCCACGAGCACGCCTGCGTGGCGATCCGCAAGGACATGCCGCTGGACCGCGCCGCCCTGATCGGCTGCTCGGTGACCACCGGCGTGGGCGCGGCGATCCACACCTCCAACGTGCGGCCCGGCGAGACCGTGGCGGTGATCGGCTGCGGCGGGGTGGGCCTGTCGGCGATCAACGGCGCGGCCATCGCCGGCGCGGGCCGGGTCATCGCCATCGACATGGTGGCGTCGAAGGGCAACCTGGCCATGGAATTCGGGGCCACCGACTTCGTCGACGCCTCGCAGACCGACGCGGTCAAGGAGGTGATCGAGATGACCAAGGGCGGCGTGCACCACGCCTTCGAGGCCATCGGCCTGGCGAAGACCGCGGAGAACGCCTTCAACATGCTGCGCCGCGGCGGCACGGCCAACATCATCGGCATGATCCCGGTCGGCCAGATGGTCAGCGTGATGGGCGCGGCCTTCCTGGGCGAGAAGAAGCTGCAAGGTTCGCTGATGGGCTCCAACCGGTTCCCGGTAGACATGCCCCGGTTCGTGGACATGTACATGGCGGGCAAGCTCAAGCTCGATCAGATGATCTCTCAGCGGATCAAGTTGGAGCAAGTCAACGAGGGCTTCGAAGACATGAAGAAGGGCGAATTGGCTCGATCAGTCATCGTTTTCGACGCCTGATATACAAGCTTGACCATACGAAAACTTGATACACCTCTCCCGCGAGTAAGATAGACCGCTGCCGATTTTCGGCGCGGCCTTCCCCAACGGAAGTCAGGCCGCCCTTGCGGCCCGTTCCGTTTGGAGGGGTTTTCATGTCCCTGTCTCGCTGCGGCCTTCTGTCTGCCGTCGCTCTTGCGGCGGTCCTACCAAGCGTTGCTTCGGCTGACACCTATACCTTCGCGGATTTCGCGGGGCAGATCCGGCCGGGCAACGCCAACGTCAAGGCGCCGTTCTCGGGCAATGGGTTCACCCAGAGCGATCCGATCTCCGGCAATTTGGTGTTCGACAACGACCTGGTCCCGGGCGCGGGGTCCGGCTTCGTCAATGTGGCCTTCGACAGCTTCCCCGACATCGCCGACATCGCGCCCGCCAGCGCCTTCAGCCTGACCATCGACAGCCTGACGCTCACCCTGGGCGACAACCTCGACCTCGAGGGCCCGGCGATGATCCAGTACAACAACGGCCAGTTCAGCGGCTTCGTGTTCACCGGCGATTTCGCGTTCAACAGCACCTTCTATCAGCTGCAGTCGCAGGGGACGGCGATCTCGGTGCTGGCCCTGGACGGCGTGCCCAACGCCTTCGATCCGCATGGCTTCCCGGTCTGCTGCAGCAGCCTGATGAACGCCGTCATCTTCCCCGGCGATCTGACCAACGAGACCGCCTTCACGCCCACGCCGCCGAACCCGGGTTCGCCCGGTGGCGGCCCGACCGGCGGGATTCCGGAACCGGCGGGCTGGGCGCTGATGATCTTGGGCTTCGGCGCGCTGGGCGCAATGACGCGCCGGCGACGCTGGGCCGCGGCGGCAGGGTGATCCCAGGGTGGGGCGGCCTCAGGCCCTGGGCGTCATCACCAGCCAGGGCGTCGGCCTGAAGCGCCATTCCCAGACCGCCAGCAGCTGGTCGAGATGCGGCAGGGCCTTCAGCCAGTCCGGCATGTCGAGGGTCTTGGGCTGCTGGTCGACGCGGACGATGTCGTGGGTGGGCGAGAAGCGCTCGACCATCGTGGCCATGGCGTCGCGGCGGAACAGGTCGTGGGTCTCGACGATGATGTTCATGCCGGCCAGCGCCGGGCTGAGCGCCGGCTGCAGGATGTCGACTTCGGCGCCCTCGGTGTCGACCAGGACCAGCACGCGGCGCCCGGCGAAGGCCTCGAAGCCGTCCGGGGCGAACTCGCCGCCGACGATCACCCGCTCGGAGACGTCGTTCTTGGCGGCCAACTCCGTGCAGGCGGCCCGCGCCCGCTCGTCGATGTCGTGGGCATGGACGGTCACCTGCGGCATCATCCGGGCCAGGCCCACGGCGTAGTAGCCCTCGGCGCAGCCCACATCGATCACGCAGTCCAGGCCTGCCGCGGCGAAGGCCGCCAGGTGTGGATGGAGTTCGGACTCGTAGGTGCCAAGCAGTCGCGGGACCAGGCACCCCTCGGTGGCGGCGTTGACGTATTCCATCCCGGCGAACGGCCCGCCCCAGATCTTGGCGCCGTGATGCATGATGTAGGTGTTGGCCAGGAGGTGCGAGCGCCAGCGGCCCAGGAGGCGCAGCACCTCGTTCAGCTCGTCGATCCCGGCGCCCTCGGGCCAGCCCTTGGTCTTGTCGAGGACCCGCTGGACGATCTGGCTGGTGAGCGGCGAGGCCATGGGAGCGGGAGCCGGGGCGCGCTCAACGCCGCAGGACGGGCGGTCCGATGTCGGCCACGGCCACCTTGCGCGGCGAGCCTTGCGCCACCAGGCGGTCGATCTTCACCTTCTCGCCTTCGAAGCGGGCGAGCTCCGCGCCGGCGAGCGCCGAGCCCTGCGGCGCCTTGACCCCGATCGGGTTCACCCGCTGGCCGTTCTTCCAGATCTCGTAGTGCAGGTGCGGGCCGGTCGCCAGGCCCGTGGCGCCCACATAGGCCACCACCTCGCCCTGGTGGACGTGGACGCCCGGCCGGATGCCCCTGGCGTAGCGGGAGATGTGGCCATAGCCGGTGTCCCAGCCGCCGGTGTGCTTGATGCGTAGCCAGTTGCCGTAGCCGCCCCAGGGGCCGGCCTGGGCCACCACGCCGTCGCCGGCCGCCAGGATCGGCGTGCCCCAGCTCGCGCCGAAGTCCACGCCCTGGTGGGCGCGGGTGTAGCCCAGCACCGGATGCTTGCGCATCCCGAACAGCGAGGTGATGTGGGCGCCGTCCACCGGGGTCTTCAGCAGGAAGCCTTTGATGTTCTTGCCGAGTTCGTCGAAGTACTCGACGTCGTCGCCGCGCGCGAAGCGGTAGAACTTCACCCCGTGGATCTCGGCGTATTGCAGGTCGCCGGCCTCCACCGTGCGGCCGACCTCGGTGACCTTGCGGTCGAACACCAGCTTGAAGTCGTCGCCCGGCTGCAGGTCGCGCTGGAAGTCGATCTTGTGTGCGAACAGCTCGGCCACCTTGGCGGTGATCTGCGGCGTGGCGCCCAGCCGCTCGGCGCTTTCGTAGAGCGAGCCTTCGATGGCGCCGTCCGCGACGGCGGTCTCGTCGCGCAGCTTCTCGTCCAGCTGGCGCAGGCGCAGCGCCCCGTCAAAGCTGCGCGAGAGCGTGATGGCCGTGGCCGGGCCGGTGCGCAGGGAAAGCCCGATCAGCCGCGTCTCGCCCCGCTCGGCGCGCGGCTCGGCGATCGCCGTCTGGATCAGCATGCCGGCCTTCAGGTGGACGGTGTCCATCGCCTTGGACAGCATGGCGACGGCGAGCTGGGCCTCGGCCGGGCCGACGCCGGCGCGGCGCACCGCGGCCTCCAGGGTCTCGCCGCGCTGCAACTTGACCGGCACGCTGGTGGCCTGAGCGTAGGCGCCGCGGGCCTGGGCCTTGATGAAGGCGGGGTTCTGCAGGGCCGCGACGGCGGCGGGGTTGAGGGTCGGCTTCGGCGTCGGCGCCTGGCGGGTCGCCAGCATGGCCGCGCCTGCGCCCACCGCGATCATCACACCGGCCCCGGCGGCCAGCGTGATCCGCGACGACGGACGGACGGCGAGACGCCGCAGCTCTTCAAGTCGCATGTCGCCCCCGGACTGGAGAGGCCTCGTTAAGGCCTCGGTGGCGCGAAGCCAAGCCTTGTTCGAGGGTTAGCAGGGCCGCGCGTCGGCGGCGAAATCATGGCGCCCAAGCTTGGCGCCCCATCATGGCGCAGGGGCGGGTTAAAGCAGGGTGAGCACGGTTTCCACGGGGCGGCACAGCGCCGCGCCCTTCGGCGTGACGACGATCGGCCGCTCGACCAGGATCGGGTCGGCGACCATGGCCGCGACGATCTGCGCGTCCGTCGCCCCGGGCTTGGTGAGGCCCAGCGCTTCGGCCTCGGCGCCGCGCACCCGCAGGATGTCGCGCGGCGCCTTGCCCATCTGCTTGAAGAGGGCGGTGAGCTGCGGGGCGGTCCAGCCCACCTTCACATATTCGACCACCTTGGGCTCGACCCCCCTCTCGCGCAGCAGGGCCAAGGTGTTGCGCGAGGCGCTGCAGTTCGGGTTGTGGAAGATGGTGACGTCGCTCATGGCGCCGGGCTTAGCGCGCCGCGCGCCATCGGAAAAGGGTCACCAGCTGAAGCTGCGCGCGCCTGTCAGCACCGTCGAGTCCGAGATGTCGAACGGCATGACGTCGGCCGGCCGTTTCGGCAGCGGCGGCGCGGCCTTGGGCCAGTCGTCGAGCACCGCCGCATAGTCGACGTCGAGCTTGCCTGGCCCGGCCGGGTGGACGGTGACGTCGAAGCCTTCCGGCGGCGGGGCGGCCATGGAAAACGCCGCGCTCTTGCCGGGCGGTATCGACAGGTGGGTCGGGAAGCCCGCGATCGCGCTCACCTGGGCGATGGTGTTGGATGTGAGATGCAGGGTGATGGTCCGCGCTCCGGCCGGCGCGACGACATGCAGGGTGACGTCGCCGTTCGCCGCCTTGGCCAAGGTGATCTGGGGCGTCGGATAGTCGACATAGGGCGCAGGCGCGGCGTCAACCGGCTTTCGGAACTGCCAGCCGCTGAGCTTGGTCAGAGCCGCGCCGCCGGTCTTCAGCACGCCCTCGCTCCAGGGCGCGAGCATCAGCAACTCGTCCACCCGCC
Organism: Phenylobacterium sp.; assembly: GCF_036501465.1. Classification (GTDB taxonomy): domain Bacteria; phylum Pseudomonadota; class Alphaproteobacteria; order Caulobacterales; family Caulobacteraceae; genus Phenylobacterium. The sequence continues at coordinate 70,504 of NZ_DASYAF010000066.1, forward strand.
AGGCCTGCTTGCGGTCCTGATCGATCTGGTAAACCACGTCGGTCGCTTCCGGGTGGCGCGCGTCGTAGGGATGGTTCAGGCGGACGGCCGCGGTCACCGCCAGGCCCGCCAGGACCAGGATCGGCCCGACCAGCCGCGCGGGCGGCGCGCCCTCGTCCGGCTGGGCCAGCGGCCAGATGACCAGCACGGCGATCATCGCCGACAGCGCCTGGAGCTCGGGCAGGTCGAGGCTCAGGTAGGCGGCGTGGGCGAGGCTTCCGGCGAACGCCAGGCCGATCGCGCCGAACACCGCCAGGACCGCCAGGGTCACAGGCCCAGGCCGGTCGCCGAGCGCGGTGAGCGCCGCGGCCAGCGCCGCCAGCGCCAGCGGCCAGGCGAAGATGAAGGCGGCCGGCGCGGCCAGAGCCTGGGCGGCGCAGGCGACGACCAGGCCCAGGACGAGCGCCCCGGCCCAGGCCCCGGCGCGGCTCACCGGCCGGCCATAGGCGATCGCGCCGATTATCGCGGCGCCCACGCCCAGTCCGGCGGCCAGCGGGTCGAGGCCGCCCATGGCCGAGCAAACGAGACCGGCGGCGAGCGGCAGCAGCACCGCCTTGCGCCGGCCGCGCGCCACCTCGGCGATGGCCAGCAGCAGCATGCCCAGGCCCACCAGCACGGTGGCGACTTCCCAGCGCGGCGCCTGGGCCAGCAGGAAGCGCTGTTCGAAGTAGCCCATCTCTGCGCCGGTGGCCTTGCGGGCGAAGTGCAGCACCGTGACGGCCGACAGGACGGCGAACAGGGCCGCGCCCGCACCGCGCGCCACGTCGAGCCAGGGGAAGGCCTCGCGCCGGCGCGCCTGGATCGTGGCCCAGGCCAGCAGCAGCGCGGCGGCGGCCAGCACCGCCCAGCCGACCGGCGCCGGATAGGCGATGGTCAGCCCGCCGGGCGCCTGGCCATAGACCACGTCCGGCGCCTTGGCCGGCAGGGCAGGGGCGAAGGCCACGGCCGCGGCGGCGGCCAGCACCTGCTGACCCATGTCCTGCAGCGTGCCGTGGTCGGTGGTCGCCGGCGTCGAGGTGGGCGAGTGGTAGTCGAACTGATGGCCGACGAAGGCGAAGTTCAGTCCGGCGATCCCGGACTTGCGCGAGACGGTGAAGTCGGTGTCGTTCGGCATGTGGGCGTAGACGAAGCCGGTGAGCGAGGACGCCTGCGGCCGCACAGAGGTGCGGTTGAACAGGGCCATCGTCCCGCCATTGCCCAGGCCGGTCTGGAACATCTGCACCCGGCCGGCCGAGCCGCGCGCTTCCATGTTGATCAGGAAGCCGATCCGCCTGGCCAGGGGATCGCCGGCGAAGAAGGCGTTGGCGCCCAGCAGGCCCGCCTCTTCCCCGTCGGTGATCAGCACGATCACGTCGCGGTCGGGCTGGCCGCGCGCCTTGATCGCGCGCACCACCTCCAGGGCCGAGGAGACGCCCACGGCGTCGTCGGCGGAGCCGGGCGAGTTCGGCACGCTGTCGTAGTGCGCCATCAGCGCCAGCGCCGGGGCGTTGCGGTCCTTGCCCGGCAGCACGCCCACCACATTGTCGGTGAAGCCGGCGGCGGCGCGGTTCGGATCGTAGCGGGAGACTTCGAGGCCGACGCCGTGGTGGACCTGCGGGGCCAGGCCCAGGGCGGTCATCCGGGCGACCAGCACGTCGCGGGCGGCGCGGTCGGCGGCCGAGCCGATCGGGTGCGCGACCGAGGCGATGGCGGTGATGTCGCCCGCGGCGCGGTCGGCCGAGAACGCCGTGGCCGGCGCGTCGGCGGGCGCAGGCTGCGGTGTGCGCTCGCCGTACCAGGCGATCAGGGCGGCCGCCACCAGCGCGGCCGCCAAGGCCAGCAATCGTCCCACGGGCGTCCTCCGACGCGACTTTGCGCGGAGCCTAGCGGCAAACGGGGGAAACGGAAGCGAAGCCTCTAGACGGCTCGGCCCAATCGGGCGCCTAGCCGAGGATCTGGCGGATCAGGGCCGGCAGCTCGCCGCCCAGCAGCGGCTTTTCCAGGATCTGGGCCTTCAGGCGCGCGGCGGCGGTGCGCACCTCGGGCTTGGGCTGGGTGGTGATCAGGATGGCCGGGCAGGCGTGGCCCCGCCACCGCGCCTCGCTGAGCGCCTCGATGCCGGAGACGCCGGGCAGGTGGTGGTCGATCACCACGCAGGCGGCGACGTCGAGGCTTCCGCGCTCCAGCATGGATTCGGCGGTCTCGTGCACCTCGACGGCGAAGCCTTCGATGCGCAGGGCGAAGGTGAGCGCCTGGCGCACGGAGGCGTCGTCCTCGACGAGGAGTATCAACGGCGCGGCCGTGTCGAGTTCCGGGTCCATGTGACGTCGCCGCATCGCCGCCGCGCGAGCCGACCTGGCGGTCTGCTCCGGCTGATGCGGAGGGCCCTTTCGCCTGTTGGGAGCCGCCTGCTGCTGGCCCATCCCACGGCTAGCACTCCCGCCACCCCGGCCAAATTTGGGAGCCCTACGTAAGTAGATGTTCGTAGGACCCACCTAAAGTTGTCATAATTTCTCTATTAAATCATGATGTTAAGTCGGAAGCATTCAACTTCTGGATGCGGATTTGACTCGACAAATGGTCGCATCGCGCGTTTCGTTGTCCCAGGGTTGATTCAACCCTCGGGGGAATAGGGCAACTGAACCGAGAACTCTGTGGTCAAGTAACCCTGGTTTGTCGGCTGGAGGGGTACGCCGGCCTTCGACCGCGTGTTCGAGTCGCACGGGTCGCTGAAGGTCCGGAGGCAGACGCCTCGATGGCCGGCCATCGTGGAGGGTCGGCGTGAACGACGCTCATCGCAGGAGCCGGCGGGCCTCGTTGGTCCTGCTGGGGCTGGCGATCCTGTTGATCGCGATCTCGGCGCTCGTCCGCGCGCGCGTCTGGCAGGACAGCAACGCCGAGCTGCAGGCGGCGGTCAACACCTTCCGCCTTATCGACGGCGCCGACCGCATGGCGCTCGGCCTTGCGCGGGCCCGCGCCGACCATGGCGGCCCGGACTTCAAAGCCGACGCGGCGGCGGTGCGCGGCCTTGGCGCCTATCTCGACCGGCTGACCCGCCGCGACCCGGCCCAGGCGGCTCGGGTGGCTTCCGCGCGCCGCGAATCCGAGGCCCAGCTCGCCGCGCTGGCGGCCCTGCCGAAGGGATCGGCCGCCAGCGGGCCGGGCGCGGGCGATCGCGCCATCGAGGCGGTGCTGAGCGCCGAACGAGTCCGCGCTGCGGCCTATGGCGGGCTGTTCCGCGTCCAGTGGTGGCGGACCAACATCGCCCTGGTGGTGTTCCTGGCCGGGCTCGGGCTGGCGGCCTGGGCCACCGTGCTGTTCCTGCGCCGCATCGCCGCTTCGGAGAAGGCCCTGGCCCAGACCGCGCGCGAACTGGTGCGGACGGGCGAGGAGGCGCAGCGCAACGCGGCCTTCGTGGAAGGGGTCGGCGCGGCTACGCCCGACATCATCTACGCCAAGGACCTCGACCTGCGGTTCGTCTACGTCAATCCGTCGGCGATCACGGCCCTGGGCTATCCGCTCGACCAGATCCTCGGGCGCCGCTCGAGCGAGTTGGTCTCCGACCTCTCGGAGCTGGAGGACCACGACGTCGCCGACCGCGAGGTGCTGGCCAGCGGCAGAACCCGCACCGTCGAGGGCCGCTTCACCGGGCCCGACGGCGGGATGCGCTACCTGCGCTCGACCAAGTTCGCCCTGCGCGACCGGGCCGGCGACATCAACGGCGTCGCGGGCCTGACCATCGACGTCACTGAGCACTATGCCCAGGCCGAAGCCCTGGAGCAGTCGGAGGCCAAGTACCGCTCCGTCGCCAACGCCATGCCGGCCCTGGTCTGGTCCTGCGACGCGGCGGGCGAGCGCGACTTCTTCAACGATCGCTGGCGCGAGTTCATGGGCGACGACGGCGAGTCCTCCATGGGCTGGGGCTGGCTGGACAAGGCCCATGCGGAGGATCGCGCCCGCGTCGAGGCCCATGCGCGCAGCAGCATCGCCGCCGGCGAAGCCTACGAGGTGGAGTACCGCCTGATGGGCCAGGGCGGTCCCCGCTGGTTCCTGGAGCGCGCCGTGCCGGTGCGCGACGACGACGGGCGGGTGTCGCGCTGGAAAGGCGCCTGCATGGACATCCAGGAACTGATCGAGAGCCGCCGGGGCCGCGAGCAGGCGATCACCGACCTGCAGGCGCGCGAGGCCCACCTGAGCTCGATCCTGGATTCGGTGCCCGACGCCATGGTGGTGATCGACGAGACCGGCGTCATCCAGTCGTTCAGCGCCGCGGCCGAGCGGCTGTTCGGCTGGAGCGTGGAGGAGGCGATCGGGCGCAACGTCACCATGCTGATGCCCAGCCCCTACCGGGAGGGTCACGACGGCTACCTGAAGCGCTACCTGAAGACCGGCGAGCGGCGGATCATCGGCATCGGCCGAGTGATCGTCGGCGAACGCAAGGACGGTTCGACCTTCCCGATGGAGCTGTCGGTCGGCGAGGCCCGGTCGCGCTCGCAGCGGTTCTTCACCGGCTTCATCCGCGACCTGACCGAGCGGCAGGAGGCCGAGCGGCGCTTCCAGGACGTCCAGTCGGAACTCGCCCACATCAGCCGCCTGTCGGCCATGGGCGAGATGGCCTCGGCCCTGGCGCATGAGCTGAACCAGCCGCTGTCGGCGACCGCCAACTACATCCAGGGCTCGCTGCGCCTGCTGAAGGAGACGCCGATCGACACCGAAACGGTGGGCGAGGCGCTGACCGTCGCCGGCGAGCAGATGTTCCGGGCCGGCGACATCATCCGGCGCCTGCGCGACTTCGTCGCCAAGGGCGAGACCGAGCGGCATATCGAGAGCCTTCCCCAGCTGATCGAGGAGGCCGGCGCGCTGGGCATGGTCGGGGCCAAGGACCGCGGCGTGCGGCTGACCTACGAGATCTCGCCCAAGGTCGCCATGGTCATGGTCGACAAGGTGCAGATCCAGCAGGTGATGCTGAACCTGATCCGCAACGCCGTGGAGGCCATGGCCGACGCCGAGCGGCGGGACCTGACCGTCGCCGCCCGGCCAGCGCCGGAGGACATGGTGCAGATCTCGGTGAGCGACACCGGCTGCGGCCTGAGCCCCGAGGTGGCCGCCCAGCTGTTCCAGCCCTTCGTCACCACCAAGCAGCACGGCATGGGCGTCGGACTGTCGATCTCCCGCACCATCATCGAGGCGCACGGCGGCCGCATCTGGGCCGAGGGCGAGCCGGGCAAGGGGACGACCTTCCATTTCACGATCAGGGCCGTGCACGAAGAGGAGATGGCCGATGGCGAACTCGTCTGAGGTCTATGTCGTCGACGACGACGAGGCGATCCGCAGGTCGCTGTCCTTCCTTTTGCGAACCACAGGCCATGCCGTGCGCACCTTCGAGAGCGCCGAAGCCTTCCTGGCCGAGGCGCGCGACCTGGCCCCGGGTTGCGTGATCAGCGACGTGCGGATGCCGGGCATGGACGGCATCGAACTGGTCGGCCGCCTCACCGGCGATCGGCTGCCGCTGTCAGTGATCGTCATCACCGGCCACGGGGATATCGCGCTGGCCGTGGAGGCGATGAAGGCCGGCGCCGTCGATTTCCTGGAGAAGCCGTTCAAGGAGGACGTGCTGCTGGCCGCGGTCCGCAAGGCGCTGGACACCGAGGTGCGCACCAAAGAGGACGAGGCCGGCCGCCAGCGCTACCAGGCCGCCTTCGCGGGCCTGTCGCGGCGCGAGCGCGAGGTGCTGGAACAGGTGGTGGTCGGCAAGACCAGCAAGATCATCGCCTACGACCTGGGCATCAGCCCGCGCACCGTGGAGGTCTATCGCGCGGGCATGATGATGAAGACCGGGGCCAAGAGCCTCTCGGAACTGGTGCGCATGGCCCTGATGGCCGGGCTCTAGGCCGGGCCGGCCTTCCAGGCGCGCAAAGAAGAAGGGCGCCCCGCTCGCGGCGGGACGCCCTGCTCATTTCAGCGACAGGTCTTGGGGGCTCAGGCCGCCGCGACGGCGGCGATCTCCTGCGGATCGCGCAGCACATAGCCGCGACCCCAGACGGTTTCGATGTGGTGCTTGCCCTCCGCAGCCGCGGCCAGCTTCTTGCGCAGCTTGCAGATGAACACGTCGATGATCTTCAGCTCCGGCTCGTCCATGCCGCCGTAGAGATGGTTCAGGAACATCTCCTTGGTGAGCGTGGTGCCCTTCCGCAGGGAGAGCAGCTCGAGCATCTGGTATTCCTTGCCGGTCAGGTGGACCCGCAGGCCGTTCACTTCGACCGTCTTGGCGTCCAGGTTGACCAGGATGTCGCCGGTCTTGATGACCGACTGGGCGTGACCCTTGGAGCGGCGGACCACAGCGTGGATGCGCGCCACCAGCTCGTCCTTGTGGAACGGCTTGGTCATGTAGTCGTCGGCGCCGCCCGAGAAGGTCTTCACCTTGGTGTCGATCTCGGCCGAGCCGGACAGGATCATGATCGGCGTATTGATCTTGCCGACCCGCAGGGTGCGCAGCACGTCCATGCCGCTCATGTCCGGCAGGTTCAGGTCGAGAAGGATCAGGTCGTAGTCGTAGATCTTGCCCAGATCGACGCCTTCCTCACCCAGGTCGGTCGTATAGACGTTGAACCCCTCCGACTTCAGCATCAACTCGATGCTTTGCGCGGTGGCGCTGTCGTCTTCAATCAACAGTACCCGCATTTCCCTCTCCCAGTGCGTCCCCGCGTGCCGGCGAATTCAGTGAATCCGCTCCGGACCTCGCCGTTAACCTGCCTGCGAGTTAATTTAAGACAGGTTAATCGGGGGTGTCCGTCCCGCGAGAATCGTTAATCCGATGCGGAATCGGCATCAAGAGTCACTGGGTGGGGGGTGAGTCGCTGGGCCGTTGAATCTTTCGTGATTGGACAGAACCGCCGAAGCACCCGGCCCCCGGAAAACCTGTCCGAAACCATCCCCGTAAAGCCTGTCCGTTAGGGCCGTGCGGCGCGGGTGCGGCCAAAACGCGCGCAAGCCCCGGCGCGACGTGAATGAGGCGGCGAACGGCCGGGTCTTCATCGCTCCTTAAGCGTGATGACCGATTCCTGAACCCCTCAAGGCGAGGGTTGTTCGTGAAGAGTCTGGTGGCCGCGGTCGAGCGGCTGGATCCCCTGACCGTCGCCGGCCGCGTGGCCGCGGTCAACGGCCTGCTGATCGAGGCCCGCGGCGGCCTGACCCGCCTGGCGGTGGGGGCCCGCGCCGAGATCGGCCGCTACGGCGAAAAGCCGCTCAGCGCCGAGGTGGTGGGCTTCCGCGACACCCGCGCGCTGCTGATGCCGTTCGGCCCGGTCGAGGGCGTGGCGCCGGGCGCGGAAATCCGCATCGAGCCGCTGGGCTCGGCCGTGCGCCCGACCAAGGCCTGGCTCGGCCGCATCATCGACGCCTTCGGCCATCCCATCGACGGCAAGGGTCCGCTGACCCAGGGGATCGCGCCCTATCCTCTGCGCGCTCCGCCGCCCTCGGCCCACGCCCGCGCCCGGGTCGGCGAACGGCTGGACCTGGGCGTGCGCGCCATGAACGTCTTCACCACCTGCTGCCGCGGCCAGCGCCTGGGCGTGTTCGCCGGCTCCGGGGTCGGCAAGTCGGTGCTGCTGTCCATGCTGGCCAAGAACGCCGACTGCGACGCGGTCGTGGTCGGCCTGATCGGCGAGCGGGGCCGCGAGGTCCGCGAGTTCATCGAGGAGACGCTCGGCGAAGAGGGGCTGAAGCGCGCCGTGGTCGTGGTCGCCACCTCCGACGAGCCGGCGCTCAAGCGCCGCCAGGCCGCCTACATGACCATGGCCATCGCCGAATACCTGCGCGACCAGGACATGGAAGTCCTGTGCCTGATGGACTCGGTCACCCGCTTCGCCATGGCCCAGCGCGAGATCGGCCTGGCCGCCGGCGAGCCG
>NZ_DASYAF010000067.1:0-14257 GCF_036501465.1 Phenylobacterium sp.
ATGAGCGGAGGCATGGCTTGTGCGGCAGGAAGCCCATCTCGCCCCGCGAAGCGGGCTTTCAAACCCCGGACCACACGGACCACACGGAACCCAGCCAGCGGCCCGCGTTGGTGTGGTTCGTGTGGTCCGTGGTTCAAAAAACCTTGAGCTCCGCGCGAGCAAAAACTCGTGCCCCTGTCGTGAAGCTCGCCGCCCGTTCGTCCTCGGGATAGGAATCCCCAGGGCAAAAACCATGAGCCAGCCGATGAACCCGACCATCACCGCCTTCAAGGCCTCGCCCGACCGCGGCCGCGGACTGGCGCGCGACCTGCGCGTGCGCTGGGCGCTGGAGGAGGTGGGCCAGCCCTATGACGTGCGGCTGGTCACCTTCGCCGAGATGAAGGCGCCGGCGCACCTGGCGGTGCATCCCTTCGGGCAGATCCCGACCTATGAGGACGGCGGCCTGGCGCTGTTCGAGACCGGCGCCATCGTGCTGCACATCGCCGAGCGCCACCCGGGCCTGCTGCCGGACGAGCCCGCCGCGCGGGCCCGCGCCATCGCCTGGATGTTCGCCGCGCTCAGCACGATGGAGCCGCCGATCGTCGAGCGCGGCATGGCGGGCCTGCTGGAGCGCGACAAGCCCTGGTTCGACGCGCGCCTGCCGATGCTGGACGAGCGGGTCCACGCCCGGCTCAGCCAGCTTTCCGATCGCCTGGGCGGGGCCGACTGGCTCGACGGGGCGTTCAGCGCCGGCGACCTGATGATGGTGACGGTGCTGCGCCGGCTGGAGCCCACCGGCCTGCTGGAGGCCCATCCGACGCTTGTCGCCTACAGCGCCCGCGGCCAGGCGCGGCCCGCCTACCAGCGCGCTTTCGAGGCGCAATATGCGGTGTTCGTCGCGGCCTCGGCCGGTTGAACCGGGTCCGGCTAGCCCGTCCAGCCGAACCGGCTGTCCAGCTTGGTGAGCTGGCTGCGGAAACCTTCCAGCGACATCTGCGTCCAGCGCGGGTCGAGGTGGGGATGGATGGTGACGATCATCCGCGCCTGGTCGCCGGCGGGGCTGAAGTCCACCTCGATGGTGTGCTCGTAGGGCGCCGAGCCCGGGACGAAGTCGATCAGGTGGGTCAGCGCCAGCCGCCGGTGGGGCCGGAACTCCGCATAGGTTCCGCGCGTGCCCTGCGACAGCGGCTGGCCCATGCCTTCCATGGCCGCGATCGCCTCGGGCGCGTCGGCGATCATGTCGTAGGCGAGGGTCCCGCCTTGCCGCGGCTCCAGGGCGTGGACCTCGACGCGGAAGCCCTCGGGGCCCCACCAGGACTCGAAGCCGGCCTTGGTGGTCCACAGCGCCCACAGCGCCTCGACGTCGGCGCGGTAGATGCGCTCGATGACCACGGCGGCCTGCGGCGCGGCGGCGGATGCGGGGGTCTCTGTGCTGCTCATTGATCCGGCTCCTGTTCGACGGCGGCCTTGGGGTTGCGGTTGGCCTCGAGGGCCGCGCCGAAGCGGTCGAGGCGGGCTTCCCAGAGCGCCCGGTAGTCCGCGAGCCAGGCCTCCAGCGCGCGGAACGGCTCCGCCTGCAGTTCGTACAGGCGCCGCTGGCCGTCCGGGCGCACGGCGACGAAGCCGGAGGCCTGCAGGATCTTCAGGTGCCGCGAGACGCCGGACTGATGGATCCCGGCCTCGCGCACGATGTCGCCCACCTGGCGCTCGCCGCCCCGCAGCGCCGCCACGATGCGCCGCCGCGTCGGGTCGGCGAGAATCTCGAAGGGCTCGAAATGCGTTTCCATGTATATACATGAATACGCATATTACAGGGCGCGTCAAGCCGGCCCGTCGGCCCAACGGCAGGCCGTTAGGCTCCTATGAACAACTCCCGCGCGAAAATGCGTGGGTCTAGGGCACACCGAAGGGTTGCGGCCAAGAGGTTCGAATGGGACCGTCAGACGGAAAGGGCCGGCTCGGCGCCGGCCTGCTGAGCGCACTGGCCGAGGTGGCCAGGCGGCTGCTGCACGACAACGACGGACATCGCCAGTCCGGCGGCGTCTCGCGTCACCGCGCGGCGGGCGAGCGGCCGGCCCAGGCCGTGGTGCCGGTCGCCACCTTCCGCATGGTGGGCCTGGCCGAGATCCAGGCGCGCCTGGGCGACCGCTGGCCGGCGCTGGCCGAGAAGGTGCACGCCACGGCTCGCAGCGTCATCCAGCGCCACCTGCTGCGCGGCGACGTCTTCGAGCAGCACGGCGACGACGGCTACCTGGTGCTGTTCGCCACGCTCGGGCCGGACGAGGCGGAGTTCAAGAGCCGGGTCATCGCCCGCGAGATCGTCGAGCGGCTGCTGGGCGAGGGCGACTGCGAGGCCGCGGGCCTGAACATCGCCACCCAATGCGCCGCGATCCCGGCCGAGGCGCTGCTCGGCGGCGACCTGGAGCTGGTGGTCGGCCGCGCGCTGCAGGCGGCGGCCGAGGCGGCGCCTGCCGCGGCGGTTGAGACCTCCTCCGCGGTCGCGCCCGACGCGGCCCAGGCCGAGGAAAGCCAGCACAGCTATTCGCCGGTCTGGGACACGCGGCAGATGACCCTGCTGCACTTCCGCGCGCATGCCGCCCAGCCCTGGACCGAGTTCGACGACCGCACGCGCGAGGTCCAGGCCTACAAGGCCGACATCGCCCTGGTGCGCGCCGTGGCCGTCGACCTGCGCGGCCTGGCCGCCGAGGGCCGCCGGCTGCCGGTGACCGTGGCGATCGAACACTCCAGCCTGGCGGTGAACAGCCAGCGCGCCGCCCTGATCCAGGCGCTCGCCGCCATCCCGGGCGCGGAGCGCAAGATCCTGACGCTGGAGATCGGCGCGCCGGCCGACGGCTTCTGGACCTATGGCTGCAAGTCGTTCCTGGAGATGAGCCGTCCGCTGGGCGTCGGCCTAGCGGCGCGGGTGCGCCTGGACGAGCCGCAGGCCATGCCGCCGGCCGGCGGGGTGAAGTGCGTCGCCACCGATCTGGAAGGACCGCCGCGGCGCGAGGCGGCCAGCCTGCGCCTGCTGACGGCGTTCGGCGGCCTGTCGCGGGCGCAGGGCCACGAGGCCGCGGCCTATGGACTGAAATCGCGCGCCCTGGTGCTGGGGGCGCTGGGCGCCGGGTTCCGCTATGTGGCGGGGCCTGCGGTGCATCCGGACGTGGGCGGGCTTTCCACCGCCCTGCGCTTCGAGCCGATCGACCTCTACGCCGACGTTCAGCGCGCCGCGGCGCGCTCCTCGTAGCCGCCGGCCGCGGGCTTCAGCGCCGCCTCCACCGCCGCGACCAGCTCGGCCTGGCGGATCGGCTTGGTGAGCGTCGCCGTGGCGCCCAGCTGCTCGGCGAGCGTCAGGAACAGGTCGCCGCCGCGGCTGCCGCCGCCCGACATGGCGATGATCGGCGTCTCCGGCGCCCGGCGGCGCATCTCCCCGATGGTCTCCACGCCTTCGCGGTTGGGCATGATGATGTCGGTCAGCACTAGGTCGGGCTTCTGGATGTCGAACTGAGCCAGGCCCTGCTCGCCGTCCTCCGCCTCCACGACGGTGTGTCCCGCACGCTCCAGCAGGGCGCGCAGGGTTCGCCGCAGCATCTGCTCGTCGTCGATCACCAGGATAAGCGCCATCTCACGTCCTCCTTACGCGTCACATCAACCGGCCGCCGAAGCGGGCGGGGCCTGGGCGGAGACGACCTCCTGGGCCAGGGCCTCGCGCAGCTTCGCGGCCAGTTCGGTCACCCGGTAGGGCTTGCTGATCACCAGGTCGGCGCCGGTCACCCGGGCGTTGTTGGCTGTGGCCGCGCTGGTGAAGCCGGTGGTGAACAGGGCCTTCAGGCCAGGCTGCGTCTGCCGGGCCGTGGCGATCATCTCGATGCCGGTCATGCCGCCCGGCATCACCACGTCGGTGAACACCAGGTCGACGCCGTGGTCCTGGGCCAGGACCTCCAGGCCCGCCACGCCGTTGTCGGCCTCGACGATCTGGTAGCCCAGCTCGGTGAGCTGGCGCACGGCCACGCGGCGGACGTCGACGTTGTCCTCGACCACCAGCACCCGCTCGCCGCGTCCCTTCATCGGGCCAGCGGCCGGCGCCTTGACCGTCTCGGCGGCCTCCTCGGAGCGCGGCAGGTAGAGGCGCACCGTCGTGCCGTGGCCGACCTCGCTGTAGATGCGCAGCTGGCCGCCCGACTGCTTGGCGAAGCCGTAGATCATCGAAAGGCCCAGGCCGCTGCCCTTGCCGACGCCCTTGGTGGTGAAGAACGGCTCGATCACCTTGGCCAGGATCTCGGGCGCGATGCCGCCGCCGGTGTCGGAGACCGCGATCACCGCGTAGTCGCCGGGCGGCAGCTCGGGATTGTCGGGATCGACCGTGGCGTTGGTGGTCTCCACCGTCAGCACGCCGCCGTCCGGCATGGCGTCGCGGGCGTTGATCACCAGGTTCAGCAGCGACGATTCCATCTGCGCCGGATCGAGCTTGGTGCGCCACAGGTCGCCCTTGAGCGCCAGCTTGACGGTGACCGCCTCGCCGAGCGTGCGCCGCCACAGGGGCGCCATGCCTTCGACCAGGCCGTTCAGGTCCACCACCCGCGGGTCCAGCGTCTGGCGGCGCGAGAAGGCCAGCAGCTGCTTGGTGAGCTCCGAGCCCTTCAGCGCCGCCTCCAGGGCGGTGTCGGCGAACTCCTTCTCCAGCGAGCCTTCCTTCAGGTCGCCGCCGATCAGGTCGAGGTTGCCGATGATGATGGCCAGCAGGTTGTTGAAGTCGTGGGCCAGGCCGCCGGTGAGTTGGCCGACCGATTCCATCTTCTGCGCCTGGCGCAGCTGGGCCGCGGCGGTCTCGCGATCGGTGACGTCCTGGCAGAAGCCGATCAAGCCGATCGGCTTGCCGTGGGCGTCCAGCTCCGGCCGGCCCTCGACCCAGCAGTGCCGCTCGCTGCCGTCGGTGCGCTGCAGCTTGAGACTGAAACCGAAAGCCTCGGTGTGCTCGCCGTCCAGCAGGGTGCGCAGCCGCGCCCGGCCGTCCTCGTCCAGGCGCTCCATCATCCGCTCCACCGAGGGCGCGCCCTCGGCCGGATCGAGGCCGAAAATCTCGTAGAGCGCGTCCGACCATTCGGTGCGCGCGCCGCCCAGCGCCTGGCGCCACGAGCCGATCTTGGCGATCCGCTGGGTCTCCTGCAGGGAGGCCTCGGCGCGGCGCACGCCGGCCAGGGTGGCGTTGAGCTCGCGCCAGGCGGCCCAGAGCTGCTGGCGCGCCGACCAGAACTCCACCGCCAGCATGCCGATCACGAAGGTGGTGGCGAAGGCCCGCAGCACGTGGCCGTCGCGGAGCGCCGCCTTGGCCAGGCCCCAGCCCACCAGCCCCAGGATGCCGACCCACGGCACCAGGCTGGCGGCCAGGATGAGCGGCGAGCGGTAGTGGCGCATCAGCACGTGCACCAGGGCCGCGCTGATGATCGCAAAGCCGAACAGCTTGTCGCCGCCCTGGCCCTTGGCGATCAGGAACAGGGACGCGAGCGCGAAGAGGGTGGTCACCACCACCCGCATGGCGGCGGCCACCCGGGCGCTGAACGGCGCGCCGCCAGGCGCGTTCGCGGCGCGCTCCAGCAGGCGGTCTTCGACGAGGGCGGCGACCGCAGTGGCGACCATCCAGCCCGCCACCAGCTTCCAGGGGAAGGTGAGCAGCGCGGTGAGCCCGATCATGCCGATGCCCAGGCCCTGGACGATCAGGTTCTGCACGCCATGGAAGGCCGAAGGCGTCGCTCGTCGGCGCATCGCGCCCTTGAAGGACGGCAGATATTCCGCCAGAGCCATGACGCCGCTCCTCTTCGCCAGGCGAAGCCGCGGAAAGGATTGCTCCCAGGGAGTTAAGAAACGCCTTCCTGCGACGCGAGGCCGCACAGGCCCCGAACGGCCTGGATTCAACCCAGAAGCGAAACCCGCCACTTCGCCGATAGTGTTGCAATGGACGGGGGCGCCATGTCCCTATAGCGTCACCGTTACATCGAGCGGCGAAGGCCTCAGCGCCTACGCCGGAGCCGTGAGGGACTGGAGCGGCGTGCGGATTGTGACGCTAGAGACGCGGCGTTGGGGCCGCGCGTCGGCGCGTCCTTCATCGGGCGGGACGGCGTGAACGCGCCTGTCACTCCGGAACGGGCCTTGGAACAGGCGGCGGCGCGGACGCCGGACCAGCGCGCGCGTTCGGTCCGCGCGGCCCTGGGCCGGGGCGACCTGCTGGGCGCCTTCGACGAGGTGGTGCGCCGGGGCGACACCGACAATCCGGACCTCAACTATCTCGAGGTGCTGACCCTGGCGCGCCTGGGCGACACCGAGCGCGCGCTGAAACTCTACGACGACTATCACCTGGAGGAGATCGGCGGGGTCGATCCGCTGTCGCTGAAAGCGCGCCTGCTGAAGGACCAGGCCTTCGACGCGCCCTCGCCCGATCCGGAGCGGCTGCTGGAGGCGGCCAAGCTCTACGAAGCCGTCCACAAGCGCACCAACTCCACCTATCCGGCGATCAACGCGGCGACCCTGGCCCGGATCGCGGGACGGCCGCGGCTCGCCCGCTCGCTGGCCAAGCGCGTGGCCGACGACACCAGCGCCAGCGGGGCGACCGATTACTTCTCGCTGGCGACGCTGGCCGAGGCGCTGGCGGTGATGGGCGACGTGGCCGGCGCCCGCGCGGCGCTGGAACAGGCCATCAAGGCGCCGGACGCCGACGTCGGCGCGCGCTCCACCACGGTGCTGCAGCTTCGCCGGCTGATCGCCGCCCTTGGCGACGACCACGGGATGGAGCCGCTGCTGGAGCTCATCGAGCCGCCGAAGGTGGCGATGTTCTGCGGCAACATCTTCCTGAGCACGCCCGAGCTGGAGGCCGACCTGGCGGGACGGATGCGCGCGGTGATCGCCCGCGAGGACGTGGGCTTCGGCTACGGCGCGCTCGCCGCCGGCGCCGACATCATGATCGCCGAACTCCTGCTGGAGGCGGGCGCCGAGGTGCACGTGGTGCTGCCTTTCGCCGAGGCGGACTTCCTGGAGCAGTCGGTGACGCCGGCCGGCCAGGACTGGGTGGCGCGCTACCACGCGATCCGCGAACGGGCGGCCTCGATCACCTTCGCCAGCAACATGAGCTACATGGGCGAGATGGCCCAGTTCGCCTATGGCTCGAAGGTGTCCATGGGCATGGCGCGGCTGCGGGCGCGCCAGCTCAACGCCGAGGCCGTGCAGCTGGTCATCGTCGAGGAGCGCGGCGAGCGCACGCTCAGCGGGTCGGACGTGACGGCCTGGCGCGACACCGGCGGTCGCGCCGAGGTGGTCATCGCGCCCAAGCTGACCCGCCCGGTGATGCCGCCGCCGCCGCCGCAGATCGACGTGGAGCGCGGCGCCTACGGGCTGATGTTCACCGACTATCCGGGCTTCTCGAAGCTGGACGAGCGGGTGCTGCCGCTGTTCTGGGAGGACGTGATGGTCCGCGCAGCGCGCTCGCTGGAGCAGCACGGCGAGGTCATCCGCTCGGGCAACACTTGGGGCGACGCGATCTTCGCGGTCTTCCAGAACGCGCCGACGGCGGCCCAGGCCGCGCTGGACCTCTGCGAGGAGCTGAAGAAGGTCGACTGCAAGGCGCTCGGCGTGCGCGAGGGCACCGCCATGCGGATCGCCCTGCACTACGGCCCGACCTATTCCGGCTACGACCCGGTGACCCGGCGGACCACCTACTACGGCACCGAGGTCTCGCGCGCCGCGCGGATCGAGCCGGTCACGCCCTCGGGCGCGGTGTACGTCACCGAACCCTTCGCCGCGGTGCTGGAGATGGAGAAGAACCATCCCTTCGACTGTGACTATGTGGGCAAGATCGCGCTGCCGAAGGGGTATGGCACCTATCCGCTCTACCGCCTGTCGCGGAACCCGGCCGGGCGCTGAGCCCGGCCTGGGCTAGCGCGCCGGAGCCGACTGCGGCCCGCCCGTCGCCGGCGCCTTGCCGCCTGCCGCTGGCGCGGCGGTCGCGGTCGTCGTCGTGGCGGGCGCCGCCGCCGCCGGCTTGGCGCTGGATGGAGCGGCCGGCTGGGGCGCCGGCGGCGTGGCGACCGGCGTCGGCTTGGGCGGCGCGAGCGCGCGGCAATCGGCGGCCGACGACTTCGTGAAGCTGGCGTCCGGGCCCATGGTCTGGCGCAGGATCGCCAGGCCGGCCTCACAGCTGCGGCGCGCCTCGCCCATGCGGTTCGCGTGAGCCAGCACCTTGGCGCGGTTGACCAGCAGGTCGCCGTGGTTCGGATGGATCTTTCCGTAGCTGACGTCGTAGTTGTGCTTGGCGTCGTCCAGGGTGGCGAGCGCGCCGGCCGTGTCACCGCGCTGGGACTGGACCAAGCCCAGGTACACTTCGGCGATGCCGATCAGGTAGTGCGGACCCTTGAACGCCTTGCGATAGATGGCGATCGCCTCGCGCAGCGACCGCTCCGCTTCCGGCAGCATGCGCAGGCCCTGGTAGATCTGACCCTGCATGGACAGGGTGTCGGCGAGCGTCGCGTTGTCCGGGTCCAGCACCGCGCGCTCGATGCGCAGGGCGTTGGCGATTTGGGTGCGGGCCTTGGCAAGCTGGCCGGCGTTGAACGAGTTCTGGGCGAGCGCGAACCAGGCCTTGCCGGTGGAAACGTGGTTGGCGCCGAGTTCGGTCTGGAAGAGCTGAAGCGACTGGGTCAGCGAGGCGTCGGCGGCGGCGAACTGGCCGTCGTCGGACAGCAGGAGCCCGCGGTTGTTGAGCACGGCGGCGACGGCGCCCGGCGGCCGGTCGGCGGCGATCCGATAGTCGGCGAGCGCGCGATCGAAGGCGGCGATGCCGTCCTTCACCTTGGCGCCGGAGATCAGCAGCTTGCCCTCGGCCAGTTCGGAGCGGGCGTGCAGGACCGCGGTGGACGGGGTCAGGGGACCGATCAGCGCCTTGGCGTGGCGCACCGCCTCCAGGCCCTTGTCCATCGCGCCCTGCCGCGAATAGGTGTCGGACAGGACCAGCAGGGCCTCGGCGCCTTCCGGCCCCGACCGTTCGATCGCCGGCATGGAGGCCTCGATCGCGCCCTGTGTCTGGGCGAACAGGCCGAGGTTGTTGTAGGCGCGCCCGAGCGTCGCCAGCAGCCGCGCCTGGATGGCCGGCTGGTCGGCCAGTTCGCGCCGCGCCCGCTGGGCGCTGCGGTCCAGGATGGTCATGGCGGTGATAGTGCGCGGGTTCTCGACGGCCGGATTCGACAGCTCGAAGGTGCCCACCAGGTAGTCGGAGGCCGCGCGGGCGGCGGCGGCCTCGTGCTGGGCGATGGTGCGCTGGTTGTTGGCCTCGATCCTGAGCGAGTTGGCGTAGAAGGCCAGCCCGCCGGTGACCACCATGCCCATCATGGCGCCGACGGCGACGGTGGTGATCTGGGCGATGCGGCGCTGGGTCTCGCGGCGGACCAGCTCGTCGAGCTTGAGGCCCGTGAGGCCGGCGATCAGCTTCTGGGTCGCCAGGCGATAGCCGTCTGCCTCGCGGCGGATGTCGGCGGCGATCGGCTCGGCGCGGACCTTCGACAGCTTGCCATTGGCGCCCATGCGGAAGCGCAGAGCCTGGGGGAAGCACTCGCTGTCGTGGGCGCCGGGGACGTCGGAATCCGAGGCGTAGGGCTCACCGTCGGCGACCACGGCCAGCACCCGGGCGTCGCCGTGCACCCGCTTGAACTGGATGATCTCCTCGTTGACCCACCGCGACTTGGCCGAGGCGGGCGAGCAGATCACCACCAGGAACATCGACTGGCGGAGCGCATTGCTCAGTTCGGCGGAGAGGTCACCCGAGGCGGGCAACTCCTCGCGGTCGCGGAAGATCGGGCGTAGCCGGCGCGGCACGGCCCCCACGCCGGTGACCTTGCCGATCAGCTTCGCGGGGATGCGGTAGGATTCCACCTCGCGGTGGAGCCACTGGGCGAGCTTCTTGTCGCGGTGGCTGTAGCTGATGAACGCCCGATACGCGTAGGCTTCGTCCTGTCGGCCGAGAGTTTCCGCGTTATCTGACGTCATACCTTAGCTGTACGACAGCACACGCCGGCGCCGCAACGCCGCGCCCGTCAGGCCGAAGCCCATGATCATCAGGGCCCAGCTCGCCGGTTCCGGCACGCCGCCGCCGTCCTTGGTGAAGTCGACGTTGCTGAACGGCGTCACGCTCTGCGGCGAGAAGCAGATCTCGCTGTTGTCGTCCGGGCAGGTCGACGACGAGCGGGCGTCGGATTGGAACAGGGCGAAGTCGGACACGCCGCCGCCGCGGCCCACGGGGTCGCCGAAGCCCGAATAGCCGACCAGGCATTCCTTGTCGCTCGGGCACGGGTCGGAGATGTCCACGTAGGAGCTGGCGACATAGTAGAGCTGGGTGCTCTGGCCGGCGGCCAGCAGGAAGTTGTTCAGCCCGATCGTGATGTCCGTGGCGTCCCACTCGTAGCCGGCCATGTTGTCGGAGTTGTTCAGGCCGGCGGCGTCCGGATAGACCGCCTGGAAATTGGTGAGGGTGCTCTGGGCGTCGGAGATCTGTGAGAACTCAACGACGTTGCCGTCCGCGTCGAACCCGAGGCTGACCGAGCCGGTGATCTGATAGAGCGGCAGGACGTCCGGCGTCGTGGCGTAGTCGGCGCCGTAGACGTCGAAGGTGAAGCCGGCGGTGCCGATGGTCTCGGTGTTGAGACGGCCGGTCTTGTTGAGGTCACCGAACGAGCCCTTGGAGTCGACACCGTAGCCGGTGAAGACGTCGCCCCCGACGGGGTTGCCGGTCGTCTTCTGGACCATGAAGCCCATCCCGGCCTGGATGATCTGGGAGTCGATCGAGTCCAGGGTCACCGCATTGCGGCCGGTGTTGGTGAGCGTGGCGACGACGCCGGAGGTGGCCGTGGCCGACGCGCCGGAAATCGTGCCCTCGTCGATCGAGAACGGCCCACGGGCGGCGACGCCGCTCGTGAAGCTCGCGGTCTGGTTCTTGACCTTCACGTTCGAGGTCAAGCTGCCGCCGTAGTTCGCGAACTCCGGATTGTTGTTCTTGTCGAGAACGGGGTTGCCGTTGGGCTTGGTGACGGGGTTGGTGCTGACCACGTAGCCGCCGTTCGGGAAGGTGGCCGCTTGGGGCGTTTCGCTCGAGTCGATCCAATCGAGCGACGAACCCGTTTGCGGCGTGAAGCTCAACTTCACCGCGGCGTTCGCGGACGACGCCGCCAGCAGTGCTCCGACCGCTGCGACGTAAACCAGGCTGCGCATAGATTATCCCCCAACGACAAAGGTCCGCGACAGGCCCGCGCCTGCAGACCTGCCTTAACTCATTCTTCACTCTATCACAGTCGAGCTTGGCGCCGATCAAGTTCTTCTGTGAGTTGAATATGCCCGGCCGTTAACCTTAACGGGGTTCACGGATGATTTCGCCCATCTGGCGAATTCCTGCCGAAAACTGAGACTCTACCGATTGTCGCGCGGCGCGACCCGTCGAATGCGGGGCGGTGGCGCCGGTCGGCGCCGGGCGCGCCGCGACGGCCCGTCCCGGCGGAAATCGGCGTTTCGGGCCTGCCGCAGGGACGCGGCCGTTCGTCGCGGGGAGGCGCCTGTCCGCCGCGACGGCGCAGGCGGCGGTCGTCGGGGCTGGCAGGATGGGGGCTCGACCTTTTGGGGAGCCACCCGATGAAATCCACCCTGATTGCGGCCGTCGCGGCGGCCGCGCTCGTCGCCGGCGCCGCCGGCGTTTCCCGCGCCGCGGCCCCGCCGGCCTATGTCGCCAAGGCCGTGGCCGATCCCTCGCGTCCGAAGAACGACGTCGCCCAGGACGCCAACCGCGCGCCCGCCGAGACCCTGGCCTTCGCCGGGGTCAAACCCGGCATGACGGTGGATGAGCTGTTTCCCGGCGGCGGCTACTTCACCCGTATGCTGAGCGATGTCGTGGGACCCGGCGGGAAGGTGATGGGCGTCGAGAACGCCGGCTGGAAGGGCGCGGGCAAGGCCGACCAGGACATGATCGCCAGCCTCGCCCAGAAGAACGTCGACCTGCAGATCAAGCCCTTCGGCCAGATGGACCTGCCGGCCGGCAAGGCCGATGTCTTCTGGATCACCCAGAACTACCACGACCTGAAGATCGCCAAGTACGGCGTCGTCGACATGGCCGCCTTCAACAAGGCCGTCTTTGCGGCGCTGAAGCCGGGCGGGACCTACTTCATCCTCGACCACCAGGCGAACCCCGGCATCACCACCGATGAGATCGCCAAGCTGCACCGGGTGGAGAAGGCCACGGTGGTCCGCGAGGTCACCGCCGCGGGCTTCAGGCTGGTGGGCGAGGGCAAGTTCCTCAACCGGCCGGGCGACGACCACACCAAGGAAATCTTCGACCCCGCCATCCGCTTCAAGACCGACCAGTACGCGCTGAAGTTCGTCAAGCCGGCCTGAGCCGCCTCACCGTCGGAAAGGCTCCCCTTCGCCGGGGTCAGGAGGTCGGGTCGAGCTTTCGGGCCACGGTCTTGCGCTTGCGCTGCGGCAGCAGCTTCATCGCCAGGATGAAGGCGGCGGCGACGAAGCAGACGCCGTTGGACGCCACCAGCGGCCAGTCCTTGCGGCTGACGCCATAGGCGAGCCATAGGCCAAAGCCGCAGACGGTCAGCACGTACATCGGCGTCGACAGCGAGCGGGTGTCGGCGGTGCGGACGATGCGCCAGGCCTGCGGCAGGAAGCTCGCCGTGGAGCAGCAGGCCGCCGCCGCGCCGAGGATCGCCACCAGATTCATCCACCGTCTCCCGGGTCCTGCCGGTCTCAACGCACGGCGAGGCTTTCCGGCCGCATGGCCTGGGTGGGCGGGACCGGCGGGCTCAGGCGATCGCCTTGGACAGCCGCAGCCAGAGCTGCTGGTCGAAGGCCTTGTCGGGCGCGGCCGCGCCCATGCGCACCACGATCAGTTTCTGGCTGGGGACGACGTAGAGCTTGCGGTCCAGCGCGCCCAGGGCGGCCACCAGGTCGGCTGGCGCAGCGGGGATCAGCGGGCCTTCGACCCGGTTCGCCAGGGGCTTGATGGTGAAGGGGCTGCCGTTCAGCCACCACAGGCGGCCATAGGCGGGGTTGGTCGCCGAGCGGGTGAACATCGCCTTCATCCCGGCCTCGGAGACGATGCGCTTGCCGTCGGCGGCCTTGCCGCCGTCGAGCACGACCTGGCCCAGCCTGGCGGTGTCGCGCGGGCTGGTGACCAGCCCGGTGGGATTGCCGACGTCGGCGAAGGCCGCCGGGCGCTTGCGCCAGGAGGTGTTGCTCATGCCCGCCGGCGCGGTCAACCAGTCGTGGGTGATGGCCTCCAGCGACGACTTGGCGGCGGCCGCCAGGATCCGCTTGGTGATGGCGTAGACCGGGGTGTTGTAGAGGAAGACCGTGCCGGGCGGGGCGGCGTAGGCGAAGCGTTCGGTCAGGCCCGAGCTCATGGTGAGCACGTCGATGACCCGGATCCTCGCCTCCTGGTCCGGCTGGGCCTTGGACCAGCCGGCGCCGATGTAGGCCGAGACCGGCTTGGCGACGTCCAGCAGGCCCTTGTCGACGGCCACGGCCGCCAGCACCGAGACAAAGCTCTTCTGCTGCGAGGCGACATCTTCGAGCAGGGCGCCTTCGGCGGTGGTCTCATAGGCGAAGTTCTTGAACGCGCCCTCGGTGGGCGCGGGCCAGTTCTTCTCCACCAGGGTCTTGCGGTTCCGGATCACCAGGAAGCCCGTGGTCTTCTGGCCCTGGACGTAGTCGAGCACGGCCTGCCAGGCCGGCGAGGCCGCGGCTTGGGCGGCGGCGGCCAGCGGGCTGGCGAGCCCGCCTCCAAAAGCGCCGAGTGCGGCGGTCCCGGCCACGACGGTTCTACGGGAAGGTTGCGGGCTCATGTCGGCTCCTGGTCGCATTCCGGTGTTGATCCTCAAGGTTTCAGCGGGCGCTGGAGACCCGTCGCTGCAGGGCCTGCGCCTCGGCGGGCTCCTGCATGCCGAGGCCCCGGGCCAGCATCAGCCGGGCGACCTCGGACTGCATGAAATAGAGGATGTTGCGGGCGCCATCGGCGGCCTGGGCGGCGTCACGCGCGGCGAGCCCGGCGCGCATGGTGCGCCAGTGGTCGAAGACGCCCTGGGGATAGTCGCTTTCCGCCAGGCCGACATAGGACCAGTGCCAGCGGGTCTTGCGGCGGACCGCGGCGATCATCTTCTGGGCGTCGGCGCTGGCGCAGCCGGCCATCAGGCTGAAGATCACCTCGCTCTGATGGATCAGCTCTTCCGCCGTCTCCCTGGCGTCAGCGTCG
>NZ_DASYAF010000068.1:0-1939 GCF_036501465.1 Phenylobacterium sp.
GTGCGCCTTCGCTGGCGAACAGCTTGGCGGTCGCCCGCCCGATGCCGCTCGCCGCGCCGGTGACCAGCGCAACCCTGTCCTGAAGCCGTCCCATCTCTCGCTCTCTCCCATTTTTTGTCTTGTGGGCGCGATTTAGGGGCCGCTGTGGGCTGCGGGCAAGCGCCGTTCGAAGGTCTGGTCTCGCCGGGTTTCAGCCCAGGCCCAGCCGCTCCATCCATCCCTGACGCGGAGGTGGTTCGGGCGCCGGCGTCGCCTCGCCGCGACGGCCGATCTTGCGGCCGCCGAAAAAGGCGGCGCCGGCGGCAAGGCTGGCCAGGACCGCGAGCGCCATGGTCGCGCGCGGGCGCATCTGGGCGGAGGCGAACAGGCTCGATTCCCGCACGCCCTTGTAATAGGCGCGCTCGCGCAGGTCCTGGCCGGCCTGGTGCAGGTTGTCGTGACGCGTGCCGCGGCGGCCTTCCTCGTCACGCTGCAGCATCGGCGCGAGCCAGGCCAGCAGCGGTTCGGCGACCATGGGCGCGATGGCGCCGAGCGCGGCCAGGATCGGGCCGCTGGCGCCGACCGTAAGCTCGCGGGTCTTGTGCTCGGCGGCATAGAGGATGGCCTGGGCCACCAGCGGCGCGGCATAGACCGGCGCTGGGTTCTTCACCGGCGCGCCGGTCAGGTTGCGGGCATGGTCCTTGTACGGCGTGTCGATGGCCGAGGGCCGGATCAGGGTCACCGAGACGGGCGCCCCTTCGCGCATCAGCTCCATGCGCAGCACATTGGTGAATCCCTTCACCGCGTGTTTCGAGGCCGAATAGGCGCCCTGCAGCGGAATGGCCAGGTCGCCGAGCACCGAGCCGACATTGATCAGCGCCCCGCCGCCCGGCCGCTCGCGGAAATGCTCGACCGCGATCAGGGAGCCATAGACGACGCCCCAATAGTTGGTTTCGAACAGCCGGCGCTGGTCCTCGAGCGGGGTTGCCGTGATGTCGCCGAAGATCGAGACGCCGGCGTCGTTGATCCAGGTGTCGAAGCCGCCGAAGCGGGCGACGGCCGCCGCGGCGATGGCGCGCACATCGGCCTCGACGCCGACGTCGGCGACGACATAGGCGGTCTTGGCGCCCTTGCCGGCCAGGTCGTCGCAGACGCTCTTCAGCGCCTCCTCGTTGCGGGCGGCCAGCATCAGGGTCGCGCCGCGCGCGGCGGCGGCGCGCGCGGTGGAGAGCCCGATGCCCGAGGTGGCGCCGGTGATCACCACCACCTGCCGATCGAGACGCTTCAGCTTCAACGTCATGCAAGTCCTCCGACCGTGCGGAGGCAACGACCTACCGCTATGGGGGTTCCAGGTCGAGAACCCTCTCCCCGTTTTGCGCTAGGGGATGCACACATCTGCGGCGGCCGCTGAAGGTCTCCTTCTCCCTCTTGCGGGAGAAGGTGTCGGCGAAGCCGACGGATGAGGGGTCGCGCGGAAATTGCCATTTAACGTCAATGGCCTAGCGGATAGGGCTATCGACCCCTCATCCGACCCCCTTCGGGGCCACCTTCTCCCGCAAGGGGGAGAAGGGCTGCTTGGCACGGGCCGCCTAAGCCTTTGATAGGCTTATCATCATCGAGATGTGTGAATCGCCTAGCGTTTTGCGGGGAGAGGGAAGGGTGAGGGCCTTTGCGCGATCGTCTTTTCCGTAAAGGTGAGCGGCGGCGGCGCGACCCCCTCACCCTGCCCTCTCCCCCGCGAAGAGCGGGGGCGAGGGTTCTTTTCTCAATACCCGTTCAGGCGGGCGTAGCGGTCGCGGTGGTAGGACTGGCCGCCGTAGGAGGCTTCGGCGGCGCGGGCGCGCTTCAGGTAGAGGCCGGCGTCGTGGGCGTCGGTCATGCCGATGCCGCCGTGCATCTGCACCATCTCGTTGGAGACCAGATGCAGGGTGTCGCCCATCTTGGCCTTGGCCAGCGAGAC
>NZ_DASYAF010000069.1:0-2946 GCF_036501465.1 Phenylobacterium sp.
CATGGCCCAGATCATCGAGATGGGCGAGCTCTCGGCCCAGCAGCGCGAACGCGTCGAGGTGATCCGCCGCTCGGGCGAGGAATTGCTGGCCGTGCTCAACGACGTGCTCGACATTTCCAAGATCGAGGCCGGCAAGATGGAACTCGAGATCGGCGAGATCGACGCCGAGGTCCTGGGGGCGAATGTCCGCGCGGCCTTCGCGCCGCTGGCCGAAGCCAAGAAGAACCTCCGCTTCACCATGGACGTTCGGCCAGAAGCCGGCGGCTTGAGGCGTGGCGACCCGGTGCGCATCGGCCAGATCCTCAACAACCTGGTCTCCAACGCCATCAAGTTCACCGCCGAGGGCGAGGTCGATGTCATTGTCGAGGGCATCGGTCCGGACGGCCGCGACGGGCTGAAGCTGTCGGTCAAGGACTCGGGCGTCGGCATCGCCGCCGACAAGCTGCCGCTGCTGTTCCAGAAGTTCAGCCAGGCCGACGGCTCCAACACCCGCCGCTATGGCGGCACCGGGCTTGGCCTGGCCATCTGCCGCGAGCTTGCCCAGCTGATGCGCGGCAAGATCGAGGTGGAAAGCGCCGAGGGCAAGGGATCGACCTTCATCGTCACCTTGCCGGCGCCGAAGCTGGCCAGGGCCGAGGAGACGGGCGCGGCCGAGCCGGCCGAGGCGCTGGACGCCGGCGAGGAACGCTCGCTGCGGGTGCTGGCGGCGGAAGACATCCCGACCAACCAGCTGGTCCTGAAGACCATCATGCAGAGCTTCGGCGTCGAGATCACCATGGTCGACAACGGTCGCCAGGCGGTCGAGGCCTGGCTCGCCGAGCCCTACGACCTGGTCCTGATGGACATCCAGATGCCGGAAATGGACGGCATCGCCGCGACGCGGGCGATCCGCGCGGCGGAGGCCGAGCTGGGCCGGCCGCGCACGCCGATCATCGCCGTCTCGGCCAACGCCATGACCCACCAGGTCAAGGAATACCTGGCCGCCGGCATGGACGGCCATGTCGCCAAGCCGATCGAGCTGTCCAAGCTGCACGCCGCCATCGAGGCCGCGCTCAGCCAGCCGGCCGACACCAAGGCGGCCTGAGGCCGCGGGAAGCTGAACGGCCGGCAAACGTCGCGTTCAGGCCCCGTTGGGCCGCCGCGACTCAGGGTATAGACGCCCTTGGTTCGCGCGGGCCGCGCGGTGCGGCCCTTGCGTTTAGATTTCAGCTTGGAGATACCGCAGGGTCATCGGCGCCTTAGACGACGCCAATATGCGATCGCGCCGCGCGCGAACGCTGCTTGCTGACGCCAGGAGGGCCGATTGAGCGAGTCGCAATCGGGGCAGACGCCCGCAGGCCAGCCCTATCGCGCCCCGCCGCCCGGGCGCAGGCCCGCATGGCGCACCGTGCTCTGGATTGCGCTCGCGATCGCCGTCGCCGGGGTCATCGCCTATCTGCTGACACCGCACGGCCAGCCCGCGGGCGGTCCCGCCGGGGCCGCCGGCGCACGCGGCGCCGCGGGTCGAGCCGGCGGGCGCGGCGGCGCGGGCCGGGCTGGCGGCGCCGGTGGCGCGACCCGGCGTCCACCCACCGTGGTCGGCGTCGCGACCGCGGCCCTGGGCGACATCCCCATTCAGGTGACGGCGCTGGGCACGGTGACCCCCCAGGCCAATGTCACGGTCCAGTCGCAGATCTCCGGAACCCTGACCAACGTCTATTTCCAGGAAGGCCAGTCGGTGCGCAAAGGCCAGTTGCTGGCCTTGGTCGATGTGCGCCCCTATCAGGTGGCGCTGATGCAGGCCCAGGGCCAGCTGCAGCGCGACCAGGCGGCGCTGGACGAGGCCAGGCTCGACCTGGTCCGCTACCGGACCCTGCTCAGCCAGGATTCCATCGCCCGCCAGCAGGTCGACATCCAGGCCGCCACCGTCAAACAGGACGAGGGCGTGGTGAAGACCGACCAGGCGCAGGTCGCCAGCGCCCGGCTCAACATCGCCTATTGCCATATCGTCGCGCCGGTGCCCGGCCGCGTCGGCCTGCGCCAGGTGGACCCGGGCAACTTCATCTCAAGCAACCTCGCCAACGGCGTTGTGGTGATCAACGAGGTCGATCCGATCACGGTGATCTTCACCCTGCCGGAGGACAGCATCCCGCAGGTCGCCTTGCGCATGGCCTCGCAGCACGGACTGCCGGCCACGGCTTTCGATCGCACCGGAACCACGACACTGGCGCAAGGCCAACTCTACACGCTGGACAACGAGATCGACACCACGACCGGCACGGTCAAGGCCAGGGCGCGGTTTTCCAATCCCAGCGGGACCCTGTTCCCCAACCAGTTCGTCAATGTGACGGTGCTGGTCGACACGCTGAAGAACGCCGTGACCGTGCCCGCGGTGGCCATACGCCACGGCCCACAGGGCGACTTCGTCTACGTCATCCAGGACGATTCGACCGTCAAGGTGACGCCGGTCAAGGTCGGGCCGGCCCAGGGCGAGACCGCATCGATCGCCTCCGGCCTGGCGGTGGGCGACCAGGTGGTCACCGATGGCGGCGACCGGCTGAGCGACGGCTCGCGCGTGGTGCTGCCGCAGGACGCGGCCCGCATGGCGGCCGCCTTCAACAAGAAGCCCAAGGCCACCGGCATCCTCGGCTGGATCGAGGGCCTGTTCGGCCACAAGGACCAGACGGCGGCGAACGCCTACAGCGGTCAGGGCAGCCAGAGCAGCGGCGCCGGGCGCGGCGCCGGCCGGATGCAGGCGCTGCTGGCGACCCTGAACCTGACCGCCGACCAGCAGGCCAAGGTCAAGGCCATCTTCGCCGACGCCCGCACCAAGGCCGCGGCGGCCGGCGACGACCCGGACGCCCGCCGAACCATCATGCAGACCGCCAACAGCCAGGTCGAAGCGTTGCTGACCCCGGACCAGAAGGCCAGGTTCGAGGCGGCGCGGGCCCAGGCCCGCGCCGCCGG
>NZ_DASYAF010000070.1:0-10277 GCF_036501465.1 Phenylobacterium sp.
ATCTATCCGCCGCTCTCGACCACCGGTTCGCCCGGCCCGGCCATGGATTTCGTGATCCTGTCCATCCACCTCGCGGGCGTCAGCTCGATCCTGGGCGCCATCAACTTCATCACCACGATCTTCAACATGCGGGCGCCGGGCATGACGCTGCACCGCATGCCGCTGTTCGTCTGGTCGATCCTGGTGACGGTGTTCCTGCTGCTGCTCTCGCTGCCGGTCCTGGCCGGCGCGATCACCATGCTGCTCACCGACCGCAACTTCCACACCCACTTCTTCGACGCGGCCGGCGGCGGCGACCCGGTGATGTTCCAGCACCTGTTCTGGTTCTTCGGGCACCCCGAGGTGTACATCCTGATCCTGCCGGGCTTCGGCATGATCAGCCACATCGTGTCGACCTTCAGCCGCAAGCCGGTCTTCGGCTACCTCGCCATGGCCTACGCCATGGTGGCCATCGGCTTCGTCGGCTTCCTGGTGTGGGCGCACCACATGTTCACCACCGGCATGAACGTGAACCTGACGGCCTACTTCATCGCCGCCACCATGGTCATCGCGGTGCCCACGGGCGTGAAGGTGTTCAGCTGGATCGCCACCATGTGGGGCGGCTCCATCGACTTCAAGACGCCCATGCTGTGGGCGATGGGCTTCATCTTCCTGTTCACCGTCGGCGGCGTGACCGGCGTGGTGCTGGCCAACGCCGGCGTCGATTACCAGTTCCAGGACACCTACTACGTGGTGGCGCACTTCCACTACGTGCTGAGCCTGGGCGCGGTGTTCGCGATCTTCGGCGGCTTCTACTACTGGTTCGAGAAGATGTGGGGCGTGAAGTACCGCGAGTGGCTGGGCGCGCTGCACTTCTGGATCATGTTCATCGGCGTGAACGTGGTCTTCTTCCCGCAGCACTTCCTGGGCCTGCAGGGCATGCCGCGCCGCTATGTGGACTATCCGGACGGCTTCGCCTTCTGGAACAAGGTCTCCTCGATCGGCTACGTCATCACCCTGGTGGGCGTGGGCGTGTTCATCCTGGTGCTGATCGACGCGATGGTGTTCCGCCGCAAGGCCGAGGCCAATCCTTGGGGCGAAGGCGCGACCACCTTGGAGTGGACGCTGTCCTCGCCGCCGCCGTTCCACCAGTTCAGCGAACTGCCGGTGGTCGAGGCCGAAAGCCACTAGGCGCTCGACGACAACGAGACCCCGAGGGGCGCGAACGTCTCGTTCGCGCCCCTCGACCTTTTGAGAGTAGACTTCCATGGCCATGTCCGAGGCCGTTTCCCATCCCGAGAAGACCGTCGTCGCAGCCGCGGTCCGACCCGCCCGCTGGCAGGACTTCATCCAGCTCCTGAAGCCCAGGGTGATGAGCCTGGTGGTGTTCACCGCGCTCACCGGCCTGGTCTGCGCGGGGACCCAGGTCAACCCGGTGCTGGCCGGCGTCGCCATCCTCTGCATCGCGGTGGGCGCCGGCGCCTCCGGCGCGCTCAACATGTGGTACGACGCCGACATCGACGCCAAGATGCGCCGCACCCGCGGCCGGCCGGTGCCGGCGGGCCGGGTGCAGGGCGCCGACGCGCTCGCGCTTGGCGTCGTGCTGTCGCTGTTCTCGGTCATGCTGATGGGCATGGCGCTGAACTGGCTGGCGGCCGGCCTGCTGGCCTTCACCATCTTCTTCTACGCGGTGGTCTACACGGTCTGGCTGAAGCGCTGGACGGCGCAGAACATCGTCATCGGGGGCCTGGCCGGCGCCTTGCCGCCGGTGATCGGCTGGGCGGCGGCGACCGGGACCGTGCCGCTCAACGCCTGGCTGCTGTGCGCCATCATCTTCATGTGGACGCCGCCGCACTTCTGGGCGCTCAGCCTCTACACCAGCGAGGACTACCAGAAGGCCGGGGTGCCGATGATGCCGCTGGTGGCGGGCCCGGCCTCCACGCGCCGCCAGATCCTGATCTACAGCCTGCTGTTCACCCCGCTCTGCCTGGCGCCGGTGCTGACCGGCTTGGGCGGCGTCGCCTATCTGGCGGTGGCCGGGTTGGGCGGCCTGGTCTTCCTGCTGCTGGCCTGGCGGTTGTTCCGCAGCCACGCGGGCGAGGCGGCGGGCGAGCGCAACGACCCCTCTGACTCCAAGGGAGGCCTCTACGACGTCCGCGCCGGGGCCAAGGACGCGCGCAACCTGTTCGCCTTCTCGATCCTCTACCTGACCTTGCTGTTCGCCACCCTGCTGGTCGAGCATCTGGCCGGGGCGAAGCCGCTGGCCCTGCTGTCGGCCATCGTTCCGGGAGGCTTCGGATGAGCGATCCCGCCAGCGAGACGCCCGCCGAGGCCAAGGCCCGGCGCGGCCGCAACATCGCGCTCGCCCTGGGGCTGGCGATCTTCGTCATCCTGGTTTTCGTGGTCACCATCGTTCGATTGGGCGGAAATGTCGTCAAGCAGCCCTTCTGACCCCCCATCCGGCCGCAAGGCGTCCCCGCGCAGGCTGGGCCGCAACGGCCGCGTCGCCCTGGTCTGCGGCGTGGTGCTGGCCGGCATGGTCGGCGCCGCCTACGCCGCGGTCCCGTTCTATCGCGCCTTCTGCCAGGCCACCGGCTACGGCGGCACGGTCCGCAGGGCCGAGACCAAGCCGGACAAGGTGCTCGACCGGACGCTGGAGATCCGCTTCGACACCAACGTCCGCGGCCTGCCCTGGGACTTCACGCCCGAGCAGCCGTCGCAGACGGTGAAGATCGGCGACACTGCGGTCGCCACCTTCAAGGTGACCAACCACGCCGACCACCCGGTGACCGCGCGCGCGGTGTTCAATGTCGCGCCCGAGCAGGCCGGGACCTACTTCCGCAAGCTGTCCTGCTTCTGCTTCTCGGACCAGACGGTGGCGGCCGGCGCCACGGTGGAGATGCCGGTGCTCTATTTCGTCGATCCGAAATACGCCTCGGACTTCAACACCAGCAGCGGCCAGTCCATCACCCTGTCCTACACCTTCTTCCCGGCGACCGACGTGAAGGCCGGGGCCAACAAGGCCGCCGATTAGCCGTTGGCGGCCGCCGCATGGTCCACGTCCAGCGCCTGGGCCAGGCCCTCGGCGACGGCGGCGGCCAGCCGGGTTAGCGGCGGCATGTACTTGGCGACCGCCTCCGCCTCGGTCATCACCGAGCGGTAGTAGAAGATCACTACCGAGCCCAGAGGCCGGTCGGTGCGGTCGCGATGCAGGATCGGGATGGCGAAGCTGCGCGAAGGGTCCTCCGCCGGCCGCACGATGGTGCCATAGCCGTCGCGCCGCACGCGCCGCAGGATCGCGGCCACCTTCTCGCGGCCGCCGGCCGTCTCGATCTCGTCGGGGTGACTGTCCTCGATCAGCCGCAGGATGAATTCCTGCTCCTCGCTCGTGCAGAAGCCCATGTAGGCGCGGCCGATCGCGCTCTGCAGCATCGGCACCCGGCGGTTCAGGAAGATCTCCTCGCGCGCGAAGGGGCTCAGGTGGCGGGTGGTGAAGCGCACCAGCATCCAGCTGTTCTCGCTGGTCGCCAGCGACACCTGCCAGCGATGCTCCTGGGTGAAGGCTTCCATCAGCGGGCGGGCCACGTCCACCAGCACGTCGCGGTGGCGGATGCCGGCGGAGAGCCGCAGCACCGCATCGGTGAGCGCATAGCCCTCGCGCCGCGAGACGCGCACCACATAGCCTTCCTCGATCAGGGTCTCGAGCAGCCGCACCAGGGTCGACTTCGGCAGGCGGGTGCGGGCGTGCAGCACTTCCAGCGAGGTCACGCGGCGGCGGTTCAGGGCCTCGATGATCGTCAGGACCCGCCGGGCCGACTGAACGGAACTCTCCTTGTCCATGCGGCGCATACTCGCGCAGGATTCCGGTGGGCGGAACAGGGGAAAAGCGCCCCGGCCGCCGGGCTGGCGCCCGGGATGGCCTGAAGGGGGTGGAAATCCGGTCCTTTCCCCTTGGCGGGGCGGGCTGGGCAGGGCTATAGCGTGACGCGAACCGGCCTCTCTGCGCGGATGAGTCTGCGTGTCGGGCCGCGGGGTTTGTAAGGGACTTGGGACCACCGATGGCTGATGGCGTGAAGCACGACTACCACCTGGTCAATCCGTCGCCCTGGCCGCTGATCGGTTCGATCGCGGCGACGGCGATGGCGCTGGGCGGAGTCGCCTGGATGAAGGGCCTGTTCGGGATCCCGGCGCATACGCCGTGGCTGTTCTTCGCGGGCCTGGCCGGCGTGCTGTTCACGATGATCGTCTGGTGGCGCGATGTGGTGATCGAGGCCAACACCGGCGACCACACCCCGGTCGTCTCCATCGGCCTGCGCTACGGCATGATCCTGTTCATCGCCTCGGAGGTGATGTTCTTCGTCGCCTGGTTCTGGATTTTCTTCGAGATGGCGCTGTTCCATCACCACCGCACGCTGTCGAACCTCGATGACGTGCGGGCCGCCTGGGCCACCTGGCCGCCGAAGGGCGTCGAGACGGTGCCGGCGTTCCAGCTGCCGCTGGTCAACACGCTGACCCTGCTGCTGTCGGGCACCACGGTCACCTGGGCGCACCACGCCCTGCAGGTGGGCGACCGCAGGAGCGCCAAGATCGGCCTGGTGCTGACGATCCTGCTCGGGATCCTGTTCACCTCGATCCAGGCCTACGAGTACAGCCACATCTTCGAGCACAAGTACTTCTTCTCCGAGGAGGCGGCGAGCGCCGGCCTCTACGGCTCGTCGTTCATCATGGCCACCGGCTTCCACGGCTTCCACGTGCTGATCGGGACCCTGTTCCTGATCGTCTGCCTGGGCCGGCTGATCGGCGGCGGCTTCACGCCGCAGAAGCACTTCGGCTTCGAGGCGGCCGCCTGGTACTGGCACTTCGTGGACGTGGTCTGGCTGTTCCTGTTCTCCTTCGTCTACGTGATCTTCGGAGCGCACGGCTAGGCAGGTCATGAGCAAGCCCGATCCTCTGCTGTCGGGCGCAGCCGGCCGCTGCCCCAACTGCGGAGAGGGCTTCCTCTTCGAAGGCTTCCTGAAGGTCTCGCCGCGGTGCGAGGCCTGCGGCTTCGACCTCGCCGCCGCGGACTCGGGCGATGGCCCCGCCGTCTTCGTGATCCTGATCGCCGGCCTGATCGTGGCCTTCGGGGCGCTGATCACCATGGTGGCCTGGCGCACCCCGGTATGGCTGACGCTGGCGATCTGGCTGCCGATGACCCTGGTGATCGTCCTGGTGCTGCTGCGGCCCATGAAGGGACTGATGCTGGCCGCCCAGTTCAAGAACAAGGCGTCTCAATCGCGTCATGTGTGAGGCGCGCCATGACCGATAGCTGGGAGCCGAAGATCGAGCCGGGGCCGGCGCGGCCGGAGGCGAAGGGCTTCCCCGTGGGCCTGACGATCGCGGTGGTGATCGCCTTCGCCATCCTGATCGGCCTTGGCGTCTGGCAGCTGCAGCGGCTGAAGTGGAAGGAGGCGCTCTTGGCCGGCATCGCCCGCGCCGAGGCCGCCCAGGCTGTGGCGCTCGAGCCGGTGTTGGACGCCCAGGCGCTCGGCCACGACGAGGAATACACCCGCGTGAAGGTCACCTGCCCGGGCCTGGCGCGCGCGCGGGCCTTGGAACTCTACAGCCTGCGCGAGGGCCAGATCGGCTCGCGGCTGATCTCGGCCTGCCACGTCATTACCGGTCACTACAACTCGATCCTGGTGGACCGCGGCTTCGTGCCGGAGACCGTGACCGCGCGGCCGCTGCCTGATCCCGCCGACACGACCCCCGTCGAGGTCACCGGCGTGCTGCGCAAGGGCGACCCCGGCAACTTCATGACCCCGCCCAACACTGCGACCCGCTGGTATCTGCACAACGCCCGGGCCATGGGCGCGGCGCTGCACGCCGACCCGCCGGTCTCGCCGCTGTTCCTGATGGCCGAGACCTCGACCAACCCGGACTTCAAGGGCCTGGTCCCGGCGCCCTTCCCGCTGAACGTCCCCAACAACCACCTGAGCTACGCGATCACCTGGTTCGGCCTTGCCGGAGCCCTGGCCGGCGTCTATGGCGCGGCGGTCTTCAAACGAATGTCTTCAGGCGGATGAGGGGCTGATGCGCTACGTCTCCACGCGCGGGCAGGCGCCTCAGGTGGGTTTCGTGGACGCCGTCCTCGGCGGCCTGGCGCCCGACGGCGGGCTCTATGTGCCGCAAGCCTGGCCGCTGCTGCGGCCGCAGGAGATCGCGGGCTTCGCGGGCCAGCCCTATGCCGAGGTCGCCGCCCGGGTGATCGGCGCCTTCGCCGAGGGCGAGATCGCCGCGGCCGACCTGCGCCAGATGTGCGCCGAGGCCTATTCCACCTTCACCCACGCCGCCGTGGTCCCGCTGACCCAGCTCAGCGCCGACGTCTTCCTGGCCGAGCTGTTCCATGGCCCCAGCCTCGCCTTCAAGGACGTGGCGATGCAGATCCTGGCGCGGCTCTACGACCATATCCTGGGCGGCCAGGGCCGGGTGCAGACCATCCTCTGCGCCACCTCCGGCGACACCGGCGGCGCCGCGGTGGAGGCGTTCCGGGGCCGCAAGAACGTCAGCGTGGTGGCGCTCTTCCCCGAAGGCCGGATCAGCGAGGCGCAGCGCCGGTTCATGACCACGGCGGCCGAGCCCAACGTCGCCTGCGTGGCGGTGAAGGGCTCGTTCGACGACTGCCAGGCGATCGTCAAGGCGGCCTTCCAGGACCAGGCCCTTCGCCAGGCGGTGGACCTGTCCGGCGTCAACTCGATCAACTTCGCCCGCATCGCCGCCCAGGCGGTCTACTACTTCACCACCGCCGTGGCGTTGGGCGCGCCGGAACGCGAGGTCTCCTTCGCCGTTCCGTCGGGCAACTTCGGCGACGCCTTCGCGGGTTTCGTGGCGCGCGAGATGGGCCTGCCGATCGGCCGCATCCTGGTGGCCACCAACGCCAACGACATCCTGGCCCAGACCTTCCAGACCGGCCGCTACGCTCGCGGCAAGGTGCACCCGACCATCTCGCCGGCCATGGACATCCAGTCGGCGTCGAACTTCGAGCGGCTCTATTTCGAGGCGGTGGAGCGCGAGCCGGTGGAGACCGCCCGCGCCTTCGAGGCCTTCGCCGGCGCCGGCGCCATCGACCTGCCGCCGCAGGCCGCGGCCTATATGCGCCACCTCTTCCTCGGCGCCTCGACCAGCGAGAAGGACACCGCGCGGACGATCCTGTCCACGCTGAACGAGACCGGCGAGCTGGTGGATCCGCACACCGCCGTGGCGCTCGCCGCGCTGCGCCGCGCCAGGGACCTGAAGGGACCGGTCGTGGCGCTGTCCACCGCCCACCCCGCCAAGTTCCCCGAAGCCGTGGCCAAGGCCTGCGGCGTGACGCCCGCCCTGCCGCGTGGGGCGGCCGACCTGTCGGCCAAGCCTGAGCGCTTCGATCGCCTGCCGGCGGAGGCCGACACCATCAAGGCCTACGTCCGCGCCTTCGCCGGAGCCTGAGCATCACGCCGCCAAAGACACCTAGGGTCCACACGCTCGCCAACGGCGTCCGGGTCGTCTGCGACCCGATTCCCGGGCTTCAGACCGTGGCCCTGTCGGTGGTCGCCGGCCGCGGCGCGCGCGCCGAGGACCTGGCCCATTCCGGCTGGTCGCACCTTTTGGAGCACATGGTCTTCAAGGGCGCTGGCGGCCGCTCGGCCCGGGCCATCGTCGAGGTGATCGAGGCGGCGGGCGGCAACATCAACGCCGCCACCGGCTATGAGCGCACCAGCTTCCAGGTCCGCGCCCTGGCGGACGGCCTGGACCTCGGCTCGGCGGTGATCGCCGACCTAGTGCAGCGCCCGGCGATGGCCGAAGCTGATCTCGCCCGCGAGAAGCAGGTGGTCGGCCAGGAGATCGCCGAGGCCGCCGACGCCCCCGACGACCTGGTCTTCGAGATGGCCCAGGCCGCGGCCTTCGCCGGCCAGCCCCTGGGCCGCCCGATCCTGGGCACCACCGACAGCATCGCCAGCGCGACGCCGCGGACGCTCGGGGACTGGCGCGCCAGCCTCTACGGACCGGCCAGCCTGGTGATCAGCGCCGCCGGCGCGGTGGACGAGGACGGCCTGCTGCGCCTGGCGGAGCGCGACTTCGGCGGCGCCGGCGGGGCGCCGTCGCCGGCCGGCGAACCGGGCCGCTTCGTCGGCGGCCAATCGACCCACGCCAAGCCGCTGGAACAGGCCAACCTGGTGCTGCTGCTGCCGGCCGTGGGCGCGAGCGACGACGCCTATTTCGCGCTTCGCCTGCTGGCCGAGGTGCTGGGCGGCGGCATGGCCTCGCGGCTGTTCCAGGAGGCCCGCGAGAACCGGGGTCTGGCCTATGCCATCGACGCCTATCCGGAGACCTATTCCGATGTCGGCGTGCTTGGCGTCTACGCCGGCTGCGCGGCGGGCGACGCGGCCGAACTCGCCAAGGTCTGCGCGGGCGAGATCGTGGGCCTGCTGAACCCGGTGGGCGAGGCGGAGCTGTCCCGCGCCAAGGCCCAGCTGAAGGGCGCCATGTTCATGGGCCGCGAGAGCGCGCTGGCCCGCGCCGAACAGGCCGCCGGCCAGGTGCTGATGTTCGGCCGCACGCTCGATCCCGACGAGATAGCCGCCGAAGTCGACGCCGTGACGCCCGCCGACCTCGTGGCCCTGACCGAGCGCATCCTGGCGCAGAAGGCCTCGGCGACAGCGGTGCTGGGGCCAAGGGCCGCGCTCAAGGCCGCGCCGGCGTTCCAGACGGAACTCTTCGGCTGATCCCACGCCGCTTGTCCCGGCGAAAGCCGGGATCCAAGCTGAGCCCGGTCGGAAATCACCCCTGCGGCCCGATCAGCTTGCCCAGCTCTTCCAGATAGGCGGCGAAGGCGGCGCGGCCGGCAGGCGTGATGCGCACCTGGGTGCGGGGCCTGCGGCCCAGGTAGCCCTTCTCGATCTGGACATAGGCCGCGTCCTCCAGCTTGCGCAGCTGGACCGACAGATTGCCCTGGGTCACTTCCAGCACGTCCTTCAGCTCGTTGAAGTCCGCCACCTCGGCATTGGCCAGATAGGCCATGACGCCCAGGCGCAGGCGGCCGTGGATCACCTCGTCGATCCGGCCGATGTCCAGACTGGGTCGGGCGGCGGGCACGCTCAGACGCCCCTACTTCCCGCGGAAGCCTGGGAGCCCTGGGCGGGCAGGCGCATCAGGTAAAAGCCCGGGATGGTCATGAAGCAGACGATCCCGACCGCGGCGGCGATCGTGTAGCCCATCACGTCGTCGATGAACCACGCCATGGCGACGCCGACGCCGAACCAGCCCAGCGCCACCAGCCCCAGCCAGGCCTTGCGCCGCAGCGAGTAGGCCACCAGCCAGGCCATGCCCTGCAGCACCATCACCACCACCGGATAGATGAACCAGATCGTCTGGTTGTGCTGGCGAAGGGCGATGGAGCCGATGCTGATGCACAGGAAGATGTTGGCCATGCCCACCGCGGCGAACACCGTGCCCACCGCGCGCGAGGGGCCGGCGATCTGCCGCGGCTTGTTGCGCCGCACGATCCAGACCAGCAGCGAGACGAACACCACCGTCGGGCCCCAGCCGATGACCTGGGCGACCAGGCCCTGGTTGGTGACGGCGCCCAGGATCTGGCCCAGGTGGAGCGCGATCTGGACCGAGTAGCAGACGCCGGCGGCGAAGTAGATCGTGCCGAACTGCTGCTGCCAGGTGTCGTCGGGCGCCACCAGGGCCTTGATGAAGGCGAGGTCGTCGCGGGCGCTGTCGCCGGGCGTCTTTGCGGTCATTCGGCGGGCTCCATGCGAGCGGCGATGCGGACTGTCTTTTCCCGCTTGGGGACTCGCCGCCCGTTGAGGATGGCGCCGATGAAGGTCCGGCGCACCATGAGCTGGTAGCTGGCGAACATCAGTGGGAAGGCGACGCCCAGCACGATCAGGATCTTCGCCTCCGCCGGCAGGTCGAGCTTGGCCACGGCGGCCTGCAGGGCCATCACCAGCGGCAGGTGGATCAGGTAGAGCCAGTAGGACGAGTCGGCCACATAGCGGCGCGCCGGGCTCTCGGTGTTGAGGTAGCGCAGGGCCACGCCGATCAGGGCGAAGGTCCAGCTCCAGGTGGCCAGCGCATAGAGGCCGGCGTTCGCGACCGTGGCCAGCCCCGGATCGGCCAGCGTCAGTCTTGGCGCCACGCCCACGATGCCCAGGCTGGCTGCGGTCGAGGCGATCGCCAGCGCCAGGTTCAGCGGCCAGCGGCGCGCCCAGATGCCGATCAGCCCGCTCTGGCGATTTGCCAGCCAGCCGAACCCGAAGGCGGTGAAGAAGGCG
>NZ_DASYAF010000071.1:0-96772 GCF_036501465.1 Phenylobacterium sp.
GACCATGGCCATCGCCGAATACCTGCGCGACCAGGACATGGAAGTCCTGTGCCTGATGGACTCGGTCACCCGCTTCGCCATGGCCCAGCGCGAGATCGGCCTGGCCGCCGGCGAGCCGCCGACCACCAAGGGCTATACGCCCACCGTCTTCACCGAACTGCCGAAGCTTTTGGAGCGCGCTGGCCCCGGCCCGATCCGCCCGGACGGCACGCGCGCGGGCCCGATCACCGGCATCTTCACGGTGCTGGTGGACGGCGACGACCACAACGAGCCGATCGCCGACGCGGTGCGCGGCATCTTGGACGGCCACATCGTGATGGAGCGCGCCATCGCCGAGCGCGGCCGCTTCCCGGCGATCAATGTCCTGAAGTCGATCAGCCGGACCATGCCGGCCTGCCACCAGCCGCGGGAGCGCGAGATTGTGAAGTCCGCCCGCCAGGCGCTCAGCGCCTACGCCAACATGGAGGAGCTGATCCGCATCGGCGCCTACCGCGCCGGCGCCGACCCGCAGGTCGACCGCGCCATCGCGCTGAACCCGGCGCTGGAGGCTTTCCTGGCCCAGGACAAGGACGAGGTGACCAGCCTGCCCGCCTCGTTCGACCAGCTGGGCTTCATCCTCGATAGCGTGCCCGCGGCATGAGCCGGCTTCGCCAAAGGCTTCGCAGCCTTCACCCAATCCGCCGAAGCTCCGCTAGGAGCGTAGGCGGATGAGCTGGGCGGACTCCTTGATCAAGCTCGCGAGCTATGAAGTCGAAAACCGCCAGGCCCGCCTGGCCGAGGTCGCCAGGCGCAAGGCCGACGCCGAGACCCGCCTGGCCGTGATGATCGCCGAGGGCGAGGCCGAGACCAAGCACGCCGCCCAGAACGCCGAGGCCGGCTGGTACCTGGTCGGCTACGCCGAGGGCCTGAAGGTCCGCAAGGCCGCGGTGCAGGCCGAGATCGACGCCCTGGAGGCCGAGGAGCGCGGCGCGCGCGATGCGCTGGCCGCCGCCTTCGAAGAGCAGAAGAAGTACGAGCAGGTCGCCGAGAGCATGCAGGCGGCCCAGGCCAAGGAAGTGCGCCGCCGCGAGAACGCCGAACTCGACGAGGTCGGCATGCGTGCGGCCCGGCGCAGCGCCAGCCGAGCCAGCTAGGCTGAACGGCCCTCCAGCCCCTCGCGGCTGAAGTGCAGGATCCCGTCGCGCGCCAGCCGGCTGGGGGCCAGCTTGTCGACCACCTGCATCAGCACCCGCACCGCCGAGCGCCGCTCGGGGTCGGGGACGGCGCCCAGCAGGCTCTGGTTCAGGCTGCGCACCTGGTCCAGGGCGCGCGCGTGGGCCTCGCGGCCCTCGTCGGTGAGCGTGAGGATCACCTGGCGGCGGTCGCGCGCCTCGCCGGCGCGGGTCACGAAGCCGGCCGCAACCAGCTGGTCGGCGATCCGGGTCAGGGTCGTGCGCTGCATGGCCGTGAAGCTGGCCAGCTCGGTCATGGTGCTGGCCCCGAACCGCTCGAGCACGCCCAGCACCCGGTAGCGGCTGACGTTGAGGCCCAGCGGCCGCAACGCATGGTCCAGCCGGGAATCGCGGAACTGGTAGATCGCGACCACCAGGTGGAGCAGGTAGTCGTCCACGGCGAACGGGAACTCGTCGGCGGGATCGATGGAGGCGGACTGCGCCTTGGGCATAGGGCCTGTATCCGGTGATTTCCCACCGGGCGCCAAGAACCTTGTTCCTATAACGTCGGTGGCGATGAGGGTGGCTAAGGGAGGGTCCGCTTGCGTTCGGCTTCGACGCTTTCGCGCAGCACCGACAGGTCCTCGCTGATCCGGAAGACCGCCACATAGAACTCGCAGAACGAGCGCCACAGCAGGATCAGGGCGGCCATCACCACGAAGCCGCCGATCACCACCGGGATCGCCAGCACCAGGCCCCAGGGGAACGGGTCGCGGATCGCCACGCCGACCGCAGCCCCGATCGTGCCGAAGGCGCCGAGCGCGATCAGCGCCAGACCGGCCCAATAGATCAGGTGGATGACCTGGTTGGTCATCAGGTGCTGGAAGGTGAGCAGGTCCCAGAGGACCGTCGAACCCGCGCCCTTTGGTCGTTGGAGAGGTCGCCGCATCCGTTTCCCAAGACTTGTCCGGAGCTTCGGTCCCGCTCCGCGTCCGCACCGCTATCAGCCCGGGCCGGCGCCTGCAACGGCGCGGGGATCGCGGCGGCTTGACGCGGCGGGTGGGCAGAATACTCTGTGACACAGAGTGGAGGCCGCGCCATGACGATTCCCGCCGAGGAGGCCGCCAGCGCCCTGAAGGACGCGGAGGCGGCGGCGGGGCGCAGCGCCCGGGCTCGCGGCTACCAGAGCGGCAGCGGCTATCTGCTCGTCTGGGGCGCGGTCTGGACGCTTGCCAACATCGCCGCCCAGATCAGCGAACGGGCCGGCGAACTGGCGTGGACGGGGCTGGTGATCCTGGGGGTGGTCGCCAGCATGGTCATGGGCCGCCGCTTCGGCTCCGGCGTCGCCGGCGGCCCGGTGAAGGCGCTGCTGGTCGCCGCCGCCATCGGCGGCTTCGGTCTCTGCGTCCAGGTGGTGGCGCCGCCGCTCGGCCTCGCCCAGGCCAATGCGCTGGCCAGCCTGGCGGTGGGCGCGGTCTATATCGCCCTGGGCTCGGCGGGGGGCCTGCGGCTTTCGGCCGTGGGCGCGGTGGTCATGGCCGCCACCGTGGTCGGCTGGCTGTTCCTGCGCGACTGGTTCTTCCTGTGGAGCGCGGTGGTCGGCGGCGGCGGGCTGATCCTGGGCGGCCTCTGGTTCCGGAAGGCCTGAGGCGTGGCCGAGGCGGACGAGATCATCCACCAGTCGACGCGGCTGCGCCTGATGTCGGTGCTGAACGCCCTGCCGGACGGCGAGGGGCTGGAGTTCAAGCGGCTGAAGGCCATCGCCCAGGCCACCGACGGCAATCTGGGCGCGCACCTCGCGACCCTGGAGAAGGCCGGCTACATCGCCATCGACAAGGACTTCGTGGGCAAGCGCCCGCGCACCCAGGCCAGCATCACCCGGCCCGGCCGGCGCGCCTATGAGCAGCACCTGCAGTACCTGCGCGACATCATCGAGGGCGTGGTCCGCGAGGACGGCTGATCGCCTCAATCACTCCAGTTGACAGAATACTCTGTGAAGCAGAGTATAAGGCGAACTTCCGAGGAGATCGCCGTGAGCGTCAATCTCACCATGTCGGTGGTCGGCGTGTTCCATACCGCCGCTTGCGTCGTCGCCCTGGGGCTCGGGGCCTGGCTGATCGTCGCCCGCAAGGGCACGCCGCGGCACCGCCGCCTGGGCGACTGGTACGTGGGCGCGATCGTCTTCGCGAGCCTCACCAGCCTGACCATCTACACGCACCACGCCTTCACCTTCGCCCACTGGTTCGCGATCATGGCGCTGGTGACCTCGCTGGGCGGCTTCACGCTCGGCCGCTGGCACGGCGCGGGCCAGGCATGGAAGTACGGCCACCTGACCTGCATGCTGCTCAGCTACTACGTGCTGATCGGCGGCGGGGTGAACGAGGTCTTCCTGCGGGTGAGCGCCCTGCGCCACTACATCGCGCCGAAGTTCACGCCGGTGGTGGGCCAGACCCATGCGATCGTCATGATGAGCTTCGTGGTGCTGATCCTGGGCTTCGCGCTCGCCACGGCGGTGAGCCAGGTGCGGCTGGTCCTGCGGCGGCGCAGGGCGCAGGCCGGGCGGCTGGCGAAGGCGGCGGCCTGATGCGCGCCCGCCCGATCCTCGCGGCCCTGGCGTTCGCCGCTGCGGCTGCCTCAGCTTACGCCCCAGCCCATGCGCAGGACCGCGCCGCGCCGGAGCCGGTCACCACGCTCGGGCCCGGCATGGTCGGCGCCTACTATCCGCCGCCGGCCGGCAAGGGCGAGGTGGTCCTGGTGCTGGGCGGCTCCGAAGGCGGGCTGCGCGGCGCCCAGCCGCTGGCGCGGCGGCTGGCCGAACACGGCTTCGGGACCCTGGCCATCGCCTATTTCGACGCGCCGGGCCTGCCGGCGGCGCTGAAGGACATCCCGCTGGAGACCTTCGAGGCCGGCGTCGACTGGCTGCGCGCCCAACCGGGCGTCGGTCCCCGGCCGATCGCGGTGCTGGGCGGCTCGAAGGGCGGGGAGGCGGCGCTGCTGCTCGCCTCGCGCGACCCGCGCATCTGCGCGGTGGTGGCGGGCGTGCCTTCCAGCGTCGTCTGGGCAGGGATCGACATGCGCAATCCCGCCGCGCCCGTGGCGACCGCTTCCTGGAGCTGGCAGGGCAAGCCGCTGGTCTTCGTCCCCTACGACGACGGCCCGTTCCGCGGCGTGCGAGACCTCTATGAGCGCAGCCTGGCCAAGGCCTCGCCGGCGGCGGCGATTCCGGTGGAGAAGATCAGGGGGCCGGTGCTGATGATCTCCGGCAAGGCCGACCAGCTCTGGCCCTCCACGCCGATGGCCGATCAGGTGATGGCGCGGCTCGACGCCCACCACTTCGCCTGGGCGCACATCCACCTGGCCTACGACAACGCCGGCCATGCGGCTTTCGGCCCGCCCCTGGCGGCGGACAGCCCGAACCTGAAGGCGCTGGCCGGACTGGGCGGCACGCCGGAGGGCAACAACGCCGCGCGCGCCGACGGCTGGCCCAAGGCGCTGGCCTTCCTCGACCGGGCGTTCGCGGGAAAGAGCTGCGCGAAGCGCTGAGCCGTCAGATCGCGCCGACGGTCTTCAGCTTGGCGCGCGGATGGACCTCGTTCTGGCTCATCACCGGGGTCTGGCCGCGGAAGCGCTCGATGATCGAACGGACGTAGGGGCGGATGCCGGGGCTGGTCAGCAGCACCGGCGAATCCCCGGCGAGCGCGGCGCGTTCGAAGACGTCGCGCACGCCGCGCACGAAGTCCTGCAGGCGCGAGGGCGCGAGCGCCAGCTGCTTGTCGTCGCCGGTTCCCACCAGGGCGTCGGCGAAGGTGTTCTCCCACTCCGGCGTCAGCGTCACGATCGGCAGGGCGCCGTCGTCGCCGCGATAGGCGAAGGACAGCTGCCGCGCCAGCCGGGCGCGCACCTGCTCCACCAGATTGGTCACCGAGGTGGTGTGCGGCACGGCCTCGCCGATGCCTTCCAGGATCGCCGGCAGGTCGCGGATCGAGACCCGCTCGCGCAGCAAGGCCTGTAGCACCCGCTGGACGGTGGTGGCGGTGACCACCGACGGCACGAGGTCGTCGACCAGCTTCTTCTGCTCGGCCGGCATGTCCTTCAGAAGCTTCTGGACCTCGGCGTAGGACAGCAGGTCCGGCATGTTCTCCTTGAGGATCTCGGTCAGGTGGGTGGTCAGCACCGTGGCCGGGTCGACGATGGTGTATCCGCGGAAGGTGGCTTCCTCGCGCAGCGCCTCGTCCACCCAGGTGGCGGGCAGGCCGAAGGCGGGCTCCTTGACGTGCTCGCCGGGCAGCTCCACCTGGCCGCCGCGCGGGTCCATGGCCATCATGTGGCCCAGGCGGACCTCGCCGGCGCCGGCCTCCATCTCCTTGATGCGGATGCAATAGCCCTGGCTGGGCAGGCGCATGTTGTCGAGGATGCGCACCGACGGCATCACGAAGCCGTAATCGGCAGCCAGAGTCTTGCGCAGCGCCTTGATCTGGTCGGTGAGCCGGCGGCCCTCCAGGTCGTTGATCAGGCCCAGCAGGCCATAGCCCAGCTCGATCTTGATCTCGTCGATGGCCAGGGTCTGGGCGATCGGCTCCTCGGGCGCGTCCTCCATCGGCTTGATCTCGACCGGCGGCGGCTCCTTGGCCTTCTGCGAGCGGCGCCAGGCCAGCGCGCCCGCGCCGACCGAGATGCCGAAGAACGGGATCATCGGCATGCCCGGCACCACCGCCAGCACGCCGGCGGCGGCGGCCACCATGCCCAGGCTCACCGGGTTCATGGCGAGCTGGGTGACCAGGGCCTTGTCGGCCGAGCCTTCGACGCCGGACTTGGAGACCAGGAAGCCCGCGGCGATCGAGATGATCAGCGCCGGGATCTGGGTCACCAGGCCGTCGCCGATGGTCATGACGGTGTAGGTCGAGGCCGCCACGCCGATCGGCACGTGATGCTGCAGCACCCCGATCAGGATGCCGCCGATGATGTTGATGGCGACGATGATCAGGCCCGCCATCGCGTCGCCGCGGACGAACTTGGAGGCGCCGTCCATGGCGCCGAAGAAGGTGCTCTCCTGCTCCAGCTCCTTGCGCCGCCGCTTGGCCTCGGTCTCGTCGATCAGCCCCGCCGACAGGTCGGCGTCGATGGCCATCTGCTTGCCGGGCATGGAGTCCAGGGTGAAGCGGGCGGCCACCTCGGCGATGCGCCCCGAGCCCTTGGTGATCACCACGAAGTTCACGATCACCAGGATCGCGAAGACGATGATGCCGATGACGAAGTTGCCGCCCATCATCAGCTTGCCGAAGGCTTCGATGACGTGGCCGGCGCCGTGCACGCCCTCGTGGCCGTGGCCGAGGATCAGGCGCGTGGACGCGATGCCCAGCGACAGGCGGAACAGGGTGGTGACCAGGAGCACCATCGGAAAGCCGGTGAATTCCAGCGGCTTCTTGATGAGCAGCGAGGTCATCAGGATCAGCACGGCGCTGGTGATCGAGATCGACAGCAGCAGGTCCAGCAGGAAGGCCGGGATCGGCAGGATCAGCAGGACGACGATGCCGACCACGCCCAGCGCCAGCGCGACTTCGCCGCGCATCACCCAGCCCATGATGTCGCGCGCGCTCGGCGCCGACCCGGTCGGGGA
The DNA here is from genome assembly GCF_036501465.1 of Phenylobacterium sp. Taxonomy (GTDB): domain Bacteria; phylum Pseudomonadota; class Alphaproteobacteria; order Caulobacterales; family Caulobacteraceae; genus Phenylobacterium. Next base: position 6,769 of record NZ_DASYAF010000071.1, read on the forward strand.
AGGTAGGGATGCGTCAGCCACCGGTCTTGCTCATCAGGCGGCGGAGGCCGCCCCCATCTGCGGCGGCGGCACGGCCACGCCGGAGTCGGTGTATTCCTTGAGCTTGTTGCGCAGGGTGCGGATCGAGATGCCCAGGATGTTGGCCGCGTGGGTACGGTTGCCCAGGCAGTGCTCCAGGGTGTCGATGATCAGCTGCTGCTCCACGGCGGCCACGGTCTGGCCGACGAAGGCGCGCGCGGCGGTTTCGGCGGCCAGGCTGGCGGCCTGGGCGGTGCGCGCGGCCGGGTCGGCGGCGGCCAGCGGCTGACCGTCCGGCAGGCGGATGGCGTCTTCCTCGATTTCCGGGCCGATCGCCAGCAGCACCGCGCGGTGCATGGCGTTCTCCAGCTCGCGCACGTTGCCGGGCCAGCGATGGCCGGCCAGGCGGCGCTTGGCCTCGGCCGACAGCGGCCGCTCCGGCATGCCGTTGGCGGCGGCGTATTTCCTGATGAAGAATTCGGCCATGGCCAGCACGTCGCCCGGCCGGTCGCGCAGCGCCGGGATGCGCAGGTTCACGACGTTCAGGCGATAGAGCAGGTCTTCGCGGAAGGTCCCTTCGCGCACGGCCTGGGCCAGGTCGCGGTTGGAGGTGGCCAGGATGCGGATGTCGACCCGCACCGGCTTCTGACCGCCCACGCGGTCGATCTCACGCTCCTGGATGGCGCGCAGCAGCTTGGCCTGCAGGCGCGCGTCCATCTCGCTGATTTCGTCCAGCAGCAGGGTGCCGCCGTTGGCTTCCTCGAACTTGCCGATGCGCCGGGCCACCGCGCCGGTGAAGGCGCCTTTCTCGTGGCCGAACAGCTCGCTCTCCAGCAGGTTCTCGGGGATGGCGGCGCAGTTGACGGAGATGAACGGCCGCGCGGCGCGGCGCGACTTCTGGTGGACGTGACGGGCGATGACTTCCTTGCCCACGCCGCTCTCGCCGGTGATCAGGATCGAGGCGTCGGACGGCGCGATCTGGTCGGCCATGGCGATCACCGCCTGCATGGACGGGTCGCGCACCACCATCGGGCGGTTGTCGTCGGCGACGGCGGACAGCACCGCGGCGATCAGCTGGGCGTCCGGCGGCAGGGGGATGAATTCCTTGGCGCCGGCCTTGATCGCCCCGGCCGCGCCGGCGGCGTCGGCGGCGACCCCGCAGGCCACCACCGGCACCCGGATCCGCTCGGCCTCGTTGGCGGCGATCAGGCCTGCGATGTCGAGCTCGTAGTCGACCATCATCAGGTCGGCGCCCTGGCCGGCGCGCAGCGCATGGGTGGCCGCATCCGTCGTTTCGACGTGGCTCACCTTGGCGCCCGCGCTCATCGCCATCTTCACGGCGGTGGAGAGCTGTCCGTTCAGTTTTCCGACGACCAGAAGCCGCATGGATAATCTCCCTCAGACGCTGGCCTCAGGCCGCCGCGTCACCGTCCTTGATGATTTCCGTCATGGTCACGCCCAGCCGCTCATCGACGATCACGACTTCGCCGCGCGCCACCAGGCGGTTGTTCACATAGATGTCGATGGCCTCGCCGACCTTGCGGTCCAGCTCCAGCACGCTGCCCTGGGCCAGCTGCAGGAGCTGGGCGACCGACAGGCTGGCGCGGCCCAGAACCGCCGAGATGTTCACCGGCACGTCGAAGACCGGCGCCAGGTCGGTGGCGCTCTTCTCCTCGTCGCCCAGGACCTCGGGCAGCTGGCCTTCGCTGGCGGCGAATTCGTCCAGCTTCAGTTCGGCGCCGGGCGGTGCGTCGGGGGTTTCGGACATTTCAGGACTCGGGGCTGTCGGGCGGTGGCGCGCCCGGGATCAGGGGTTCGGCGTGCAGGCCCTCGGCGGCGAGCGCCGCGCGCAGGGCCTCGGCGACGCGCTCGGCGGCGGCGGCGGGATCGAAACTCGCCGAGCCGTCGCCGAAATCGAGGGTGAAGGCGTGGCCGCCCATGGCGCCGTTCGGGCGCACCTGGATGGCGCCGGCGTAGCCGATGGCCTGGGCGGTCTCTTCCAGCACCGCCTGCAGGCCGCTCGCCAGTTCGGCGTCGGCGCTGACGATCAGCCGCGGCGCGGCCTCGATCTCGCGGGCCAGGGCCTCGACGGCGGCCTTCACCGGCGCCTCAGGAAAGGCGTCCAGGGCCGCGGCGGCGATGCCGCGCGCACAGGTCAGCGCCAGCTCGGCCGAACCCACGCGATGCTCGTGCGCCACGGCCGCCAGGCCGGGCAGGGCCTGCTGGGCGACGTTGGCGATCACCGCCAGGGCCTGGGCCTGCAGGTTGGCGACGCTTTCCAGCGCACGCGCCTCGCCGGCCGCCTCGGCGGCGTTCTTGATCTGCTCGACCTCGTCGGCGGTATAGGTGCGCTTGGGCCTGGGCGTGGCGATCACCCGGCCGGTGGCCTCGAAGACGGTGTCGAAGTTGAACTTCTCGACCGGGCCGGTGGGGAGCGGTTGGGCGGCCATCAGTACACCAGCTCGTCGTCGTCGCCGCCGGCGCCGACCAGGACGATCTCGCCCTTGTTGGCCAGGTCCTTGGCGGCCTGCACCATGGCCATCTGCGCCTGTTCGACCTCGCGCAGGCGCACGGGGCCCATGCTCTCCATGTCCTCGCGCATGATCTTGGCGGCGCGCTCACTCATGTTGGAGAAGAACATGTCGCGCAGCACGTCCGAGGCGCCCTTCAGCGCCAGCGCCAGCTGATCCTTCTCCACCGTTCGCAGCAGGGTCTGCACGCCGCCCGGGTCGAGCTTGTTGAGGTCCTCGAAGACGAACATCAGGGCGCGGATGCGCTCGGCCGCCTCGCGGTTGCGCTCTTCCAGGGCGGTGATGAAGCGGGTCTCGGTCTGGCGGTCGAAGGCGTTGAAGATGTCGGCCATCATCTCGTGGCTGTCACGCTTGGAGGTGCGCGCCAGGTTCGACATGAATTCGGTGCGCAGGGTCTGCTCGATCTTGTCGAGGATCTCGCGCTGCACCGGCTCCATGCGCAGCATGCGGGTGACGCATTCCAGCGCGAAGTCCTCGGGCAGGCAGGTCAGCACGCGCGCGGCGTGCTCCGACTTGATCTTCGACAGCACCACCGCGACGGTCTGCGGGTATTCGTTCTTCAGGTAGTTGGCGAGCACCGCCTCGTTCACATTGCCCAGCTTGTCCCACATGGTGCGGCCCGCCGGACCGCGGATCTCCTCCATGAGGTTGTCGACCTTGTCCTCGGGCATGATCGAGGCGAGCAGCTTCTGGGTCAGCTCCACCGAACCGGTGATCGCGCCGGCGCCCATGCCGGAGACGAACTCGACCAGCAGGTCCTCGACCACGGTCGAGGTGACCTGGCCGAGGCCCGCCATGGCCTGGGAGATGATCTTGATCTCTTCCTCGTCGAGGCCGCGCCAGACGCTGGCGTGATCCTCGCCCAGCGCCAGCAGCACCACGGCGGCCTTTTCAGGCCCGCTCAGGCGCGAGGCGTCGGCAATGCCCTTGGGTTTGGCCATCAGGCGGACTCGTGCAGCCAGCCGCGGATGATCGAGACCGATTCATCCGGATGCTTGTCGACGAACTCGGCCACGCGCTTGACGGAGCTGGCCTTCACCTGGCCCTCGATGCGGGCGATGTCGATCTTCTGCTCCAGGCCGTCGCCGCCGCCGGGCGCGGGCAGGGCCATCTGCTGGCCGGTGGCCGGATCGACCGTGACCTGCATCTGCTGGCCGTCGGCCGAGGTCACGATGCGGGTCGCGCCGCCGCCGCCGCCCGCCAGCATCGGCAGGCCGCCGGCGCCGCCGCTCATCGCGCCCTTCAGCAGCGGGCGGACGATGAACAGCATCATCAGGATCGCCACCACCGCCAGCACGCCCAGTTCGGCGGCGCGCATGATGTCGTTCTTGTCGAAGCCCATCAGCGGGCTGGCGGTCGAGACGCCTTCCTGGTCGTCGGGGGTCGCGAACTTGACGTTGATCACCTGGACCTGGTCGCCGCGGTCCTTGTCGTAGCCCACGGCGGTCTGCACCAGGTTCTGGATCTGGGCCATCTCGGCGGCCGAGCGGGGCGCGTAGGCGCCGGGCTTGCCGGTCTTCTTGTCGGCCGCGCCATAGACGCCGTCGACGGCCACGGCGACCGAGATCTTCTTCACGGCGCCCGGCTGGCGCACCTCGGTGGTGACGGTCTTGCTGATCTCGTAGTTGGTGGTCGACTCCTGCTTGCCGGTGGCGTTCGAGGTGTCGCCCGAGCCGTCGACGGTGGAGGGGCCGGGAACCTTGGCCGCGGCGGAGGCCTGGGTCGGCGCGCCGGCCTGGGTGTCCTTGGAATTCTCGTCGGTGGTGGACTCCGAGCGGACGACCTGGCCGTCCGGGTTGAAGTCTTCCTTCTGGGTGGTGACCTGCGCAAGGTCGACGTCGGCGGTGACGTTGACGCGGGCCTTGCCGGCGCCCACGACGCCTTCCACCAGGGTCTTCACCTGCTTGGCGATGCGCTGCTCGACCTCGCTCTTGCGGCCGTCGGCTTCGGCGGCCATGCCGGTTTCGCCGCCCGAGAGGGTCTTGGCGTGCTGGTCGATGACGGTGACGCGGTCGGGCTTCAGGTTCGGCACGGCGCCGGCCACCAGGTTCTGGATGGCGCGCACGTTATCGGGGCCGGGCTCGCGGCCGCCGACTCCGATGCTCACCGAGGCCGACGGCTGCTCGGCGTCCTCCTCGAACAGCTGGCGCTTGGGCAGCACCAGGTGCACCCGGGCCGAGGTGATGCCGTCGAGGCTGCGGATGGTGCGCCCGAGTTCGCCCTCCAGGGCGCGCTGGCGGTTGAGCTGCTGGACGAAGTCCGTCTGGCCCATGGCGCTGGTGTTGTCGAAAATCTCGTAGCCGACGGAGCCCGCGGTCGGCAGGCCCTTGGACGACAGCATCAGGCGCGTCGAGGCGACCTGGTCGCGCGGCACCATGATGGTCGAGCCGTCGCCCTTCACCTCGTACTTGATGCCGCCCTGGTCGAGGGCCGCGGTGATCGAGCCGGCTTCCTTGAGGTCGAGGTTGGAATAGAGCAGGGCCTTCGGCTGGCCCAGGCCCATGGTCACGGCGAACAGGGCCGCCGCCACGCCCGCGCCGATGCCGAGGATCGCGGCCAACCGGCCGATCCCGAACCTCTGAAGCGCAGCCAGGATCTGGTTCAACGCCTTCCCGTCCTTCCAACCCGCACGAACAGCGGCCCGAGCAGGATTTGCCCGGTGCTAGGCAGCTTTTTCCCAGTGCTTGGTAAACGCGAGGTTTAGGGGGCGTCGTTTCCGGCCAGGAAAAGCCTACGGGCGATTACGTAGGCGGCGGGGCGTTCCAGCCGATTTCCCTAGGTATTCCAAGGGCTGAGCGCGCCCAGGACCGCCAGCTCCACCGAAAAGGCCAGATAGACCAGGACCGTCACCGTGAAGCCGGCCTTGCGCAGCTGGGTCCAGCTATCCACCCGCCGCCCGCCTCGCCACACCGCCGGCAGGGCGAGGAGCGTCGTGGCGGTGAGCCCGGCCGAGACCAGGGCGGCGGCCGAGGCGACGACCATGGAGAAGCCTGGCCAGGAATACATCACCGCCGCCGCGTCGCCGATCTTGCCGAGGAAGAGGCTGAACAGGCCGAAGCTGGTGAGCCACAGCACCGCCTGGATGGTCTGCACCAGGCTCGCGCGGCTCTGGATCTGGTTCTGGCGGAACTCGCGACGGTTGCGCAGCGGCACGCCGGCCAGGGTGGCGACCGCGGCGACAGCGGTCAGCGCGGCCAGCAGCATCAGCATGTTGGGCTGGCGCCACAGGCTGATCCGCTCATAGGCCATGGTCCCGCTGGCCACATGGAAGGCGCGCGCCTGGCCGTCGGCGACATCGAAGGCCAGCCGCTCTTCGCCCTGGCTGGCGATGAAGCGGCCGTCGTCCAGCGGCCCCTCGGGGGACCAGGTCTTGACCCCGCCCTGGTCGCGGGTCACCAGCCGCCCGTCGTGGGTGATGCTGACCTTGGCCCCGCCGGTGAGCTGGTCGACGAAGCCCTCGAGGCCGGAATAGGCGCGCCGGGTGGTCAGGTAATAGCCCTCGAAGTCGCCGGCGCGCCCGACCAGCTCTGGCGAGCCGGCCCGCGGGAAGGGCTCAGGCGGCGCATAGAAGTGCTGCACGATGCGATCGGGCAGGCGGTTCACCAGCGGCCGGGCGGTGTCGGTGTTGGTGGTGACGAAGATCCCGAGGTTCAGGTCCGGCACGACCACCATGTTGGAGAAGAAGCTGAGCGTCGCTCCGCCGTGGCCGTAGCCGCGGTGGCCGCCGGGCAGGTCGAAGACCATCAGGCCGTGCGCCCAGCCGTTGATGCCGACCGGGGTCTTGCGCAGCGGTGTGCGGAAGGCTTCCGCCGTGGTCGGGCCGTAGATGGTCGCGCCGTTCAACTGGCCGCCGCCCAGCATCATCAGCATGTATTTCGCCATGTCGCCGGCGGTGGATGAACCCGCGCCGGCCGGGGCGATCTGCTCGATGAACTCATAGGGGCGGCGGTGGAAGCCGATCCCCGTCCAGCGGTAGCCGTCGGAGACGTCACCGGTCAGGCCGGCCGGCATGGGCGCCGGCAGCCCCGCCTTCACGGGGTGCGGCTCGCGGAAGCTGGTGTGGCCCATGCCCAGCGGGTTCAGGATCTCGTCCTCCACCAGCCGCTCGTAGGGCTTGCCGGAGGTCCACGCGACCGCCTCGCCGGCCAACGCCGCGCCATAGTTGGAATAGCTGGAGACCACGCCCGGCGCATGGACGCGCCGCGGCCGTTCCTGGCGAAGGTAGAGGTCCAGCGGGCGCACCCGATCGAAGTCGCGCTCGAACAGCTGGCCCAGCGCGCGGTCCTCGAAGCCCGCGGAATGGTCCATCAGGTTGGCGACGCGCACCGGCTGGTCGTAGCCCTGGTCCTTCACCTGCGCCTTCTCCGGCAGGTAGAGGTTCACCGGCTGGTTCAGGCGGATGCGGCCGGCCTCGACCTCCTTCATCACCGCGATCCAGGTGAAGGTCTTGGAGATCGAACCGATGCGGAACAGGGTGCGGTCCGGATCCACCGGCCGGTCGGGATTGAGGCCGGCGAAGCCGTAGCCCTTCTTCATGACCAGCTGGCCGTTCTGCACCACCGAGACGGCGGCGCCGGCGATGTGCTCGCGGCCCATGGCGTCCTTCATCACCCCATCGACGAAGGCTTCCAGTTCGGCCGGCGCCATGGCCTGGCCGGATGCCAGGCGCTGGGCGCGGGCGGGCGGCTGGACCGGTTGCGGCGGTGGCGGCGCGGGCTTGGCCTGCGGCAGCGGGCCGAATTCGTCATAGGCGGGCTGGGGCGCGGGCGTGCGCGGGGCGGGCGCGGCGACGACCGGCGGCGGCTTGGCCGCAGCCGCTCCCGCCGCGCTCGGCGCTCCGCTCGCCGCCGCGGCGCCTTCGGCGGGCTTCGGCTTCGGCTTCGCCGGCTTCGCGTTCAGCCTGGTGTAGGGGATCGGCTTTCGGGGCAGGCCGGCGGCGGCGCCAGCGGCGGCGGACTTGGGCGCGGGCTTCGGCGCCTCGTCCTGCGCCAGGGCGCCGGCCCAGGGCGCGACGACCAGCGCCAAGGCGGCCAGGACGGCGAAGACGGTGGAGCGCATCCGGACTAAGGGCCCCTTCGGAGTTGCCAGTCGGTTGTAGGGCGCCGCGGCGAGTCCGTCCAAGCGGCGCCGCGCTCGGCCCGGCCGTTCGGTGTCAGTTTCGTTTCTGCGGGGTCAGCGCCAGCAGCGGCAGCATGGGCTTGAGCGCCGGGCCGATGAACAGCTGCGGCTCGGACGGCGGCTTCATCCCTTCCTTGGTCTCGCGGGCGGCCACGCAAGTCTGCACCTGGGTCCCCAGGGCGGCGAAGTCGCCGACCTTGGGCAGGGTCTCCAGCACGCACTGGTCGAAGTAGGGATATTTGTCCGCCTCGCCGCAGCCGAAGGACGAGCGGTCGGGCCGCGCGGCGGTCAGCACCATGCGGTTCGAACTCGCCAGCGCCGGCACGAAGACGCCGGAGAAGCAGGCCGAGATGATCACCACCGTCGGCCGCTTGCCGCAGGTTTGGTCGACCATCCCCGCCAGCACCGCCGGCGGCAGGAACTGCTGGTCCACCACCACGCCCATCGGCGCCCCGTGCGAGCTGAAATAGATCAGGCAGCCGCCCTGGGCCTTGGCCGTCAGGTCGGAGAGCGCATCGTAGATCGCCTGCGGCTCGGACTTCTCGGCATGGGCGTCGGGATAGCGCTCCGGGCGCACCGAGAACTGCTTGAGGTTGGCGGCGGAAAAGCCCGCGTCCTCCAACTCGGTGACCACGTCGCGCCGGGCGTTGTCGAAGGCTTCGGACGGGCCGCCGGAATGGGCGTGCCAGTCGCCGGCCACCACCACCCAGCTCCAGTCGGAAAAGGCCGAGCCCGCGATGGCCGCCGGCGCGGCCGCCAGCAGCATCAGGCCGATCAGCAACGCCCAAATCCGGGGCCACCCGATCCGCCGCGGCATCGCGCCTACTTCTTGTAGTTCTGGAACGGCGTCGGGATCGCCGTGCCGGTGGCCTTGGCGAGCAGCCGGCCGTCCGCGTCGAACAGCTCGCCCTCGGTGAAGGCGACCTGGCGGCCCCACTTCACCACCTTGCCCACGCCCTTCAGCTTCCCGGGCATGCCGGGGCGGAAGAAGCTGGTCTTCATCTCCAGGGTGGGTGCGACCGCCGTCATGCCCGAGGCCACCATGCAGGCCACGCTCATGCACTCGTCCAGCATGGCGCAGAGATAGCCGCCCTGAATCTGCTTCATCGGATTCAGCAGGAGTTCCGGCCTGGCGTCGAACTCCACCTCGACGGTCTTCGCAGCCTGGCTCACCGACACCATCCGGAACCCCAGGGTCTGGGAGCCGGTGGGCTGGTTCCTGGTGCGCTGGAAACGTTCGAGGATCGCCTCGTCGGTGAGGGCCGGCGCTTGCGTCTCGCTCATCACTTCTTCCGGAACTGGTCGAGGGAGACGATCTTGGCCTCGCCCTCTCCGGACGGCGCCGCGGCGGGGACCTCTTCATCCGCCTCGGGCTCGGCGGGCTTGGCCTCGCTGGCCGGCGCCTCGAACTGCAGCAGGAACTGCACGCTGGGATCGTAGAAGCGGGTCACCGCCGCATAGGGCACGCTCAGCCGCTTGGGCTGGCCGCCGAACTGCAGGGTCACCGAGAAGAAGGTCTCGCCGGGCGCCAGGTCCCAATACTGGTGCTGCAGCACGATGGTCATCTCGTCCGGGTATTTGCCCAGCAGGTCTGGCGGGCCGGAGACGCCGGGCGCATCGGTCTTGAAGGTGATGTAGAAGTGATGGGCGCCCGGCAGGCCCTCCGGCGCGGCGGCGCGCTTGAGCGCAGCTTTGACGACCCCGCGCAAAGCGTCCTGGGCCATGGCCTCGTAGCGCATCAAATCCTGGGCCGGCGGATCCTGGGCCATGGGGTCTCCGAAAATACGGGCGCGACCCTAACCTTAAGGTCAGCGACCGCAAAGCTCTTGTTCAGCCTGTCCAACGGAACGCGGAGATCGCTGATTTGGCGCGCAGATCAGGGAGAAAATTGGGAGGGAAAGTGGGCGGCTTCTGTTGGCAGGCGCCGCCAAACATTCGCTCAAGAACGGAGGACGCCTCGGCAGCGCCGAGAAAGGTGGAGGACTTCTGTTGGCAGGCGTCCTCCGGGCCCCGCCTAAGGATCTGAACCCCTAGGACTTAGGTGAGACGGGTCGCACCGCTTACGCGGCGAGACGGATGTCTCCAGCGAAGTTATCGTTCGCAGTTAGTTTAAAGACCCGGGACGGTGGGTCAGGCCGAGAGAAAGCAACACCTTTACACGTCTGTCGATGCTGATCGGCCCCTCACAAATCCGGCGATAACCCGGAAAGAAGATGGTGGAGCCGCCGGGAATCGCACCCGGGTCCAGTCCGCTTATTACGTGCGCGTTTATCTCCATAGACAGGGCGAACCCTGACCCCTCCAATATAGGGGCGAGGCGTTGAGATTTGAACAAAATCCGTTCGCGAAGCGTGGGTGGCGGGGCGTTTTGCGCCAACCGCCGCCTTGGCTTCGTGAGTGGTCTTAAGGGCCGGGCGGCCGGCGGCTAGGGTTCCAGGCGTCAGTTTTCGTTGGAGAATTCCCGTGAAGGACCTCATCTACGCCATCCGCCCCCTGGCCTCGGACTTCCTGTCGTCGATCGTCTTGGCCGTCCTGCTCGCCATGCACGTGGACGTGCGCACCGCCACCGGCGCGGCCCTGTTGGTGGGCATCGGCCAGGTGGTGTTCCAGAAGGCGACCCACCGGCCGGTGGAGTTGCTGCAATGGGCTTCGCTCGGCCTGGTCGTGGTGCTGGGCGGCGTGGCCATGATGACCAACGATCCGCGCTTCCTGATGATCAAGCCCTCGATCATCTATGTCGCCATCGGCGTGGTGATGCTGAAGAAGGGCTGGATGATCCGCTACCTGCCCGACGACGCCGTCCACCTGGTCAGCGACCTGATGGTCGGCTGGGGCTACGTCTGGTCCGGCCTTATGTTCACCACCGCCATCGCCAACCTGGTCATCGCCTGGCTGTATCCCGCCTGGTGGCCGGCCTTCCTCGCCGTCTTCCCGCTGGCCTCGAAGCTGACGCTGTTCGCCGTCCATTTCGGTAGCGCCAAGTACATCGGCCATCGCCGCCACGCCCGCCTCATGGCGGCCGAAGTCGATGCCGGCAAGGCCGCCGAGGCGCAGACGGTGGAAGCGGCCCAGGCGGCCTAGAGGACTTCCACGCCCCGCTGGATGGAGAGCACGCCGGTGCGCGAGATCTCCACCAGCCCCAGCGGGCGCATCAGGTCGGAGAACTTGTCGATCTTCGACGGCGCCCCGGTCAGCTCGAAGACGAAGCTCTCGTGGGTGGTGTCGATCACCCGGGCGCGGAAGATGTCGGCGACGCGCAGCGCCTCCACCCGCTCCGGGCCGGTCCCCTTGACCTTGATCAGCGCCAGCTCGCGCTCCAGGCCGTTGGGGTCGCGGGTCACGTCCTGCACATGGCGGGTCGAGACCATCTTGGTGAGCTGGGCCTCGATCTGGGCCAGCACCTGCGGCGTGCCGCGGGTGACGATGGTCACCCGGCTGGTATGGGCGTTGGCGTCGGTCTCGGCGACCGTCAGGCTCTCGATGTTGTAGCCGCGCGCCGCGAACAGCCCGACCAGGCGGTGCAGCACGCCCGGCTCGTTGTCCACCAGCACCGCGAAGGTCGCCAGATTCTCAACTTCGTCGGAATGGGCGAGGTCGTAGACGGAGGCGGGCTGGGCGGTGTCGGTCATGGCCCCTTATAGCGCCGGTGCTTCCTGCTGCCAGCACGCTGTCACGAGGCCCCCCGTAGAACGGCGCCTGTCGAATTCGCGCCGGCTGGCGCGTCTTCACCACGAGCCTGACGCACCCTCGTCACAGGGACGGCGGAGGATCGGGCGCAGCAAAGGAGTTCGTCATGACGACCCAGGATGTGGCCGATGATCTGGTGGCGATGTGGAAGGCCGGCGACTTCGCGGGCTCGGGCGAGAAGTACTGGGCCGAGGATGCGGTCAGCATCGAGCCGGTCGCTCCGAACGGCGGCGACCCGGTGGCGCGTGGCAAGGCGGCGCTGCGCGGCAAGGGTGAGTGGTGGGCCGGCGCCCATGATGTGCACGGCGTCGAGGTGGAAGGCCCGTTCGTGAACGGCGACCGCTTCGTGGTCCGCTTCAAGATGGACGTCACACAGAAGGACAGCGGCCAGCGCTTCGTTATGGACGAGACCGCGCTCTACACCATCAAGGACGGCAAGATCGCCGAAGAGGCCTACTTCTATAACGGGATGTGATCTCGCGGGCTCCGTGAGCCGGCCTCGCTTGCGCCCGCGAGGCCGGTCGCCGACATTGGCGCGATGTCGTCGTTCCGCACGCCGCAGAGCCTGAACACGCGCCTGGCCTATGAGACCGGCGAGAGCATCCTGCGCGGCGAGATCGCCCAGGAGCAGGCCGCCTCGCTGGGCCGGATGGGCCGCAAGGCCGAGGCGGCGCTGGCGGCGCTGCGCGAGCATCAGGGCGAGGGCCGCGGCGAAGTCCTGGCGACCGCCGCCGACGCGGTCTGGTGCTTCCTGGTGCAGCGCGAGGTGATGGGCCTGCGCGACCGCGCCCAGATCGTCGCCGACTACCGCATCCCGCGCGAGGTCGTGGCGCGGCTGGGCGCGCGCTAAGCCGCTCGCTTCACACCAGCCTTTTCCCCGCGTCGTCGATGATCGCTCCCAGGTCGCGGGCTTCCTCGGCCATGATCATCTCGTTGTGCGCCTTGCCGGAGGGGATCATCGGGAAGCAGTTCTCTTCCTTGGTCACCCGGCAGTCGAACAGCACCGGCTTGTCCGACGCGATCATCGCGCGGATGGCGTCGTCCAGCTCGTCCGGATGCTCGGCGCGGATGCCCACGCCGCCATAGGCCTCGGCCAGCTTCACGAAGTCCGGCAGGCTCGCGGAATAGGAGTGCGAATAGCGCTCGCCGTGCAGCAGCTGCTGCCACTGGCGCACCATGCCCATCCACTCGTTGTTGAGGATGAAGATCTTGATCGGCAGGCCGTGCTGCACGGCTGTCGACATCTCCTGCATGGTCATCTGCACCGATGCGTCGCCGGCGATGTCGATCACCAGGCTGTCGGGATGGGCCATCTGCACGCCGACGGCGGCGGGCAGGCCGTAGCCCATGGTTCCCAGGCCGCCCGAGGTCATCCAGCGGTTGGGCTCCTCGAAGCGGTAGAACTGGGCGGCCCACATCTGGTGCTGGCCGACCTCGGTGGTGATGTAGACGTCCTTGTCCTTGGTCAGCTCATAGAGCCGCTGGATGGCGTGCTGCGGCTTGATGAGCTTGGCGTCGGGTCGGTAGCGGAAGCTGTCGCGGGCGCGCCAGGCGTCGATCTGGGCCCACCAGTCGCCCATCGCCTTCTTGTCGGTCGAATAGCTCTTGGCCTTCCAGACCGCGATCAGGTCCGCCAACACATTGCCGGCATCGCCGACGATGCCGATGTCCGTGCGCACGTTCTTGCCGATGGAAGACGCGTCGACGTCGATGTGAATCTTGCGTGAGCCGGGCGCGAAGGCGTCCAGGCGCCCGGTCACCCGGTCGTCGAAGCGCGCGCCGATCGCCACCATGACGTCGCAGTCGTGCATGGCGTTGTTGGCTTCGAAGCTGCCGTGCATGCCCAGCATCCCCAGCCACTGCGGGCTCGACGCCGGGAAGGCGCCCAGGCCCATCAGGGTCGAGGTGACCGGCGCGCCGGTCAGCGCGGCGAACTCGCGCAGCAGCTTCGCCGCCTCCGGCCCGGAATTGATCACCCCGCCGCCGGTGTAGAGGATCGGGCGGCGCGCCTTGGCGATCATCGCCGCGGCCTCGGCGATGCGGCCCGGGTCGCCCTTCACGCGCGGCGCATAGTTGTGGACGTGCTTCACCTGGGCCGGGCCCTGGTAGGGGCCCTTGGCGAACTGCACGTCCTTGGGGATGTCGATGACCACCGGGCCCGGCCGGCCGGTGGTGGCGATGTGGAAGGCCTCGTGCAGCACGCGCGGCAGGTCGGCCACGTCCTTCACCAGGTAGTTGTGCTTGGTGCAGGGCCGGGTGATGCCGATGGTGTCGCATTCCTGGAAGGCGTCGGTGCCGATCAGATGGGTCGCCACCTGGCCGGTGATGACGATCAGCGGGATGGAGTCCATCAGGGCGTCGGCGATGCCGGTCACCGCATTGGTCGCGCCCGGGCCGGAGGTGACCAGCACCACGCCGGGCCGGCCGGTGGAGCGCGCATAGCCCTCCGCCGCGTGGGTCGCGCCCTGCTCGTGGCGCACCAGCACGTGCTTCAGCCGCGGCTCGGCGAACAGGGCGTCATAGATCGGCAGCACCGCCCCGCCCGGATAGCCGAACAGCACGTCCACGCCCTGGTCGAGAAGCGCGCGCACGACCATCTCGGCGCCCGAAAGCGTGGTGGTCTCGGCTTCGATCGTCGTCTGGTGGGCGGTCATGGGTTGGCTCGGTCTTGGGGCAATAAAAAAGGCCCGCGTGGGGGCCTGGTTATAAGCGACCTTGGACGGGCTGAGCAGGGTCAGTCCGCTTAGGGTCGCCTTACGAGTACAAGAATCTTGCGCACGAGTGTTCCTCGGAAGCTCAGGGTTTGGGCTTTCGCATGCTGGCCCTAGGGCGTCAAGACGGGGTTAAGCGCAAGAAACTGCCCCCACTGGTCGTCCGCGTCGATTCCGCCGACGCGCGGCCAGTCGGCCATCTGGCCGCGCATCCAGGTGGCCTGGCGCTTGGCGTAGTTGCGGGTCTGCTGCTGGGCGGCCGAAAGCGCCTCCGGAAGGCTGGCCTCGCCGCGCAGGTGGGCGGCGAATTCGCGCAGGCCCACGGCCTTCATCAGCGGCAGGGCCGGGTCGAGGTCGCGGGCGGTGAGCGCGGCCACTTCCGCCAGCACGCCCTGGTCCGCCATCGCCGCCAGCCGGGCGTCGCAGCGGGCGTAGAGCGCCTCGCGCGGCGGATCGAGCGCCACGGCGGACCACGACCCGGCGGGCAGGGCCAATGCGCTGTCGGCCTGCCAATCGGAGAGCGATCGCCCGGTGGCGGCCCAGACCTCCCAGGCCCGCGCCAGCCGCTGGCGATCCGTGGTCGGGATGCGGGCGGCCGCGGCCGGGTCGATCTTGGCCAGGCGCGCGTGGAAATCCTCAGCCCCCAGCGCCTCGTACTCGGCGGCGGCAGCGCGGCGCACGTCGGCGGCGATGGCGGGGATCTCGGCCAGGCCCAGCGTCAGGGCGCGGAAGTAGAGGCCGGTGCCGCCGACCACCACCGCCGGCCGGCCGCGCGCCGCGATCCCCTCCAATGCCGCATGCGCCGCCTTCAGCCAGCGGCCCACCGACCAGCCGTCGGCGGCGTCGACCGTCCCGAACAGGTGATGCGGCGCGCGGGCTTCATCCTCGAGCGAGGGCCGGGCGGTCAGCAGGCGCAGGTCGGCGTAGAGCTGCATGGAGTCGGCGTTGACGATCTCCGCGCCCACAGCTTCGGCGAGCCGCAGCGCGAGCGCCGACTTGCCGCTTGCCGTGGGTCCGGCGATCAGCCAGATGCGGGGCGCCATGGAACTTGTCCTCACCGTCGTCGCGCCGCCCGAGGCGGGGAACGTCTCGCTGAACCTGCGCGATGTCTTCGCCAGCGCGGGCGCTGAAGGCAAGTCGGCGCGGAAGCTGGACGGCGGCGACACCGGCGTCACCGACGTGATCCTGGAGGCTCGGGACCTCGCCGCGGTCCGCGCCGCGCTCGGTCCCGCGCTCGCCGACCAGGGCGTCGACTGGTGCCTGCAGCCCACCGCCGGACGGCGCAAGAAGCTGCTGGTGGCGGACATGGATTCCACCATCATCAATGTCGAATGCCTGGACGAACTGGCCGACTTCGCCGGCCTGAAGGCCGAGATCAGCGCCATCACCGAGCGCGCCATGCGCGGCGAGCTGGCGTTCGAGGGCGCGCTGCGCGAGCGGGTCGCCATGCTGAAAGGCCTGCCGGTGACGGCCCTGCAGCAGACCTATGACGAGCGCGTGCGGCTGAACCCCGGGGCGCGGACCCTGGTGCGCACCATGGCCGCCAACGGCGCGCGCTGCGTGCTGGTCAGCGGCGGCTTCTCGTTCTTCACCGGCCGGGTGGCCCAGGCGGCCCTGTTCCACGCCCATCGCGCCAACAGCCTGATCGAGGTCGAGGGTGCGCTCAGCGGCGAGGTGGGCGATCCGATCCTCGGGCGCGAGGCCAAGCTGGCGGCGCTCGTGGAAGAGGCCGCGGCCCGCGACCTGCCGCTGTCGGCCGCCATCGCGCTCGGCGACGGCGCCAACGACCTGGCGATGATCGAGGCGGCCGGCCTGGGCGTCGCCTACCGCGCCAAGCCGATCGTGGCGGCGAAGGCCGACGCGCGCATCGACCATACGGACCTCACGACCCTGCTCTATTTCCAGGGCTACGAGCAGGACGCCTTCATTGGCGATTGAGGCATGAGTTTCCCGCGTCCCGTCAAAGCCGTCGTCTTCGACATGGACGGCCTGCTGGTCGCCACCGAGCAGGTGGTGTTCGCCGCCATGCAGCACGCCGCGGCGAGCTTCGGCGGCGAGATGCCGTTCGCCACTTTCCAGCGGATGGTGGGCCTGCGCCACGAGGCCAGCGACCTGATCCTCATGGAGCACTTCGGGGAAGGCTTCGACCTGCCGGCCTTCTCCGCCGCGGTCAGCGTCTATTTCCGCACCGAGCAGGCGGCGGGCATCGCGCTGAAGGCCGGGGTGGTGGAAATCCTCGACCGGCTCGATGCGCTGAAGCTGCCGCGCGCCATCGCAACTTCGTCCAGCCGCTATGCCGTCGAGCAGAGCCTGGGGCCGCACGGCCTGCTGCCCCGCTTCGACGCCTTCATCACCCGCGAGGCGCAGGAAAAGGGCAAGCCGCACCCCGAGCCGTTCCTCAAGGCCGCCGCGGCGCTGGGGGTCGATCCGGCCTCCTGCCTGGCGCTTGAGGACAGCCACAACGGCGTCCGCTCGGCGTCTTCGGCTGGGATGATGACCGTGATGGTGCCGGACATGCTGGACCCCACCGAGGAGATGGAGACGCTGACCGTGCGCATCGCCGCCGACCTGCACGAGGTCGCGGCCCTGTTGGCGGGGCAGGCGGTCTAGCGGGCGTCGGGCCTGGCGCGCGCTTTCGCCGCGTCGGTCAGGAACCGCAGGATGCGCGGCCAGGCGTCGGCCTGCGCGCGAGTCTCGCCCGGTGGCGCGCCGCCCACCGCGAATGGGCCCGCGGCGTCGCGCTTGCGCACCGGCAGGTAGGCATAGGGGATGGCGTGGCCGACCCCGGGATAGACTACCAGCTGGTCTGCGCCGGCCCGGCCGAAGCGCCGGCGGCGCGCCTCGATGCGCCCGGCCATCATCGCCGAGGGCCAGATCTGGTCGCCCGCTCCAGCCAGCAGCAGCAGCGGCCCGGCGATCCGCTCCACCGGGATCTCGACCCGGGCGGTGTCGCCGAAATGGGCCAGGTCCTCCAGGAACAGCGGCGTCTGGCGCACCGGCCGGCCGGTGAGCCTGTCGCCCAGATAGGCCGCGATGAAGCCTGGATAGAGGGTGTTTGGAATGGCCGGCAGCGGCTTGCCGGCGACTGTCCAGGCCGGCTTCCCTGGCAAATGGTTGGCCGAGACGCCGCCCCACAGCGCGAAACTGGGCGAGCGGGCGACCACGGCGTCCACGCCCCCGGTCGTGGCGGCGGCGTAGAGCGCCGGCTCCGTGCCGCGGGATTCGGAATAGATCGCCACGAAGCGCGGATCGACCGCGGGGTTGCGATGAAGCCAGCCGACCGCGCGGCTGAAGGTCTCCATGGGCACGTCTTCCAGGGTCGCCGGCAGGCCCTTCTTGCCGAAATAGGCCAGCGACAGCGCCGCGAAGCCGTGGTCGGCCAGCATCATGGCGACCTGGGGCGCGCCGAAGCCGCCGTCCGAGCCGCCGATCACCAGCACGCCGGGATGCGGTCCGGGCTGCGCGGGAACGTAGAAGACCCCGACGACGCCATCCTCGCGAATGGCGAAGGGGCAAATGCCGGC
The DNA here is from genome assembly GCF_036501465.1 of Phenylobacterium sp. Lineage (GTDB taxonomy): Bacteria > Pseudomonadota > Alphaproteobacteria > Caulobacterales > Caulobacteraceae > Phenylobacterium. The sequence continues at coordinate 24,358 of NZ_DASYAF010000071.1, forward strand.
TGGGCCGAAGCGCCGGGTCACCGTGCGGCTCGCCAGCCGCCGGCCGCCGGCGCTGATTTCGAAGGTGGTGGCGAGCGGCTGCGAGACGTCGGTGACGGCGAACGCCTGGCGGTCTCCCCCCTTGGGTGCGGCGTCCGCGGTCATGGCGGCGATCAGCCGGGTCGCGTCGATGGCTTCGGCGGGCGCGCCGGGCAGTCTCACCGCGCTTCGCCACCAGACGCCGTCCTGAGCCTGGGCGCGGGCGGTCAGGGTCGCGGGCCGGCCGGGCGGCAGGCCTGTGAGGCTGAGGCGGAACGGCTGGTCCATCAGCGGCGCTTCGGGCGAGACCTGGATCGCGGGCGGCGCGGGCGCGGCGGCGGGCGGGACGGGAGCCAGAATCAGGGCGGCGGCCAGGGCTGCGATCAGGGATTTCATCGGCTTCGACCCGGCTGCGGCGTCAGGTTGCCAGAGGGGTCAGCGCAAGTCGATCCAGTAGCGGCGGCCGCGGACCCCTTCCACCCAGGGGTTGTCGACCTCGTCGCGGATGGTCCCGCCGTTCTTCTCGATCACCTTGATCGAGGCGGTGTTGTCGAGGTCCACCGTCAGCATCACCCGGCTGAGCGGCAGGGTCGCGCGGACGTGGTCCAGCGCCTCAGCCAACATGGCGCTGGCGTGGCCCTGGCGGCGGGCCGAGGGGCGCACCGCATAGCCGATGTGGCCGCCCCAGCTCTCGAGGATCGCGTTCAGCTCGTGGCGGATGCCGACCGAGCCCAGGAAGGTCGCGCCGTCCATGTACCAGAGCTCGGTGGCCGGCACGCGCTGGCCGAGCGTGCCGTCCGGCAGCACCACCTGGCGCGGCGGATTGTTGACGATGCGCACGAACCACTCGGGCTGGCGCTCGATCTGGGCGATTTCTTCAGGCGAGGTCGGGCGCAGGTTGTCGCGCGAAAAGCCTTCGCCCAGCGCTTCGAGGAAGCTCGGGATGAACGCCAGCTCCGCCCGGACCAGCGCCGGCATCAGCGCCTGGTCGCGGGCCCGGCGCCCGCGTTCGGCCCCTGCTCGAAGTATTTGAAGAAGGCGCTGTCAGGCGAGAGCACGAGGGTGGTGTCGCCCTGGCCTAGGCCCGCCTCATAGGCCTGCATGGATCGATAGAAGGCCGCGAAGCTGGGATCCTTGCCGAAGGCCTGGGCGAAGATGCGGGTCCGCTGGGCGTCGCCCTGGCCGCGGGTCTCGGCGCCTTCCTCGCTGGCCTTGGCCAGGGTGATGGTCACCTCCTTGTCGGCGGCGGCCATGATCTCGCGCTTCTTCTGTTCGCCCTCGGCGCGGTACTGGGCGGCCGCTTGCTGTCGGTTGGTCTGCATGCGCGTATAGACCGAAGCCTGGTTGGCGGTCGGCAGGTCCACGCGCTTCATCCGAAGGTCGATGATGTCGATGCCGAGCTGGGATTCCTTGGCCCGCTTGGCGACGTCGGCCCGCGACTGCGCCATCAGCACCTCGCGCTTGCCGGAGATGATGTCGTCGGTGGTGGACGCGCCCAGGATCTGGCGCAGGGAGGAGTTCACCAGCCGCTCCAGTCGGTCCTGCGCCGTGTGCTCGTCGTGCAGGGTCCGGTAGTACTGCAGCGGGTCGGAGATGCGGTAGCGCAGGAAGGCGTCGACCACGAGCCGCTCCTGGTCGCCGGTGACGATCTCCTCCTGGTCGGCCTCCATCGCCTGGTTGCGGCGGTCCAGGGTGACCACGTTCTCCAGGAACGGCGTCTTGAAGTTCAGGCCGGCGCCGCCGGCCTCGCGCGGCGCGTGGATCACCCGGACCGGCTGGCCCAGGCGCAGCACGATGGCCTCCTGCCGCTGGTCGACCACGAAGAAGGTGTTGGCGGCCAGGATCGCGGCCACGATGGCCAGAATGGCGTACAGCAGCCAGGGCGCGGGGCGGCTCATGGCTGCCCTCCCGGCTGCGTCGCCTGCGGCTGGCCGCCTTGCGCCGACGGCTGGGTCGGCGCGGACGGGGCCAGGGCGGCCGGCCCGCTGCGCGGGCGGAACACGTCGGGCGGCAGGATCACCGGGGCGGTGACGCCCTTGCCGGAGATCACCACCTTGTTGGAGTTGCGCAGCACCCGCTCCATGGTCTCCAGGTAGAGACGGTCGCGGGTCGCCTGGGGCGCGCGACGGTATTCGGCGTAGATCGAATTGAAGCGGGCAGCCTCACCGGTGGCGGTTCGCACCGACTGCTCCCGATACCCCTCGGCCGACTGGACGATCTGGGCGGCTGTCCCCTTGGCTTCATTGACCACGCGGTTCTTGTAAGCGTCGGCGACGTTTTCGGCGGAATCGCGATCCTGCTGGGCGCTCTGCACGTCGCGGAAGGCGGCGACCACCTCCTGTGGCGGGTTGGCCGAACGGATCTGCACCTCGACGATGCGCACGCCCATGCCCCAGGCGTCGAGGATGCGCTGCATCTGGTCGGCGGTCTCGAACTGCACCTTGCCGCGGCCGTTGTTGAGGATGAAGTCGAGCTGGTTGCGGCCGACCACCTCGCGCATGGAACTCTCGGCCACGGCCTTGATCGCATCCTCGGGGTCGCGGGTGGCGAAGATGAAGCGGCCAGGGTCGGAGATCCGCCAGGTGACGCTGAAATTCAGGTCGATGATCGCCTCGTCGGCGGTCAGCATCAGGCTGGGCGAGGAGGCGCCGGCATCGCTGACGCTGGCGTCGGATGAGGCGCCGCCGCCGCCCCCCGATGAGCCGATGTCGAAGCGGTTCAGCGTGGTCACCGGCACCTTCTCGACCTTCTCGATCGGCCAGGGCAGGTGGTAGCGCGGGCCGGGGCCCTCGTTGCGCGAATAGGCCCCGAAGGTGGTGACCACCGCCACCTCGTTCGGCTGCACCAGATAGATGCCGCTCAGCGCCCACAGTGCGAAGACCGCCGCGGCGATGCCCACCAGGGCGCCGGGCCGCACGCCGCCGCCAGGGCCGCCGAACAGGCCGCGCATGCGCTGGCGCACCCGGTCCATACCGGCGTTCAGGTCCGGGCCGCCCGGGCGGCCGGGGCCGCGCCCGCCGCTTCCGCGGCGCGGCGGATCCTTGCGCTCGTCGTCATCGCCCGGCGGCGGCGAGCCCCAGGGGCCGGGATTGGCGTTGTCGTTCCAGGGCATGTGCCGGGTCGGTCTTTGCGTTCGGGGCTTTGTTGTGGTCGATCCAGGCGCTGCGCCCATATAACCGGCGCGGTCTGATGGATATGAGACCCAGCCCATCTCAAAGCAAGCTTAAGGCGTCATGAGCGACCAGCCCGTCCCGAAATCCCCCGGCCCCGATCGAGCCGCCCTGCTCGCCGGCCTCGACGCCGTGATCGATCCCAAGTCGGGCAAGGGGCTGTCCGCCGCCGGGCTGGTGCGCGGACTGTCGATCCGCGGCGACCGGGTGGGCTTCATGCTGGAGGTCCCGGCCGCCGAGGCCGAGCTCTACGCCCCGGTGCGCGAGGCGGCCGAGCGGGTGCTGGCCGCCCAGCCCGGCGTGGGCCAGGCCCAGGTGGTGCTGACCGCCGAGGCGGCCCATACCCCGCAGTTCAGCGCCCAGGTCAGCCCGCGCCGGCGGCCCACCGCGCGGGTCGCCGAGGACCCGCAGGCCAGGCTGGGGCCCATGGGCGAGGCCGAGCGCCCGGCTTTCGTCGGCAAGGTGATCGCGGTCGCCAGCGGCAAGGGCGGGGTCGGCAAGTCCACGGTCTCGGTGAACCTGGCCGCCGCCTTCGCCCGCCTGGGCCTGAAATCGGGCCTGCTGGACGCCGACATCTATGGCCCCTCGGCCCCGCACATGATGGGGATCAAGGACGAGCCGACCTTCGACGACGACAAGCGGCTGATCCCGCTGATGGCGTGGGGCGTGAAGGTGATGTCCATCGGCTTCATCGTCGAGGACGGCACGGCCAACATCTGGCGCGGGCCGATGGCGTCCTCAGCGCTGCGCACCCTGATGAACAGCGTCTGGGGAACCGAGAACGACCCGCTGGACGTGCTGGTCATCGACCTGCCGCCCGGCACCGGCGACATCCAGCTCACCCTGGTCCAGAAGCTGCAGCTCGACGGGGTGGTCATCGTCTCGACGCCGCAGGAGATCGCCCTGATCGACGCGCGCCGCGCGGCCACCATGTTCCGCAAGACCGGCGCCGCGATCCTGGGCGTGGTCGAGAACATGGCCTGGTTCGCCGACCCGACGACCGGCGCGCGTATCCCGATCTTCGGCGAGGGCGGGGCCGTGCGCGAAGCCCAGCGGCTGGGCGTGCCGCTGCTGGGTCAGGCGCCTCTCGAGGTCGCGGTCCGTCAGTCGGGCGACGAAGGCCAGCCGGTGGTGGTCTCCCACCCCGACAGCCAGGCGGCGCACGTGTTCATGGACATCGCGCGGCGGCTGCTCAGCTAGCCCGCGCGGCGATGTTCTCGCCGGGCCCGCCCAGGACTTCCGTGCCGGCGGCGTAGTCCCGCGCCTCCAGCTCTTCCAGGGCGTCGCGGATTTCGGTCTGCCGCTTGGCGTCGAGCTTGTAGCCGACCAGGCAGGTGGAACCCACGACCACCAGGATGATGGGCGCGAAGACGTAGCACATCTCCAGCCCCCAGATGGCGTGGGGCGTGTTGTGGTAGCCGGGCTTGGCCACATAGTGGAACAGGTCGAGGATCGGATAGATGATGATCACCGCCAGCGACGAGCCCAGCTTCTGGGTGAGCGTCACCAGGGCGTAGAGCACGCCCGACCGCTCCTGGCCGGTGGTCAGCCGCAGTTCGTCGGCCACATCGGCGACCATGGCCCGGATCAGCACGATGAACGCCGCCGCGCAGAAGCCGACGCTGAACATGCTCGCAAACGTCGGCCAGAACAGCTTGGCGGGCACGAGCATCAGGATCGTCTGGAAGATCGCGTAGCAGACGCCGGCCGCCTGCACCGTGCGGTGCTTGCCGAAGCGCTGGGCGATCTTGGCCCAGATCGGCGCGGCCAGGATGCCCGCCGCGCCATAGGGGATCAGCAGGACGCTGACATCGGCTGGCGAGAAGCCCTTCGCTTCGCGGAAGAAGAACAGGTAGATCGGCGCGCTCGAGCCCGGGCCGAGGATCAGGAACAGGTCCGCCGCCACCAGCCGGGCCATCGACGGGTTGGTGATCACCGCGAAATAGTCGTTGAGCGTCGTCCGCTCCTTGGTCGCCAGCGGGGTCGACCGTTCCGGCGCCGCCAGGAGGGGCACGATCACCGCCACGGTGGCCACCGCCATGATGATCCAGCCGACCGTCGGGATGGCGGCCGGGTCGGCCGGGGTGAGCCGGCCGTGGGTCAGTTTCGGCAGCAGGCCCAGGAAGGAGGAGCCGCAGACCCCGACACCCAGCATCCAGCCGAACATCCGCGAGCGCTCATGGTACTTGCCGCTGATCGTCGCGGCCCAGGCCGAATGCCCCAGCACCAGCAGCGAGTAGGCGACGTAGAGCAGGATGTACCAGGCGAACAGGTAGGTGGTGTCCGGGTTCGCCGGCGGATTGAACACCTTGTAGACGGAGAGCCAGAGCACCGGCAGGCCGAGCAGGAACCACGGCCGGTAGCGGCCCATGGGCGTGCGGGTCTTGTCCATCAGCCAGCCCAGCGCCACGTCGAGCCCCAGGTCGGTCAGCCGCAGCAGCCCGATGGTCGCCCCGATGACGCTGAGCGTGACCCCCATCTTGCCGGCGTAGAACGGCGGCAGATAGACGCCGGTCATCGTGATCAGCATGTAGGCGGGAATGCTCCCGAGGGAGAAGGCGAGTAGGCGTGGCAGCGGCAGTCGGCCGGAGGTGGCGGTCCCCGAAGTTGAGGTCACTGAGCGTCTCCCAATATCAATAGGTCACCCTCTGTGGGGTGCTTAATCCGGACAGGAGAGACCGCAGACCCGGGCCCGTGCAAGGGCTTTCGGGCGCGGCTGGCGGTCACGGACCGGTGACGAGCGGGGCGCCCGGCGAGGCCGTGACGCCGTCGACGCCCAGCTGCTCCGCCAGCAGCGCGTCGCGCGCTTCGAGCTGGCGGCGGATCTCGGCATGACGCTCGGCGGAGAGCTTGTAGCCCAGGAAGGCGGCGCCCCCGAGCATCACGAAGACGATGGGCCCGGTGATGTAGATCAGCTCCAGGCCGTGGACCTGGGCCGGTCCGTTCGCGGCGTGCGGCCTGGCGTCGTAGCCGATGGAGCTCAGCAGGGCGTAGCTGACGAAGATCGACAGCGCGCTGGCGGCCTTGGTGGTGGCGCTGGTCACCGCATAGAGCAGGCCGATCAGGTCGCGCCCGCCCTCCAGCCGCAGCTCGTCGCCCACGTCGGCGGTGATCGCGCGCACCATCACCACGAAGCCGGTGGCGAGCGCGCCCAGGCAGAACATCGGCAGCACGAAGGGCAGGGATTGGCCCTTGGGCAGCAGCGGGATGAGGATCAGCGCCAGGGAATAGAGGGTGGTGGTGACGATCAGGGCGCGGTGCTTGCTGATCCGGTTGGCCAGCCACGCCGCGGCCGGGCCGCCGAACAGCCCAGCCAGGATGTAGAGGGCGAGCAGCAGGTTGCCGGCGGTGAGGCCGAGCCCGCGGGAGTCGCGGAAATAGAAGACGTAAAGCGCCGCCATCCAGCCCGGGCCCATGGTCACGCAGAAGTCGGCGACGAGGATCCGCAGGACATTGCCGCGGGAGAGCAGCGCCACGTAGTCGGCCAGGCCGAAGCGCTTGGCCCGGTCGGGCTCGGCCGCCCGCTCGGGCGTGCGCAGGAGCGCGATCGCGGTGGAGGCCGGGACCAGCCCGAACAGGAACCAGCCGACGGCGCGCATGCCGTGAACCTCGTCCTGGCCCAGCTTGGCCGCCACCACCGGGATCACCAGGGCCAGGACCGCGCCCACCACGCCCATGCCGAGCATGGCGCCGAAGATCTTCGAGCGCGCCGTATAGCTGGCGGCCAGGGTGGAGGCCCAGGCGTTGCCGGCCACCAGCTGGATCGACATGCCGAGGTAGATCACCAGCAGCCAGATCACCAGGTAGGTTTCATCGATGCCCGGCTTGGCCTGGTAGAGCATGTAGAGCGCCAGCATCATGATCGGCGCGCCGGCGATCATCCACGGCCGGTAGCGGCCGATCGGGCTGCGGGTCTTGTCGATCAGCAGCCCCAGCACGGGGTCGACCGGAATGTCGATCAGCCGCACGACCCCGAACGCCGCGCCGGCGGCGAGGCCCAGGCCCAGCTGGCTGGCGAAGAACGGCGGCAGCTGGACGGCGACCGACAGCAGCAGCGCCGCATAGGGCATGTAGGCGCAGGCGAACGCCAGCACGGCGCGCCCGGACATGGCCGTCCTGGGCGCCGCGGACCCCCTAGACGCGGGGCTGGGCTCGGCCACGCGATCCTCCTTTCGCCGCGCCTCTGGCGGGCGCGATCAGGAGGCAAGGTTACGCGCGCGGACCTCGCGGGGCGCAAGTTGATTCGGCGTAACGAAGCTCTCCCTTTCCCTGAGGGGAAAGGCCGGTCAGCCGCCCATCAGGCGGAAGAACTTGGCGCTCTGTTCGCCGCCGGCCTGATAGGCCTGCTGGCCGGCCGGATCGGTGATCCTGGCCCAGTTGTCGCGCACCTCTTCCACCGACAGTCCGTCTTCGCCCAGATAGACGCCCTCGGTCTCGACGATCCGCGAGAGCGCAAAGGCGCCGGCCCCGGCGGTCAGGATGCAGCCGGAGGGCGCCTCGTCGGAGCAGAGGAACACGACGCCGGGCGTCACATATTCCGGCTTCAGCTTCTCCAGGATGGCCGGCGGCATCAGGTTCTCGGTCATCCGCGTGGCGGCGACCGGGGCGATGGCGTTGACGTGGATGTTGTTCTTCTGCCCCTCGAGCTTCAGCGTGTTCATGAAGCCGATGATGCCCAGCTTGGCCGCGCCATAGTTCGACTGGCCGAAGTTGCCGTAGAGGCCGGAGGACGAAGTCGTGCAGACGATGCGGCCGTAGTTCTGCTCTCGCATGATCTCCCAGACCGCCTTGGCGGGCTTCACCGTGCCCAGTAGGTGGACGCCGAGCACGAACTCGAAGTCGGCGATCTCCATCTTGGCGAAGGTCTTGTCGCGCAGCACGCCGGCGTTGGCGACCAGCACATCGATGCGGCCCCAGGCGTCCATCGCCTGCTTGACCATCAGCGCCACGCCGGCGTCGTCGGTGACCGAGGAGCCGTTGGCGATCGCCTCGCCGCCCAGGGCCTTGACCTCTTCGACCACCTTGTGGCTGGCCTCCGAGCCGCCGCCGGAGCCGTCCATCGAGCCGCCCAGGTCGTTGACCACCACCTTGGCGCCGCGCCGGGCCAGCTCCAGGGCGTGCTGGCGGCCCAGGCCTCCGCCTGCGCCGGTGACGATGGCCACTTTGCCGTCGAAGCGGATGTCCGCCATGGAAGGGATCCTCTCTGGAGTGAGCGCGGCCGTCCGGCGGCCAAATTCGGCGGCGTTTTGCGGGGTGACGCCGGAAGCGTCAAGCTGGGGCGTCAAGAAGGGCGCGGCGATTGCGGTCGCTCGCGCCGCGCTTAGGATCGGGCGATGCGTTGGCTGACGGCGATTGCAGTCCTGGTCCTCGGCGCCGCGGCCGCCCGGGCGCAGCCTGCGCCATCCCCGCCCGCGCCAACCCTGCCTACGCCAACCCTGCCTACGCCAGTCCAGCCGCATCCGGTCCTGCCCGACCCCGTCGCCTACCGGCTGTCGCCGGTGATGGCGGGTGACAAGATCACCGCCCTGAAGGTCGAGATCCGCTTCCACGAGGGGCCGTCGGGCAGGAGCCGGCTCGCCTGGGCCAGGACGGGCGAGGACGACCGGCTCTGGCGCTTCGCTCGCGACGTCAGGATCGAGGGCGGCGAGGCGACGGCGGACGGGCCGGGCGCCTGGGTTGTCCACGCCGCGCCGGGAACGCCGATCACCGCCAGCTACCGCGTGGTCTCGGCCTACGGGCGCGACCCGACCGACGACAACAGCCACCAGACCTGGCCGGTGATCCGGCCCGACTGGTTCTTCGCCCTGGGCGAGGGCCTGTTCGCCACCCCGGAGGATCACGACAAGTCGCCGGCGACCTTCGAATGGGCCGGCGCGCCGCGCTCGCTGTTCGGGATCGGCGGCTTCGGCTTCGCCTCGGACCTGGAGCACCTGGCCGGACCCGGCCGCAAGGCGACACGCCCGGGCACCGTCGACGATATCCAGGAAAGCGTCGTCATCGGCGGGCGGGACGTGCGCCTGATCGAAAAGCGCGTGGACAATGTCCGCCTGCGCGTGGCGATCGTCGGCCGCTACAATTTCGCCGACAAGGATTTCGCCGCCAAGGTGTTCGAGATCCTGGCCGCCGAGCGCGCCTTCTGGGGCGAGAAGGCCAAGCCCTATCTGGTGGCCATGTCGCCGACGCTGAGCGTCGGTCGCCGGCTGTCGATGAACGGCCGCGGCCGCTCCGACGCGTTTGCGCTGTGGGTCGATCCCGCCTCGGACCAGCTCGACCTGCGCTGGCTCCTGGCGCACGAGTACTTCCACACCTGGAACCCGGTCCTGCTGGGCAGTCTGCCGGACGGGCCGACCGAGCCCCTGGGATTCTGGTTCTCGGAGGGCTTCACCGACTACTACGCCTGGAAGCTGATGCTGGCCGCGGGCCAGTTCGGCCCCGCCGACTTCGCCGCGCGCTGGAACGAGACCCTGGCCCGCTACGCCATCTCGCCGCTGAAGGCCGCGCCGAACACCGTGGTGATGACCAATTTCTGGGTCAACCAGTACGCCCAGAAGCTGCCCTACTACCGCGGCGCCATCCTGGCCGCGACGCTGGACACCCAGGCGCGGGCGCACGGCTCGTCGCTGGATGCGGTGATGCGCGAGATGCGGCGCATGGCGGCGGTGAAGGGCGAGACACGCCATGCCGCCGAGTTGTTCCCAGCCGCCTACCAGGCGGTGACCGGCATCGATCCGCGTCCGCTGATCCAGCGCCACATGATCGACGGCGAGCCCATCGACCTGCCGCGCGGCGCCCTGGGCGCCTGCTTCGCGGTCGAGACCGTCCAGGTCGCCGCCTTCGACCGCGGCTGGGACCCCGACGCCACCCGCGCGGCGAACATGACCCTGGCCGGGGTCAAGCCGGGCGGGCCCGCCTACGCCGCCGGCCTGCGCGACGGCATGCGGCTCCTGGAAATCATCGCCGCAGAGCCGGGCGACGCCAGCCATCCCTATGTGCTGAAGGTGAAACCGCCGGGCGAGGCGGACCAGGTCATCAGCTACCTGCCGGCCGGAACCGGGACCGTCAGCCGCCAGACGGTGACGCCGGTGGCGGCCCCGGGCTGCCCGGCCCCGCCGGTGTCTTAGGCGCAAGAAAGAAGGCCCGGGCTTGGGGTCCCGGGCCTTAGAGGGAGTCCTCCCCCGTCCTCTTGGGGCTGGACGGGGGAGGGTTATGCGGACCCGCTATCCCACCGCAGGCGTTCTGGCTTGCGCCTGCTGCTGGGTCCGCATGAACTTCACCAGGACTCGTTGGCCGATCAGGAACGGCGTCCCCTGGGTGCTGACGACGACCTCGACGACCCGCTCGTCGGTCTTCTCGGTCGGATCGTCCGAGGTCAGCTTGCGCGCCCCGAACACCTCGGCGCGGCGCAGCACCCGGCCGCTGACCACCTTGGCGGGATCGGCCTCGGCCGACAGCTGCACGTCCTGGCCGATCTGCACGAAGGGCAGGGCGCTTTCGGAGATCTCGGCGCGCACGATCCGATCGGCCCGGGGCTCCAGGTCGAACATGTTGGAGACGTTCAGCGTCGAGGCGCCGGCGCCGGGGTTGGCGTAGCGGCGCACGATCCGCCCGTCGGCCGGCGCGCGGATGACGGTCAGCTCTTCGTTGAACTTGGCTTGGCTCAGCTTGGCCTGGGCGGTGCCGATGGCCGCGTTCTGCGCCTGCAGGCTGGCCTCGGCGCCGCGGATCGCGTCCTGCGCCTGGTCGACCGACTGCTTGGAGACATAGCCCTTGTCGATCAGCGACTGCACGCGGCCGAACTCGCGCTTGGCGGTGGCGATCTGCACCTGCAACAGGGCGACCTGGGCCTGGGCCTGACGCAGCTCGGCGTCGGCTTCCAGCGCCTGCAGGCGCGGCTGGTCGTCCTCCAGGCGGGCCAGCACCTGGCCCTTCTTGACCTGGTCGCCCTCCTGCACATCGACCTCGCGGACCACGCCGGAGGTGCGCGCGGCCACCTGGATCACCCCGCCCTCCACGTCGGCCTTGCCGTTGGCGATGGCGACATAGGGGCTGAGCGGCGCCTTCGCGGCGGCCAGCTTGGCGGCTTCGGCCTTCTTGGCGTTCATCTGGCCGTTCACGACGACGAAGCCGCCGGCGCCGACGATCAGCACGACGGCGACGATCCAGAAGATGCGGCTCTTGAGAAAAGCGAACATGAGAGTGTCCTCAGGCCCCGACCAATGCGGGGCGGTGGTGATGGGGCTCGGAGTTGGGGATGGTGCTGACGACGCGGTGGTCGCCCAGGATGTTCCCGTCCTCGATGTGGATGATGCGGTCGGCGTAGGCCTCGAGCCGCGGGTCGTGGGTCACGCAGACCACCGCGGCGCCATGGCTCTTGGCGGCCCGTTGCAGCAGGCGGATGACGACCTGGCCGTTCTCGCCGTCGAGCGCGCTGGTGGGCTCGTCGGCGAACAGCAGCTGCGGCGACTTGGCGAGCGCCCGGGCGATCGCCACCCGCTGCTTCTCGCCGCCCGACATCTCGGACGGGCGCGAGTTCATGCGCGTCTCGAGGCCCACTTCGGCGAGCGCGTCGGCGGCCCGGCGGCGCGCTTCGCGCTTCGGCACGCCCTGGTACTTCAGCACGATCTCCACCTGCTGCAGGGCGGTGAGCGCCGAGAACAGGTTGAAGCCCTGGAAGATGAAGCCGCAGTGGTCGAGCCGGAACCGGTCGATCTTGCCCTGGCGCAGGCTCCAGATGTCCTGGCCGAGCGCGGCGACCTGGCCTTCGTCGGGCTTCAGGAGGCCCGAAAGGGTGGCGATCAGGGTCGACTTGCCGGAGCCGGAGGGGCCCATGACCATGGTCACGTCGCCGTGCAGGGCGTCGAAGTCGACCCGCTTCAGCACCTCGATATGGGTGCGCCCGGTCTTGAAGCGCTTGTAGAGGCCATGCGCGTTCAGGGCGTGTTCGGAGGCCGAGCTCATCGCAGGAGGTCCGCGGGTTGGCTGCGCTTCAGGACCCCCAGGGAAAACACCCCCGAGAGGATCGAGATGACCAGCAGCAGGATGACGACCGTGATCACCCAGGGCATCGGGAAGCCCATGGGCATGCCGAACTTGGAGCCGAGCAGGTAGATCCCGGCGGTGAAGACGAAGGTGGCGATCAGCCCGGCCACGCCGACCCACAGCGCCAGCTCCAGCACGATCCTGCTGAGCGAGCCCATGGAGACGCCCAGCGCCCGCAGGCTCGCGAACTCCTTGATGCTGGCGAGGATCGCGCCGCGCAGGGTCTGGGAGGTGATGCCGACGCCGATCAACAGGCCCAGGAACAGCGAGAAGCCCAGGAAGATGCCGATGATCTGCTCGCCCATGATCGCCTTGCGGTTCGCCGCGGCGAGGTCGGGCTTGCTCCAGGCCTTGTAGGCGCCGTTGCTGACCGCGTTCAGCTGGTCGCGCACCCGGTCCGCCTGTGCGGGATCCTTGATCCGCACCATCAGCGGGCCGGTCTTGCCGTTCTTCGGGCCCATGCCCAGGAGCCGCAGGGTGTCGCGCGACATGTAGACCGTGGGCTGGTCGACGTTGGGGTAGTTCTGCAGCACGCCGCGCACGTGGACGGTCTTGCCGTTCAAGGTGGCGGCGGCGCCGAGCTTGGTGCCCAGCCGCGCCAGCGCGGTCTTGTCCATGATCACCGCGTAGGGCTCGAGCAGGGCGAGCCGGATCGATTCCGGATAGTCCGTCGGCAGGGTCACCGAGTCGGGGCGCGGATCGACGTCGAAGGTGTTGACGTAGGTGGTGACGACCTTCTGGCCCTTCTCCGGCGTGTTGACCCAGCGCGCGCCGTCGCCGTCGAGGCTCTCGACCTCGGTCACCTCCGGGTTCAGATAGATCAGCGGCTGGACGCGCTCGGGCAGGCCGTTGGGGCCGGAATTGATCAGGCTCTCGTTCTTCGGCGCCAGGATCATCAGGTCGGCGCGCGAGCGGTCGATGGACGCCGTGATCCCCTGCACGATGCCGGTGAACATGCCGACCTGGGCCAGGACGAGCAGGCCCGAGAAGGCCAGCGCCACCATGGCGGCGCTGTAGCGTTTCCATTCGTACAGCAGGGTGGCCAGCGCCAGCGACATGGTCCTCTCCGGTCCGAACGCGGCGGGATGATCCGGTCGCCTGGGAGGGCCCGTCCGGCCCCGCCAGAGGGGCCGTTCCAGCGGGCCCCGGCCGCCGAAAGTTCGCGTTCAACAGTGAGAGACCGCCGATGCACGCGGCGGATGCGGTTTTCGGGATTAAGCTTTCGTAATGGGCGTCGTGCGCCGCTAAGCTATTCGCCGCCCTTGGTTTTTTCCGGGATCGGGGTGCCGAAGATTCCGGGGCCCATGGTCGGCTTGATGCCCTGGGCCTCCTGCTTGCGCGCGCCGCCCAGGATGCCGGTCATGGCGTAGTTGCCCTCGTGACAGGCGTATTCGTAGACGTGCTCCCTGCGCGCGTTCAGGCTCTCCTCCGCCGCCCAGTGGCTCGTGTAGTAGACAGGATCGTCCACCTCGAAGCGGTAGAAGATCTGGGTCGGCGAGGTGCGGGTGAAGCGCTCGGTCACCCGGCCCTTGTCCGACAGATAGATCGGCCCGGTCCTCCCCTCTTCGGGGTTCACGTGGATGGTTTCGACCACCAGGGTGTCGCCCTCCCACCAGCCGACGCTGTCGCCCAGCCAGGGATCGATAGCCTGCGGCCGGTGATGGGCGAGCGCCGTGGCCTTGTCCTTGAACAGCGGGATCACGCGCGCGTCGTGGACCATCTCCACGTCGATGACGATGGCGTCCGGCGTTTCGACGATCTGGTAGTTGTTGTTGTAGATGGTGTTCAGCATCCCCGGCCCACCCGCGCCGGTGAAGCCGATCAGGCAGCGCTCCGACACCGGCAGATATTCCGGCCCGTAGAACAGGTGGTCGGCGCGGTCCTTGCGGTATTGCGCCAGCAGCTTCCGGCCTTCGTCGGAGAGCGGCAGCTGGCCGTTGGCCGGCTCGACGATCCAGGAGGTGCGGAACTCGCCCTTCACGTTGGCCAGGCTCTTGCCCGGGTCGATCCAGAAGGTGTTGTAGCCGCGGTCGTTGTTGCCGTCTTTCAGGAGGTTGTCGTTGAAGTTGGACGGGCCTTCCTCGGCCGCCGCCAGCTTCTCGAACGGGCTGTCCTTGGCGAGCTTGGCGGCCTCGTCCTTGCCGACCACCAGCTTGGCCACGCCCGGCGCACGGGTGAGGTTGGTGACCGAAGCGTTGGACCAGACGCCGGTCAGGTCCGGATGGCCGGATGGGGTGCGCGGCGGGGAATAGGCCTTGGCCTTGGCGGGCCCTGTGGCGCTCGGCGCATCGGCGGCCCGCGCCGCCCCGGCCAGCCCCAGCACGAACGCCAACACCGCAACGGAAACCCCGTTCCTCATCGCCCAGCTCCCTAAGGTGCGGGCGTCCTGACGCAAGGCCGACGCCCGTCGTTATGAGCTGTGGAGCCTAGCAGACCCGAAGGCGGCGGCCTATGGCGCGCGCTTCTCGCGGCGCAGGATGTCGCCGGGCTCGCAGTCCAGGTAGTCGCAGATGCGCTCCAAGGTCTCGAAGCGCACGCCCTTCACCTTGCCCTGCTTCAAGAGCGACAGGTTGGCGTCGGTGATGCCGACATAGGCCGCCAGTTCCTTCGAGCGGACGTTGCGCTCGGCCATCATCACATTGAGCGTCACGCGGATCGGCATCAGACGATCTGGGCGTGGTCTTCGGCGATCGCCGCGGCGCGGGCCAGCACGCTCACCATGGCGATCAGCACCGCCGCGAAGACGATCTCGAGCAGGAGACTTCCCGAGAGTGTCCAGCCGGCTTGGGCTTGAGGCGACCTGATCATGAACGGCCAGGCAAAGCGCACGGTCTGGCGACTGAACAGGCCCAGCACGGCGTTGACGACGGACTCGAGTAGGGCGTCGGACAGAAGGAAGGCGACGCCCAGCATCGAGAAGTTCCGCAGCCGCCGGACCGTCGAGGCCTGAAGCACCCGGCCGCGCGCCAGGTCGGCGAAGAACCGGCTGCCCTGCCACAGCGCCGCGGCCAGCAGCAGCGGTGTGATGATCCAGGCCAGGCCGCCGAAGGTGGCCGGGGACCAGCGCGTCATGTCCGGCGGCGGCCCCGGCAGGGTCTTGCGGGAAATCACATGCCCGTCCGGCGCATAGACCACTTGCGACGTCATGGTGATCGAGCCCGACGGGCAGGTCCGGACGGCGGCCGCGCCCACCGGAGGCCCGCAGGCGGTCAAGCCGCCCGAGGCCAGGGTGACATCGGCTGCGACCGAGCCGGCCGCCACCACCACCAGGAGGGCCGACAGGCCAAGGCAGACCCAGGACATCGCGCGCCCGAAGGTCCGCAGGCCGAACCCGTCCGGGAAATTCGCACCCCATCCGGTCTTCGCCAGTGTCGCCGCCATCCCGCCCTCCATCCGCTGAACGATGCGAATATATTGTTATACGATAAATATGAGCCGTCAAACGAAATGTCCTGCGAGCTCGCTCCCGTTGGGAAGGCCCCTGCCGGGACCCCGCTTGCGGAAGCTGCGCATCTGCCGCTCTAATCGTAGCGAGGACCGCCGGAATCGCGGTCGGGGGGTTTCGCTGGATGTTCGGTCTTGAGAATGCGCAGAGCCTTGTGGGCATCGCGGCGGCCATCGGCATCTGCTGGGCCTTCTCGGAAGACCGCCGGCGTTTCCCGTGGAAGCTCGCCATCGGCGCGGTGGTCGTCCAGGCGGTGATGGTGCTGGCGCTGTTCGGCCTGCCGGCGCTGCGCGCGGGCCTGCAGGAGGTCGGCCACGCGGTGGACGGGCTCTCGGCCTCCACCCAGGCCGGCGTCGCCTTCGTGTTCGGCTTCCTGGCCGGGTCCGGCGACCAGCCCTACAACCTGACCAACCCCGGCGCGCTGTTCGTCTTCGCCTTCCGCGTCCTGCCGGTGATCCTGGTGGTCTGCGCCCTCGCCGCCCTGCTCTGGCACTGGCGGATCCTGCGCTGGATCACCCAGGGCTTCGGCGTGGTGTTCTCCAAGACCATGGGCCTGCGCGGGCCGCCGGCGCTTGCGACCGCCGCCACGGTGTTCATGGGCCAGGTTGAGGGCCCGATCTTCATCCGCTCCTACCTGCCCAGCCTGTCGCGCTCGGAGCTGTTCATGCTGCTGGCGGTGGGGATGAGCTGCGTCTCCGGCTCGACCATGGTGGCCTATGCGACGATCCTGAAGGACGTGCTGCCGAACGCCGCCAGCCACGTGCTGACCGCCTCGCTGATCTCCGCGCCGGCCGGCGTGCTGCTGGCCCGAATCCTGGTGCCGCGCGTGCCGGAGGCCGAGGTCGAGGCCGACGCCGAGGCGATCAAGGACAAGACCTACGACAGCTCGGTCGACGCCCTGATCAAGGGCACCTCCGACGGCTTGTCGATCGTGCTCAACGTGGCCGCGACCCTGATCGTCTTCGTGGCCCTGGTGGCGATGGTCAACGGCCTGCTGGGCATGCTGGGCAATGTGGGCGGCCAGCCGATCTCGGTGGAACGCATCCTGGGCGTGGTGTTTGCGCCGCTGGCCTGGGCGCTGGGGATCAAGTGGGCCGACGCGCCCACCGCCGGCTCGCTCCTGGGCGTCAAGCTGGTGCTGACCGAGTTCACCGCCTTCATCCGCATGAGCGCCATCCCGACCAGCGCGCTGGACGAGCGCACGCGGATGATCATGACCTATGCGCTCTGCGGCTTCGCCAACATCGCCTCGGTAGGCATCAATGTCGCCGGCTATTCGGTGCTTGCGCCGGAGCGGCGCGGCGAGATCATGGGCATGGTCTGGAAGGCGATGATGGCCGGCTTCCTGGCCACCTGCCTCACCGCCTCGGTGGTGGGCGCCATGCCGTCCGGCCTGTTCGGCAAGTAGGCGGAGGCCGATCATGAAGCTCTACGACACCCTGCTCGCGCCCAACCCGCGCCGGGTCCGCTGGTTCATGGCCGAGAAAGGCATCGAGGACATCGAGGTCATCACGCTGAACCTGATGCAGGGCGAACAGCGCACGCCGGAATATGTCGCCAAGGCCGGCCTGCCGCTGGTGCCGTCGCTGGAGCTCGATGACGGCACGGTGATCGGCGAGTCCGTCGCCATCTGCCGCTACCTGGAAAGCCGCTATCCGCAGCCCAACCTGTTCGGCCGCACGCCGGAAGAGATCGGCGTCATCGAGATGTGGACGCGCCGCGCCGAGCTGATGGTCGCCCACCCGATGATGATCGGCGTGCGCCACACCCACCCAGCCATGGCCGCGCTCGAACAGCAGAACCAGGCGGTCGGCGAGCACAGCCGCGACAGCGCGCTGAAGGCGCTGAAGTTCTTCGACCGACGGCTGGAGGGGCGCGACTGGATCGCGGCCGAGCGCATCACCATCGCCGACATCCTGGCCTTCATCGGCCTGGACTTTGCCCGGATGATCAAGGTCAGGCCGCCGGAGGATCTGCCCAACGTGGTCCGCTGGCACGCCGCCATGTCCGCCCGCCCGGCCGCCAAGGCCGGCATGCCACAGGCCACCTAGAGGAGACCGCCCCATGCGCGCCCTTGGTCTAGCTCTCGCCGCGACCTTGCTCGCCGGACCGGTCTGGGCCCAGGCCGGCGCCGCCACCGGCCAGTTCAAGGGCGACGCCGGGAGCTTCGCGCTCACCCACGCCGTGGCCCTCAGCCAGGACAACCTCGAAGGCCTGCTCGACAAGGGCCCGCAGATTCGCCTGGTGCTGAGCCAGGAGGACGTGCCGGCCGAGGCGCTCTACGGCGTCGCCTTCCCGCCGGTGACCACGCTCGCGCGCAAGCAGGCGGCGCACGGGATCATGCTCGAGTTCGCGCCCAAGGCCCCGACCGAGATGCACATGGTGATCCTGGCCAGGCCCGCCGATCCGCGCGCCTCGCTGACCAACTCTTCGATCTCCAACTCACAGGGCCTGTTCAAGCGGCTGGAGGTCACCGCCACCCGCGTCTCCGGCCAGTACGAGGGCGAGGGGATGAGCTTCACCTTCGACGCGCCGCTGGCGGTCGACGCGGTGCAGGCCGACCTCAAAGGGCCGGCCGCGGTGGCCAGCGAGCCGGTGAAGGTGCTGCTGGCCCGCGCCGACGCCATCGCCCGCGGCGACCTGGCCGCCGCGCTCGCGGTCTCGGCCGAAAGCTCGAGCCTGCGGTCCCTCCCGCCGGAGCAGTTCAAGCAGGCCGCGGCCATGGGCCGCGAGATGGTCAAGGAGCTGAAGGCGACCAGGCGGGTGGTGATCCGCCAACACACCGCCGTGGTCCTGGGGTCCGACGGCGGCTTCTCCAACCTGGTGCGCGACGGCGCAGCCTGGAAGGTCGCCGACTAGGCTGCGGCCGCGGCGTGGGCGGCGGCGATCAGGTCCAGCGACCGGATGCGGGCGTCAAGCGACGGACCGGTCGCCATGACGAAGACCTCGTCGGCCTGGGCGGCCCTGGCCTTGTCCGCCAGCCGCGCCTGGACCGTGGCGGCGTCGGCGGCGATGGTCCGGGCCTCGACCAGGGCGCGGACCGGCGTGCCTTGGTGTTCGGCGAGGAAGGTCTCGGCGGCGTCGAGGTCGCGGAAGCGGCGGCGGCGGCCGGACAGCATGGAGACGTTGGCCGCGCGCCGCAGGGCGTCCTGCGCCCAGGCCTGCTCGGCGGTCGCCGCCGCGTAGGCGATCAGCGCGATCCCGGCCCATGGCTCGGCGCGGAACAGCGAGGGCTGGAAGGCCGCGCGATAGGCGGCCACCGCCGCGTCGCCGTCGGTGCGCGCGATGAACTCGGCGAACACCATGCCCACGCCCATCTGGCCGGCGAAGGCGGCGCTCTCCTCAGAGGTGCAAAGGATGAACACGTCCGGGTGCGAGGGGCCGGAGGGGCTGGCGTGGATGTCGTGCAGCGGGCTGTCGTCGCCGATCGGCGCCTTGCCCGAGGCGTCCAGCAGCCAGGTGGAGAGCAGGTGGAAGTACTGCGGGAAGGCCTCCGATCCCACCGAGCGCAGGGCGCCGCCGGTGCGCGCGTCGGTCCCCAGCGCCCGGCCCAGGCCCAGGTCGATGCGGCCGGGCGCCAGCGCCTCCAGCTCCATGAACACCTCGGCCACCTTCAGCGGCGAATGGTTGACCAGCATCACTCCGCCGGAGCCCAGGCGGAGCGTCGAGGTCGCCTGGGTCAGGGCCGCGATCAGGATCTCCGGAGCCGGCGAACCCAGGCCCGCGATGTTGTGGTGCTCGGCCAGCCACAGGCGATGATAGCCGGCCCGCTCGGCGGCCCTGGCCACCTCGATCGTCTCGCGCACCGCCTGCGCCTGGGTGGCCTCGCCGGTGACGGGACTGAGATCAAGAACTGAAAGGATCATAGTTTCTGGTCGTCATGGCCGGGCCTGTCCCGGCCATCCATGGACACCGGTGTTGAGATCACCTGAGGACTTGGCGTGTATGGGTCCCCGGGACAAGTCCGGGGATGACGGCGCATGAACTTGGCTCAGTCCAGATAGGTCCAGCTGTCGGCCCCGTCGAAGCGGCGGACGCGGACCTTGTCCCAGTCCAGCCCGTCCATCAGCCGCGCGTTGACCCCCATCCGCTCCTGGGCGCCGTCCAGGCTCTGCCAGTGGGTGGTGACCCCGCAGGCCTTGCAGCGGTGGAAGGCCAGCATCCGGTCGCCCCAGACATAGGGTTGGGTGGCGCCGGCCTTGGGCAGGGTCACCTCGGCCGGCGAGTAGTAGGCCCAGCGCGCGGCCAGCTTGCGGCAGATGGAGCAGTTGCACTCCGTCACCGTCTCCGGCGCGCGGGGCGCCGTCAGGCGCACGGCGCCGCAATGGCAGGCGGCCTCGATCATGAATCTCTCCGGCGTCTCCCTAGGGCGCCATGTGGGCGACCATGGGGCCCCCGGCAAGGTCGTCTGTCCAGAGACAGTTGCGGCCGACCCCTCGCCGTTCAGGGCGCGCGCAGGGTGACCGCGTCCAGCTTGGCCAGGCGCGCGACCGCCTCGATGGTCGGCGTGAGGTCGACCCCGCTCTTCGCGGAAAGGTCGGCCACGCTGAGCGGCCCGTCGGCCAGGCAGCGCTGGAAGGCCTCGAACACCTGCGGCACCACCCAAAGATGCCGCAGCGTCTCCTGCTCGATCAAGGCGCGGTAGGCCTCGCTCGAGGCGACCGAGCCCAGCCCCACGACGGTCCGCGGCCCCACATGGCGGGTCGGGAAGCTTTCAAAGGCGTCGAACGGGCCCAGGTGGTCGGGGCTGCGCCGCGGGGCGGCCGCCAGCCAGGCCGCGGTCTTCGGGTCGGCCTGGGCGCGCCGCCGGATGGCGTCGAGCTCGGTCCAGAGTTCGCGGTACTGCGCGTAGACCACCGCCCAGTCATAGGCCTCGCGCGCCCGGGCCTGGCCCGCCGCCCCCATCCGCCGGCGCAGATCGGCATCGACGATCAGCGCGTCCAGCCGCTCGGCGAGCACGGGAATGTCCACCGCCACCGCACTGCTCGCCCGCGCCAGATACATGCCATAGGCGATCTCGCCGGTCTGGAAGTCGCGCGACAGCCGCTCGCCGCCGCCCGGCTCCGGCGCCCAGGTGGGGACCCGGAAGCCGTCGATCCCGTCGCGGACGGTGTCCTTGTAGCCGTTCCAGTCGCTGACCAGGGCCGGCAGGCCCGCCGCCATCGCCTCGATCGGGGTCAGGCCGAAGGTCTCCTGGATGTTGTCCGACAGCGACATGAAGATGTCGGCCGCCGCCCAAGTCTGCCGGTAGCGGCCGGCATCGGCGCCATCGACGAAGATCGTGCGCACGTCGGGACAGAGCTCGGCGGCGGCGCGCCGGAACATCTCGAGCGTGCCCTGCGTCTCGGCCTGGCCGGCGATGATCAGGGCCAGCTTGCGCCCGGTCCCGCCCGCGCCCAGCCGCTGCGCCGCCGCCTGCAGGCCGGTCATCATCGGAAGGGGATGGGCCTTGGCGTTCATCGAGATCCGCCCCGACGAGAGCGCCGCCACGGTGTCGTCGTCCAACCCCAGCTCCGCGCGCGCCGCGGCCTGGTCGGCCTTGCTGAAGGCGTAGTCCTCGCAATGCACGCCCAACGGGATGATCGGCAGCATCGGCCGCGGCAGGGCGGCGGTGGGCTCGCCGGTCCGCCAGCGATGCTGCGCCTCAGCTTCATCGAACACTCGGGTCAGCACCGCGCGGGCGACCTTCGAGGTGCAGATCAGCGCGTCCCAGGCCATAAGCGGCTCGAACGGCAGGCGCGCGAACACGTCCATCACCCGGTCGGAGGCCAGGGTGTGGGTGAGGCCGCACAGGCTGTAGGCGGCGGGGCCCATGCGCAGTCGCCAGCGCGCGTCATCGGTCAGGACCACGTCGGGGCGGAAGTAGACATCGGCCTGCGCCAGCTGATCGAGGTTGCGCGCGGCGAGGATCTCGTAGCGGACGCCGGCTCCGGCGGTCTCCATATGCGCCTGGAAGGCCTTGGCCGCGCTCTGGGTCATGACGCTGACCGCGACCGGCGTCTCGCCCGCGCCCTTGATCGCCGCGCGCAGGAACCCGGCCCCGGCGGACTGGCGGCCCATCAGCTTCGGGCCGGTCAGCGAGTAGCCGTCGGGATCGAAGAAGAAGACCGTCTTCACGGACGCGGGCCGGTCTTCTTCAGCACCGAGGAGAAGCTCATCATCGGCTCGCCGCCGTGGCTGGCGTTGGCGATGATTCCGCGCACGAAGACCATGGAGCGGCCGGCCTTCACCACCTCGCCCACGCACTCGACGATGTCGCCGACGCCGGCGGAGCCCACGAACTCGCCGTTGAAGGTGGCGGTCACGCTGGCCGAGCCGTCGATGGCGTCGCGGGCGATCCAGAACAGGCAGAAGTCGGCGAAGGTCATCACGCAGCCGCCGTGCATGAACATCCCGCCGTTCATGTGTTTGCGCTCGGCCTTGAAGGCGCTGATGCGCCGGCCCTGCTCGTCTACCCGGCAATAGAACGGCCCGGCCAGGTCCTCGAACGGGTCACCGCCCGGATAGAAGTTCCAGCCGGCCCACTCGCCCTCGGTGATGAGCTTGATCTTCGAGGCGTAGTTGTTGTCGCCGCTCGCGCCGTCCACCGGTCCGCACCCTCGTTGCCTTCGCCAGGGCTAAAGCATGGGGGCGGCTTTCAGGAAAGGTCCCGCGGCCCTCATGCGATCTGGCTTGGACGCCGCCGAGCCCGTCGCGCTATAGGTCCGTCGTTTTCAACGGCCCCATTGCGAACGGAACCCCATGAAGCGCGCCGCCATCGTCTCCCCCATCCGCACCGGCGTCGGCAAGTACCTCGGCGCGCTCAGCGACATGACCGCCGGCGAGCTTGGCGCCGTGGTGATCAAGGACCTGGTCGCGCGCACCGGGGTCGATCCGGAGAAGATCGACGACGTGATCTTCGCCCAGGGCTACGCCTCGGGCGAGGCGCCCTGCATCGCGCGGTATTCTGCGCTGGCGGCGGGCCTGCCGATCGAAATCCCCGGCTACCAGCTCGACCGCCGCTGCGGCTCTGGCCTGCAGGCGGTGGTGGACGCAGCGATGATGGTCCAGACCGGCGTGGCCGACGTGGTGATCGCCGGCGGCGTCGAGAGCATGAGTAACGCCGAGTACTACACCACCGACATGCGCAAGGGCGCGCGGGCCGGTTCGGTGACCATGCACGACCGCCTGGCGCGCGGGCGGGTGATGAGCCAGCCGATCGAGCGCTTTGGCGTCATCAGCGGCATGATCGAGACCGCCGACAACCTGGCGCGCGACTACCAGATCAGCCGCGAAGCGTCGGACGAATACGCCGCCATGAGCCATCAGCGCGCGGCGGCGGCCTGGGCGGCCGGCAAGTTCGACGACGAGATCGTCCCGGTCTCGGTGAAGCAGAAGAAGGGTGATCCGATCGTCTTTGCGCAGGACGAGGGCGTGCGCGCCGACGCCACCACCGAGAGCCTCGGCAAGCTGCGCCCCATCGAGAAGGACGGCGTGGTCACCGCCGGCAACGCCAGCCAGCAGAATGACGCCGCCGCCGCCTGCCTGGTGGTCGCCGAGGACAAGCTGGAAGAACTGGGCCTGGAGCCGATGGGCTATTTCGTGAGCTGGGCGGCGGCCGGCTGCGATCCCTCGCGCATGGGCATCGGCCCTGTCCCGGCGGTGAAGCGGCTATTCGAGCGCACCGGCCTCTCCTGGGACGACATCGACCTCGTGGAGCTGAACGAAGCCTTCGCGCCGCAGGTGCTGGCGGTGCTGAAGGGCTGGGGCTGGGATGAGCGCGACCGGCTCAACGTCAACGGCTCGGGCATCAGCCTCGGCCACCCGATCGGCGCCACCGGCGGCCGCATCCTGGCCAACCTGCTGCGCGAACTGAAGCGCCGAGACGGCAAGTACGGCCTGGAGACCATGTGCATCGGCGGCGGCCAGGGCATCGCCGCGATCTTCGAGCGCGCCTGAGTTCAAGGGGAAACGACCATGGCGCTCGACACCGAAACCCGCGATCAGCTGATCGATACGGTCGCCCGCTTCGTCGCCGAGCGGCTGCGCCCGCTCGAGGCCAAGGTGGCGGAAGACGACGCCATGCCCCCCGAGCTGATCGAGGAGATGAAGGCCCTGGGGCTCTTCGGCCTGTCGATCCCGGAGGAATACGGCGGCCTGGACCTTTCCATGGAAGACGAGTGCCTGGTGGCCATCGAGCTCGGCCGCACCAGCCCGGCCTTCCGCTCGGCCTTCGGCACCAATGTCGGCATCGGCAGCCAGGGGCTGGTGATGTTCGGCGCCGACGAGCAGAAGGAAAAGTACCTGCCGGGCATCGCCACCGGCGAGATCGTCACCTCCTTTGCGCTCACCGAGCCCGAGGCCGGGTCCGACAGCGCCAACGTCCAGACGCGGGCGATCAAGGACGGCGACCACTACGTCCTGAACGGCGCCAAGCGCTTCATCACCAACGCCAACAAGGCCCACCTCTTCACGGTCATGGCCCGCACCGATCCGGACAAGCCGGGCGCCGGCGGCGTCTCGGCCTTCCTGGTGGAGCGCGACCTCCCGGGCCTGTCTGTGGGCAAGCCTGAGAAGAAGATGGGCCAGCAGGGCGCCCACATCTGCGACGTGATCTTCGACAATGTTCGCGTGCCGGCGGCGAACCGCCTGGGCCGGGAAGGCGAGGGCTTCAAGGTCGCCATGCAGGTGCTGGACCGCGGGCGGCTGCACATCTCGGCGGTCTGCATCGGCGTCGCCGAGCGGCTGATCAAGGACTGCGTGGCCTACATGACCGAGCGCAAGCAGTTCGGTCAGGCGCTCAGTAACTTCCAGCTGCTGCAAGGGATGATCGCCGACTCCAAGACCGAGGCGCTGGCCGCCAAGGCGCTGACCATGGAGACCGCCCGCAAGCGCGACGCCGGCCAGAGCGTCACCATGGAGGCGGCGGCCGCCAAGTACTTCGCCTCCGAGATGGTCGGCCGCGTCGCCGACCGCGCGGTGCAGATCTTCGGCGGCGCCGGCTACGTCGCCGACCACGGCATCGAGCGCCTCTACCGCGACGTGCGGATCTTCCGCATCTACGAGGGCACCAGCCAGATCCAGCAGGTGGTCATCGCCCGCGAGACCCTGAAGCGCGGCGGCTGATGAGCGAGGCCATCGAGACCGCCATCTTCGACCTGCTGGCCAAGGTCGTGCCGGGCAAGTCGGTGTCGCCGGAAGATGTCGCCCGCGCCGCCGATCCGGAGGGCTGGCGGCGCAGTCTCGGCCACGTCCGCGCCGTCGCCCGTGGCCTGGCGCGCCAGGGCAAGCTCACGATCCTACGCCACAACAAGCCGGCCGATCCGGACGACTTCAAAGGCGTCTGGCGGATGCGCCTGCCGGACGCTGAACAGAAGGAAGATGCGCCATGATCATCTATGGGAATTCGCTGAGCCCCTTCGTCCGCAAGACGCTCGTCTTCGCCACGGAGAAGGGCGTCGACTTCGAGCTGAAGTCCCAGATGGATCCCGAGTTCAGGGAGGTCAGCCCGTTCGGCAAGATGCCGGGCTTCCGCGACGGCGATTTCACGATCTCGGACTCCACGGCGATCATCACCTACCTGGAAGCGGTCCATCCCGAACCGAACCTGATCCCGACCGAGGCGAAGGCCCGCGCGCGGGCCATCTGGTACGAGGAATTCGGCGACACGATCGTGGCGGCCTGTGGCGGGAAGATTTTCTTCAACCGCGTCGTCTCGCCGAAGTTTTTCGGCCGGCCCGGCGACCTGGCTGTCGCCGATGAGGCCCAGAAGACCGAGTTCCCAAAGTTGATGGACTATCTGGAGAGCGTCGCGCCCGCCTCCGGCTTCCTGGTCGAGAACCGCTTCACCCTGGCCGACATCGCGGTGGCGAGCCCGCTGGCCACGCTCGCGCACGGCGACTGCCACATGGACGCCAAGGCGCACCCGAAGGCGCACGCCTATATCAGCCGGATCTGGGAACGCCCCGCCTTCGCCAAGCTGATCGCCCAGGAGAAGGGGATGCTCGCGGCCTAACGCCCGCCGCCCATAGCCGCGAGGCCGCGGCCATCACGGTCGGGGCGGCGACGGCGAGGGAGGCGCGACGTGAAGTCGCCTCGAATCCGCCGAAACGGTCTGGCAGATCGTCCCACGACATGATTCTCCGCACGCTCGCCGTTCTCTTCGCCGCCCTGAGCCTCGGGGCCTGCACGCCGCTCATGGTCCAACAGGCCGGCCGCCCGCCGCTGGGCTTTTCCGGCCCCCGGATCGAGGCCAGCGACATCATCAGCTTCGACGGCGCCAGGCTCGGGCTGTCGGAGTGGGACGCCACCAGCGGCGAGCCCTGGGCGGTCATCGTCGGCGTGCACGGCATGAACGACTACGCCAACGCCTTCCACATGGCCGCGCCCTGGTGGGCGAGCCAGGGGATCACCACCATCGCCTACGACCAGCGCGGCTTCGGCCGCTCGCCCGGGCGCGGCATCTGGGCCGGCGACGACCTCATGGTCGAGGACCTGCGCACCGTGGCCGCCCTGGCGCGCGCCAAGTATCCGCATGCGATCATCGCTGTGGCCGGCGAGAGCCTGGGCGGCGCCGTGGCCGCGGAGGCCTTTGCCTCGGACCGCCCGCCCAGCGCCGATCGCCTGGTGCTGATGTCGCCGGCGGTCTGGGGCTGGCGCTCGCAGCCCCTGCCCAACAAGACGCTCCTGTGGTTCGCGGCCAATTTCACCGGGCCGAAGGTCTATGAGCCGCCGAGCTGGCTCACCGCCCACGTCACGCCCTCCGACAACCGCGAAGAGCTGATCGCCATGGGCAAGGACCCGCTGATGATCTGGGGCGCGCGCTCCGACACCCTCTATGGCCTGGTCACCACCATGGACAAGGCGGCCGGCGACGTGGGCAAGGCCAGCCTGCCGACGCTCTACCTCTACGGCGCCCACGACCAGATCATCCCGAAGAACGCCGCCTTCAAGGCAGCCTCCCAGCTCAAGCCCACCGACCGCTCGGCCTACTACGCCCACGGCTATCACCTGATGATGCGCGACCACGAAGGGCCCATGGTCTGGAAGGATATCGCGGCCTTCATCAAGGACCCGCACGGCCCCTTGCCCTCGGGCGCGCCGAAGATCCCCAGCGCCCCAACCACGACGAACGGTCGACTCCAGGCGGCGGCCGGATCGCCTTCGGGCCAATCGCTCAACTAGGGTTGTCCCGTTAACCGGCGAGGGGTAGAGCCTTCCCCCGCAAATCCTTCCCCAACTCCGACGATGTAGGCGGCATGACCTTGTTCGATTCCCCCGCTTTCGAGGGCCACGAAGGCGTCCATTCGTTCTTTGACGAAAAAACCGGCCTGAAATGCATCATCGCGGTGCATTCCACGGCCCGCGGCCCCGCCGCCGGCGGCTGCCGCATGTGGCCCTTCGTGAGCGCCGAGGCGGCGCTGGAGGATGCGCTCCGGCTCTCGCGGGCCATGTCCTACAAGAACGCCATGGCCGACCTGGAGCTGGGCGGCGGCAAGGCGGTCATCATCGGCGACAGCCGCACCATGAAGACGCCGGCCCTGTTCGAGGCCTTCGGCCGCGCGGTCGAGGATGTGGGCGGCAAGTACTGGACCGCCGAGGACGTGGGCGTCTCGCCGGCCGACCTGATGCACGCGCGCAAGACCACCCGCTTCGTCGCCGGCCTGACCGGCCACGCGGCGGCTTCGGGCGATCCCAGCCCGGTCACCGCCGAGGGCGTGTTCCGCGGCGTGAAGCTGGGCGTCGAGCGGGCCCTCGGCCGCGACCTGGCCGGCGTCACCGTCGCCATCCAGGGCGTCGGCCACGTGGGCGCCTACCTGGCCGAGAAGCTGCACGCGGCCGGCGCGAAACTGATCGTCACCGATGTGAACCAGGAGGCCCTGGCCGAGGTCGCCGCCAGGACCGGCGCCAAGGTCGTCGCCCCCAACCAGATCTTCGACGCCGAGGCTGAGGTGTTCGCCCCCTGCGCGCTCGGCGGGGCGGTCAACGCCGACACCCTGCCGCGCCTGCGCTGCAAGGTGATCGCCGGCGGCGCCAACAACCAGCTCTCCGATCCGGAGATCGGCCGGGCCGTCTACGACCGCGGCATGCTCTACCTGCCGGACTACGTCATCAACGGCGGCGGCATCATCAACGTCGCCGGCGAGATCCGCGCCCTGGAGCGCGGCGAGGCCTTCGATCCCGCCTGGGTGGCCGGCAAGCTCGACACCCTGCTCGCGACCCTGGCCGAGGTGCTCGACCGCTCCAAGGCCGACCGCCGCCCGACCCACGAGGTCGCCGGCGAAATGGCCAAGGCCCGCATCAACCGCGCCGCGGAACAGAAGAAGGCGGCGGCCTAGTCGATGCGCCGGGCCGCCCTCGCCGCAGTGGGGGTCGCTCTGGTGGCGCGAGCCACTCTTGCCGGCGCCGCGACTCCTCCGGCTCCTTTCGATTGCCGCGCCGACGACGGGCGTTGTCCCGAACTGACGGTGGCCGGCGATCCGCCGGCTCAGGTCCCTGGCTACGGCCTGGCTCCGTTCCGCGGCTTCGGCGACCCCTCGTTGCGCACGGATCCCCGGACCGGGACGATCTGGCTCAGCTATTCCTACGTCTCCACCGAAGTCGGGCCAGGCTCCGTTCCGGGAAAGCCGATCCTGGACGCTGGCGTCAGCATCCGACTGGCGCGCAGCGATGATGGGGGGCGCAGCTTCCGGCTGGTCAGGCGGCTGTGGACTGCGGGGCCGGAACGCTACGAGGGACGTGAAGGCCTTTCGGGCCATGAGGTCTCGACGATCTCTCCGGCGCCGGGGGGCTGGGCGGCCCTGGCCCTGGCCTATTTCAATCCCCGCGGAAACGGCAACGACTTCGCACCCGACAGCTTCCATTTCGAGATGGCCGAGGCCGCAGAGCCCCAGCGCCTTGCGAGCGTCGGGACTTCTCGCTTGGGGGGTCCGTTCACGGGCCCGGACTGGCGGCCGTTCGTCGAGCTGTCACGGATCGCCGGCATCGACCAGGCCTGCCCGGTCTGGACCGAGCCCGCCCTGTTCCAAGACCACGGCATTCTGTACCTGCTGGCCCAATGCAAGACGCCGCGTGACCCAGCGCAGGGGTTCCTCGGCCTCTTCGCCCGGCGCGACGACGGCGCATGGCGATGGGTGGGCCGATTTGCGGGATCGCACGAGGCGCAAGCGCTCGGCGGAAATGAACTCACCCAGGCCGACCTGGCGCGAGGGCGCGACGGGCGGCTCCTCCTCATCGTCACGCCGAACATCGTGAGCAGTCGCGGCGAGCAACATCTTGGCTGCGCGCTGCTAGAGGTCTCTTCGCTGGACCCGCCGAGCCTCGCGCGCGACGCCTCGGGCGGCCCGGTTGTGCGCGCCCGGATCGTCTCGTCCGACAGCGCCCAGAACGGGCCCGGCGCCTGTGCCTACGATCCGCGCTCGGCGACAGGCGTTCTGATCGTGCGACGCGTCTTCAGCAGTGCGAAGGGCATCGTCTTCAGCCTGCACGCGACGGGGGTGCGTCCCTAGGTCGGTTGGGCTCGTCGCCGTCCGCCCGGACCAGCTGGGGTGTGGCTTAGGTGGCGACGCCAGCGGCGAAGTAGGCCCCGTCCGTGCGCCGCGCCACGGCCTGAGCCAAGTCCTTCAGCCGCCAGCGGTAGAGGACCACCGACAGGCCAATCCCGCTCGACCAGGCCGCCAGGTCGAATGCCGTGTGGGCCCAGGCCGCGGTCGGGACGTGGATCATCCGCCGATCAAGGCAGCGGCGCGGGCGCGGCGCAAGGCTCAGGCGACCGCCTCGGCGCCGCGATCGCGCCTAGAGCGCCGCCAGCCGGGCCGTCCGGGGTTCCTTCACCGCCGTGGTCAGCAACAGGATCGCCACGGCCAGGAAGCCCAGCGAAATGCCGAACACCCGGTCGAAGCCGATCAGGTCGGCGAGCTGGCCGCCGATCAGCGGGCCGAGCGTTGCGGTGATGGCCTCGGCGGTGGCGGAGACGGCGATGCGCATCGGCAGGTCGTCGCGGGCGCCGAACTCCAGGATCATGGTCTGGGCGGCCATGTTGTAGCCGGAGTTCGCCCCGCCCAGGCCGAAAAAGGCGATGAAGATCAGCGGAACAGCGGTGACGTTCATCAAGAGCACCGTCGCCGCCACCCAGGTGACCAGCGAGAACAGCATCACCAGCTTAAATCCGGTCTTGTCGCCCAGATAGCCCCAGACCAGGTTCGACAGGGTGTCGGCGCCCAGATAGGCGGTCGACAGCACGCCCAGCAGCTCGCCGGTCTGGACCGCGCCCTGCACGTGCAGTTTCTGGCCCACATAGATGATGTAGAACGGCGTCGCGACCCGCGCCGAGACCGACAGCATCTGCACCAGCAGGAAGCAGGTGTAGCCGCGGTCCTGGCGGATCAGCTTGGGGAAGTCGCGCAGCCGTTCGCGGAACGGCGCCTGGGTCCGCGTGGTCGGTGGCTCCGGCTCCTTGAGCAGGAGCTGGATGGCCCACAGGCCCATGCTGGTCAGCACGAAGGCGCAGACGAAGGTGGTCGAATAGCCGTTGCCGAACAGGTTGGCGCCGATGAAGTAGCGGCCCGCGAAATAGGCCAGGGTCGCGGCGATCGCCCCGCCGGTGGCGTTGCGCCAGGCCTGCAGGCGGCCGCGCCGGCTGATCGGGATCACCTTGGCGATCAGGAGACTGAACACCACCCGCTGGGTGCCCATGAACAGGCCGAACAGGAACATCAGGCCCAGCAGGGCGATGACCAGCGGCTGGCCTTTCAGCACCCAGCCGGCGATGGCCATCAGCAGCACCATGGTCCGCGCCAGCCCGCCCATCCAGATGGCCGCGGGCATCACCTTGGTGCGGTGCTCGATCTTGCTGGCGCCGAAGATCGGCGAGATCACCCCGCCCACCTGCTGCAGCGCCAGGCCCAGGCCGACGATGGCGTTGGAGCCGGAGACCATGTGCAGATAGGCCGGCAGGAAGGTCGGCGCATTGACCAGCCGGAAGCCGGTCATCCCCAGCATGCCGTGCAGGTAGTTGCCGAGGTAGTTCCGCTTCAGGTTGTCCCAGACGAACTTCTCGTAGGCGGCCTCGCGGGCGGCGAGGTCGGTCTCCTCGGAGACCCCTTCGGCGGG
Organism: Phenylobacterium sp.; assembly: GCF_036501465.1. GTDB lineage: Bacteria > Pseudomonadota > Alphaproteobacteria > Caulobacterales > Caulobacteraceae > Phenylobacterium. Next base: position 55,120 of record NZ_DASYAF010000071.1, read on the forward strand.
CTCAGGCTTGGCGTCCAAACAACCCACGCCGGCGGGAGGTCGGCCGCGACGGGCCGAGGCCGGCGCCCTTCACGAAAAGCGCGGAATTCAATGGCCCCGGTCTAACAGAGTCCGCTTGGCGCGTGAAAGGGTATAGGCGCCGCTGCCCACAATTCGCCGGCGGCGCGCGGCCCGCTCAGAGGCGGCGGTACTCGATGGTCGATCCGTCGTCGGCCTTGGCCTTGGCGGCCAACCAGGCGCCGGTCTCATCGTAGGTGTCGTCCATCTCCACCTCGCCGCGGATCGCCCAGCGGGTGGTTGTCTCGCGCGAGACCCGCACCTTCATCATCTTGCCGGTCTGCGGATTGAACATGGGGCCGTCGAAGATCCGCGGATTCCAGTGGGTCAGCGGGTTGACGTTGGCGGCCAGCACCGCCTTGCCGGTGGCGCAGTCGACGCGGACCGCGCCGTCGGTGCGCTCGGCCTCGACGCGCTCGGCCTTGCCGTTGGTGGTGGTGGCGGTCTCCAGGGTGGCGAACAGGCCGTCGCGGCGGGTCTCCACCGCGTGGTGATGGTACCTGAACACCGGCACCGGGCCGATCTTCACGGTCATGATCGCGTCGGTGGTCGCGGTCACCGCCGCGCCGTCGCCGGCGAAGGCGATGTGGTGCTCGCCGATGTGCGAATTGTTGCGGAACACCGCGAAGCTGAGGTTGCGGGGCGTCGCCGCCAGCGCCAGCCTTGGCGCGATCGGCAGGATGAGGCCGCCGGCCAGGATCAGGCGGCGGGAAAGCAACACTTCGGCGTTCGGCATACGCGGATCTCTCGTGGACGGCGGGCCTGGAGGTGGCTTTCCGAGGCGCGCGTTCGCGGGACGTCTGACTGACGACTATTACGGGCCATTGGCGGTTAGGGATGCGTTAGCGCCAGGGCGGAAACCGTCGCGTGGCGCCGTGTCGCGGGCCTTGGGCTCGGGCTCAGGATCGGGGGAAGCGAGGCCTCAGTGGCCCGGGCGCGGCTCGATGGCGCGGGCCGGGCGTTGCGGCTGGGCGGCCTTGCGGTCCGGCTTCTGCCCGTGCTGGGCGGCGGGGACCGACTTGGGGAAGCTGAAGTTCAGGTCGAGGCCGGGGCTCTGCTGCTGGAAGCCATGGGTCATGCGCATCTCCCGTGCTCTTCGACCCCCCGCCCGAACTCTGACTCCGAGGGTCCCGGAAGACGAGGGGGCGCGGGGCGCACGTCTGTGTGAACGCCCCGTGATCGCGGGGGTTCAGGCGGGCTGCGGCTGGCGGGGCGCGGCGGCGAGCTCCGGATAGAAACGGGTCATCATCCGGTCGTGGTAGGCGACCAGGTTCGGGTGCGCGATCAGGGCGTCGCGCACCGCGGTGTCGAAGAACGGCGTCGCCGCGGCGGCCAGGCAGCCGAACAGGCTGGCGTCCGCGGCGCCCAGGGTCTCGCCGGCCAGATAGGGCCCGTCGCCGATCAGGGTCGAGAGCGCGGCGAACGAACGCCCGGCCAGGTCCGCCACCTCGCCCGGCGCGTGCCGCCCGAAGCCCTGGCCGTGCAGCACCCGGCCCATGCCTTCGCGCGCGGCCTCGCGCACCGCGTCCGGCGCGCCCTGGAAGAAGATCGCCGGCCCCTTGTCGAAGTTCGCCGGGATCGCCCAGCGAGCGTGGACGATCGCCCAGTAGAGGTGGTCCTCCGCGGTCCGCTCGGCCGCCCAGCCCAGGGCGCGCTCACGGGGGCTGAGGCCCGCGTCCAGGTCCAGGCCGTACTTGCGCTCGATGTGGTCGCGGATCAGCACGCTGTCGCCGATCGTCTCGCCGTCGTCGACGATGAACGGCACCTTGCCCTTCGGGCCCTCGGGCGGACGCCGGCGTTCCTTGCGATAGGCCAGGCCCGCCATCTTCAACTGCACCTCGGTCTTGACGACGAAGGGGCTGGGGTCCGGCGTGCCCCACAGCGGGCCGAAGGCGGCGAGGACGATCATCGACGGGTCTCCTGAAGATCAGGCCCCATCCTGCCGCCCGCCTGCTGACAGCTTCCTGTCAGCAGGATGTCAGGAGGCGGACGGCGGTTCCGCGGCCGGATCCTTGCCGGCGAAGGCGTCGGCCAGGAAGGCCAGCATCCGGCGGCGCAGGTCGTCGCCATGCCACGGCTCGCGGCTGGGCTGTGCGCCGAAGCCGGCGCCCAGGCCGGCGTGGGTCTCGCGCGGGTAGGTCACCAGCACCACCGGCGCGCCCATTTCGCGCAGCGCCCGGCGCATCTCCTGCGACTGGCCCAGCGGGTCGGTGGGGTCCTCCTCGCCTTGCAGCAGCAGGAGCGGGGTCTTGGCGTGGGCCACGCGGGACAGCGCGCTCTGCCGCCAGGCGTCGGCGAAATGCAGCCAGGGCTGGCCGAAGTACCAGCGGTCGTACCAGGCCTCGTCCTCCGTGCCGTACTCGCTGAACTGGTCGATCACCGGGGCGCCGGAGACCAGGGCTTTGAAGCGGTCGGTGCGGCCCTCGACGAAGGCCGCCATCTCGCCGCCGTAGCTGTAGCCGATCAGCGCCATGCGGGCGGGGTCCACCGGGAACTTGGCGATCGCCATGTCGACGCCGCTCATGATGTCGGCGTAGTCGCCGCCGCCCAGGTCGTTCCTGTTGGCCGCCTCGAAGGCCGCGCCATAGCCCTCGCTGCCGCGCGGGTTGGTCTCCAGAACCGCCCAGCCCTGGGCGACCAGCAGGTTCACCAGGTTCGAATAGCGGTCCTGGAAGACGCCGGTCGGCCCGCCGTGGACCACCACCACCAACGGCGCCTTGGCCGAAGCGGACGCGCCCTTGGGCAGATAGACCAAGCCCTCGATCTGCAGCTTGCCGCTCTTCCAGGTCACCGTCTGGCTGGGCGTCATCGGCCAATCCGGCGGCGTGATGGCGGGGCCCGCAAGCTTCGTCGCGGGCTCGCCGAGATGCGCGACCGCGAACATCGCCGGAGGCTGGGTGGGGCCGGTCGCCACATAGGCCCAGGCGCTCTCGTCCGGATTGGTCGCCAGGCTCAGCACCACCGGCTGGGGCGTGTCGATGAAGCTCATGGCGCCGCTGGCCAGGTCGATCCGCGCGAGGCGGCTCTTAACGCCCACGGCGAGCGGCGTCACCACGCTGCGGCCGCCCTTCTCCACCACCAGGACGCCGCTGGCCAGCGAGCCCTTCAGGCCCTTGGTCAGGCCGCGCGCCGCACCGGCGGCGAAGTCGTAGGCATAGAGCTCGGCGCAGCCGGGCGGGGCGTCTTCCTCGCATTGGGCCAGCCACACCGCGCCCGTCGCCGTCCACAGTGGCTGGCGCACCGTCTTCGGCGCGGCGGTGACCTGGGTCGCGGTTCCGTCGGCGGCCCGCACCCGCCACAGCCGAGCGGCTGGGCCCAGGTCCTCGTCCGGCGGGGCTGTGACCACCAGCAGCGCCTTGCCGTCCGGGCTCCAGCGGGCGGACTGCACCTCGTCGGGCAGGTCAACCGCTCGCGCCTGGCCGCTCGCCGCGTCGACCAGGTAGAGCCGCACGGGCTTCTTGTCGTCGCGGCCGACCCGCACCGCATCGTCCTTCTTCTTCACCTCGGCGTCGCGCGCGGCGGTCTCGCCGTCGGCCGCGACCAGGGCGATGGCGTGGTCGTCGGGGGCGATGTCGTAGCTGCGCGCGGCGACCTCCACCGCGTCCTCGGCCTTCAGCGTCCAGCCGGCCTTCACCGGCCCGCTCGCCGGCCGCGCCACGGTCAGCGCCTGGGCCTCGCCGCCCGCCATGGGCAGGCGATAGAGCCGCTCGGCCTTGCCGCGCTTGGCCAGGAAGAACAGGCTCTTGCCGTCATGCGACCAGGCCGGCGCGCGCTCCCCCGGATCGGTCTCGCCGGTGGTGAAGGTCGCTTGCCGCGCGGCCTTCCCGTCGGCCGACAGCAGCCAGATGTGCGTCTGCCCGCCCTCGGCCGTCGAGGCCGCGATGAGCGCAGCCACCTGCCGCCCGTCCGGCGAGACCGCACCTCCGCGCACGTCGCGCACGTCGCGCACGCTGGCGTTCAGCGGCGGCTGCGCCGGCGCGGGCTTGGCGGTGGATGGCGTCGTCGCCGGATCGGCCGCCAGGGCCCCGCCCGCCGTCGGGCCCAAAATCGCCAACCCCAGGGCGGCCAGCGCCCCCGCGATCGTCCGTCCCATGCCGTCCCCCGAACTGCCGCCTTCCGGATCGCGCGCAGGGCCGGCGCCGTCAAGCGCCACGGCCGGCGGCTTGCCAGGGCGCCGGCCTTCCCGTAGCGGAACGCCATGGGCTCCCTGGCGGACTTCCTAGGACGCAAGCGACCGCCGCCGCCGTGGGCGCAGTCGCTGTTCCAGGCGCCGCTCACCCCCCACCTGCGCGACGGCGCGGGGCGCACCCTGGTCTGGACGGTCGAGGACTTGAGCTCCAAGGCCACCATCACCGACCAGTTCAAGGCCAACGCTGCCGAATACCATCAGCGCTATTCGGCCTCCGACCACTTCGAAGGGCTGTTCCGCAGCGCGCTGGCCGCCACCGGGATCGAGGTCGCCGCCGCGCCGCTGATCCTGGACCTGGGCTCGGGGTCCGGGGTCAATTCGGTGGTCCCCTGCCAGCGGCTGTTCGAAAACGCCAGGATCGTGGCCACCGACCTGTCCGGCGAGCTGCTGGCCATGCTGGGCGCCTATGTCCAGGACCAGCCCGACCCGGAGGCGGTGGTGGGCGTGAAGATGGACGCCATGAGCGCGATCGTCACGCCTGGCGCCTTCGATGTGGTCACCGGCGCTTCGATCCTGCATCACCTGCTCGATCCCAGGCTGGGCCTGGCCGCCGCCGCCCGCGCGCTCAGGCCCGGCGGCCATGCGATCTTCTTCGAGCCTTTCGACGGCTGGGGCCTGCTGCGCTACGCCTACCGGCGGATCCTGGCCGAGTCCGCCCTGCGCGACGACCCGCTCGACGCCGGGATCGTCTCCGCTCTCGAAGCCATGATCCACGACGTGGCCACGCGCAGCGCGCCCGACACCGCCGCGCCCTGGTTCGCGGATCTCGACGACAAGTGGCTGTTCTCCCGCACGCGCATCGAGGCCTGGGCGACGAACGCCGGGTTCAGCGACGTCCGCTTCGTGCCGCACCTCGACCACGCCACCATGTACCGCGACACCGCCGCCGTGCAGCTGCGCCTGATGACCGGCCGCGCCGACCTCGCCCTGCCGGACTGGGCCCTGGTCGCCCTCGACGACCTCGACGCGGCCATGACCTACGACGCGCGCCGCCAGCTCATGCTGGAAGGCTCCATCGTCCTCACGCGCTGAGCGGGAACGGGAACCTGGAGGCCGGTTTGGCGGTTCGCACGCTCATGGAGCCGCGTCCGACCCATCTGGACACCCGCGACCCCGGCAAGGCGGGCGTGACCGACATCCGAGAGGAGGTCGACCGCGAGATCGACGCCTACGGGGACAAGACCGAGGGCCTGGTCCTGCTGGCGCCCGAGGACCGCTGGGACGAGTTCGTGCGACTGTCCGGCGCTCCGGCCGACGCGGAGACGGCGATCTATCGCGGCGTCGTCGTCAAGCGCGCCGCCGTCACCGCCGTAGTCGCCCAGGAAGGGTTCTGAAGGCCTTAGGCCTAGGCCCGGAAGCCCGCCTCGGCGAAGTCCAGCATGCGCGAGAGCAGGGCGGCCACGTCGCCCTCGCGCGTCGCGCCGCCCGACAGGTGATGCAGCCGGTCGAACTCCGCGAAGCGGTTGTTGTGCACCATGCCCAGGCAGAAATGCAGCCGCCAGTAGACGGTCTCCGGCGGCAGGTGCGGGCAGGCGGTCTTCAGCGCCTCGGCGAACCGCTCCAGGTGGGAAACGTCGTTCTGCAGCACCTCGCGGATCTCCTCGGTGCCTTCGGAGCGCGCACGGATAATGAACTGGGCGCTGACCTGACGGTTGCCGGCCGGGTCGGCCCAGCGCAGCGGCGGGGCGAACAGGGCTTCCAGCACCTCGCGCACTGGCGGCTTGCCGCCGTGCCGGTCGGCGGCCTCGTGCAGCATCCGCGCCCGCTCGCGGTTCAGCTCGCCGGTGCGCCGGCGGAAGATCTCGAACAGCAGGGCGTCCTTGGAGCCGAAGTGGTAGTTCACGCTGGCCAGGTTGACGCCGGCCGCGGCGGTGATGTCGCGCACCGAGACGTTCTGGAAGCCGTGCAGGGCAAACAGCCGCTCGGCGGCGGCGAACACCGCGGCCTTGGTGGCCGCCTGGTCCCCTTCCGACGCCGAGGGGTCGATGTCGAGGGCGTCGTCGGTCGTGGTGCGGTCGGTCATCGCGGCCCCTACCGGGACAGCTCCTTCATGGCCTTCTCCAGGCCCTGCAGGGTCAGCGGGAACATCCGCTCGCCCATCAGCTGTTTGATCAGGCCGACCGAGGGCGTGTAGTCCCAGTGCCGCTCGGCGGTGGGGTTCAGCCAGATCGCGTGCTCGAAGATGTTGGTCACCCGGTCGAGCCAGACGGCGCCCGCCTCCTCGTTCCAGTGCTCCACCGAGCCGCCCGGATAGGTGACCTCGTAGGGGCTCATGGTCGCGTCGCCCACGAAGATGATCTTATAGTCGTGGGGGAACTTGTGCAGGATGTCCCAGGTGTTCAGCTTCTCGGCGTGGCGCCGGCGGTTGTCCTTCCACACGCTCTCATAGAGGCAGTTGTGGAAGTAGTAGAACTCCATGTTCTTGAACTCGGACCGCGCCGCTGAGAACAGCTCCTCGCAGACCTTGATGTGGCTGTCCATCGAGCCGCCGATGTCGAAGAAGATCAGCACGCTGATCTTGTTGCGGCGCTCAGGGCGCATCTGGATGTCGAGGTAGCCCTTCTCGGCGGTGCCCTTGATGGTGCCGCCCATGTCGAGCTCGTCGGCCGACCCGTCGCGCACCCATTTGCGCAGGCGCCGCAGCGCCACCTTGATGTTGCGGGTGCCGAGCTCAACCTGGTCGTCGAGGTTCTTGTACTCGCGCCTGTCCCAGACCTTGATCGCCCGGCCGTGGCGGCCCTTGTCCTGGCCGATGCGCACGCCCTCGGGGTGATAGCCGTTGGCGCCGAACGGCGAGTTGGCGCCGCCTTCGCCGCGGCCTTCGCCTTCCTTCTCGTCGCTTTCGCGCCGCTCCTTGGCGCGCTGGGCCAGGGCCTCCATCAGCGCCTCGAAGCCGCCCATGGCCTCGATCTGCGCCTTCTCCTCCTCGGTGAGGAACTGGTCGGACAGCCGCTTCAGCCATTCGGCCGGGATGTCGGCGATGACGTCGTCGCCCAGCTTCTCCAGCCCCTTGAACACATGGGCGAACACCTGGTCGAACTTGTCGAGGTTGCGCTCGTCCTTCACCAGGGCGGTGCGCGACAGGTAGTAGAAGTCGTCGACGCTCCGATCGATGACTTGCTTGTCCAGGCCCTCCATCAGGGCCAGGTACTCCTTCAGCGTCACCGGCACCTTGGCCTGGCGAAGCTCGGTGAAGAACCGCATGAACATGCGCAGGGGTCTCTTTTTGGCGGTCTCGCAAGCCGCGAACGTCTGTTTGAACGCGGAGGATGGGACTTGAGGTGCGCGATGTCCAGCGCCCCCTCCGCCCCTGAAGAGGGCGCGATCCGGCGGTAATCTGGGCGCCGGCGCCTCGTTTCGTCAGGCGGAAGACGCGCCCAAGGCGGCTACCGGCTTTGCGCCGGCCTTCTAAGGTGACTTCCCTGCCCGGGGAGGGCGACAGCCAAGGAACGGCGTCCGGTAAGAGACGCGGGTGCGCACCTGATGGACCAGCCCACGCCGCAGCCGCCGCTGCAGGAGGCCGCCCGCGTTCAGCCGCGGCCGCTGTCGCTCACCACCAAGGTGCTGTTCGGCATCGGCTCGATGGAGGACGGCTCCCAGCTCATCGTCGTGGGTGGGGTGCTGCTGCTCTATTACAGCCAGATCCTGCACGTGCCGGCGTCGCTGGTCAGCCTGGCGCTCGGCGTGTCGCTGTTCGTCGATGCGGTCTTCGACCTGCTGGTGGCCCAGTTCTCCGACAACCTGCGCGCCCGCCTGGGCCGCCGCCACCCGCTGATGTACGCCTCCATCCTGCCGGTCGGGATCTCGTTCATCGCGCTCTGGACGCCGCCGCACGGCCTTTCCCAGCACCAGCTGTTCCTCTGGCTCTGCGTGACGGTCACTGCCTTCCGCTTCAGTCACAGCCTCTACATGGTGCCGTCGGGCGCGCTGCTGCCCGAGATCGCGCCCGGCTATCACGACCGCACCCAGATGTACGGCTTCCGTTACATGCTGGGCGCCACCGGCGGGGCGATCGCGGCGATCCTCACCTATGGAGTGTTCCTCAGGAAGACGCCGGAGTTCCCGCTGGGCCAGCTGAACCCGGCCGGCTACCCGCGCATGGCGATCGCGGTGGGCCTGCTGATGATGGCCGCCAACCTGATCTCCGACCTCGGCACCCATTCGCGCATCCCGCACCTCTATCGCCCGGCGCCGCGAGACGTGCGCTGGCGCGAGTGGGCGGCGGAGGTGGCCGCCATCTTCTCCAACCGCAACTTCCTGATCGCGGTGGCGGGCGGCGTGCTGGCGGCGATCCCGGTGGCGCTGACCGCGGGCCTGCTGATCTACATCAACACCTTCATCTTCAGCCTGCCGTCGAAGAGCGTGGCCCTGCTGGTGGCGACCCAGGCGATCTCCGCGCCGATCGGCTTCGCGCTCGCCGCCGCGGTCTCGGCCAAGCTGGAGAAGAAACGCGCCTATCTGGCGCTCTATGCGACGGGCGTGATCGTCACCCACGGGCCGCTGGTCCTGCGGCTCCTGGGCCTGCTGCCCCCGAACGGGGCCGCGTCGCTGCTGCCGATCCTGATCTCGACCCAGACCGTGGCCGGAATCCTGACCATCTCGGGCTCGATCGTGAACACCTCGATGATCGCCGACGTGGTGGAGGAGAACCAGGCCAGGACCGCGCGGCGCTCCGAGGGCCTTGTGCTGTTCTCCGACCGGCTGACGCTGAAGCTGGCTAGCGGGCTGGCCACCATCCTGCCGGGCATCCTGCTGGCGATCGTGAAGTTCCCGGCCGGCGCCAGGCCGTCGACCCTGGACCCGGCGATCATGCGCCACTTGGCGGAGATCTACCTGCTGCTGGCCTTCACCCTCAGCGGCCTGGCCATCCTCACCTGGCGGACCTTCCGTATCGACCAGGCCGGCCACCAGAAGAACCTCGCCGTCATCGCCGCCCGCCGCGCGGCCGCGGCGGATCGTCCTGAGGCCTAGACGGCGGCGGTGACCGGGCGGCTCAGTCGGCCGCCTCGGCGTAGATCTTCACCAGCCGGAACAGATAGTCGCGCTCGTCGTAGAGGCTCTTGACCTCGATGCGCTCGTTCAGGCCGTGGACCCCGTTGCCGGCGCCGTGGAAAGCGCCGGAGATGCCATAGGTCGGGATGCCGACGGGGGTCAGGAAAGCGCCGTCCGTCGCCCCAGCCGACATCAGCCGCACCTGCGGCACGCCGGGGTACATTTCCGCCGCGAGCTTCTCGGCCGGGCCCAGCACCTTGGGGTCGAGCGGCGGCGGCGGGGAGGCGGCGTTGCGCACCTCCGGCATGGTCACCTTCACCTGCGGATCGGCGATCACCTCCTCCAGGGTATGCAGCACCGCGTCGGAGCTCGTGCCCGGGAAGATACGGCAGTTGATGTTGGCCCGCGCCCGTTGCGGCAGGGCGTTGGTGGCGTGGCCGGCGTCCAGCATGGTCGCCACGCAATTGGTGTGCAGGATCGAGTTCTTGTCCGGATCCTTCTCCAGCGTCGCGCGCGCCGCGGCGTCCTGCGGGTTCTTCAGCAGGGCGACGATGGCCGCCTTCTGGTCGACCGGCTCGGTGGCCTCCAGGCGGGTGAAATAGTCGCGGGTGGTGTCGCTGAACATCACCGGGAAGCGATAAGCCTCCACCTTCGTCAGCGCGTGGGCGAGGTGGTAGATGGCGTTGTTCGGCATGGGCCGCGACGAGTGGCCGCCCGGGTTGGTGACCTCCAGCCGGTAGTTCTGCGACAGCTTCTCGCCCACCTGGATGCCGGAGAAGACCGGCTTGCCGTTGGCGTCCAGCCGCCCGGAGCCGCCCTCATTGATGGCGAAGGCCGCATCGATCAGCTCGCGCCTGTTCTTGGCCAGGTATTCCGCGCCGTTGAAGGCGCCGTTGGTCTCCTCGCCGCAGGTCAGCGCCATCTTCAGGGTGCGGCGCGGGTGGTAGCCCTCCTTCTTGAAGCGGACCATGCTGTCCACCCAGATCGAGGCCATCGACTTATCGTCCGCCGCGCCGCGCGCGTAGAAGTAACCGTTCTCCTCGACCAGGGTGAAGGGATCGCGCGTCCAGTCCTCGCGCTTGGCTTCGACCACGTCGATGTGGGCCAGCATCAGCACCGCCTTCGCCTTCGGATCCTTGCCCGGCAGGATGGCCACCAGGCCGCCCTCCTTCGGATGGTCCGGCACGCTGAAGTAGTGCAGGTCGCCGTCCGGGAACCCCGCCGCCTTCAGCCGCGCGCCCATCTTGGCGGCGGCCACGGTGCAGTTGCCGGCCGACAGCGTGGTGTTGGTCTCCACCAGCTCCTTGTAGAGCGCGCGGAATTCGACCTGGTCGGGCCGCGCCTGGGCCTGCGCCAACACCGGAACCGCCGCGCCCGCCATCAGCACGAGCACCGAAACCAAAGCCTTCGACATCTGAGAGTCCCCCTGAAACTGCGCCGACCTTAGGTGCCGCGACAGCCACCCGCCAAGGCCCTTCTGCCGTCCGCCGCTGCGCGGTGCGGCTAGTGCGGCGGCCCGCCACGCTTGCCAGCCCGGCGCGTATCCGTGCTACGCAAGCGCCAGGGGTGAGTTGACCGCTTGGGGGAGCGGCCGGGGCATGGACATCCACAAACCGAAGCCGTGGCACGGCTGGCGCGAGCTCGCGAAGGAGGTCGGCACGATCGTCATCGGCGTGCTGATCGCGCTGGGCGGCGAGCAGGCCGTCGAGTGGGCGCACACGCAAGGCGAGGTGCGCGGGACGCGGGCGGCGCTGCGTACGGACATCGGTCGCAGCCTGCGGACGCTGACCCTGGAGGCGCGGGAGGACGCCTGCTGGCCAGGCCTGCTCGACGCCATGGAAGCCTGGGCGAAGGGCGCGGCGCCGAAGCCGAAGTGGCCAGGTGTGCTCCAGCAATCCCTGGGCGGGACCGCGGCCTGGGAGACCGCCAAGAACGGCGCGGTCCCGCACATGGGCCAGGAGGAGCGGCTGACGTTCGCGCGGTACTACTATGGGATCGAGAACCAGCAGATCACCGTCTACCGCCAGGTACTGAATGACCTCGAGCTCCTGGGCTATCTGGAGCGCGACAGCCTCGATCCCCAGGAGTCGCATGCCCTGATCCGGTTGATCGGCCAGATCCGCGCCAACATCGCGGGCGAAAGCCGAAACATTCCCGGCATGCTCGCGGTGGGCCGCGGCCTTGGCGCAGGACCCGGACCGAAAATTCCGGCTTACGAGGCCCGCATCGACGCGCTCTGCGAAGCCTTCCCTCGGCCATCGCCGGTGACGGGAACGCGCTGACGATGGACATCCACAAACCCAAGCCCTGGCACGGCCTGCGCGAATTTCTGAAGGAGATCGGCACCATCGTCATCGGCGTGCTGATCGCGCTCGCCGCAGAGGCGGTGGTACAGAAGTTCCACGAAATGCGGCAGTCGGAGGAAGCTCGCGCGGCGGTGCGGGACGAGATCAATCTCGACCTGGCGAACATGAAGCGCCGCAATACGCTGGAGCCCTGCATCACGCGCCGCGTTGCGGAGCTCAGCGACTTCGTGGCCAGGGCCGAAGCGGGCGAGCCCGTCCAGCCGCCACTGACCATCGGCGCGGCGGGCCATCCGACGGTTTCGGTCGATCGGTGGGAGGCTGTGACCGCCGGTGGGCGCACCAGCCTGTTGTCGCTGCAGGAGCAGCGGACGTTCGCGCGGATCTACGTGCTGTTCATGGCCTACCAGGCGAACAAGGCCACAGAGCGCGAGGTGTGGGGCGATCTCATCGGGCTGGAGGGCGTGCGGCGCCCTTCGCCGGAACTGCTGGCGCAGGCGCGCGCGGCGCTCGGCCGCGCGCGGCTTCTGGACATCTCGGTGCGGGGAAACCTGTACGAGGCCAGCCTTTTCGCGGCGCAGATCGGTATCAAGGGCGAGGTCCCCGGGATCGCGGCCCAGGCGCCCCAATCCTACAAGGACCAGGCGATCTGCCAGCCCCTGTCCATGCCGGCCGAAGAGTCCGCCCGCCTGGCCGGCCCCCGGCCGCTGACACCCTGAGGCCAGCCGCATGGACATCCACAAACCCAAGCCCTGGCATGGCCTGCGCGAGTTCCTGAAGGAGTACGCCACCATCGTGATCGGCGTGCTGACCGCGCTCGCCGCCGAGGCGGTGGTGGAGAACCTGCACGAACGCCGCCTCTCCGCCGAGGCCCATGAAGCGGTGCGCGGCGAGATCGCCGCCGACCTGGGCTGGATGGTGCAGGACCGGCAGCAGGCGCGCTGCGTCGAGAAGCGTATCGACGAAATCGCCGCGATCCTGGCCGCCGCGCGCGAGGGCCAGCCGCACCCGATCGCCCAATGGATCGGCCGCCCGGCCAATGCGCCGGTCTCCACCAAGCGCTGGATCGCCGCCGCCCAGTCCGGCCGCGCGGCCCTGTTCGACAGCGACGAGCAGGGCGCCTTCTCGACCCTCTATTTCCCCATCGAGGGCTTCGTCGCCGCCCAGGAGCAGGGGCTGCAGGCCTGGGCGACCCTGCGCGCCCTGGAAGGCGCCAGGACCCTGTCGCCGCAGATGATCTGGGGCCTCAGCGAAGCGCTGCAAAAGGCGCGGATGGAGAACTTCAGGGCGCGCCGCGCGACCGATCGCGTCCTCAGCGATGCGAAGGCGCTCGGCATCACCCCGGTCGCGCCGCCGCACAAGGCCATGGACCTGGCCATGCCGCCCATCTGCGTGCCCATCGACACCGACCGCGCCACGGCCCTGCGCATGATCGCCAACCCCACCGGGTAGCCCTGAGCCATGGACCTCCACAAGCCCAAGCCCGGAAACACGCCGTAGCCAGCCGTGTCGGCATCGGCGCTTGCCGATCGTCTTGAAGGACGTAAGCCTTCGCGGAACGGAACGACAGCATGACCAACACGACCTATCGCTGGATCATCGTCGCGGCCGGCGGCCTGCTGGGCTGTGTCGCCATGGGGTCGATGTTCTCCCTGCCGGTGATGCTGCTGCCCATGGCCAAGGCCACCGGCTGGTCGGTGACCGGGGTCTCGGCGGCGATGACCGTGGGCTTCCTGGCCATGGCCGTCGGCAGCATGGCCTGGGGCAGCCTTTCGGACCGCATCGGCCCGCGCCGGGTGGTGCTGATCGGCACGGTGGTGCTGGCCGTGGCCCTGGCGATCGCCAGCCGGACGACCTCGCTGCTGGCCTTCCAGGTGGTGTTCGGGATCGGCGTCGGCGGGGCGGCCTCGGCGATCTTCGCCCCGATGATGGCCTGCGTCACCGGCTGGTTCGACACCCACCGGAGCCTCGCCGTCTCCCTGGTCTCGGCCGGCATGGGCATGGCGCCCCTGACCATGTCGCCGCTGGCCGCCTGGCTGATCACCCACCACGACTGGCGCGTCACCATGGAGATCGTCGCCGCGGTGGCCGCCACCCTGATGATCCCGGTGGCCTTCCTGGTGCGCCGCCCGCCCGCGCTGGGCGGGGAGGGCGCGGGCGAGGCCGCCCCGGAGACCGCCGGTGACGCCCCCGCCATGACCGCCGGCCAGGCGCTGCGCTCGCCGCAGTTCCTGATCCTGGTCGCCACCAACTTCTTCTGTTGCGCCACCCACTCCGGCCCGATCATTCACACGGTGAGCTATGCGCTGACCTGCGGCATCCCGATGGTGGCGGCGGTGTCGATCTACAGCGTCGAGGGCCTGGCGGGCATGGGCGGGCGCGTCGCCTTCGGCTGGCTGGGCGACCGGTTCGGGGCCAAGCGGGTGCTGGTGGTGGGCCTGCTGGCCCAGGCGCTCGGCGCGCTGGGCTACATCGCCGCCGGCGACCTTGGCGGCTTCTATGCGGCTGCGGTGCTGTTCGGCTTCATCTATTCCGGCGTCATGCCGCTCTATTCGGTGATCGCGCGGGAGAACTTCCCGCTGAAGATGATGGGCATGGTGATCGGCGGCACGGCCATGGCCGGCAGCCTGGGCATGGCGACCGGCCCCATCGTCGGCGGCATGATCTACGACGCGGTCGGCAGCTATCGCTGGCTCTACATCGGCTCGTGCCTGATGGGCCTGGGCGCCTTCGCCATCGCCATGACCTTCCGGCCGTTCCCCAAGGCCGACCCCGAGCCGGCGCTCGCCTAGCGCTTCTCGCTGTCCAGCATGGCCATCTGGATCTCCGGATAGCGCGTGCCCGCGGCCGAGCCCCTCGGCACGGCGGTTTCTAGGGCGGCCACCTGGGCGGGGATCAGCGGGGCCTTCAGGGCGCCCAGCGCCTCGGCCAGCCGGTCCCGGCGGCGCGCGCCGACCAGGGGGACCATGTCGTCGCCCTTGGCCGCCACCCAGGCGATGGCCGCCTGGGCCGGCGTCAGGCCGATGGTCGCGGCCGCCGCGCGCAGCCGCTCGGCCAGTTCCAGGTTCTTCGCCAGGTTCTCCCCCTGGAAACGCGGGCTGTGGCCGCGGAAGTCGCCGGGCTGGGCGGTGTCGCTGGTGGCGTGGCCGCTGATCAGCCCGCGCGACAGCACCCCATAGGCGGTGATGCCGATGCCGAGCTCGCGGGTCGTGTCGAGGATCCCGTCCTCGATGCCGCGCGAGACCAGGGCGTACTCGATCTGCAGGTCGACGATGGGATGGACGGCGGCGGCCCGGCGGATCGTCGCCGAGCCCACCTCGGACAGGCCGATGTGGCGCACATAGCCGGCCTTGATCAGCTCGGCGATGGCCCCGACGGTGTCCTCGATGGGAACATTGGGGTCCAGTCGGGCCGGGCGGTAGATGTCGATGTGGTCCACGCCCAGGCGCTGCAGGCTGTAGGCCAGCGCGGTCTTCACCGCCGCCGGCCGGCCATCGAAGCCCAGAAAGGCGCCCCTCGGGTCGCGCTGGGCGCCGAACTTGACGGAGAGCAGGTAGCTGTCGCGCGGCGCGCCCTTCAGCGCCTCGCCCAGCAGCATCTCGTTGTGGCCCATGCCGTAGAAGTCGCCGGTGTCGATCAGGTTGATCCCGGCGTCGAGCGCGGCATGGACGGTGGCCAGGCTCTCGCCCCGGTCGGCCGGGCCGTACATCCCCGACATGCCCATGGCGCCCAGGCCGATGGCCGAGACCTCCGGGCCGGTCTTGCCGAGTTTGCGCATCTGCATGGGTCGCCTCCTGTGGCCTGGACGTCGGTCCGGTGACGCGCAACTTAGGGGTCCCGCTTCGCCTGGATAAGCCCCCAGCCGCCACTATCCGCCCGCGGCGCCCGACGGGGCGAAGTGTGAAACCGATGTAATTTGACACCTGGAACGACAGCTGTAGTCCTTGCGAGGACTACAGCTGTAGAGGGTTGGGGCCTGTGAACGTCACCGTCGCCGAAAGCCTTGTGATGAAGCTGCTGTGGGCGAGGAGCCCGCGCCGCTCGGAAGAGCTGATCGCCGAGCTTGGTCCCTCCGAGAACTGGAGCGAGACGACCGTGCGCACCCTGCTCGCACGGCTGGTCAAGAAGGGCGCGGTGGCGGCGGAGCCGGACGGGCGGCGGTTCCTGTACCGGCCGCTGATCAGCGAGGCCGACTACCTGCACGCCGAGAGCAAGGGGCTCATCCAGCGCCTGTTCGACGGCCGGCTCGGCCCGTTCGTCACCCAGTTCTCCGAGCGCGAGAAGCTGACGGCGGAAGACGTCGCCCACCTGAAGCGCCTGATAAGCGACTACGAAGATGGAGAGTGAAATCCTGGCGGCGCTCGCTCGCAGCAACCTGGCGTCCGCCACCGCGATCCTGGCGGTCGCGGCGGTCCGACCGCTGTTGCGGCGCTTCGCCGGCGCGGGGGTCGCCTATGCGGCCTGGCTCGTCGTCCCGGTCGCTGCGATGGCCTGCCTGCTGCCGGCGCGGTCGGTCGTCACCGTGATCGCCCGCGCGCCGGCGGTCCCGCCGCCGCCGCGGGAGGGCCTGACGTCCCTGGCCGCGGCCGCGCCGCCGACGGGCGAGGCCGCATTCCGGATCGATTGGCAGGCGGTTCTGCTCTGCGCCTGGCTGGCGGGCGCCGTGATCGGCGTGGCCTGGCTCCTCTGGCGGCAGCACCGTTTCATGGCCGGGATCGGACCCGTGCGGCGGGATGGCCAGATCCTGCGGGCCCAGCACTCGATGGCCGGGCCTGCGGTCATCGGGGTCCTTGCGCCGAGGATACTGGCGCCGGCCGACTTCGACCGGCGCTTCTCAGCCCGCGAGCAGGAAGTCGTCCTGGCCCACGAGCGGAACCACATCGCCACGGGCGACCCCGCCATCAATGCCCTGGTGCTGCTCTGGCAATGCCTCAACTGGTTCAATCCGCTGGTTCATTTCGCAGCGCGCGCGCTCCGGCTGGACCAGGAATTCGCCTGCGACGCCGCCGTCATGGCCAGGTTCCCCAGGGCCCGGCGGTCCTACGCCGAGGCCATGCTGAAGGCCCAGACGGCGGCCATGGCCCTGCCGCTCGGCTGCTACTGGCCGGCCGCCGCGGCCTCGGCGCTGGAACAGCGGCTGGTGCTGCTGAACGCGCCGAGGCTGCCCGTTGGACGTCGGGCGGCGGGGGCCGGCGGTGCGGTCCTGCTCGCCCTGATGACCAGCCTCGCCGTCTGGGCCGCTCAGCCCGCCCACCGCATCGTCCGCCTGGCGCCGGAGGCCGGCGTGTCTCCCCTTCCGGCCTCGCGCCCGTCTCGCATGGAGCAGGTCACGCCGTATCCGGTCCCGGTGAAGGCCGCCGTGGCGGGTGAGGTCGCCTCAGCGCCGCTGACCGCCGCGGACGTGGCGGCAGCCTCGATAGCGAACGCGCCGCCGGCGTCCGTCCAGGACGATCCAGGGCCTCCCACGACGATCGACTACGCTGTGAGGCCCGACGGGTGGCTGCCGCGGCTTCGACCCGGCGTCAGCATCGACATGTCGATCAGTACGGTGCTGCCGAACGGCAAGCTGCTGGGCGAGCACGTCACCTATCGCCAGGGCACGGCCTACACGTCGGGCTCCGTGAACTTCGTTCCGCGTTATCTCCTGGTCCCCGGCGCCCGGCAGGTGGGCGACAAGGTCGAGTTCCACCCGGCGCTCTACCTCGATGGCCAACTGATCGGGTCCGGCGCGGCGACCGTCGCGTCCGGCGAGGCCGCCGAGCTCGTGCTGGACAATGGCCAGAAGGTCTCGGTCGGCGCCGTCCTCCACGCCGGCTCCGACGGACCGCCGCGCCCCGGTTAGCGACCGCGGGCGCTCCACCGCCCCGCTTCGATCCCTCGACCTTCCCCAAAACCGACGCCCGCCGGCGCTGGATGACGCCGCGCGCGCCTATGCCAGGAGTTCCGCCATGCCGTTCACGCGCCGCGCCGTCTCCGCCGCGTTCACCGTCGCCCTGGTGACCTCAACGACCGCTGCCGCCCAACCTGCCGCGGGGCCGCCGCCCGCGCCACCTTCGACGACGACCGTGCAGGGCGTGGTCGTCACCGGCCAGGCCGCGCCGATCACCACCTCGATCGATCGGCGCAGCTACAGCGTCGCCGGCGACCTTCAGGCCCAGACCGGCTCCATCGCTGACGCCCTGCGCAACATCCCCTCGGTGCAGGTGGACCTGCAGGGCAACCTCAGCCTGCGCGGACAGGGGAACGTCACCATCCTGGTCGACGGCAAGCCCTCTGCGCAGTTTCGCGGCGCCTCAGCCGGTCAGGCGCTGCAACAGATCCCGGCCGACCGGATCGAACGCGTCGAGGTGATCACCAACCCATCGGCGGAGTTCCAGTCCGAGGGATCGGGCATCATCAACCTGGTGATGAAGAAGGCGCGCGGGGCGGGGCGGACCGGCTCCGCCCGCCTCGAGGCTGTCTCCGGCGCGCGTTTCATCGCGACGGGCAGCCAAGGCTACAATTCCGGTTCGCTGTCCTGGACGACGGACGCCCAGTACCGGCACGACACCCAGCGCCAGGTGGGCCAGGACGACCGCGCCGCCCTCGATCCGGCCGGTGGCGACATCCTCGCCAGCCACGACGCCAGCCTCGGGCACGTGGAATACGACTACCTGGGCGCCCGCTCGGCCGTCGATTTCGACTATGACGCCAAGAACCGCCTGAGCGGTGAGGTGCGGGTCCTGTTCACCAGCTTCGACCTCAGGGCCACAGACGATTTCCAGCGGACGGACCCGACAGGCGGTTTGGCGGAGGCCTTCAACCGGGTTGCGCTCACCACGGCCCGGCAGGCCTATGGCGGCGCGACCGGAACCTGGCGGCGCAGGTTCCGCATCGACGGCGAGGAGCTGGTGGTCAGCGCGAACTACGAACAGGTCCAGAGGATCGGCTACCGACGCGAGGACATCGCCGAAAGCACTCCCGCTCTGCCGGAGTCGTTCGACCGCCTGTCGTCCAAGAACGCCGTGCGCCAGACCGATCTCAAGGCCGACTACACCCTGCCGTTTTCAACCGGCAAGCTGAAGGTCGGCTACGCGCTTCAGATCATCGACAACGGCTTCAACAACGGCGGGTCCTTCGGCGCGGCGCCGGACGTGCTTGTGGTCGCGCCCGCGTTCGTCGACCTGTTCGACGACCGGCAGGTGCTCAACCAGGCCTATGTCACCTACGAGCGCCCGCTCGGCGCGGTGACGGTGCTGGCGGGCTTGCGGCTGGAGGACGAGAGCCTCGACCTCACCCAGACCACCCTGGGGCTGGAACGCCGGCGCGACGATCTGCGGGCGAACCCCAGCCTGCACCTCGCCTACAAGCTGACCGACGCCCAACAGCTCACCGCCAGCTACAGCCGCCGCGTCCAGCGGCCCAACCCGGAGGACCTCAATCCGTTCGCGATTCAGATGGACCCCACCGACCTGCGGGCCGGGAACCTCGACCTGAAGCTGCAGCAGACGGACTCCTTCGAGTTCGGCTACCAGCTGCGCCGGAGCCCCGCGGTCTACATGGCCAACCTCTACTGGCGGCGGAACAAGGACGCCTTCACCGACGACGTCCGCGACCTCGGCGACGGGATCTTCCTCACGCAACGGGTCAACGCCGAACGCACCCGCAACGCCGGCCTGGAGCTGATCGCGGCGGGCCGGCTCATGCCGACGCTGACCTACAACCTGAGCGGCGACCTCTATTGGAGCCAGTTCGACCCGACCCCGTTCGGGGCGCCGCGGACCCGCACGGCGACCACGGTCTTCGGCCACGCGACGCTCAACTGGCAGGTCACCAAAGCCGACTTCGTGCAGGTCGGCGCCTTCGAGAACGGAAAGCGGCTGACGGCGCAGGGCTTCGCCAAGCCATCGGGCGCCGTCAACCTCGGCTATCGGCACAGGATCGACGAGCGCCTGTCGGTCCTGGTGGTGGTCCAGGACCTCTTCAAGACGCTGCACGATTCCCAGGTGATCGAGACCCCGGCCCTGAAGACCGGGTCCCGGCGCGATACCGACTCGCGCGTGCTCCTCATCGGGATCTCGCGCAGCTTCGGCGGCCGCGGCGGGCGCGATCCGGGGTTCGAGTTCAAGCAGGGCGGGACCGCCCCGCAATAGCGCTGGCGGGGTCACCCGCTAGCGCTTGCCGAACGCCCGCAGGAAGGTCTTGGCCGCCAGCTTCGCCTCGTCCTCGATCTGCTTCTCGGTGAGCTCGGGGATGGCGTTGCAGAGCCGGGCCTTGAAATAGCGGTTCTGGGCCAGGCCCAGGAACTGGTGGGCGGCGTCCAGCGGGTCGTCCAGGTCCAGGTGGCCGGCCGCCTGCATGCCGCTCAACAGCTCGGCCACCCGCTCGGCGCCGAGCTTGGGACCCGCGTCATAGAAGGTGCGGCCGATCTCCGGCGAGCGCTCGGCCTCGGCGGTGATCAGGCGGAAGTTCTTCAGGTTGAAGTCGGTCAGCACGCGCCGCAGATAGGCGCCGCCGATCCGCCGCAAGGTCTGCTCCGGCGTCTCCTTGTCGGTGGGCATGGCGAAGATTTCGTCCTGCCACAGGCAGCGCCGTTCGACATAGGCGTTGAACAGTTCGTCCTTGCTTTTGAAGTAGTTATAGAGCGTGCCCTTGGAGCCGCCGAGCCGCGCGGCGATCACCGACATCGAGGCGTTGGCGTAGCCCTCTTCCAGGAAGACCTCCTGCGCCACATCTAGGATGAGCTCGCGGCGCTGGTCGCGGTCCAGTTTGGTTTTCGTCAGCAGCATCATCTTTTTTCCAACCGTACGGTATGGTCAGTCTTGACGGGTCAAGGCAGGGTTCGCTATATCGTCCCCCAGAATATATGACCGTACCGTACGGTATGACAAGAGTCGGACCATGACGACGTTCTCCCGCCCGCTCCCAATGACATCCCTCGGGGCCCTGCTGGCCGCCACCGCGCTTACCGCCTGCGCCACCCTGCCGCCGCCGTCGCCCGCCAGGGTGGCCAAGACACCGGCCAGCTACGCCACCACCCAGGCCTTCGCCGGCGCCAGCCGCGACTGGCCGGCCGACGCCTGGTGGCGCGCTTACGGCGACGCCCAGCTCGACGGCCTGATGACCGAGGCGCTCTCCGGCTCGCCCAGCCTGGCCCTGGCCGAGGCCCGCGTGCGCAAGGCCGAGGCGATCGTCTCCTCCACCCATTCGCGCGAGCTGCCGAGCCTCAACGCCAACCTCGGCGTCGAGGAGATGAAGCAGAGCTACAACCTGGGCATCCCCAAGCCGTTCGTGCCCAAGGGCTACAACTGGTACGGCCGCGAGGCGCTGGACTTCTCCTGGGAGCTGGACTTCTGGGGCAAGAACCGCGCCGCGGTGGCCGCCGCCGTCTCCGACACCCGCGCCGCCCAGGCCGACGCCGCCGAGGCGCGGCTGATGCTGTCGACCAATGTCGCGGCCGCCTACGCCGACCTGGCCCGCCTCTACGCCGAACGCGACGTGGCCGAACGCGCCCAGGCCGCCCAGGCCGAGACCGCCAAGCTGGTCTCCGACCGGGTGAAGAACGGCCTCGACACCCTGGGCGAGCAGCGCCAGGCCGAGGCCCAGCCGCTGCAGGCCAAGGCCGACCTCGACGCCATCGACGAGCAGATCGCGCTGACCCGCAACCGCCTGGCCGCGCTCGCGGGCGCTGGCCCCGACCGCGGCCTTTCCATCGCCCGGCCCAGCATCGCGGCCCTGAAGCCGCTGGGCGTGCCGGGCCAGCTCGCCGCCGACCTGGTCGGCCGCCGCCCCGACGTCGCCGCCGCCCGCTGGCGCGCCGAGGCGGCGACCAGCCACATCAAGGAGGCCCGCGCCGCCTTCTATCCGGACGTCAACCTGACCGCCTTCCTGGGCGTCCAGGCCCTGCATCTTTCCGCGCTCACCGCCTCCGGCTCCGACATCGGCTCGGTGGGCCCGGCGCTCAGCCTGCCGATCTTCGAGGGTGGGCGCCTGCGCGCCGGGCTGAAGGGCGCCGAGGCCGACCGCGACGCCGCCGTCGCCAGCTACGACGCCGCCGTCACCGAGGCCTTCCACCAGGTCGCCGACGTGCTGGCTTCCGACAAGGCCCTGCAGGTCCAGTTGGCCGACAGCCGCGCCGCCCTCGCCGCCAGCGAGGACGCCTACCGCATCGCCAAGCTGCGCTACCAGGGCGGGCTGTCGACCTATCCCGCCGTGCTGCTGGTGGAGCAGGACCTGCTGCGCCGCCGCCGCGCGGTGGCCGACCTCGACGCCCGCGCGCTGACCCTCGACGTGGAGCTGATCCGCGCGCTGGGCGGCGGCTACCACGTCACGACCTGACCCGCCGCTTCGTCCTCTTGCACGACCGCCTGGTTTTCACGACTCCCAGTTCCAACCCGACGCCTTCCCGACGCCGATCCTCCAAGGACCACTCAGATGTCCGACACCGCCACCTTCGCAAAGACCGGCGTCGAACCGGGCCCCGGGGTCCAGGTCTCCGGTCCGGCCGCCGCCCAGACCGCGGCCAGGTCGCGCCGCCGCCAGATGCTGATCCTCCTGGCCATCGTCGTGGTGCTGGCCGCCGTGCTCTACGGCGCCTACGCCCTGCTGTTCGGCGGCCGCACGGTCTCCACCGACAACGCCTACGTCGGCGCCGACGTGGGGCAGGTGACGCCGCTGATCGCCGGTCCCGTCGCCAAGGTGCTGGTGCGCGAGACCGAGCAGGTCAAGGCCGGCCAGCCGCTGATCGTGCTGGACGACGCCGACGCCAAGATCGCCGTCGAGCAGGCCCAGGCCGCGCTCGGCCAGGCGATCCGCAAGGTGCAGGGCTATAGCGCCAACGACACCGCGCTCGCCGGCCAGCTCGCCGCGCGCGACGCCGATATCGCCCGCGCCCGTTCCGACCTCGACCGCGCCAAGACCGACCTCGACCGCCGCCAGGCGCTGTCGGCCTCCGGCGCCGTCTCCGGCGATGAGCTGACCAACGCCAAGAACCGCTACGCCGAGGCCCAGGCCGCGCTCGCCCAGGCCCAGGCCAGCCGCGCCGCCGCCGCCGGCCAGCGCGAGGCCAACCGCGTGCTGATCGCTGGCGTCTCCCTCGACCAGAACCCGGAAGTCGCCGCCGCCAAGGCCCGCCTCGACGCCGCCCAGCTGATGCTCGACCGCACGGTCTTGAAGGCGCCCATGGACGGCATCGTCTCCAAGAAGCAGGTGGAGGTCGGCCAGCAGGTCGCGGTCGGCGCGCCCTTGATGGCCATCGTCCCGGCCAACGACGCCTACGTCGACGCCAACTTCAAGGAAGTGCAACTGAAGAAGGTGCGCCCCGGCCAGGCGGTGACGCTCACCTCCGACCTCTATGGCTCGGACGTGAAGTTCCACGGGCGCGTGCGCGGCCTGTCCGGCGGCACCGGCTCGGCCTTCTCCCTGATCCCGGCCCAGAACGCCTCGGGCAACTGGATCAAGGTGGTCCAGCGCCTGCCGGTCCGCATCGACCTCGACCCCAAGGAGCTGGCCCGCCACCCCCTGCGCGTGGGCCTGTCCATGAAGGCCACCGTCGACATCTCGCACGCCAACTAAGCTTCCGCCCTAAGTCCTGAAAGGCGCGGCCATGGCCGACGACTCCAAGCCTGTCCAAGCGCAAGCCGCCCAGCCTGCCGGGCCGGCTCCCATGCAGGGCGCCGCCCTGGCGATCACCGCCATCGCGCTGGCGCTCGGCACCTTCATGCAGGTGCTGGACACCACCATCGCCAACGTCTCGGTGCCGACCATCGCCGGCAACCTGGGCGTCTCGGCCGACCAGGGCACCTGGGTGATCACCTCCTTCGCGGTGGCCAACGGCGCCTCGGTTCCACTCACCGGCTGGCTGATGCAGCGCTATGGCGTGGTGCGGACCTTCGTGGCCTCGGTCACCGGCTTCACCATCGCCTCCTTCCTCTGCGGCGTGTCCTGGAACCTGCCGTCGCTGATCGTCTTCCGGATCCTGCAGGGCGCGCTTTCCGGCCCGATGATCCCGGGCTCGCAGGCGCTGCTGATCATGATCTTCCCCGCCGCCCAGCGCGGCACGGCGCTGGCCCTATGGTCGATGACCACCCTGGTGGCGCCGATCTGCGGGCCGATCCTCGGCGGCTACATCTCCGACAACATCTCCTGGCCGTGGATCTTCCTGATCAACCTGCCGGTTGGGGCGATCTGCGCCGTCGTCTGCTGGCGCGCCATGAAGAGCCGCGAGACCCCGACCCGCCAGCTGCCCATCGACCGCTGGGGCTTCTTCCTCCTGCTGACCTGGGTCGGCGCGCTGCAGGTCATGCTCGACACCGGCAAGGACGCCGACTGGTTCAACTCGCCGGCCATCGTCGTCGAGATGCTGATCGCCATCGTGGGCTTCATCGCGTGGCTGATCTGGGAGCTGAACGAGGCGCATCCGATCGTCGACCTGGCCCTTATGAAGAACCGCAACTTCGTGCTCGCCACCACCGCCTCATGCCTGGGCTATGCGGTGTTCTTCGCCACCAACCTGCTCCAGCCGCTCTGGCTGCAGACCCGCATGGGCTACATCGCCACCTGGGCGGGCCTGGTGGCCGCGCCGTCCGGCGTGGTGGCGGTGTTCCTGACCCCGTTCGCCGCCCGGATCATGAACAAGGTCGACGCGCGCTGGACGGCGACGCTGTCGCTGCTGGCCTTCGCCGCCTCCTTCTACCTGCGCTCGCTGTTCACCAGCGACGTCGGCTTCCAGGCGCTGGTGATCCCCATGCTGGTGCAGGGCATCGCCATGGCGACCTTCTTCGTCTCCATGGTGACCATGGCGCTGAACGGCCTGCCGGCCCAGATGGTCCCCCAGGCGACCGGCATGTACAACTTCCTGCGGATCACCGCCGGCAGCTTCGCCGCCTCGCTGGTGACCACCAGCTGGGACCGCATCGAGGCCGTGCACCAGACCCGGCTCTCCGAGACCATGGGCTCCCAGGCGCCGTCCTTCGTCCAGAGCATGTCGAAGCTGCAGGGCGCGGGCCTCTCGCCGCTGCAGTCGCTGGGCGCGGTCACCAACCAGGTGGTGAGCCAGGCCTATATGCTGGCCACCGTCGACATCTTCCGGGTCTGCGCCTGGCTGATGGTGATCGTCATTCCCATGGTCTGGCTGAGCCGCAAGGCGATCGGGGCCGGCGGCGCGGCGCACGCGGCGGACTAGCGCTGGACGGCGGGCTAGGGCAGGGCGGACTGGCCCCCGAAGCCCTCCGCCGCCTTCAGCTTGCGCCAGACCGTCATCCGGCTGACGCCCAGGCGGCGCGCGATCTCCACCGGCCCGACCCCGGCCTCCTGCAGGGCGCGGATCTCCTGGGTCGCCGCCGCGCGCCTGGGCCGCGCGCCGCCGTTCGGCTCGGCCGCCGCCACCGCCTCCAGCGCCGCGCGCAGCGCCGTCCCGCCCGGGCCGCGGCTGCTCAGCGTCGGGCGGATGATCTCAAGGCCCGCGCCGCGGCGCTCCAGCCGCTCCAGCACCGCCAGCATGGCCCGTCCGCTGCCGCCCAGGCGCTCGAGACGGCCCACCACCAGCTGGTCGCCCGGCCCGATGGCGTCCAGCAGCGCATGCAGCACCGCGAAGGCGTCGCCGCCGGACGTGGCGTCGACCTCCAGCCGGACCTCGTCGCAGCCGGCCGCGCGCAGGGCCTCGGCCTCGGCCGCGGCGTCGTCCTCACGAGCGAAATCACGCGCCAGCTCGCACCCGAAACCGGGTACGCGCTCTGGCCGCCTGACGTAGCCGATCCGGCGCATACCCCTGCGCGTCTCCTATAAGGTTAGGACTTGCCCCAAGGGTCCCAGATGCCAAGCGCCGCCACAAGCGGCGAAGGATTAAATCCAGGCAATATTCAACCCTTGGACGGGGTAATTCAGGCGGGATTGTGTTCGCCTACCGCCGTTTTTGCGGCGTCCGCGGCATAACTCTCCCACGAACGCCTCAGAATATATTCGCGATCGACTGTGTCGCCGACCTCGAAGCCGTATTCACCCACCGTCTCGTAGCCATGGCGGGCGTAGAACCGCTGGGCGCCGTGGTTCTCCGACCAGACGCCGATCCAGACCGCGCGCGGTCCCGCCGCCTGCAGCCAGCCCACCATCTCGGCGAACAGGGCGGCGCCCAGGCCCGCGCCCTGCCAGGCCTTGCGGAAGTAGATGCGCTTGATCTCGCCGCAGGCCGGCGTCGCCTGCGGGTGCGGTAGGCCACAGGGCCCGGCCAGACCATAGCCGATCGCCTGGCCGTCCGCCTCCACCAACCACGACGCCTTCGCCGGGTCGGCGAGGTCCTTGCGCGTCCGCTCCAGGTCGTAGGCCTCGACCAGGAAGCGTTCGAGGTCCCGCGGCGGATAGAGATGGCCGAAGGTCTCGACGAAGGTCTCCGCGCCGATCGCCGACAGGGTCGCCGCATCGGCCGGGCCGGCGCGCCGTATTATGGGTTCAGGCATCGGCAGGCGGGGAATCTGAAGCTAGGATTGGGCATGACCGTCGCGCTTTATACTCATCTGGACATGCTGGGCCACCGTCCCGGCGACCGCCATCCGGAACGGCCCGAACGCCTGGCCGCGGTGACCGCGGCGCTGGACGACAGCGATCTCGACCTTTCGCCCCACGAGGCGCCGCTGGTCGACGACGCCGACCTGCTGGCGGTCCACAGCCGCGAATACCTCGACGCCATCGCCGCCACCCGCACCGAGGCGGGCACGGTGAAGCTGGACGAGGACACCTACATGTCGGCCGGCAGCAAGGCCGCCGCGCGCCGGGCGGCCGGCGCCGTGGTGGCCGCGGTGCGCGACGTGGCCGCCGGCAAGACGGCGCGCGCCTTCTGCGCCGTGCGCCCGCCCGGCCACCACGCCGAGCCAGGCTTGCCCATGGGCTTCTGCATCTTCTCCAACGTCGCCGTCGCCGCCCGCGCCGCCCAGGCGGCGGGCCTGGAGAAGGTCGCCGTCGTCGACTTCGACATCCACCACGGCAACGGCACCCAGGCCGCTTTCGACGGCCAGGACGGCCTGTTCCTGGCCTCGATCCAGCAGTGGCCCATGTGGCCCGGCACCGGCCATCCGTCGGAGCCGACCGCGCCCAACATCGCCAACGCCGTCTCGCCGGAGGGCGCCTCGGCGGCGGTCTGGCGCAAGGCCTTCGAGAGCCTGATGCCGCGGGTCGACGCCTTCGCGCCGGACCTGATCATCATCTCGGCCGGCTTCGACGCCCATGTGCGCGACCCACTGGGCGGCGGCGGCCAGGCCCTGGAGGCGGAAGACTTCGCCTGGGCCACCCGCGCCATCGTCGAGGTCGCGGGCCGCCACGCCAAGGGCCGGGTTGTCTCTTCGCTGGAGGGCGGTTACGACCTTCAGGCTCTGGGCTCGTCGGCGCTTGCGCACGTGCGCGCCCTCTCGCTGGGGTAGGGACGGAGCTCTCGTGAAGGCGAAGCCGCCAGTCGTTCGCGGGCCAGCCCTTCGCCGGCCAGCTCTTCGCCAGCCAGTCATTCGCGAGGGTGGGCTGAGGCCGTGAACGCGGAAACCGCCAGCATCGCGTCCGCGGAGGCGGCCTGGGGCCGTCCGGGCGTGATCACGCTCGCCCGCCACGGCGAGCCCGCCCTGTCGCGCCAGGTCCGCCTGACCGCCGCCGAATACCGCGAGTTCTGGGCCCGCTATGAGGTGATGGGCCTGCTGCCGGGCCAGACCCCGCCCAAGGACCTGGCCGCCTTCGTGGAACGCTGCGACGTGCTGATCGCCTCGACCCGCCAGCGCGCCATCGAGAGCGCCGAGGCGCTGGGCAGGGGCCGGGCCTTCACCCGCGAGGAGTTCCTGGTGGAGGCGCCCCTGCCGCCGCCGAACTGGCCCGGCTGGATCCGCCTGTCGCCGCGTCTGTGGGGTTTCTTCGCCCGCTTCTGGTGGTGGTTCTTCAACCACCACGAGGGCCAGGAGACCCGCAAGGAGGCCGAGGCCCGCGCCGAGTTCGCCGCCGCCGAGCTCGCCGCCATCGCTGCCGATGGGCGCGACGTGGTGGTGCTGGCCCACGGATTCTTCAATGCGATGATCGGCCGGGCGCTGCGCCGCCGCGGCTGGAGGCGGACCCTGCGCGAAGGCTACAAATACTGGTCGACGCAACGCTTCGAGCGGTCCTAGGTAGAATCCATGTCCGAACCCGCCGATATCGCCGCCATGTCATTTGAGCAGGCGCTCGCCGAGCTGGAGCAGATTGTGGGTCGGCTGGAGAGCGGCCAGGCGCCGCTGGAGGATTCGATCCGCATGTACGAGCGCGGCGCGGCGCTGAAGGCCCATTGCGAGGCCCGCCTGGAGGCCGCGCGCCTGCGCGTGGAGAAGATCGTGGTCGGCGCGGGCGGCGCCCAGGGTGTCGAACCCGCCGAGTTCAGCTGATGCCGAAAGGCTCCTGATGCCAAAAGTCTCCTGATGCCAGTGCTCTCGAACGGAGAGCTGGGCCAGCGGGTGGCCGAGGCCGCCGACCTCGTCACGGTCGCGCTGGATGAACTGCTGCCGCGCGCCGACGGGCCGGAGGGCCGGCTGACCGAGGCCATGCGCTATTCGGCGCTCGGGCCCGGCAAGCGGCTGCGCACCTACTTCGCGCTCGAGACGGGGCGGATGTTCGACGTGCCGGAGCGCTCGACGCTGCGCGCCGCCTGCGCGCTGGAATGCATCCACGCCTACAGCCTGGTGCACGACGACCTGCCGGCCATGGACGACGACGACACCCGCCGCGGCCGGCCCTCGGCGCACAAGGCCTATGACGAGGCCACCGCCATCCTGGCCGGCGACGCCCTGCAGACCGCCGCCTTCGAGATCCTCGCCCATCCGGACACCCATTCCGACGGGGCGATCCGCGCCGAGCTGGTGGCCAGGCTCGCCCAGGCGGCGGGCGCGCGCGGCATGTGCGGCGGCCAGATGATCGATATCCTGGGCGTGCGCGACGACCTGGGCGGGGTGGCGCGCATGCAGCGGCTGAAGACCGGCGCGCTGATCGCCTGCGCGTTCGAGCTGCCGCTGGTGCTGGCCCGCGCCAAGGATTCGGAGCGTCACGCCATGCTGGCTTTCGCCCACGACCTGGGCCTGGCCTACCAGATCGTCGACGACCTGCTGGACGCCGAGGGCGACCCGGAACGGCTCGGCAAGGCGGTCGGCAAGGACGCCGGAAAAGGCAAGGCGAACTTCGTCACCCTGTTGGGCGTGCCGGCCGCGCGCGAGCGCCTGGCGCTCCTGCGGGAGCAGACGAAATCGCACCTGGAGCCCTTTGGCGCAGCGGCTGAATTCCTGAGGGCCAGCGTCGATTTCGTGTTAGAGCGCCAATCCTAGATCGTCCCCTAATCAGTCCCGCCCGGTTCGTTTTCATGCCCGTCACCCCGCTGCTCGACACGGTCGATTCGCCCGCCGACACCCGCGGTCTTTCCATCGCCGAGCTGAGGCAACTGGCCGACGAACTGCGCGCCGAAACCATCGATGCGGTCTCGGTCACCGGCGGCCACCTGGGCGCGGGCCTGGGCGTGGTCGAGCTCACGGTGGCGCTGCATCACGTCTATGAGACGCCCAAGGACATCCTGATCTGGGACGTCGGCCACCAGGCCTATCCGCACAAGATCCTCACGGGTCGCCGCGCCCGCATCCGCACGCTTCGCCAGGGCGGCGGCCTGTCGGGCTTCACCAAGCGCGCGGAAAGCCCCTACGACCCCTTCGGTGCGGCCCACGCCTCGACCTCGATCTCGGCCGCTCTGGGTTTCGCCGCCGCCCGCGACCGCAAGGGCGAGGACCACCGCGTGGTCGCCGTGATCGGCGACGGCTCGATGAGCGCGGGGATGGCCTATGAGGCGATGAACAACGCCTGCGAGACGACCAGGCAGCTCACCGTCATCCTCAACGACAACGACATGTCGATCGCCCCGCCGGTGGGCGGAATGAGCGCCTACATGGCCAGGCTGGTCTCCGGCGGCGGCTACCAGTCGTTCCGCAAGGTGGGCCGCACGGTGGCCAAGGTGCTGCCCAAGCCGATGCAGGAGGCCGCCCGCAAGGCGGAGGAATACGCCCGCGGCATGGTCACCGGCGGCACCCTGTTCGAGGAGCTGGGCTTCTACTACGTGGGCCCGATCGACGGCCACGACATGGGCGCCCTGGTCCATGTTCTGAGGAACGCGCGCGAGATCACCGACCGCCCGGTGCTGGTCCATGTGGTCACCCACAAAGGCAAGGGCTACGCCCCGGCCGAGGCCGCCGCCGACAAGCTGCACGCGGTGGCGAAGTTCGACGTGGTCACCGGCCAACAGGCCAAGGGGCAGGCCATCGCCCCCAGCTACACCAAGGTCTTCGCCCAGGAGCTGATCAAGCGCGCCGAGATCGACGACAAGATCGTCGCCATCACCGCGGCCATGCCGTCCGGCACGGGCCTGGACCTGTTCGGCCAGCGCTTCCCGGAGCGGACCTACGACGTCGGCATCGCCGAGCAGCACGCGGTGACCTTCGCCGCCGGCCTGGCCGCCGACGGCATGAAGCCGTTCGCGGCGATCTATTCCACCTTCCTGCAGCGCGGCTATGACCAGGTGGTCCACGACGTGGCGATCCAGCGCCTGCCGGTGCGCTTCGCCATGGACCGCGCGGGCCTGGTGGGCGCCGACGGGCCGACGCACGCGGGCTCCTTCGACATCGGCTACATGGGCGCGCTGCCCGGCATGGTGCTGATGGCCCCGGCCGACGAGGCGGAGCTGGCCCACGCGGTGGCCACGGCCGTGGAGATCGACGACCGCCCGTCCGCCTTCCGCTATCCGCGCGGCGAGGGGACCGGCGTCGCCATCCCGGACCTGGCCGCCCCCTACGAGATCGGCAGGGGCCGCATCCTGCGCGAGGGGACCGCCGTCGCCATTCTGTCGCTGGGCACACGGCTCGGCGAGGCGCTGAAGGCCGCCGACCTGCTGGCCGCCCGAGGCCTCTCGGCGACCGTCGCCGACGCCCGCTTCGCCAAGCCCTTGGACGTGGAGCTGGTGCTGCGCCTGGCCCGCGAGCACGAGGCCCTGGTCACCGTGGAGGAGGGCGCGGTCGGCGGCTTCGGCGCCTTCGTCCTGCAGACGCTGGCCCAGCACGGCGCGCTGGACCGCGGCCTGAAGGTCCGTCCCCTGGTGCTGCCCGACGTCTTCCAGGACCAGGACAAGCCCGAGGCCATGTACGCCCAGGCCGGCCTCGACGCGGACGGCATCGTGCGCGGCGTCCTGGCCGCGCTCGGCATGGACAACGCCGTCGCCATGGGCTGGCGCGCCTAGCGTCCGGACTCAACAGCCGCATTCCCCGCGAAAGCGGGGAAAACGGATGTCTGTGTCCGCTGAGCTGTTGAAAGATCCTAGCCTCCGCAGACCCGGAAGAACGGCTCGGCCGCCGCGCGCGTCACCGGCGGCAACCGCGTCACGCTCCGGCCGGTGATGACGGAGAGCGCGGCGCCCTTGCGGAACGCCCGGATCGCCGGGTCCTGGGTGGAGGCTGATGTCTCCACGGCCACGCCCTCGGCGATGTCGTTGGGCTCGGTCTTCGAGCTGTGAACCGAACGCGCGGCCCCCGCCCGCAGCGTGGTGCGGCCGACGTGCGGGTCCGGGTCGATCCAGGTCGTCAGGCTCAGCGTCCCCGATCCCGGCCGGCAGTCGATGCTGATCAGCCCGTCCTCGGTGGCGGGCACGCCGTAGGCCAGGCGCGCCGGGTCCGTTTGCGGATGGCTGGGCTCCATATAGATCCAGACCATGTCCGGATCGGCGCGGCCCGCGCCCGCAAGCGTCACCAGGCTGACGGCGATGGCGGCGGAAGCCAGGACGCGGCGCATACTGAAATTTCCGAAGACCAGAGGATCGGCGGCCAGCGTGCACCAGCCCCAACGGCTGTCAATTCGCCGCCCGGCAGGCCCGCAGGAAGTCGTGGGCCGGGGCGAAGGCGTTGGGCAGGATGATGCGCCGGTCGCCGAAGGCGATCCTCAGCTGGCCGGTGTCGGCCAGACGGCGCATCACCGGGTCGTCGGCGCCGACGGGGACCTCGACCAGCATCACGCCCGGGCTGTCGGGATCGGCGTGGCCCGCGCCGGCATAGCGCTTGATGATCTCGCCGGAGCGCAGCTCCATCATCGCCGGGTCGCCCTCGCGGCCGGCCAGGGTGAAGTCGATCCGCCCGCTGCGCACGCGGCAGGTCAGGGCCACCTGGACCTTGTTGCCCGGCGATCCCAGCGACAGCCGCAGTTCGTCGCCGTCCTCGCTGAGGTCCCAGGCGGTGTGCGGGTGCTCGGCGGCGAGATCGGTGACGGCGCTGACGCGGACGCTGCCGCAGCCGCCCAGCACCACGGCCGCCAGCCCCAGGACCATCAGGCCGCGCATGCGCCGCACCGCCCGCCGCGCCCTAGAACGGCGAGAACCGCTGCAGCAGCGACTGGCCGGCTGGGGTCTTCTGCACGCTGGAGATGTCGCCGCGGCCGCCGTAGTTGATCCGCGCCTCGGCGATCTGGGTGTGCTGGATGGTGTTGTTGGCCGAGATGTCCTCCGGCCGCACGATGCCGGCGATGGTCAGCTGGCGGATGTCGGTGTTGGTCTTCACCTCCTGGGTGCCCTGGATCACCAGGTTGCCGTTCGGCAGCACCGCCATCACCGTGGCCGCGATGGTCAGGCTGATCTGCTCCTGGCGGGTCACCGCGCCCGAGCCGTCGTTGGTCATCTTGGAGTTGGTCGAGACCGCGCTGGCCGGGTTGAAGGCCTTGGGCAGGATCTTGCCCAGGGTCGATTCGAAGCCCAGCAGGTTCGGGATGCCGACATTGGCGCCGCTGGTGCGCGAGCTGGTGGTCTCGTTCTTGGTGTTGGCGCTGTCGTTGATGTTGATCAGCACGGTCAGGATGTCGCCCGGCGCGCGGGCGCGCTGGTCGCTGAAGAAGGTGCGCGCGCCGGTCCGCCACAGGGAATTGGCGGTCGGCGGCTGCGGCGCCGGATACTGCAGCGTCGTCTTCGGGTCCATCGGCGCCAGGTGCGAGGGATAGCCGACCGGGGCCAGCTCCGGGCCGTGGACGGCCTCCTTGACGGTGGTGCAGGCGCCCAGGGAGCCCAGGGCGGGGACCAGTGCGATCAGGGCGACGGCGGCGGCGGTGCGGGTGCGGGTGCGGGCGAGGATGCGCATGGAATGACTCTCTGTTCTCTCAGCGGGCGGCGTAGCGGGTGGTGCGGTTGGATTTGATTTCGAGGGCGGCGGGGCCGACCACGGCGGTTCCGGGCCCGGAAACCACCACCTGGATGATCTTCCGCGACTGGGTGTTCTGGACCTGCAGGGTGTCGCCGACCCCGGCGGAGCCCATCGCCTTGCCCTCCAGCGAGAGCGAGACCCCGCCGCTGTCGTAGGTCACGATGACCAGGTCGCCGGACCTGACGACCACGGCCGCGCCCACGTCGCGGGCCATGACCACGGCGCCGGAGCGGACCGGCCGCCGCGTGGCCATGCCGATCACCTGGTCGGGGTCCGAGGGGCTGTCGGCGGGCGCCGCCACGGCCTTCGCCCAGGCCAGGTCGGTGGGCTGCACCAGCTCTCCGGCGTTCAGGCTGCGGGCATAGGTCAGCACCTCGACCTCGCCGCGGGCCGCCGAGGCGCCCAGCTGGGCGGCGGCGGGCGAGCCGGAGACGCTCCGGGCGATGGGCGCCGAGGGCGCGCTGATCCCGGCGCGGACCACCAGCTTGCGCAGGTGGTCGGGGTTGTCCCAGTCGAGGCCGGCGCGGCGCGCGGCGGCCTGAACGGCGGCGGCGTCCAGCACCACGGTCGAGGCGGTGCGCTGGGCCACGGCCAGGCGGCCGGCGGCGCCCGCGCCATCGAACAGGTCGCCCAGGGTCACGACCGCGTCGGCGCTGGTGGTGTCGGCCTTCAGGCTCACGGGGCGGCCGGCGAGGGCTGGGCCTGCGACCGCGAGCGCGGCGGCGATCAGGGTAAGCGCGAGACGCATGGCTTACTGCTTCACCTGGTTGGCCACGCCCAGCATGTTGTCGGCGGTGGTGATCACCTTGGAGTTCATTTCATAGGCGCGCTGGGCGACGATCAGGTTGGTGATCTCGCTCACCGGATCGACGTTCGACGCCTCGGTGTAGCCCTGCATCAGGGTGCCGAAGCCCTGCAGGCCCGGCGTCGAGGTCACCGGCGCGCCGGAGGCGGCGGTCTGCAGGAACAGGTTGCTGCCCTGGGCGGACAGGCCCGCCTCGTTGGTGAAGCTGGCGAGTTCGATCTGGCCGACCACCGCCGGGGTGGCGACGCCCGGCTGGGTCACCTGCACCTGGCCGGTCTGGGAGATGGTGACGTTGGTGGCGTTCTGCGGGATCGTGATCGCCGGCTGCACCTGGTAGCCGTCCTGGGTGACCAGTTGGCCCTGGTCGTTGATCGCGAAGTTGCCGGCCCGCGAATAGGCGATGTCGCCCGACGGCGTCAGCACCTGGAAGTAGCCGCGGCCGTTGATCGCCAGGTCGTAGGGGTTGCCGGTGGAGGTCATCGCCCCCTGGCTCGCGATCCGGTAGACTGAGCCGGCCTTGACGCCCGCGCCGACCTGCACGCCGGTGGGCACGACGGTGCCCTGGTCCGACGACTGCGCGCCCTGCTGCTGCAGGGTCTGGTAGAGCAGGTCCGAGAACTCGGCGCGCTGCTTCTTGAAGCCGACCGTGTTCATGTTGGCGATGTTGTTCGAGATGACCTCGACGTTCATCTGTTGCGCGGCCATGCCGGTCGCGGCGGTGCGGAGTGCTTGCATCGCTTAAGGTCCTAACTAGCTGCTGAGCTTGCCCAGGCGCGACACGGAGGTGCGCGACAGGTCGCTCTCGGCGGAGATCATCTGGGTGACTTGTTCGTAGGCGCGGTTGACCTCGATCATCCGCGTGATCTGGGTGATCGAATTGACGTTGGAGCTCTCCAGCATCCCCTGGCGCACCTTGGCGGTGTCGGCCGCGGTCGGGGTCTGGTTGGCGGCGTTCTGGTAGAGGTTGTCGCCGGTCTTCTCGAGCGCCGACTGGCTGTCGAACTTGTAGACGCCGATCTTGCCGACCCGCTCGGTCCCCTGGCTGACGATGCCGTCTTCCGAGATGGTGATCGGGCCCGACTTGTTGGGGTCGATGGTGATCTGGCCGCCGCCGTCGTCGGCCACCGGGTCGCCGTTCTGGGTGGTGATCACCCCGTTGGAGTCGGTGCGGAAGTGGCCGTCGCGGGTGAAGCGGTCGCCGTTGGCGGTGCTGACCTTGAAGAAGCCCTGGCCGTCGATGGCCACGTCGTAGGTGGCGTCGGTGCGGCGCATGCCGCCCTGGCTGAAGTCGCGGGCCACGCCGTCCTCGCCGACGAACTTGACCGGGCGCGGGCCGCCCTGGGTGAAGGCCGGCGCGCCGTCCACCTCCTTGGTCATCAGGTTCTCGACCTTGAAACCGTTGGTGTCGGCGTTGGCGATGTTGTTGGCGATGATGTCCATCTCGCGCTTCAGCACCATCTGGCGCGACAGGCCGACGTAGAGGGTGTTGTCCATCGAGCTTCCGAAGACCTCTGGGGGCGTCGCAAAAGGCGCGACACTTTCGTCGCCAGGGTTTGCAAGCATCGGGCCAACTAAAAAGCCCAAAGAAATCAGTGAATAAATTGGTTAACGGCTGCCGCGCGGCGGAATCTGCCGGGCAGGCTTGTCACCCATTAACGTCCGTTAAAAACCGCGCGTTAACCAACTTGGCCGCATGGGTGAGCGTGTAAGTTTCTAAGGAACGCGCGCGTGGCCAAGGAAGAGGTCTCCGAAGCGCCCAAGGAAGGCTCCGAGGGCGAAGACGCAGAGGGCGACAAGCCCAAGAAGAAGCTGCCGATGAAGCTGATGCTCATCGCGGGCGCGGCTGCGCTCGTGGTGGTGGGCGGCGGCGGCGCGGGCGCCTTCTTCATGCTGAAGCCGAAGCCCGAGGCGTCGGCCGGCAAGGACGCCAAGAAGAAGCCGGAGAAGAAGAAGGGCAAGGACGGCGACAAGAAGGACGACAAGAACGCCCCGGTGGTCAAGGAAGGCCCCGACGGCGTGCTGTTCTACACGATCCCCGACGTGGTCGTGAACATGCAGACGGCCGACGGCCGCCCGACCTTCCTGAAGCTGAAGCTGACCCTGGAGATGCCGAACCAGGATGCGGTCGACGAGCTGGAGCCGAACATGCCCAGGCTCCAGGACATGTTCCAGACCTTCCTGCGCGAACTGCGGCCCGAGGACCTCTCCGGCAGCCAGGGCTCCTACGAGCTGCGCATGGAGATCCTGCGCCGGGTGAACCTAGTGCTCGCCCCCTCGGCCAAGGCCAACGCCGTGCTCATCGAGGAGATGCTGATCAACTAGCGCGCCAGCGCCTGATCGCAGTCACCCATGGCCGACGAACCCGAAAACACCGAAGAAATCGCCGCCGCCGACGCCGCTCCCGGCGCCGCGCCGGGCGACGCCGCGTCCACCGACTGGGACGACGGCGGCGAGGCCAACGAGCGCATCCTCAACCAGGACGAGATCGACAGCCTGCTGGGCTTCGACCTCTCCGAGGAGGAGGGCGGCGAGCGCACCGGCATCCGCGCGATCATCAACTCCGCGCTGGTCTCCTACGAGCGCCTGCCGATGCTGGAGATCGTCTTCGACCGCCTGGTGCGGTTGATGACCACCTCCTTGCGCAACTTCACCTCCGACAACGTCGAGGTCAGCCTCGACAACATCTCCTCGATCCGCTTCGGCGACTACCTGAACTCGATCCCGCTGCCGGCGATCCTGTCGGTGTTCCGGGCCGAGGAGCTGAACAACTACGGCCTGCTGACGGTCGATTCCAACCTGATCTATTCGATCGTCGACGTCCTGCTGGGCGGGCGGCGCGGCACCGCGGCCATGCGCATCGAGGGCCGCCCCTACACCACCATCGAGCGCGTGCTGGTGCAGCGGATGGTCGAGGTGGTGCTGGCCGACGCCCGCGAGGCCTTCGAGCCCCTGACCCCGGTGACCTTCAGCCTCGATCGCCTGGAGACCAACCCGCGCTTCGCCGCCATCGCCAGGCCCGCCAACGCCGCGATCCTGGTGAAGCTGCGCATCGACATGGAAGACCGCGGCGGGCGCATCGAGCTCCTGCTGCCCTATGCGACGCTGGAGCCCATCCGCAAGATGCTGCTGCAGCAGTTCATGGGCGAGAAGTTCGGCCGCGACAACATCTGGGAAGGCCACCTGGCCACCGAGCTCTGGACCACCAGCATGGAGGTCCGCGCCGTCCTCGACGAGCAGCAGCTGGGCCTGAAGCAGGTCCTCGACCTGAAGGTCGGCGACACCCTGATGCTGAACGCCACGCCCGACAGCCTGATCGAGCTGCGCGCCGGCGTCATCCCGCTCACCCGCGGCCGCATGGGCCGCCGCAACGCCCACATCGCCGTGCGCGTGGAAGCGCCGCTGACGCCCCACGCCCGGCAAGCCGTGCAGAGGTCCGTATGAGCATCGTCGGCCTGGTGATGAATTCGATGCTCGCCGTGCTGCTGCTGGCGGCGCTCGGCGTGGGCCTGCGGCTGAACCGCCGGCTGAAGGCGCTGCGCGACAGCCACGAGGGCTTCGCCGAGGCGGTCAGCGAGCTGAACCGCGCCGCCGCCCGCGCCGAACAGGGCCTGGCCGACCTGCGCTCCGCCACCGACGAGGCCGTCGACCTCCTGGCCGACCGCATCGAAAAGGGCCGCGCGCTGGCGCTCAAGCTGGAGCGGCTGGTCGAGCACGCCCACGTGCCACAGCGCGCCGCCCCGCAGAACGCCGAGCAGGGTCTCTCCGACGACCCGGTGGCCGAGCGGCGCCTGGGCGCCCTGCTGGCCGCCGCGCGCGAGGCGCGCCCGGAGCGGATCATGCCCCCCCTGCGCGCAAATCCCCATCAGAGCGACGCCGAGCGCGCCGGGGCCGAGATCCTGGCGCGCGGCGAGCGCCGCATCTCCGGCGACGTCCTGCCGAACCCCTCCTACGAGCGGCCGTTGCGCGGCCGCCGCCTGGCCGACGACGATCTGTTCGACGACGAGCCGCTCACCCTCGATCAAGTCCACGGAGTCCGTCGTTGAAGTCGATGCCCCGCATCCTGCCCCTGGTCGGCGTCGCCGTCGGCGGAGTCCTGGCGATCAATGCGTTGGCCGGCGCGCGCGACCTGCCTGGCCTGTTGAGCGGCGCCAAGGCCTTCGCCGAGGAAGCCGCCAAGCCGGCGCCGAAGAAGGGCGCGGCCAAGAAGCCGGCGGCCGCCAAGGCCGCCGCCGCGATCACTGACGCCAAGGCCGGCGACGGCGAGGGCTCGCTGTTCGCGGACCCCGCGCACCCGGGCGCGCCCGACGCCGGGGCGGCTTCGGCCGCGGGCGCCGGCAAGGACGCCGCCGCCAGCTCCGCCCTGCCGCCGCCGTCGCAGCAGCCCCGGGCCGTCTGCGCGCCCACCGCCGCCGAACTGGCCAAGGAAGCCGGCCTGTCGCCCGCCGAGCTGCAGATCCTGCAGAACCTGGGCGCGCGGCGCGGCCAGTTGGACCAGCGCGAGCAGGACCTTTCCACCCAGGTGGCCCTGCTGGCCGCCGCCGAGGCCAAGCTCGACGCCAAGACCAAGGTGCTGCAGGGCCTGAAGACGGACATCCAGAACCTGCTGGCCCAGGCCGACGGCAAGGAACAGACAGAGATCGACCGCCTGGTGAAGGTGTTCGAGGGCATGAAGCCCAAGGACGCCGCCGCGCGCATGGCCATCCTCGACGACAGCGTCCGCCTGCCGATCGCCGCCAAGATGAAGGAGCGTTCGCTCTCCGGCATCGTCGGCCAGATGCCGCCGGCCGAGGCCAAGAAGCTGACCGAGGCGCTCGCCAAGCGCTTCACCCCCGCCCAGATCCTGGCCCAGGGCGCCGACGCCAAGGCCGACGCCGCGGCCGCCGCCACCAAGACCGCCGCCGACGACCCGACGAAGGCCGCGCCCCCGGCCAAGAAGGCCCGCTCGGCCAGGAAGGCGCCGGCCAAGAAGAAGCCCGCCGCCGAGGGCGACGACGCCCAGGCCACGGCCGCGGCCGACAAGTCGCCGCCGGCCGCCGCGCCAACACCGGCGAAGGCCGGATAGGTCCTTGACCCTGCGCCAGACCCTGCGCGCAGGTGTGGCGGCGATCGCCGTCGCGGCCGTCGTCGCCCCCGCCGGGGCGGCGACGACGGGTCTTGACGTGCGCGTGGCCCAGGCCGACGGCTTCTCCCGCGTGGAGTTCCGCGGCGCCGCGGCCCAGGTGAAGCGCGCCGGCCAGGTGCTGACCTTCAGCTTCCCGCGCGACGCCGACCCGGACATCGCGCGCCTGCGCACCTCGCCGCCCAAGTGGATCAAGACCGCCGAAAAGAAGCACGCGGGCGGGCGGCTGCAGCTCTCCATCACCCTCGCCGACGACGCCGACTACAAGGTGGGCAACGCCGACGGGGCGATGTTCCTCAACGTCTTCCAGAAGGCGAAGCCTCCTCCGGAGGAGGTCGCGGCCGCGCCGCCGCCGCCGGTCGAGCCGGAGCCCGTCCGTCCCAATCCCGTCCCGGCCGGCGGCGTGGTCCACATGGCCTCGGCCGTGGTCAATTCCCAGGTGCAGTTCAGCTTCCCGTGGGCCAATCCGGCGGGCGCGGCGGTGTTCCGCCGCGGCGACGCGGTCTGGATCGTCTTCGACGCCGCGGCGACCATCGACGTCAGCCACACGATCAAGGGCGTGCCGCAGTTCTCGGCGGTCTCCGCGGTCAAGGGCGCCGACTACGCCGCCGTGCGCATCGAGGCCGCCCACGGCGCGCCGATCTTCGCCACCGCCCAGGGCGCGACCTGGACCGTCTCGGTGGGGCCGGGCGAGCAGGGCCCCTCCACCGCCGTACGCGTGCAGCGCGACGACGTCGAAGGCCCGCCCGGGCTGAAGGCCGCCGTGGCCGGCGCCACCCGCGTGGTGCGGCTCCTGGATCCCCAGGCCGGCGACACCCTGGACGTGGTCACCGCGCTCGGCCCGGCCAAGGGCGTGGCCTCGCGGCACGACTATGTGCAGATGGCGGTCCTGCCCTCGGTGCAGGGCGTGGCCATCGAGCAGTACGTCGACGACCTCGACGTGGTGCGCGCCGGCGACATCGTCCATATCGGCCGCAAGGCCGGCATGGCGCTCTCGCCGACCTACGCCGTCGACGACGACACCCGCTATGGGCTGGACACGCCCAGGCCCGCCGCCCTGCCGTCGGTGATCAACTACCAGGACTGGCCGAAGACCGGGCCCAAGGGTTTCCTCGACCGCTACCAGCACCTGCTGGCCGCCGCGACCGTCGAAAGGGCCAACAAGGACAAGGCCGCGCCCACCGGCGCGCGCATGGCGCTGGCGCGCTTCCTGGTCGGCAGCGAGCTTTCCTACGAGGCGATCGGCGTCCTGAACGACCTGGCCCGCACCAATTCGGCCATGATGGAGAACCCTGAGTGGCGCGGCCTGCGTGGCATCGCCCGGGTCATGGCGCGGCGCTACAAGGAGGCCGAGGCCGACTTCTCCGCCCCGGTCCTGGCCGAGGACAAGTCCGCCTCGCTTTGGCGCGCCTACATCGCCGCCCAGCTCGCCCAGTGGTCCGAGGCGCGCGGCCAGTTCGTCAAGGGCGCCGAAGCCTTCAACATGTTCTCGCCGACCTGGAAGGCGCGCTTCGCCCGCGCCGACGCCCAGGCCGCGCTCGCCCAGGGCGACCTGGCCAGCGCCGACGCCCGCATCCACCTGGCGCTGGCCGACAAGACCGACCCCTGGGAGGAACTCGCCACCCGCCTGGTCCAGGCCCGGGTCATCGAGCAGCAGGGCCACAAGAACCGGGCGCTGCGCATGTACCAGGCGATCGCGACGGTGCCGCGCGAGAGCCTGTCCTCGCCCGCCCTGCTGCGCGCCACCCAGATCCGGCTGGAGACCGGCAAGGTGACGCCGGTCCAGGCGGCCCAGATCTTCGACGGCCTGCGCTACCGCTGGCGCGGCGACGCCACCGAGCTCGAGACCATCCGCGCGCTCGGCCAGCTCTATCTCAGCCAGGGCCGCTACCGCGAGGCGCTGGAGACCCTGCGCTCGGCCGGCAAGCGCCTGCCGGACCTGCCCGAGGCCCTGCAGCTGCAGGCCGACCTCACCGCGGCCTTCCGCTCGCTGTTCCTGGACGGCGGCGCTGACGGCCTGGAGCCGGTGCAGGCGCTGGGCCTGTTCACCGACTTCCAGGAACTCGCGCCCCTGGGCGCCGACGGCGACCTGATGGTCCGCAAGCTGGTGCGCCGGCTGGTGGACGTGGACCTGCTCGACCGGGCCGCATTCTTCCTGAAGTACCAGGTCGACAACCGCCTGGACGGCGTGGCCAAGGCCCAGGTCGCCACCGACCTGGCGGTCATCTACCTGATGGACCGCAAGCCCGAGCAGGCGATCCAGGCGATCAACTCCTCGCGCACCACCATCCTGCCCAACGCGCTGAACGCCGAGCGGCGCCTGGTGGAGGCCCGTGGCTGGATGGGCGTCGGCCGTTACGATTCGGCCCTGGAGATCATCGAGAAGGACAATTCCCGGGACGCCACCGACCTGCGCGCCGAGATCACCTGGAAGCAGAAGGACTGGGCCAAGTCCGGGCCGCAGTTCGAGAAATCGCTGGGCGACCGCTGGAAGACGCCGCAGCCGCTGTCGGCCGACGAGGAGGGCCGCCTGCTGCGCGCCGGCGTCGCCTACAGCCTGGCCGGCGACGACGCGGCCCTGGCCCGGCTGTCCAACGAATACAAGGGCTTCTTCGACGGCGCCCACAATCCGGCGGCGCTGCGGATCGCCCTGACCGGGGTCTCGACCAACAAGCTGAGCGTTGCCGACTTCGGTCGCGTCAGCGCCGACAACGAGGCCTTCACCGGCTGGGTCGACAAGATGAAGGCCCACTTCCGCGAAGCTCCGCCGCCGAGCGGCCCCACCAAGGCCGCGGCCCCCGCGCCCGCCTCGGCCAAGGCGCCGGCCAAACAGGCCGCCGCGACGCCGCCCAAAACGCCAGCCAAGGCCTAGGTGTTCAGTCCCGAGGTCAAGTGGACGGGATCGATCCTGAAGCGATCCGGCTTATCCGCCCAGGCCTTGCAGATGGCTTCGTAGGGTGTGAGGCCCTGTAGGGTCTTCAGCCGCTTGGCGAAGTTGTAGGCGTC
>NZ_DASYAF010000072.1:0-3009 GCF_036501465.1 Phenylobacterium sp.
AGCGAGCCCATCACCACCGCCGCCCCGCCGCGCTGGCGGCGGATCAGTTCGGCGATGGCGTAGACGGCTTCCGCCGAGAACCCGACCACGGCCGAGCGCCTGGGCAGTCGGCTGAGCTTGCGCGGGCCGTCATAGGTCAGCCGCGAGAAGCGTTCGCGGCCGACGATCTCGGCGTCCGGACAGAGGCGGCGGATCAGCGGCGCCATGGCAGCCGCGCCCAGCAGCATGGTCTCGGCCTTGCCGCGGGCGCGTAGCAGCCGGTCGGTGAAGACGTGGCCGCGCTCGGGGTCGGCGGTCAGTTGGATCTCGTCGACGGCCAGGAACTCGACGGCGCGGTCCAGCGGCATGGCCTCGACCGTGGCGACCCAATATTGCGGCCGGGGCGGGATGATCTTTTCCTCGCCGGTGATCAGGGCGACCGAGCGCGGCCCGCGCGCCTTGACCACGCGGTCGTAGATCTCGCGGGCCAAGAGGCGCAGCGGCAGGCCGATCATGCCCGAGGCG
Source organism: Phenylobacterium sp. (assembly GCF_036501465.1). GTDB lineage: Bacteria > Pseudomonadota > Alphaproteobacteria > Caulobacterales > Caulobacteraceae > Phenylobacterium. Next base: position 505 of record NZ_DASYAF010000072.1, read on the forward strand.
TGGCCCAGCATGCGCTCGACCGCCAGATGGGTCTTGCCGGTATTGGTGGGGCCAAGCACGGCGACCAGCCGCGACGGCGCCGGCCCAGGCGAACGCACGCTCATGCCCTGAAAGTGGAGGATTCCATCGCTCTGAACAAGGGTGACCGCCGGCGCGGCCCGCGCATTAATGAGCGTGGTAAACGCCTGGGAACGCTGGCGAAACGAATCGGGTCCGAATCGGCGACCTCCGCCGATTCAGCCTTTGTTCCCTACGAGATATGGTAGCCGCGGTAGGCTTGAGCACAAGGCTCACGGCTGCGAGCGCTGGCCTGAAACGCTGGCCTTCTTCAGCGCGATATTGGCGTGGCCGATCACCGTGTCGGCGTGGATATTGGTCACGATCCACGGGCCGCCGGCGCCCATCTGCCCGAAAACCATGGTGATCGGGCTGGTCAGGCCCTGGCTGCGCTGGTCGGGGGGCTTGGGCTTGAAGCCGGCGATCTCGGTGAGGTGGACCGTGCACTGGGCGCCGTGGGTGAGGCCCATGGCCCTGTCGTCGCTGGTCAGGTTGGCGGGTTCAGGCCGTCCGAAATCCAGGTCGTAGAGCTGCTTGCCGTCGAAGAACCGGTCCGGTCCGCGGCAGATGGCCTGCGGGCCCGCGGCGACGGCCGTACGCACGAACTGGGTGAGCGGATCGGTGGCGGCCAGCTTCTGGGCCAGGGTGGCCGCGGGCTTGCCGAGGTCGGAATAGGGCGGCGTGGACGTGACCTGCACGTCGCCGCGGCTCCAGTCGACATGGACATGGCGAACCCGTTTGCCGTCGTGGTGGATGTAGCTGAAGGCGGCGGGATAGGCCTGGCCGTCCTCGCCGGTGCGGCCCTGGCTCTCCGCGTCGATATCGACGCGCTTCAGCGCGCGCAGGATGCCGTAGCTCTTCATCGAGATGCTTGTGCCGAAGCCGCCCGGCATCGCATGGCCCTCGGCATGCACGATCAGCACCTTCACCGGCACCAGATTCAGCGGATAGAGCGTGCCGTCATAGTCCAGGGTCATCTTCAGCGGCGCCGGCGGCTGGGCCAGGGCCGGGCCGGCGAGGGCCAGGGCCAGCGCGCCGGCAAGGGCCAATCGGGCTTTCATTTTGAAGGCTCCTTTTACGAGGTTGACCCGGAGGCGGGACGTCCTGACCGCGGCGCGCGGCGAATTTGCGGCAGGCGTCCCTGGTCTTGACGCAACAAGCGGCCTTCGCCTATACCGCCCGCTCTTCGGCCGAGGCCAGCTCCACGGCCAAAAACGCTTTGCCCCAAGAAGGTTTCCTCAGATGTCGCGGCGTTGCGAACTCACGGGCGTCGGACCAATGGTCGGGCACAATGTGAGTCACTCGAACATGAAGTCCAAGCGTCGCTTTCTGCCGGCGCTGAAAACCATTCGCCTGCAGTCCGATGCGCTTGGCCAGGGTTTCAACCTGCGCATCACCAACGCGGCCCTGCGCACGCTGGATTTCCGTGGCGGGCTCGACCCCTATCTGGTCAAGGCCCGCGACGATCAGCTCTCCGCCCGCGCCCGCAAGATCAAGCGCCAGGTCAAGGCCAAACTGACGGCGGCGGCGACCACGTAAGAGACCTCTCCCGTAGGGAGAGGAAGGGGCCCAGAGCGAAGCGAATGGGAGGGTGAGGGGTTACGCCCTCACCAATTCAAGCTCCAAATCACGGCGTAACGGATGGTCCGTTGCGCCTGCCTGTCGAGCCCGTAACCCCTCATCCTCCCGCGCGCTTTCGCGCGCGGGCCCCTCCTTCTCCCTCTGGGAGAAGTCTACCTATTTCAACGTCTCGTCGAACAGCTTCAGCATCTCGCGCCAGTGCCGTTCCGAGGCCGCCTCGTTGTAGACGGGCATGTCGGGGGGGGCGTAGCCGTGCCTGGCGCCGGCATAGATCTCCACGGTGTTCTCGACCCCGGCGGCGGTGAGCGCCTCGCGCAGGCGGTCGGCCTGTTGCGGCGGGAAGCCGGCGTCTTCGTCGGCGCCGCCGACATAGACCTTGGCCTTGATCTTCGGCGCCAAGAGGTGCGGGCTGTCCGGCGCATCGGTCGCCAGGCGGCCGCCATGGAAGCCGGCCGAGGCGACGACGCGGTCGGGGTATTCGCCGGCGGCGCGCAGCGACAGGCCGCCGCCCATGCAGTAGCCGGTGACCCCGACCTTATCGCCCTTCACCTGCGGCTGCTTGGCCAGCCAGTCGAGGAAGGCGCCGGTGTCGCGGGTCGAGCGCACCGGGTCGGTCGAGGCCATGAACTTGCCGAAGAGGGCGCGGCGGGCCTCCTCGTCCTTGAAGGCCTCGGCCATGTCGATCGGCTCGTAAGGGCCGGCGCGCCAGAACATGTCGGGCAGCAGCACGAAATAGCCGTTGCTCGCCAGCCGCTCGCACATCTGGAACAGGGCCGGCCGGATCGCCGGCGCGTCCATGAAGAAGATCACCGCCGGCCAGGGGCCCTTGCCCTCGGGATGGAAGGTGTAGGCGCGCGCGTCGCCGTC
>NZ_DASYAF010000073.1:0-103543 GCF_036501465.1 Phenylobacterium sp.
CGTTGGTTTTGAAGACGCTCGACAGCAGGGCGCCCAGCTGGGCGGTGGCGTCCTCGTTGGTGGTCTGGTGCAGCTTGCCGTAGCTGGTCGCCGAGGTCAGGTTCGCCGCCCCGAAGTCATAGGTGATGGTCGCATTGTAGATGCGGTACTGAAGCACGTTGGGCGAGGAGAAGGTGCGGCTCTGGGTCAGGTCGCCGTAGAGCGTCTGCAGGGTGGTCGGATTGAGGTCTTCGGTGTTGCTGCCGCGGCTTGAGATGTCCTGGCCGACGGCGCTCAGCCGGATGGAGAAGTTGTCCATCGGCTTGTAGAGGAAGCCGAACCGGGCCCCGTCGTAGCGGGCGGAGTTGACGTCCTTGGCGCCGCGCAGCGGATCGTCGATGTAGCCGGGCTGCTCGCTGTAGTAGCCGCTGGCGCGGAAGGCCGCGGTCGAGGTCAGGGGGATGTTGACCAAGGCCTTGACCGAGCCGCCGTCACCGCCCGAGTTCAGGCCTTCGCCGTCGATCTCGCCACGCGCTTCGAAGTGCGACGGATCCGGCGCGTTCATCACGAACTTCAGCAGGCCGCCCAGGCTGCTCGCGCCATAGAGGGTGCCTTGTGGGCCGCGCAGCACCTCCAGGCGCTTCATGTCGAAGGTGTCGAGATCGGGCGCGAGCACCGCGCCGTTGGCGAGGCCGGTCACCGAACCGTAGGGCGTCTCGTCGACGTAGGTGCCGATGGTGGCGCTGTCGCCGCCGGCGTTGATGCCGCGCAGGGTCAGGCGCGCCGATCCCGGCTGGGACGAGACGAGGTTCATCCCGGGAACCTGGGTGACGTAGTCCTGGAAGGACACCGCGCGCTGGATGTCGAGGCTCGCGCCGGAAATGGCCGTCACGGACTGCGGGACGTCCTTGACGTTCTCCTCCCGCTTGTCGGCGGTCACCACCAGTTCCTGGACCGAAGGCGAATCGGCGGCGGCAGCAGCGGCAAAACTCGTCGCGGGCGCGGTGATCGCAACGGCGGCGACGCCCGCCAGCCAAGTCAGCTTCGAGACGGCGCTCATAGTATCCCCCTGCGCAAAGCGTTGGCGAAGTTGAACGTCAGTTTTTCAGACTTGGCAAATGCTTTTCAAATCTGAACGCATCGTTCCTGTGGGGTGTGGCTTTGGCGTGAAATCGTCCTGCGACGGAGGGATCAGGCCGCGGCCCGGCGGGCGGCGACGAGGGCGAGCCGATAGAGCCAGAGGGCCGCCAGCGCGCAGGGCAGGGTCACGATCGTGACCGCCGCCCCGACGCTCTTCGGATCGTGGAACAGGTGCTCGACGAGCAGCGCGGGCAGGGCGGCGCCGAGCGCCAGCCCCAGGCCGACGTTGATCAGTGAAACCAGGCTGACGCTGAGGCCGCGCGCGTCGCCCGGGACCACCTCCTGCAAGAGGGTCATGCCCACCGACTGGCCGGTGGTGGATCCGAGCAGCCAGCCGCCCGCCAGCAGGTAGACGAAGGCCGGGCTGGGAGCGACGACGAACAGGGTGCTGAGCGCGCCCAGGACCATGGCCCACACCGCCAGCGTCAGCCGCGCCGGGCGGCCGCCGCGAAGCACCATGCGGTCGGCGAGCAGGCCGGCGCCGAAGGTGCCCAACACGCCGCCGGCGATGACCATGATGCCAAGCACGGCGCCGATCTCGCCCGCGCTGAGCCCGAAGCGCCGGATCAGCAGGGTGGGCGCCCAGGCGAGGATTGCGAAGTCGCCGAGGCTGCTGAGGCCCATGGCGGCGTAGAGCGCGGCCAGGGTCGGGCGCAGGGCATACAGGCCGCGCGCCGCCTGCCCGAACGATGCGCGCGTCTCGCCGACGCCCAGCATATGGCGGCGCGCCGGTTCGGCGACCGTGGCCGCCAGGGCCGCGACGGGCAAGCCCAGCAGGCCCAGCAGCACCAGGGCCGTGCGCCAGGGCGCCAAGGCGCCGAGGATCGGCAGATCCTTCAGCGCCCCGGAGGCGGCCGCCTGCAGGATGAAGCCGCCGAGCGCCAGGGCCACGCCGCCGCCGATCACCATCCCCATCAGGAAGGCGCCGACGCCTGCGCCACGGCGGCGCGCGGCGAAACTGTCGACGATCATCGACATGGCCGCGGGCGTCAGCGCCGCCTCGCCGACGCCAACGAAGGCGCGGGCGACGAACAGGCCGGCGAAGGAATGGGCGAAGCCGCAGGCCAGCGTCGCGACGCTCCAGGTCAGGACGCCGGCGACGATCACCCAGCGACGGGTCAGGACGTCTGCCGCGCGCCCGAGCGCCAGGCCCGCCACCGCATAGATCAGGGCGAAGGCCGCGCCTTGCAGCAGTCCGATCTGCACGTCCGTCAGGCCCAGGTCGGCGCGGATCGGGTCGACCAGCAGGCTGAGGATCTGGCGGTCGCTATAGGACAGGATCGCGCCGATGCAGAAGACGCCGACCGCCCACCAGGCGCGCCGCGGCGAGGGCCAGGGCGGGCTTGCCGCCGCCTCTTCGGCGGTCTCGGCGATGGGCGCTGCGGGTCCGGTCATCTTCATCCGCGCCTTGCATATTGGAAAAGCCGATTCGAGGCGGCGGGCGAGCGGGCCATCCGGCTCACCCGCCCCGCGCGCGCCGGACGCGGCGCGGTTCCCGCCCCGTCGCGCGGCTCGTCGCCGGCGGTTCCGATCTCGCCTGTCCGCCCGAGGCGGCGATCAGCTGCGACTCCTCGCCCGAACAGATGGTCAGGAGCCGGCACGGGCCCGGGCTGGCGGCCAGATAGGCGTGGCCCATGCCGCTGTCGAAATAGATCGAATCCCCGCTCTCCAGCCGCACCGGCGCGTATAGCTCGGTGTGCAACTCGATCACGCCGGACAGCACATAGGCGTATTCCTCGCCGGGGTGGCGGATCAGCTCGCTGAACTCCGACAATGAGCGCGCCAGGATCTCCGAGACGATCGGGACGAACCGCTTGTTGAGCAGGTCGGTCGCCGGATAGAGGCTCTCGTAGGTCTCCGTCTCGATCAGCCGGCCCTCCCCCGCGCGGGTGATGCTGCGGCGCCCCGACAGCCGCCCGGGCGCCGGCGACGGCGCGTTGGAGAACAGCACGCCGATATCGATCTCCAGGCCTTTGCTGATCCGCGCCAGCTTGTCGTAGCTGAGCGACATCTTGTCGTTTTCCAGCTTCGAGAGCGTCGAGACGGGCAGGCCCGTGCGCCGGCTGACCTCGGCCAGGGTCCAGCCGTTTGCGAGGCGCAGGCTCTTCACGACCGCGCCTGGCCTGGCCTGGGTCTCCGCCGAAGCGATGGCTCCGTCCATCTTGATCGACATCCTTGCAGCGCCTCGCGCGCGTCACTCGCTTCGCTCGTCAAGGCAGTATGTTCATATATGAAAACAACTTGCGAAATAAGAAATCCTATGGACTGATCCAGACGCATTTGGCGCGGCTTTGACGCGGCCTTGAGGGGCGAAATCATGCGAGTATTTCCGGGACTGGTCGCCGTCGGTGCGATGCTGCTGGCCCTTGTCGGCGCTGCATCCGCCCAGAGCCCCGCAGCCACGGCGGTCACACCGCCAAAGCCGGACGCCGCCGCTGCGTCTGTCACCAAGCCGGCCGGCGCGCCATCGTCTCCGGCCGCCGCCGCCACTCACGCCCTGACCGCGGAGGACGCCGGGGCGTGGTTCGACGGCCTGGTCCCCGCCGCGATCGCCAAGGGCGATGTGGCGGGCGCGGTCGTGGTGGTGGTGAAGGACGGCCAGCCGATCCTGGAGCGCGGCTACGGCTTTGCGGATGTGAAGGCTCAGAAGCCGGTCGATCCGGCCAGGACGCTGTTCCGGCCGGGGTCGGTCTCCAAGACCCTCACCTGGACGGCCGTGATGCAGCAGGTGCAGGCCGGCAAGATCGACCTCGACGCCGACATCAACACCTACCTCGACTTCAAGATCGCGCCCTACAAGGGCCAGCCGATGACCATGCGCCAGCTGATGACCCACTCCGAAGGGTTCTCGGACGCCGCCAAGGACCTGATCGGCAATGGTTCGAAGTCGGTGATCACCACCGAACAGCTGCTGAAGCGCGGCGCGCCGGAACGCATCTATCCGCCGGGCCAGGTCCCGGCCTACTCCAACTACGGCGCCTCCCTGGCGGGCTACATCGTCCAGCGCGTCTCGGGCGAGCCCTTCGAGCAATATATCGAGCGGCACATCTTCACCCCGCTCGGCATGGCCCACTCGACCTTCGTCGAGCCCTTGCCGGCGAACCTGAAGCCGGACATGGCCAAGGGCTACAAGGTGGCGTCGGGGCCGGCGCAGCCGTTCGAATATGTGCAGCTGGCGCCGGCCGGCGCCCTGTCCGCCACCGGCGACGACATGGCCCGGTTCATGATCGCCCAGCTGAATGACGGCGAGTACCAGGGCCAGCGCATCCTGGACGCCAAGACCGCCCAACTGATGCACAGCCCGCAATTCACCCCGGTGCCGGGCCTGCCCAGCATGGACCTGGGCTTCTATCAGGAGCCGGGCAACGGCCACCGGCTGATCGGCCACGCCGGCGACACCAACTTCTTCCACAGCGACCTGCATCTCTATCTGGACGACCACGTCGGCCTGTTCCTGTCGTTCAACAGCGCCGGTGCGCAGGGCGCGGCCCACACGATCCGCGCCGCGATCCTGAAGGGGTTCACCGACCGCTACTTCCCGGCCCCGCCGCCGCAGGAGCCCACCTGGTCGACCGCGAAAGCCGACGGCGCGAAGCTCGCCGGCTACTATGTGATGAGCCGCCGCTCCGACACCGGCTGGCTGCGGATCACCGCCTTCCTGTTGGGCGAGGCCAAGGTCGTCGCCGACAAGGACGGCGTCGTCACCATCTCCGCCTTCCGCGGCCCCAACAGCAAGCCGAAGCAGTGGCGCGAGGTCGGGCCGTTCCAATACCGCGAGGTGGGCGGCGACGCGCGCATGGCCGTCCTGGTCCGCGACGGCAAGGTCGTCATGATCGCCAGCGACGATCTGCCGCCGGTGATGGCGCTGCAGCCGGTGTCCGCGGCGATGTCCAACGCCTGGAACACGCCGGCCTTCTACCTCACCGGCGTGCTGCTGGCGCTCGGCGCCGCGACCTGGCCGCTGGCCGCCTTCATCCGCTGGCGCTACGGCCACACCTTCGGGCTGACCGGTCGCGCGGCGCTGCTCTATCGCCTGACCCGTCTGGTCTGCGTCATCGACCTGGCCTTCGCCGGCCTCTGGCTCTGGTTCATCGGCATGGCCGAGAGCGACCTTTCCGGCGCCAGCGCCTCCACCGACTGGATCGTCCGCCTGATCCAGCTCGTCGGCCTGGTCGGCGTGGTCGGGATCGCCGCCACGGTCGCCAACGTCGCGGTCGTCTGGCGCTCGGACCGCGGCTGGTTCGCCAAGCTGTCCAGCGTCGGCCTGGCGCTCGCCAGCGTGGGTTTCGCCTGGATCGCCTTCAGCCAGCACCTGATCACCGCCGGCTCGGCCTACTAGCGGTGACGTTCCGGCGCGCGCGGGGCGCTTTCGCGGCGGCGGCCCTCAGCCTCGCCCTGCTGCCGGCCGTGGCTTCGGCCGCGCCGGGCCCGGCCTCGCCGCCCGGGGCGACGCCGAAGGACATCGATCGCCTGGTCGCGCGCGCCCAGGCCGCGTTCCAGGTTCCCGGCGCGTCGGTGGCGATCGTCAAGGACGGGCAGGTGCTGTTCGCCAAGGGCTACGGCGTGCGCCAGGTCGGTCGGCCGGAGCCGGTGGACGCCCAGACCCTGTTCGGCATCGGCTCGAACACCAAGGCTTTCACCGTCGCCGCCCTGGCGATGCTGGTGGACGAGGGCAAGCTGCATTGGGACGACCGGGTGGCCGACCTGATGCCCGGCTTCCGCCTCTACGACCCCTATGTCACCCGCGAGCTGACGGTGCGGGACATCCTCACCCACCGCAGCGGCCTGGGCACGGGCTCCGGCGACCTGATGCTGTTCCCGCCCAGCGATTTCACGCGCGCCGAGATCCTGCACAACCTGCGCTATCTGCCACCGGCCTCGAGCTTCCGCTCCCGCTTCGCCTACGACAACCTGCTCTACATCCTGGCCGGCGAACTGATCCCGCAGCTGACGGGGCAGAGCTGGGAGGACTTCGTCCAGACCCGCATCCTCGACCGGCTGCACACCGGTTGCCGGGCGACCCTGAAGATGATCGACGGCGATCCGGACGTCGCCCGCCCGCACGTGGTCATCGACGGAAAGCTGACCTCGGTCCCGCCCGATCCCAGCACCGCCTATGACGCGGCAGGCTCCATCCAGTGCAACGCCGCGGGCATGGCGGCATGGGCGCAGATCCAGCTCGCCGACGGCAAGCTGCCCGACGGCTCGGCGCTGTTCAGCGCCGCGCAACACCGCCAGATGTGGACGCCACAGACGATCGAGCCCGTGGCGCCGGACGCCCAGGGCCTGACCCGCACCCACTTCCGCGACTACGGCCTGGGCTGGGGCCTGGAGGACTATGACGGCGTCGAGCGCGTCTCGCACACCGGCGGCCTGATCGGCATGGTGACCTACGTGTCCCTGGTCCCGGAGAAGGGCCTGGGCGTCATCGTGCTGACCAACCAGCAGAGCGGGGCCGCGATGTCGGCGATCATGATGAGCCTGCTCGACGCCTTCGTAGGCGCGCCAAAGCGCGACTGGGTGGCCTACTATTCGGCCCGCGACGCCGAGCAGGCGAAGCTGGGGGCTGGCGCGGACCAGAAGGCCGACGCCGCCATCGCGGCGGCCGGCGGCCAAGCGGCGCTGCCGCTCGACGCCTATGTGGGGGTCTACCACGACGTCTGGCGCGGCGACGCGACGGTGCGCCGAGAAGGCGAGCGCCTGCGCCTGGTGTTCAGCCGGACCCAGGGGCTGCAGGGCGATCTCAAGCCCATGACGGGCAACGTCTTCGTGGTGCGCTGGGACGACCGGTCGCTCAAGGCCGACGCCCTGGTCAATTTCCGCACCGGATTCGACGGGACGGTGAGCGGGATGACCATGAAGCCCGTCTCGCCCACCACCGACTTCAGCTTCGACTTCCAGGACCTCGACTTCACCCGGACGGCGGCGCGCTAGGCTGCGTTCGCAACCGCCTCCGGAGGGCGGGTGAGCCGCCAGACGCCCAGCGTCAGCAGCGGCGCCACATAGACCGCCAGCAGGACGTAGGCCAGCCACCGGTAGCCGTCGGCGATCAGGGACACCAGGCCGACCCGATCGGCGACGAACACCGACCCGGCCAGGATCGCCACCGTCACCGCCAGGCGCAGGCGCTTGGAAAGGGTCCGCTGGGCGCGGCGCTGATAGGCGTGGGCGATACGCTCGTTGATGGCGTGGACGCCGCCGGTCCCGCTCTCCAGCAGGGCGGCGAACACCATCAGCTGGAACACCAGGCGGAAAGCCGGCAGGTCGAGCCGGGTCAGCAGGAAGTCCGAGGGCAGCATCTGGCTCTGCACCGCCGGGAAAAAGGCGACCATGGCCGTGAAGAACAGCGCCGCCGGCGCCATCGCCAGCGGGCCCGCCAGCAGCCCGGCCACCACCGCATCGCGGCGCGAGGCGAGGTGGCGGGTCACCGGCAGGATGATCACCGCGCCGATGATGTTGTAGCCGGCGTAGGTGAGGCCGCCGGGGATCCAGCCGGTCATCGGGCCCGGCTGGGCGAACGCCGCGCTGATCCGCTCGCCGAAGTGGCTGAACGCCAGCACGACGAAGATGGCGTAGACGCCGTAGAGCAGGAACGAGACATATTTGAACAGCCGCTCGACCGACTCGTTGCCCCAGGCCGCAAAGAGCGAGATGAGGCCCATGAGGGTCAGGGCGCCGACCAGCGGCGGCAGGCCGAAGACCGCCGCGGCGATCGCCCCGGCGGCGGCGGCGAAGGCCGAGAGGATCACCATGATCGCCGCCAGATAGGCCGCTTCGAACAGCGGCCAGAACCGCCCGAGCAGGTGCTGGAAGAAGGTCCGGTAGTCGAGGCTGCGGGTCTTGAGGGCGAACAGGAAGGTCACCACGCAGACCAGGCTCCAGATCGCGGTGGCCAGCGCCATCGCCGCCAGCCCGCCCCAGGGACCGCTCGGCAGGAAATAGGTGGCGAGTTCGCGGCCGGTGGCGTAGCCGCCGCCGATCACCACGGCTTTGAAGGCCAGGCCCGGCAGGACCCGTCGCCGGAAGCGGCCGGGCGGATGGTTCGCGGTCATCTGGGGTCCCCTCCAGGCCAGGCTTTCATATCTGAAAATCGACCATGCCGTTGATCGGCTGTCGCCGAAAGCCTCCGCGGCGTGCAAGCCTTTCAATATCTGAAACAACCCGGGCCCATAGGTTGCGTCCCAGGGCGCCGCGGCTTATCGCTGGGCGACGGAGATCGCGTGATGGTCGATGAGAAGTCCCTGCTGTCGGCGCGTGTGAAATCGCTGCGCGAGCGACGTGGCTGGTCCATCGCCGAGCTGGCGCGACGGACCGGCGTGTCGGTTTCCATGCTCTGGAAAGTCGAGAACGCCCAGACGACGCTCACCTACGGCAAGCTCGGCATGCTGGCCGCCGGGCTCGAGGTTCCGGTGGGCGAGCTGTTCGCCAATCCCGGCCCGAGCATGCGCAAGGGCGGCCGGCGGGTGATCAACCACAGCGGCTCGGGCCCGTCGGTCGACGTCAATTCGAACCTGCACCACTTCCTGGCGACGGAAATCGCCAGCAAGCACTACTCGCCCTGCATCGTGGACGTACGCGCCGACGGCGACGGCTCGGACGCCGAGACCCACGGGGGCGAGGAGTTCACCTATGTGCTTTCGGGGCGGATCCGGTTCGTCTGCGAAGGCTATGCGACCACCGTCCTCGAGGCGGGCGACAGTGTCTATTTCGACGCCGCCCTCGCCCACCGCTACCTGACCCTGGACGGTGAGCCGGCGCAGATCCTCACCGTCTACTCCCATCCCGAGAACGCGAAGCTGGAAGACGTGGTCGCGCCGGAATCGCGGCCGGTGGCCATGCGCGCCTTCGAAGACCTGCGGGCCGCCAACGAGTCCCCCGCCGCGCCCAAGCCGCGCCGGCAGCCGAAGAAAACCCGCTAGCCCATCGCAGCGATCTTCTGGGGGCGCGACCCTTGGTCCCGCGCGGCTGTTCCGCTGGCGCGATCTTTTAATATATGGAAAGGTAGTTGCGCATCTGGAAAATCCGGTGCGCCCGGTGCGACGCAGGCCAGGGAGTAGACGACGGTGGGCCGGACCCTGACCTTGCGCACGGAAAGCCTGCGGTTCCGCGAGCCGTTCGCGATCAGCGGCTATGTCTTCGAGGCCATGCCGGCCCTGGTCGCCACGATCGGCGATGGCGAGCATCTCGGGCGCGGCGAAGCCTGCGGGGTCTACTATCTGGGCGACGACGCCGATCACATGCTCGCGGCGGCCGAGAGCGTCCGCGCGCCGATCGAGGCCGGGATCGGGCGGGCCGAGCTGCAGGGGCTGTTGCCGCCCGGCGGCGCGCGCAATGCGCTCGACTGCGCGCTCTGGGAGCTGGAGGCGGCGCAGGCCGGCTGCCTGGTCTGGCAACTGGCCGGCCTCGGCGCGCCGAAGCCGCGCGTCAGCACCATGACTGCTGGCGCGGACACCCCGGAGGCCATGGCGCGGGCGGCCGGCGGCTTTGCGGGCGCGCGCGCCATCAAGCTCAAGCTCACCGGGGAGCCCGACCTCGACTGCGCGCGGGTGGCGGCGGTGCGCCGGGCGTTGCCGGGCGTCTGGCTCGGCGTCGACGCCAATCAGGGTTACGGCCGCGCGAGCCTGGAGGCGGTGCTTCCGACCTTCGTCGAGCTCGGCGTGAAACTCGTCGAACAGCCGCTGCCGCGGGGCGAGGAGGCTGGGCTCGACGGGCTCGACTCGCCGATCCCGATCGCGGCGGACGAAAGCGTCCTGTCGAGCGGCGACATGCAGGCGATGCTGGGCCGCTGCAGCGTGATCAACGTCAAGCTCGACAAGTGCGGCGGCCTGACCGAGGCGCTGCGGATGGTCGATCTGGCCCGGCAGCTCGGCTTCGACCTGATGGTCGGCAACATGGGCGGCTCGAGCTGGGCGATGGCCGCGGGGTTCATCGTCGCCCAGGCCTGCGACATCGTCGACCTCGATGGCCCGCTCTGGCTCGCCAGGGACCGTAAGCCGTCGGTCTCCTATCCCGATGGCGCGATCTGGAGCGACGAGACCGTGTGGGGTGGCGGCGTCCGATCCCCGTGACCCATCCAAGGACCTCCGCTTCGAGGGCCGGCAGGACGCGCGGATGAACCTCGTCCAGCTCCGCGGCCAGCTGGCCTGGGGTCTGCTGGACGAGACCCGCGGGATCATTCGCGACATCTCCGGCGGCTTGTCGGCCTGGGCGCCCCTGATCGCTGGCGGCGCGGGCGCCTGGGCCCTGCCGCTCAATGGTCGCGCCGAGCCCCTTCGGCCGCTCGCCGGGATCGAACCGGCGATGTTCAAGCGGGTCATGGTTTCGGCGTCCTGCCCCGCGCAGGGGCGCGCCCTCGGGGTCGTCATGGGCGCCTGCCTGACCGGACGCCGGTCTCCGCTGCAGAGCGTCTGCGGCTATGTCGGGGTGACCTGGGAGGCCGGCGAGCCGAGGCCCGGCCCCATCCTTGTCACCGGCGAGGAATTCGCAGAGCGCGCTCCTGGTGGTCAGGCGGATCGCCTGGCCGTGGCGCTGCTGGCGCGGGAGGAGACCGCGGCGCTCGCGACCGGGGACCTGGTCATCGTCCCATGGACCGATCCGGCGCCGGACCTCGTGGATATCTTCTGGCGGCAGCCGACGACGGCCAAGCGGCCCTGACCCAGGGGTCGCCTGAACCCCGCAAGCGTTGCAGCATCTGGCCAGACCTAAGCTTCAACGGCGCGCGCGCAGGGCCTCGGCGACCACAGGCGCCAGCGCCTGAGCGATAATGCGTTCGCCGGCCGCGTTCGGATGGACGCCGTCCGGCTGGCGCAGGCCTGGGCCGACGCCGGCGAAGAGGTTCGGATAGAAGATCGCGCCGTTCGCCTCGGCGATGTCGCGCTGCATCCGGCCCAGGCCGCCGTTCTCCGCCACGATCACGCTGACGCCGCGGGCGACCAGCTGCCGCACGATGCCGTCGAGGCTGTCGTGGGTCATGGCCTGCGGCAGGCCCAGCCTGCGGTCGTTGCCGCCGAACTCGACGACGCAGACGGCGGTGTCCCTGCGCACCGAGGCGTTCAGGCGCGCCAGCCCGCCCGGCGAGGGATCGCCCGGCACGCCGGCGTTGCGCACCACGGCGCTGACGCCCAAGGCGGCCAGGGCCAGTTCGAGCTGGCGGGCCAGGCCGTCGGCCGGCGCCAGGCCATAGCCGGCGACGATGGAGTCGCCGAACAGGGTGACGACGGGCGCCGGCTGGCCCTGCGCGGCGGAGGCTGCGGCCGCGGCGGCGAGGCAACCCAAAAGGAGAATGCGTCTATGCATCGGCTTGCGGCGGAATGGCTTGTGGAACGGGATTCGAATCCGTCCGATCATCGCCAGCCTAGCAGACCTGCGAAGACAGGCCGAACGCAAGGGAGCGCGCCATGACCATCACCGCCTTCAGGCCGTCCCCGGCCGCCGCGATCCTGGCGCTCGCCGCCGGGCTGGCGCTCGCGCCGATCGCCTCGCGTGCCGAGCCGGCCGCCGCCTACAAGGCGCCGCGCACCGCCTTCGGCCAACCGGACATCGGCGGCTACTGGTCCAACGCGACCCTGACCCCGACGGTGCGCGAGTCGAAATTCGGCGACCGGGCCGTCTACACGCCGGAAGAGGTCAAGGCGCTGGAGAACGAGGAGCAGCGGGAGATCGCGGTGGGCAACAAGCGCACCGATCCCAACGCGCCGATCAACGCGCCGAACGGGCTGGAGAGCAAGCCGTCCTTCCTGGCGGCCGGCGGCGACGTCGGCGGCTACAACCGCGGCTGGCTGGATCCGGGCCAGCGGGTGATGCGGGTGGGCGGCCAGCCGCGCACCTCGCTGTTCACCACCAAGGACGGCCGGCCGCCGGCGCGCAAGTCCGGCTCGGCGGCGGCGATCGCCGGCTATGCCACCGAGGCCGGCGAGGGCGCGCGCGGCCCGCTGGGCTCGTTCGACAATCCGGAGAACCGGCCGCTTTCCGAGCGCTGCATCATGTTCGGCGGCAATGTCGGCCCGCCCATGCTGCCCAACGGATTCTACAACAACGACTACAACATCGTGCAGACCAAGGACGCCGTGGCGATCCAGGTGGAGATGGTCCACGACGTGCGCGTCGTGCGCCTTAACGCCCAGCACCGCACCGACAATGTGCGGCCCTGGTTCGGCGATTCCGTCGGCCGCTGGGAGGGCGACACCCTGGTGGTCGAGACCAACCACATCCCGCAGAAGCAGGCCTTCCAGGGCGCCTGGAGGGACCTGACGATCACCGAGCGCTTCACGCGCACGGCCAAGGACCGGCTGCGCTATTCGTTCACGGTGAGCGCGCCCTCCACCTGGGACCAGCCCTGGGGCGGCGAGTACGAGTTCTCGCCCCTGCAAGGAGTGATCTACGAATACGCCTGCAATGAGGGCAACTACGCCCTGCCGGGCATCCTGGCCGGGGCGCGCAACGCCGAGCGCGCCGCGGCGTCGGGCAAGGCCGCCAGCGGGGCGAACAACTAGCGCACCTTCACCCGGGCGGTGGCCTGGCGGCCGCGGCCGTCGATGGCGGTGATGCGATAGAAGCCGGGAAAGTCCGGCCGCCAGACGACCTGGCCGTTGGCCTCGGCCAGCGGGACGCCGTCCACATACCAGCGCAGGCCCTCGCCGCGGGCGGCGAGCTCCAGGCCGCGCGACTTCGCCCCGTAGCCATCGACCATCACCGAGGCGCCATCCGGCGGGAACAGCAGCTGCGGGCCACCCCTGCCGTTGTCGAACTGGCTGAGCGCCGGCGGCGCGCTCTGGGGGGCGAGCGCCTGGGCCTGGGGCGCGCTGGCCTCCAGGATGTCGAACACCTGGAACAGTAGCGGCAGCGCCGCCTCGCGCCCCGTCATGCCGGGGCGAACGCCGCCGTCCGGGCGGCCGGTCCAGACCACCACCGTCCAGCCGTCGCCGACCCCGGCCGCCACCGCGTCGCGGAAGCCGTAGGAGGTGCCGGTCTTGAAGGCCAGCTTGGGCGCGCCGAGGCTAAGCGCGGGCGGCGCGCGGCCGGGCGGCGGCGGGCTCTCGCGCAGGATCGACAGCACCTGGTCGGCGGCGTCGGCGGAGACCAGCCGATGGCCCTGGTGGCGGGCGTGCGGCAGGCCGGCCTCGGTCCAGACCAGCGGCTTAGCAAGGCCACCGTCGCCCAGGGCGGCGTAGAGCATGGCGATGTCGCGCAGGGTGACGCCTTCGCCGCCCAGGGCCAGCGCCAGGCCGGGGTCGACGAGGCCCGCGTGCGGGCGCACCAGCCGCGCGCCCGTGGCCTCGATGCGGCTTTCGAAGGCGTCGGGCCCCACCTTGGCCAGCATGGCCACCGCCGGGACGTTCAGCGAGTACTGCAGCGCCTGGCCGGCAGTGACGTCGCCGTGGAAGGTGCGGTCGAAGTTCTCCGGCTCGTAGCCTGCGAAGGCCAGCGGCGCGTCGGCCAGGCGGGTCTGCGGCGCGGCCAGCCCCTGCTCGAAGGCGAAGGCGTAGATGAACGGCTTCAGCGAGGAGCCGGGCGAGCGCAGGGCGCGGGTGGCGTCGACCCAGCCGCCCGGCCGGTCCCGCCCGGCGGAGGAGACCAGGGCGCGCACCGCCCGCGTCCGGGTTTCGAGCACCACCACGCCCACCGACGACTCATCGCCCTGGCCCGCGCCGGTCTGCGCCGCCAGGGATTCGATGCGGGTCTGCAGCCGCGCGTCGAGGGTGGAGACGATGGTGGGCTGCGACGGCGGGGCCGCCCGGGCGATCTCCCCGGCCGCGGCCCAGGCGCGTTCGGGGAAGACGGTGCGCCGCGGGATCGGCTCGGCGGCCGCCTCGCGCGCCGCCTGCGGGCTGATCAGGCCGCGGGCGACCAGCCGGCGCAGCACATGGGCGCGGGCCTTGCGCGCGGCCAGCGGATGCAGGTCCGGGCGGCGCAGCTCCGGGGCCTGGGGGATGGCGATCAGCAGCGCCTGCTCGGCGTTGGTGAGGCTTGAGGGCTCGTGGCCGAAGTAGGCGAGGGAGGCGGCGCGCACGCCCTCCAGGCTGCCGCCATAGGGGGCCAGCGTCAGATAGGCCGCCAGCACGCCCTTCTTGCCCAGCCGCGCCTCCAGCCCCACGGCGCGGGCCGCTTCCAGGGTCTTGGCGCCCAGGGTGCGGCGGCGCGGCTCCAGCCGCCGCGCGAGCTGCATGGTCAGCGTCGAGCCGCCGGAACGGACCCGGCCAGCGCTGACGTCGGAGGCCACCGCGCGGACCAGGGCCGCCGGGTCGACGCCCGGGTGGAACCAGAAGTGGCGGTCCTCCAGCGCGATCAGCCGCTGGATGAACACCGGGTCGGTGCGCTCGAGGTCGGCGCGCAGCCGCCAGCGGCCGTCCTCCACCGGCAGGGCGCGCAGCCAGACGCCGCGATGGTCCAGCACCACGGGCGAGGAGCGCGCGAGCTTGCCCAGCGGCAGCGTCGCCGCGCTCAAGGCCACGCCCGCCGCCAGGACCGCCGCGACGGCCCCGGCCCCGAGCAACAGCCGGCGCCGAAGCGGGGTCAGTGTCATGGCGTGGCGGGCGCGATCTTCAGCCGGCCGGCCGCGGTGTGGGCGTTGACCGCGGGCCGGTACATGTTGGCGGCCGCCGCGCCGGGGGCGAAGAAGTCGCCCGGCGTCACCGCGCGGACCACATAGGCCAGGACGAAGGGCTTCGCGCCGTCCAGCCTGAGCGCGGCCACATAGCGGTCGTCGCGCTTTTCCTGCAGCGAGGGCTCGTTCAGCTTGCCAAGGAAGGCGAAGCGGCCTGCGGCGACCTTGCCGTCGTCGTTGGGCGCCCCTTGCGCGTCGGACGGCCTCAGCACCGCCTCGATCTCCAGGCCGGCGGGCAGGGCGTCGTCGATCACCGTCAGCATCGAGCGCTGGTCGCCCGACTGGCCGGAGAGCCGCACGATCATCCGCTCGCCCTGCTTCAACGCCGCCAGGTTGGCCGGGGCGCCGTCCAGGGTCAGGAACCGCTTCTCGAGCCGCAGGCCCTGCGCGTCGGCGGCCGGCGGCGCGGTCGGCAGGCCCGAGACCGTCACCGTGCGCCACAGCGCGCCGCGCCCGGTGTTGACCAGCCGCGCGGCGGCCAGCCGGCCCACGCCGTAGCGGGCGCCGCCGGCCATCGGCGTCACCCCGCTCGCCTGGATCGAAATCGGGCCCGAGGCGGCCAGCATGGCGTGGGCGGCGCGCAGCAGGTGGCCCTGTTCCTGGGTGTTGAGCTGGTCGGGCGCCTTGACGGTGTCCTCCAGCCGGCCCTGCAGGCTCCGCGCGATCCCGGTCTCACCCGCCTCGTAGGCCAGCGCGATCACGCCGCCCAGGTCGCGTAGCGGGCTCTGGTACCAGTCGGCCGGGTCCTTGAAGCCTAGGGCCGCGACCGCCTGGACGAAGCTGTCGTGCGCGCGGGGCCGGTCGCCCATGGCCGCCAGCGCCGCGCCGACCTGGGCGCGGGCCAGCGGCGAGGCCTCGGTCCTGAAGCCCACGTCGTGGAACCAGCGCAGCCGGGCGAGGTCGCCCTGGCCGGCCTTGGCCATGTCGTAGAGGGCATAGGCGGCGGCGCGGCTGCGGCGGCGCGCGTTCTCCTCGCGCAGGCGCTTGTTGTCGGCGTTCGGGCCGCCGTAGGACGCCTGCATCTCATAGCCCACCGAGGAGAAGCCGTCGGGCTTGGAGACCAGCTTCATGGCCTGCAGCGCCCGGGCCAGCGCGTCCTCGGGCACGTTTGCGCCGTGGGCCTTCGCCTCCAGCAGGAAGTCGACGATGTAGGCGCCGAGCCACGGATCGGCCTCGCCGTCGCCCACCCGCCACAGGCCGAAGGAGCCGTCCAGCGCTTCGCGGTCCAGGAGCTTGGCCACCGCGTAGTTCAGCGCGGCGTTGGGCGCCTTCAGCTTCGGCGCCGCGCCCGCGTCGGCCACGTAGAGCAGCGGATAGGCGGTCGATACCAGCTGCTCGCTGCAGCCGTAGGGATAGGTCGAAAGCGCCGCGGCGATGGGCGCCGGGTCGAAGCCGCGGAACGGCGAATAGGAGACCGTCATGCTGACCCCGCCGGCCGCGAAGCCGCTGAGCAGGGCGGGCTGCGGCGTGAAGGCCTCGCCGGGCTTCTGCAGCACGCTGGTCGCGCGGGTGACCTTGCCCCAGCCCAGCCGGGTCTGCAGCGGGTAGCGCCTGTCGGCGGCGAAGCCGGGACCGGTCGCCTTCAGCTCCACCGAGCCGATCATCGGCGAGCGCGGTGCGGCGATGTCCAGGTGCTGGGCGATCCGCTGGCCCAGCGCCAGCGTGTAGCTCCGCCCGGGCGGCGCTGAGAACCCGCCGGTCCCGAAGATGTCGGCGCGATAGGCGCCGGGCTTGCCGGCCACATTGTCGAGCTCCAGCGTCGCCTGGGCCCGGTCGCCAGGGGCCAGGAAGCGGGGCAGGCTGAGCTCCGCCACCACCGGCTGGCGCACGGTCATCTCGGTCGCGCCGGCGCCCACCGCCTTGTCGGTCCAGGCCACCGCCACCAGCCGCAGCTGGCCGTTGAAGTCGCCGGGCGGCAGGCGGATCGTCGCGTGGCCTTGGGCGTCGGTCTCCACCACGCCCGACCACAGCGCCACGGTCTTGATCGGCACCACCGACAGCGCCGCGCCGCCGAACTCGTCGCCGCCGAAGTTGACCGCGCCGGCCGCGCCCAGGTTGGGGTCGAGCAGGCGGCCGTAGTCGTCGCGGTAGGCCAGGCTGAAGGCGCGCTTGCCGAAGTACCAGCCGATCGGGTCCGGATTCTTCTGGTGGGTCAGGCGCAAGACGCCCTCGTCCACCGCCGCCAGGGTGACGTGCGCCCGCTCGCCCGACAGGCCCTTGACCGTCAGCGGCACGGTGACCGGCGTCTTGGAGTCCAGGATCTGCGGCGTGGCGAAGGCCACCGACAACTTGCGGCCCGGCGGCTCGAGCGGGATGTAGACCAGGCCCAGCGCGCGACGCGGCTTGGGGCTGGAAACCGGATCGCGCGGCTGCACCACAGTCACCAGCACATAGGCGCCGGCGCCCCAGCCGGCGTCGGTCTTCAGCCGGATCACCGAGCCGTCCTTCGACACGCTCGCCGACTTCGACGCGATCAGCCGGTCGGTGGCCACCGCCACCTCGGCCTCGCCGGGGAACGGCGCCTGCACGCGGATCTCGACCGTGTCGCCGGTCTGGTAGCCTGTCCGCACCGCCGAGACGCGGGCCGCGTCGGGCGGCTCGACCCCGTCGGCAGGCTCCGACCAGCCGGAGCTCTGGCGGATCACCGTGCGCGCGCCGCCGGCGTCCAGCTCCAGGCGATAGTCACCCCAGGGCAGGCGCCGGGAGACCCGCGCCGCGCCGCTCGCGCCGACCGACGCCAGGCCCTCGGCGACGGGGATGTCGCGGCTGGTGCGCCGCCAGGCCCAGCGGCCGCCCTGCTCGTACCAGTCGTAGTTCCAGCGCTCGGAGATCAGCTTGTAGTGGACGTTGGACGCGACCCGCCGGCCGAAGGCGTCCACGGCGATGATCTCGAAGGTCTGCACCGGCTCGTCGCCGCTGCCGGCCGTGGTGGTCTTCACCCCGATATAGAGCGGGGCCAGGCGCACCTTCAGGCTGGTTTCTTCGCTGACCGGCCGGCCGCCGGGCTCGAACACCGAGGCGGTGAACAGCGCCATCAGCGGCTGGGTCGAGCCGCCCAGGTCCTCCGAATGGAAGTTCTGCACCGCATGGCCGGCGCCGTCGGTGACCGAGGGCGGGCCCTGCAGCAGCTTCTCCGCGAACGGCTTCTGCTGGTCGCCGAAGCGGTAGTCCTTGAACGCCGGGAACGGGTTTGGGTCGGCGATCACCCGGGCCTCGGAGCGCACCGGGAGGCTCGCGGCCACGGCGCCATAGAGGAAGCGGGCGGCCACCTGCACGGGCCGCGTCTCGCCGTTCACCACCGGCCGTTCCGGTTCGGCGGCCAGGGTCACCGCCAGGCGCTGGGGCACGAAGTCCTCCACCTGGAAGCTCACCTCGCCCGACGGGGTCTCGGCGCCGTCCATCTCCAGGCTGGCCTTCCAGACGCCGCGCGGGGCGACGCCGGGCAGCACGGCGTCGGCGTTCACCGACCCGGTAGGGCTGGCGGCGAAGCGATAGCGGGCGAACTCCAGGCCCGACGGGCGGCGGATCACCAGGGCGCCGCGGCGGTCCTTCACCGAGCGCGCGAGGCGGTCGCGCAGCAGGGCCACCAGATGCACCGTCTCGCCCGGCCGATAGATGCCGCGGTCGGCGTAGAGGAAGCCGTCCACGGCGGCCGACGGATCGAGCGCGGCCTTGCCGGTCTGCGGCCGGGCGCCGGGGATGGCGCGGCCGGACACGTCCTGCTTGGACAGGTCGATCGGCGCGCGCTCCAGGTCCATGACCGTGAAGTCGCCGCGCGGGCCATAGGCCATCACCCGCGCCGGCGCCGCCCCGGCCTCGCCGGCCAGGAGGGCGCGGGCGAAGTGGGCGCGGCCGGAGACGTCGCTCGCCACCGAGGCCAGCTCGCCGCCGTCCTTGCCAACCAGGGCCACGCGCACGCCGCCCATGGCCTTGGCGCTCTTCAGCGAGCGGACGGTGACGTCCAGGGCGTCGGAGCCGTCGTAGGCCTGCAGCGCCATGTCGGTGAAGATCACCCAGCGCCGGGCGCGGGCGGGGTTGCGGTCCTCGGCCATGCCGGGCCGCTGCGGCGCGCCGCGCAGGCCTGAGGCGTCGGCCGCCTTGACCATGTAGGCGCCGGGCTCGAGCGTCTTCAGCACCGCGCCCAGCGGGAAGACGGTGACCGCCCGCTGGTCGGGCGTCCCGCGCACGTCCATGTCGCCGGACCAGATCCTGCGCCCGTCGCTGCCGACGCCGTCCTGGCCTTCCTCATAGTCGTACTGGCCCTCGGGCGTCGGGTCGGGCGCGCTGATCTCCTTGCGCACCAGGTTGCGGTCGGGGACCCGCCACACTTCGAGGTGCAGCCGCGAGACATTCACCGTCTCCAGGCCCAGGCCGTCGGCGTCCTCGCGCGGCAGGATCACGCCGGAGCCGGCGAAGCCCACATAGACCGGCTTGGAACCCGGCTGGAACGCCACCTGCTCGTCGGCCTCGAGCGTCGAGCCGTCGGCGGCGGGCAGGCCGTGCAGCAGGGTGACGGTGCTGCTGGTGAAGCCGATGCCCACGACGCAGAGCTCGTCGCCTGCCACGGTGACCGCCGGCGGACGGCCCAGGTCCGGGCTCACCGCCACGAAGTCGCCGTAGGAGCGGCGCGGGTCCAGTGGCCGCGACATGCGGATGCAGTCGGCGCCACCCGGCTTGGCCGCGTCCATCCGGCTGGTCCAGACCGCGAAGCCGTCGGGCTTGCGCGGCGCGGCGCGGGGCGCGTTGGCCGCGCGCGGCTTGCCGAACAGGGGCCAGAACATGCCATTTGCTGTGGCTGTTGCACTGGGTCCGGAGGTGAATTTGGGACCGGCCAATCGGGCGGTGAGGAAGCCGCCTCCGAAGCCCACCACCAACAACGCCAAGGCCGCCAGAACCGTCTGGCGAGCGGCCCAAGTCGGCATCTCGATCCCCTGAATTTGCACCAGCATTCGCGCCGGTTGCGGAGGCCGTCAATCGGTTGCAGAGCTTGTTATCTGAAGGTTCTTGAGGTGTGGCGCCGTTGCCATGTTCGTTGTTTGTTCTCTACAAGGCAAGCTGTCTTCGCGAGGAGAGTGGAGACTATCGAGGAGGGGCGCCTGCGAACGAAAATTCCGCGATCTTTCCCTCGGCTCCCTCGACCAGCAATAGCGTCAGGCGCCGCCAGATCGAGCCCAGGCAGGTGATCGTCGGAAGCCAGTCGTCCGTTGGAATGTGGATTTGGGCGCCGAGGCCGAGGTCCTGGTCCGATCGGTCGGAGACGCTACCGATGTAGTTGAGCCGCCCTTTCTTGAAGCGCCCTTGGTCCAAGGGTGTGACGAAAACCCGTATCGCTCGGCCCGCATGCGACGGCGGCGCTATGATCCGCCCGTCGAAGTTGAACATCTCAACGTGGAACAGCCCGCCCTGGAACAACATCGACTCGGGAGGGCCTGGCCGAGCAGGCATCAAGTGAAGGCCGCCATCGCAGCCCTCGAACTCGACGACAAGTTCCCGAGGCAGTTCAATCGCCATCGGCCCAGGCCTGCAGGTTCGGGTGGATCGCAGCGGAGAAGCTATACTGATCGACCAGGGCGCCTTCGGGGCGGCCTAGGACGATGGTTGATTGCCTCTAGGGCCGCGACGTGGGATTCTGGGCTTCTCCAAGCTTCAGCTCCGCCGTCACGGCCCGGTTGATGGGAAGGCCCGCCAGCATCGCGCTTGGCGGGTCTTTGCGTATCTGGGCCTACCTAGGTCATGGCGCTTGCGGCTGGCGCATCTGCCGGTCTCCCGCTGGCGTCGGCGGGATTGCCGAACGTCAACGGAGCCAATCATCCGAAGCGCTAGAATTGACCGCCACTGAGACGTTCAACATTGCGCACAATTTCCCGACCAATTTCCCGGCTATTGCCGGGAAAATGTAGGATTTCCGGCCTTTAGCTTTCCCCGTATGGCCCGCATCACGTCGTAAAGCTGGTTCTTCCCGACCCGGAAATTGTGGAAGCGCTTCTCGGCCGCCACTTTCACTTGCCGGTGAACCTCGGCGGGAAATTGGGCGGCGCGCTTCTCATACCAAGCTGTCAGCCGATCATCAGGCACGAAGGGCTTGGGAGTCGTCTTCCGCTCCCCAGTTCGATTCGGAATATGGTCTGCGATCAGCGCTGGGGGCGCTGCGTCAGCCGCCAGCCTTGAGACTATCTCGCGTCCTTCTAGAGTGCCCTGAAGCAAATCGCCGATGGAGTCCCCCCGCTTGGTCGCTGGCGCAGAGCGACCCTCAAGCGGGACTATTGGCGGCGGCGCTTTTGAGACCTGCCGAGAACTCGCCTGAAGGGCGCCTTCGGGAAATACCGCGAATGACCGTTCGGGCAACCGGAACACCGAGCGAATGTCCCGTTCGTAGAACTCGACGCCGAATGCCCGGATAACTTGGGTTCCAAGTGCCACTTCGCGCTGAAGGATGAAAGTTCCCACTGTCCAGTCCTCCCGAACGCGAAGGGACGCTTCCGAGTTGAAGATGCGCCAGAACAGCTCATCGAGCCTATCCGGCCCTTCGACAATCGGGGGCTCGTCATCGTGAAGCGTTTCGACCTCTAGACGTGCGCGACGCGTGGAGATGCGCGCTCCAGCCGCCTCGACAATGATTGCCTGCTCAGCAAGGCCCCGGTTTCCGTACTGGGGATGGACAAGATCGGCAGCCTCCGGAGCCGATATCCAT
Source organism: Phenylobacterium sp. (assembly GCF_036501465.1). Classification (GTDB taxonomy): domain Bacteria; phylum Pseudomonadota; class Alphaproteobacteria; order Caulobacterales; family Caulobacteraceae; genus Phenylobacterium. The sequence goes on from NZ_DASYAF010000073.1 coordinate 21,414, forward strand.
TCCTGTTCGTCTTCATCCCCTGCCATCAGCCGGAGGCTGGGGCGCTTACTGCGTCAAGTCAATTGGCGCCCTGCCAAGCTCGCAATCCGCGTCGACGGCCTGTCACATCTCGGGGCTAGGAACGGGCCTTCCCCAGGCGTAAGCCTGGGCAAAACGGGGAGGCGAGATGTTCCGGATCCATCACCTGCTGGCGGCGACGGCCGCCGTCGCTGTCACCGCCGGCGCGGCCCTGGCCGCAGGCCCTGACGACAGCCTGCGCCTCAACCAGATCCAGGTGATCGGCACGCACAACAGCTACCACGCCGGGCTGACGCCGGGCGTCGCCAAGATGCTCAAGGTGGCCAATCCCAAGGCCTTCGACGGGCTGGACTACCAGCACGCGCCGCTGACCCAGCAGTTCGACCACGGCATCCGCCAGATCGAGCTCGACGTCTTCGTGGACAGCCAGGGCGGCCGCTTCGCCCATCCCTGGGGCGCGACCCTGAACGCCGGCGGGGCGGCGGCCTACGACCCGCAGCACGTCTTCGCCAAGCCGGGCTTCAAGGTCATGCACGTGCAGGACCTGGACTACATCTCCACCTGCCAGCCGTTCACCGGCTGCCTGAAGGAAATCCGCGCCTGGTCCAAGGCGCATCCCGACCACGTGCCGCTGTTCATCCTGGTGGAGACCAAGACCGACAAGCCGATCCCGGCGATCCCCGGCATGGTCTCGCCCGAGCCCTTCACGCCGCAGGCGATGGACGCGCTCGACGCTGAGATCCGCTCGGTGTTCCAGCCCGGCGAGGTGATCACCCCCGACCAGGTGCGGGGCAAGTACGCGACGCTTCCCGAGGCCGTGTCACACGGCGGCTGGCCGACGCTGAAGGCGGCGCGCGGCAAGGTCGTCTTCCTGCTGGACCAGCGCAACGTCACCGCCCCCTACCTCGAGGGCCACCCGGCGCTGAAGGGGCGGATGATCTTCACCAACGCTAAGCCCGGCGACCCCGACGCGGGCTTCGTGGAGCATAACGACGCCGACCCGGCCGCCATCGCCGCCCTGGTCAAGCAGGGCTACATCGTGCGCACCCGCTCCGACGCCGACACCAAGGAAGGCCGCACCGGCGACACCTCGGTGCGCGACCGGGCGCTGGCGAGCGGCGCCCAGATGGTGAGCACGGACTATCCCTGGTACGAGCCAGCCCGCTGGACCGGCTACACCGCCGCCCTGCCCGGCAAGGCCTCGGTGCGCTGCAATCCGGTGAACGCGCCGAAATCCTGCTCGGACGCGGGCCTGAAGGACACGCCGGTCAAGCCTTAGGAGCCGCCGCTCGGCGAGCCCGGTTCCATCGCCGACAATCCACGCTATGGCTTGGCCATGCCCGAGCCGATGCGCCTCGACGAGATTCGCCGCCTAGACGCCGAGCTGGAGGCGCAGACCGGCCCCGGCCATCCGGCCAGCGGCCTTGCGCCCGGCGTCGCCTCGCGCGGCAATGTGGCGGTGGCCGGCCACGACGGCTTCCTGTTCATCAGCAACGGCGCCAACCGCTGGGAGCGGCAGTTCCTGGGCGAGCTGAGGATCGAGCCCGAATGGGCCCCCAACTGGCGCGCGCTGTTCGAGGAGCGCCAGGCGCAGGCGGCGGCGCGCGGGGTGATGCTCTGGAACCTGATCGTCCCGGAAAAGCAGGTGATCTATCCGGACAAGCGCTGGGGCCCCGGCGGGCCGACCGGCGAGCGCCGGCCGATGATGGCGCTGGCGGCGCACCTCGGCCCCGAGGCCCGGCTGGTCTATCCGGTCGCCGAGCTGAAGGCGGTCCGGGGCCTCGCGCCCGCCTACTTCCGGCACAATTCGCACTGGACCTCGTCCGGCTGCTGCGTGGCCGCCGCGACCTTGCTTCAGCGCATGGGCGTGGCCCTTGATATCGCCAGCCTGACCTTTCCGGTCGAGCGGATGACCGGGCGGCAGGACCTCAGCGTCCACTTCTTCGAGCCGCCGCCGCACGAGACCTACGCCCGCGTCGTCCCGGCGGGCGAGGTGGTCGACGCCAATCGCAGCTTCGAGACCACCGGGCGCAACACCGGCGAGACCTATACGGTGGTGAACCCGCGGGCCCAGGACCCGCGCGCCGTGCTGCTGTTCGGCGACAGTTACGCCTTCGACACCGGCCTGGCGGCGGCGCTCTCGGTGGTGTTCGCCAAGGTGGTTTTCGTCTGGTCGAAGCCGGTGCTCTGGGACCTGGTCGAGGAGAAGGCCTGCGACATCGTCATCTGGGAATGCGCCGAACGCTTCCTGGCCGGCGTGCCGGAGACCTGAGGCGCCGGCTTGCCTTCCGGGCGGGCAAGGCGGTCTAGTCGGCGCAAGGAAAAGGAACGGGAGGGCTCGCATGAACCGCAGACGCCTGCTGGCGGCCGGGGCCGCGACCGCGCTGCTGTCCGGCGTCGAGCCGCGGGCCGCGGCGGCGGCGCCTGGTGGGGCCCGTCCGCCGAACTTCATCGTCGTGCTGTGCGACGACCTCGGCTACGGCGACGTCTCGATCTACGGCCCGGGCGGGCTTTCGACGCCGAACCTGGAGCGGATGGCGCGCGAGGGGGTGGTCGCCACCGACTACTATGCGCCCGCCAACCTCTGCAGCCCGTCGCGCGCGGGGCTGCTCACCGGCCGCTACCCGGTGCGCACCGGCCTCGGCTACGAGGTCATCATGCAGCAGGACGACCGCGGCCTGCCGCTGTCGGAAGTCACCATCGCCAACGCCCTGAAGCCGGCCTACGCCACCGCCCTGTTCGGCAAGTGGCACCTGGGCCATCGGGGCGCGGCCTGGCCGCCCACCAAGCACGGCTTCGACGCCTTCTTCGGCATCCCCTACAGCCATGACATGTCGCCGCTGTCGCTGTTCGAGAGCCACGCGGGCTCCGACGAGACGACGAAGTTCCCGGTGGATTTCCCCAATCTGCAGCAGCAGTTCTACGACCACGCCGAGCGGTTCATCGAGGCGCACGCGAGCCAGCCGTTTTTCGTCGAGCTGGCGCTGTCCTCGCCGCACCTGCCGGAGCATCCGCACCCGGGTTTCGACGACAAGACCTTCGCCGGGCCCTATGGCGCGGTGGTCTCCGAGATCGATTCCATCGTCGGCCGGCTGATGGCCAAGCTGCGGGCGCTGAAGCTGGAGCGCGACACGGTGGTGATCTTCACCTCCGACAACGGCCCCTGGTTCGAGGGCTCGCCGGGGAACCTGCGCGAGCGCAAGGGCGGCGGCGGCTACGACGGCGGCTATCGCGTGCCATTCGTCGCCTGGGCGCCGGGACGGCTGCCGGCCGGCAAGCGGGTGTCCTCGATCATCAGCGGCGTGGACCTGTTGCCCACCTTCCTGGCCATGGCCGGTCGGCCGCCGCTCGCGAACGTGACCCTGGATGGGCGCGACATCACCGCGGTGCTGGAGAAAGGCGCGGCCTCGCCGCACGAGGAACTGGTGCTGTTCGACAACGAGGTCCCGGTCGCGGTGCGCACCCAGGACTGGAAGTATGTGGACGCCCTCTACTACCGCGGCCTGATGCTGCCGGTCGGCGCCCTGGGCTACGAGGAGCTCTACGACCACCGGGGCGGCCCTGGCGGCGAGCGGCCGGAGAACTACAGCGTCTCGGCCAACCATCCCGAGGTCGCCAAGGCGATGAAGGCGCGGCTGGACGCGGCCAAGAAGCAGTTCGCTCCCTTCAAGCACGCCGACATCCCGCCCGTCTTCAAGGCGCTCCGCGGCCAGCTCGCCCACATCCAGGACTAAGCGGTTCCGGAACAGGCGACGCGGGTCCGGGCGTTAGGCCTTGCGAAGGCGCGCAACCGGCGCCGCGAAGGAGCCCGACGCATGATCACCTACGCCAGCGAACCCGAGTCCCCGGTGATCGAACTGCGGGTCTCCGGCCATATCACCGAGGACGAGCTCGCGGCCAACATGGACCGGATGCGCACCGACCTGGACGGCGGCAAGACCCGGGTGATCGAGATCATCGAGGGCTTCACCGGCATTGAGCCGGCCGCCCTGTTCGCCGACATCCGCCTGGGCCTGCCGCTGGCCCGCAAGGTCGATCGGGTCGCGGTGGTCGCCGACCAGGCCTGGATCCGCGGCGTCTCGCACCTCAGCCCGCTGTTCACCGGCGCCAAGGTCAAGGTGTTCCGCGACGAGCAGCTCGCCGAGGCCCGGTCCTGGATACGCGCCGACGAGGCGTGACCGCGGCTACCGCGGCTCAGAGGTCCAGCGGGACGAACTTGCCCCTGTTGGCCATCTCGATCTCCGCCTCGCGCTCGCGGCGCGCCGCGTCGTCGCTGCGCAGCGCCTGGACGCGGTCGGCCGGCGTCGCATCGTCGATCAGCGGGGCGTGCGCCATATGGAAGACCGTGCGGTACATCTCCAGATTGATCTTCTCGACCAGGGCCGCGCCCTTGGCGGCGGGCGTGCGCTGCATCTCGATCAGCCAGGGGTGGCCCTCGGCGTCCACCAGCACGTCGAGGCCGAACAGCTTGGGCGGGAAGGCCCGCGCCGGCCGCCCGGCCGCCTGGCGCACGAACAGGCCCTCGGCGGCCAGCATCCGCACATGCCACTCGACCAGGGCCTTGATCTCCGCGAACACGCGCTCGCCGTCGATCCCCTCGGCGGTCATCCGGCGCAGCAGAGCCGACAGGCTGCGGATCGAGCCCACGTCGTCCTGGCTGGCGTCAGTGCTGACGTTGAGCCCCGGATGGCCCAGATGCAGCGCGGTGTTGGTCACATGCATGGACGGCCCGGCGGCCTTGGCCGGGTCGGAATCGTAGGGCTCCGGCGCGATCCGCACGATGCCCTCGGAATAGACATAGGCCCGAAGCGGGCTCGCCGAGGTCACCAGGCAATAGATGCGGCAATGGCCCTTGTGGCCTTCGATCAGGAAGGGCCGGTCGATGTAGCGCTGGACGACCACGTCTTCGGCGTCCAGCTCGCCCTTGATGTCGGCGGTCACCCGGATGCCCTGGCCGCCTGAGCCGCGGATCGGCTTGACGATGTAGAGCGCCGGCGCGTCCTTGCGCTTGGCGAAGGCCTCCAGCGCCGCCCGGTCCTTCGGCAGGACGAAGGTCTCCGGGAAGCGGCCGCCCGGGTCCTTGGCCGCGCGCGCCGTCAGCACCGCCGCCAGCTGCGCCTTGTCCGCATAGGGCGACCACTCGTGGAAGTCGTCGGAGTTGTTGCGCGCGATCAGCCCGGAGGAGATGGCCACCGGCTCGCGGCGGAAGCGCTCGATCAGCTGCAGCATGACCTGGTCGGCGGCGATCGGCCGGCCGGCGTCGCGCAGGGCGAAAGCCAGGCCCTGCAGGGCGATGGGGATTTCCGGGCTGGTCGGCTGGCAGACGCTGAGCAGGCGTTCGTAGGTCTTCACGGCCTCCTGGGTGCGGCTGAGGCGATGCAGCAGCAGCGCCACATGGCGCATGCTGCCGGCGTTGGCGGTCATCTTCAGCGCATGCTGGAAGCCTTCGAGCGCGCCCTCATAGTCGCCGCTGGCCAGGAGGCAGAAGGCGGCGTTGCGCAGGGCGTCGTTGTGCTTGGGGTCGAGCTTCAGCACATCGAGGAAGGCCGCGCGCGCCGGGCCGAACTCGAGCCGGCGCAGGTGCGAGATGCCCAACAGGTAGTGGGCGTCCACCGATTTCGGCATCTCTTCGGTCAGCCGGCGCAGCATCAGCTGGGCCTGGGTGGTCTCGTGCTCGATCAGCTCGTTGATGTCGTCGGTCAGCGGCAAGCCGAGGTCTCCTGGCTCCAGAAGGCCCTTATGCGGAAGGCTGCGCCGCTCGCGCAAGCAAATCGGCCTTCGTGGGCCGCGCGGTTCATCCGCCGGTTGCAGACAGGGGGTTCCGGCGCGGACCGGTGGCGGATAAGGGACCTTCGCGGCGTCTTGGGGTTCGGGGGCGAGTCGCCAAACAGGAAACCCGGACGGGAGACCATGAGCCGAACGGACAACGCCACCAACCTCGATCCGCGGACCAGCCTCGATCCGCCGACCAGCCTCGATCCGGCCGACTGGGACGAACTGCGCGCCCAGGGCCACCGCATGCTCGACGACATGTTCGACAACCTGGCGACGCTCGGCGAACGGCCGGTCTGGCAGGCGCCGAGCCCCGCGCAGCGCGCCCGCTGCCGCGCGCCCTTGCCGCGCGCGCCGGGCTCGCTGGAGGCGGCGCACGCCCAGTTCATGGCCGACGTCGCCCCGTTCGGCAGCGGCAACCGCCACTCCGGCTTCATGGGCTGGGTGCAGGGCGGCGGCACGGCGGTGGGCATGCTGGCCGAGATGCTGGCCGGCGGCCTCGACGCCAACCTGGGCGGGCGCGATCACATGCCGATCGAGGTCGAGCGGCAGATCGGCGCCTGGATGGCCGAGCTGTTCGGCTTCCCCACCGACGCCAGCGGCATCTTCCTGACCGGCACCTCCATGGCCAACTTCTGCGCCGTGCTGATCGCCCGCGACCGGGCTCTGGGGACCGAGGTGCGCCACACCGGCATCCACGGCGACGTACGCGTGGTGGCCTACGCCTCCAGGGGCGTGCACAGCTGCATCGTCCGCGCCATGGACATGAACGGCCTGGGCTGGGATCGCCTGCGGCTGGTCGAGACCGACGCCGACAACCGGATCAGCCTGCCGGCCCTGGAAGCCGCCATCGCCGCCGACCGGGCGGCGGGGCTGAAGCCGTTCCTGATCGTCGGCACCGCCGGCAGCGTGGACACCGGCGCCATCGACGACCTCTCGGGCCTGGCCGATATCGCCGCGCGCGAGGGCTGCGCCTTCCATGTGGACGGGGCGCTGGGCGCGCTGGGGGTGCTGAGCCCGAAGGTCGCGCCGCGCCTGGCCGGCATCGAGCGGGCTGACACCCTGGCGCTCGACTTCCACAAGCTGGGCCAGGTTCCCTATGACGCGGGCTTCTTGCTGGCGCGCGACGCAGCCGCCCACAAGCGCACCTTCACCTACAGCGAGGCCGCCTATCTGCGCCATGCCGAGCGCGGCCTGGCGGGCGGCGAATGGTGGCCCTGCGACTACGGTCCGGACCTGTCGCGCGGCTTCCGGGCGCTGAAGGTCTGGTTCAGCCTGAAGACCTATGGCCTGGACGCCATCGGCGCGGTGATCGGCCGGGCCTGCGACCTGGCCCAGGACCTGAAGGCGCGGGTCGAGGCCGAGGGCGAGCTGGAGCTGCTGGCGCCGGTGTCGCTGAACATCGTCTGCTTCGCCTACAAGGGCGCCGACAACGCCGCCATCGTCGCCGACCTGCATGAGGAAGGCCGCGTCGCGCCGTCGACCACCACCATCGACGGCCGCACCGCCATCCGCGCGGCCATCGTCAACCACCGAACCGGCCCGGCGGACATCGCGGCCCTGGTCGACGGGGTGCTGGCCCTAGGCCGCGCCCAGGTCGGGGGCCGCTAGGTCGGCGATCACCCGGTCGATAGTCTCGCGCCAGTCGCCAGGCTGGGCCTGACGATAGAGGCGCAGGGTCGGATACCAGGGCGAATCGGTGCGCTCGCGCAGCCAGCGCCAGTCGCACTTCAGCGCCGGCAGCAGGGTCCAGCAGGGCTTGCCCATGGCGCCCGCCAGATGGGCGACCGAGGTGTCGATGGAGATCACCAGGTCCAGGGTTTCAAGGATCGCGGCGGTGTCGGCGAAGTCGGCCGCGCCGGTGTCTTCCGGGTGCAGGCTGACCGCGCCCAGGTCGAGCAGGCGCTGGGCGTCGGCGCGCGCCAGCCCCTTGTTGGCCGCGTTGAAGCCGGTGGGGCTGGCCTGCCAGACCAGGCCCGCGCGCCGGCCGCCCAGGCTCGCCTCGGGGCGGAAGCCGGCCCAAGCGGCGCGCCGGTCGGCCGGGGCGGTGAGGTAGGGTGCGGTGGGCACGGTCTCCAGCGTCACCCCCAGCCGGTTCGGCAGCGAGAGGTAGCGGCTCCAGCAGTCGTGCGGCGCGACCGACACGCTCTGGCGCACGGCCACCGTCACCAGCTCGTCGACCCCCTCCAGGGTGGTGAACAGATGGGTGAGCGCCGGCGGGCAGCCGAGCGTCACCCGCGCGGCGCCCCGCGCCTTAAGCGCCGGGACGAAGCGCGCCATCTGGATCTTGTCGCCGAAGCCCTGCTCGACCCAGACCAGGATCGAGCGGCCCGCCAGGGGCTCGCCCAGCCATTCCGGGTAGGGCAGCCTGACCGGCGGCACCACATCGGCGTGCAGCCCGACGCGGGCCTCCATCAGCGGCCAGCCCTCGGCATAGCGCCCGACAGACAGGTAGAAGCTGCAGAGCGCCATCTTCGCCTCGGCGTCGTCGGGAGCCAGGGACAGGGCGGCCAGCAGCTCCGGCTCGGCGCGGCCGGCGTCCCCGGCCTCGGCGAAGGCGACGCCTGCGAGACGGCGGATGACCGGATTGTCCGGCGCGTGCCCGGCGGCCAAGCCCAGGTAGTGGGCCGCCTCTGCGAAGGCGCCGGTCTCGCCCAGGCAGACGCCCAGGCCCAGGGCCAGCTTCAGCGTCAGCACCCGGTCGGCCAGCTCGCGGAACACCGTCGCGGCCTCGCCGAAGCGCCCTTCCTTTTGCAAGGCCGCGCCGCGCTGGTATTGCTCCTCGTCGGTTTCGGCCTGCATGCGTTCCCGGTGCGCCCCAAAGGCGCTCGCGTCCGGACAGCAAGGTCGGACCGGCCCGTATCTAGCCCCGAACCCCCAGCACAGGGAATCCCGGTGACCGCGTCCGACGCCCTTCTCCCAGCCCCCAGCCGCGGACGCTGCCGTGGGATCTAGGCTTGCGATCCACCACCCGCGGGGCGAGCTGGAACTGAAGTCCAACGTCTTCGGCAAGGATGTCGCCAACCTGGAGCTGTTCCAGGCCATGGCGCGCCACGGCGGCTATGAGCAGATCGACATCCTGAGCTCGCTGCCGGCCAGCGAGGCGCACCTGCGCGAGGCGCTGCTGGACGATCCCGCGGCCCCGATCCGCATCACCCGCTCTACCGTGCTCTCCACCCAGGCGGCGCAGGAGGCCGGCGCGGTGCTGAAGGGCCAGCCGCACCTGCAGAACCTGGCCTGGCTGCGGCGGATCACCGGCGGCGATCGCAGCTACAGCCTGATCGGCCTGATCCACACGCTCGCGCCGCCAGCCATCCGCGAGGGGATCGCCGCCTGCCTGATCGCGCCCACCCATCCCTGGGACGCGCTGATCTGCACCTCGCCCAGCGTGAAGGACGCCACGACCGCCATGTTCGAAGCCTGGGGCGACTTCCTGGGCGAGCGGACGGGCGGCGGACGCCCGCCGATGCCGGCCCTGCCGGTGATCCCGCTGGGCGTCAACGGGCCGCGCTTCGCCGCCCTGGCCGATCGCCCGGACGCCCGCGCCAGGGTCCGCGCCCGGCTGGGCCTGGCCGAGGACGACGTGCTGGTCCTTTGGGTCGGGCGGCTGTCGTTCTTCGAGAAGGCCTATCCGCAGTCGATGTTCGCCGCGGTCCAGCGGGCGGTGAAGCTGACGGGCCAGAAGATCGCCTTCGCCATGGCCGGGTGGTTCCCCTCGCCCGACCGGGACCGCGACTTCTACGCCGAGGCGGCGCGCAACCATGCCCCCGACGTCGCCACCCATTTCCTGGACGGCAACGACAAGACCCTGGTGGGCGAGCTGTGGGCCGGGGCCGACATCTTCATCTCGCTGGTCGACAACATCCAGGAGACCTTCGGCATCACCCCGGTTGAGGCCATGGCGGCCGGCCTGCCTGTGGTGGTCAGCGACTGGGATGGCTACCGCTTCACGGTCCGCGACGGCGAGCAGGGCTTCCTGATCCCGACCCTCGGCGGCCCGCCGTCCGGCCAGGGCATGAACATGGTCATGCGGCATCTGTTCGAGATGACCACCTACCAGAGCTATGTGGGCGAGGTGGCGCAGCACACCGCCGTCCATGTGGGCCGGGCCGGCGACGCCATCGCCGAACTCGCCAGGTCGCCGGATCTGCGCAAGCGGATGGGCGCCGCCGGCCGCGAGCGGGTGCGCACGATCTTCAACTGGCCGGTGGTGGCCCGCCAGATCGCCGCCCTGGCCGACGAGCTGGGCGAGGTCCGCCGCGCCGCGCCCGATCCCGTCGTCCGCCAGAAGCAGGACCCGGTGCGCGGCGACCCCTATGTGGCCTTCTCGGGCTTCCCGACCCATGCCTGGTCGCTCGACCGCCCGCTGAAGCCGGTGCCCGGCGTCACCGCCGCGGACATCCGCGGGACCGCCACGCGGCTCGACAGCGCCTTCCAGCACCTGCGCGCGCCGCTGGAGGAGTGCGCCCAGGCCTTCGACCTGCTGGCGTCCGGCCAGGCCGCCACCCCGCGCCAAGTGCTGCACGCCTTCCCGCCGCCGCGGCGGATGGCGGTCGAACTCGGGCTGGTCTGGCTCGCCAAGATGGGCGCGCTCGACTGGCTGGACTGAGCGTCCGGCGCATCCCTTCGGTCCCCGATGCGTTCTTGCGGCCTGGCCTGATTGGCAAGACCGAGGAGAGATCCCATGCGCCGGACCCTGATCGTCACCGGCCTCGTCGCCGCCCTGGCGGCGCCGTCGCTCGCGCCCGCGACGGCGCAGGCCTCGAGCTGCGAACAACGCTCGCATGACCACAAGGTGGTGGGCACCCTGCTGGGCGCCGTCGCCGGCGGCTTCCTGGGCAATGCGGTTGGCCGTGGCGGCGGCCGCCTCGGCGGCACGATCATCGGCGCCGGGGCCGGCGCGGTGGTGGGCAACAACTTGGCCCGGACCAACTGCGACCATCGCCGCGCCTACTACCGCAGCCGCCCGGCGGCGAGCCCTGGCTACGCCCCGGCCGCCTATTCGGGCAGCGGGCGCTGCCGCACCGAGACGCGGTCCTTCTATGACGCCCACGGCCAGCTGGTCTATGCGCCCACCCAGGTGTGCGACTAGGCCATGGCCGGCCTGAAGCGGCTTCTGAAGCCCCAGGCGCTGGCGGTCGCGTTCGCGGCCGCCGGCCTCGTCGCCTGCAATGACGCCTCGTCCGGCATGGCCGCCGACGGCGCGGTCTGCCAGCCGTTTCCGAAGACGTCTGCCCAGACAGGGACCGGAACCAGCGCCGCCACCCCGCCGCCGCCCGTCGTCGCCGGCGATCCCGCCGCGGCCCTGGACGACTGCCTGCATCGATGGGGCTATGCGCTCGCCCATTCCAGCGATGACGCCCCGCCGGTGGCCAATGCCGTGCTGGCCGCCTGTGGCCCCAGCCTGTCACGCTGGAATCAGGCCGCGCTGGTCAGCACCCCGGCCGCCGCGCCCGCGCCCAGCCTGATCACCGGCCAGCCGACCACCCCGCTCAGCGAGCACTTCGTGTTCGCCCAGAGCCGGGCGCTGTTCTACGTCGTGCAGGCCCGCGCCGGGAAGTGCGCCGCCCCGCCGATGAAGGACGGCGTGCCGACCGGGATCGCCAACTAAGCCGCCGCAAGCCGGTCGCCGCGACCGTCCCGCCGCGCTAGGCTCGCGCCATGGACGCGCGGGCTCTGGTGGACGTGGCGATCGACGAGGACCCGCGGGCGCCGTGCCTCTGGGTGCCCGCCGAGCTGTGGCCGCAGTTCCTCAGCGCCGTCGAACGGCGGCCGAACCTGATCGGGGCGGTGATCTACCGCAACAAGACCGTCCGCGAGGGCGCGCCCTTCACCGACATCACCACCCGCCGGTACTGAGGTGGCGCAGCGGGACGGTGAGCGGCGCGACGCCTGGGTCCTCACCGCCGCGCGCGGCCTGCGGGGCTTCGGCGACGGGCTCTGCTCCCTGTTGCTGCCGGTCTACCTCACCGGCCTGGGCTTCAGCGCCTTCCGGGTGGGCGTGCTGACCACCGCCATGCTGCTGGGCTCGGCGGCGCTGACGCTGGCGGTGGGCCTGATGGGCTTCCGCGCGCCGGCCAGGCGGCTGCTGCTCTTCGCCTGCATTCTGATGGCGGCGACAGGGGTCGGCTTTTCCCAGGCGCACGCCTTCTGGCCGCTGATGGTCGTGGGGTTCGTGGGCACGCTGAACCCGTCGAACGGCGACGTCAGCGTCTTCCTGCCGCTGGAACAGGCCCTGCTCGCCCAGGCCGGACCGGCCGGCCGGCGCACCGAGCGGTTCGCCCGCTACAACCTGGCCGGCGCGGCGCTGGGCGCGCTGGGCGCGCTCAGCCTCGGCCTGATGGCGCCGCTCCGGGCCGCCACCGGCCTCTCCCAGACGGCGCTGACCGAGGGCGCCTTCCTGCTCTATGGCGCGCTCAGCCTGGTTTCCGCTGTCCTCTACCGCAGCCTGCCCGCCACGCCGGTTTCGGCGGACGCGCATGCGCCGCTCGGACCTTCGAAGGGCCGGGTGTTCGGACTGGCCGCCCTCTTCAGCCTCGACTCCTTCGGCAGCGGCTTCATGGTCAATTCGCTGCTGGCCCTCTGGCTCTTCCGCCGCTTCGGCCTGTCGCTGGGCATGGCTGGGCAGTTCTTCTTCTGGACGGGCCTCTTGACCGCCGCCTCCCAGCTCGCCGCGCCCTGGCTCGCCCGGCGGATCGGCCTCATCCGCACCATGGTCTTCACCCACCTGCCGGCCAACCTCTGCGCCGTCGCCGTGGCCTTCGCGCCCAACGCCGGCGTGGCCTTCGTGCTGCTGGTGATCCGCGCCTTCCTGTCGAGCATGGATTCGCCGGCCCGCAGCTCCTACGTCATGGCCATCGTGACGCCCGCCGAACGCACCGCCGCGGCCGGGGTCACCAATGTCCCGCGCAGCCTGGCCTCGGCGCTCAGCCCGGCGCTGGCGGGGCTGATCTTCTCCATGAGCGCATTCGCCTGGCCGCTGGTGATCGGCGGGGGCCTGAAGGCCGCCTACGACCTGATCCTGCTCTGGCGGTTCCAGGCGGTCCGGCCACCGGAAGAGGCCTAGGCGCGCTTCAGCCGCTCAGCCGAGGCGCGCACGGATTCGGGCAAGGTCGCGAACCAGGCCTGCGGCGACAGGCGCTCGGCGACCCGGGCGCGGCCGGCCTCGGCCAGGCGGCGGCCCAGGCCCTGCTCGGTGCGCAGCCGGAAAAGCGCCTCCGCGGCGGCGGCGGCGTCCGGCTCGGCCCAGCTCTGGCCGCGATAGACCCCTTGCGGATCGGCGACCGGCGTCGGCGTCGACGGGACCAGCAGGGCGCAGCCTTCGTCCAGGAAATCCAGCACCCCCGACCAGCCGGTGGCCACCACCGGCGTCCCTAGCGCCAGGGCCTCGGCGGGCGTCAGGCCGAAGCCCTCGGCGCGGTGCAGCGAGACCAGCACGTCTGCGCCGGCGATCAGGCTCTGCACCTGGGCGTAGGGCCAGACCTCGTCGACGACGCGGACATTGGCCGGCGCGGCGGCCCGCAGCGCCGCGAGCTCGGCCGGGAACAGGCCGCCGTTCTGGGTCTTGAGCGTCAGCTCGCAGTCCGGGTCGCCTTCGAAGGCGCGCGCCCAGGCGGCGATCGCGCCCTGCGGGTTCTTCCGGGCCAGGGACGAGTTGAAGTCGAACACCGCGACCCCCTGGAAGGCCGCGCGGCGCGGCGCGGGCGCGACGGCGGCATAGTCCTGCAGGAACAGCGGATGCGGCGCCACCCGCACCGGCGAAGCCGCGCCGGCCAGGGCGGCGGCGGTGTAGCGGCTGGGCGCCCAGACCTCGTCGACCAGCGCCGCATCGGCGCGCCAGCGGGCCGGCGCGCGCGGTAGCTCCCAAGCCCAGTAGGCGTAGCGCGGCCCGATGAGCTGCTTTGGCCCCAGGCAGGCCAGGGCCGCCAGCATCTCCGGCGGGTTCAGGTGGAAGATCCAGGCGCTGGCTCGGACGGGCTCGGCCAGCCGCCCGGACCAGTCCAGCTTGGCGTCGGTGACGTCCACCCGCTCCACCGGCACGCCCAAGGCTTCGAAGGCGCGGGCCGCCAGGCGGGCGGAGGCGGCGATCCCGTGGCTGCCCTGGAAATAGCCCACGACCTTGATGGGCCCCTGGGGCGCGTCAGCCCCGTGCGGCGCCCGCGCGGCGGCGCGGACATAGGCCTGCAGGGCGGTGTTCAGGGCGGGCGCGGCCAGCTTGCGCACCGGCTCCGGCAGGGCCGAGCGCCAGAAGCCCCGCGCGGCCGTGACTAAGCCGGGCATCGGGCGCTCATGCGGCGACCGCGGCCTGGGTCTTCACCGGCCGGAACAGGCCGGCGGCCGCGCCGGGCGCCCAGACCTCGTCCACGAAGCCGAGACCGATGGTCCGCGGGCCGAGGGCGGCGGCGGTCTCCGCGTCCCAGGCGCCGACCGCGCGGCTCCAGCGCACGCCGCGGGCATGTAGTGCGACAGCGTCGGCGGGCAGGAAGTCGGGGTGGGTGAGGAAGCGGACCAGGTCGGCCTGGGCGGGCGCCGCGGCGGGACCCGAGGGCCCCAGGAAACGCCCGGCGCCGGCCTCATAGACCAGCCGGTCGGCGGCGGCCTCGCGGGCCAGTTCCGCGCCCTCGACGACCCACAGCTCGGCGACGCGGCTGGCGGTCTGCGCGCGCGCCGCCGGCTGGCGCTGGCGCACGGTCAGGCGGGCGAGCTGCATCTGCGGGTGCAGGCGCACGGCGGCGGGCAGGGCGTCGAACTCCACGCCGTATTCGGCCAAGCCCCCGCCCACCAGCCAGCGCAGGTATTTGAACCGCTCGGCGGCGCTGCGCAGCGGGAACAGCCGTTGCAGGTCGACGCGGCTCTCCCAGATCTCCAGGAACAGGGCGATGAACGGCGCGGGCTGGTTGGCCGCGGCCGCGAGGTGCGGCGCGCGCAGGGCCTCGGTCAGGGTCTGCGGCCAGCCGGCGCGCGCGGCGACGCCGAAGCCGGCGGAGAGCCGCCGCCTCAGGTCATTGGCCCCCGGCTCGGCCAGGCGCGCGGCGGCCAGCAGCGGGGCCGGGTCGCGCGCCAAGGCCGCGATCACCTCGGCGGGCAGCAGGTCCGGCGCGAAACGGCCGGCGGCGGCCTCGGCCCCCAGGCACCAGGCGATCAGCCCCGGCGCGTCGCCGGCGAACTTGGCGCGCAGGTCGCCGCGCGCGGCCAACAGCGCCTTGGCGGCGCGCGGCAGGCCGTCGGCGCAGGGCTCGCGCAGCCAGTCGAGCGCCCCCGACGCCGGGCCGGTCCAGGGCGTCTCCGTCCCCCAGATCGCGGCGTCGGGCTCCCGCGCGCCGGCGCGCCAGGCGGCCAGCAGGGCCTCGGCCGCCGAGCCGGCGGGGGCGTCGGCCCCCAGCGTCGCGGCGTGCTCGGCGAAGAAGGCGTGGAAGCCCAGGCGGCCCGCCTCGTGGTCGATCTGGAAGCCGGTGGGGATGTCGCGCCAGACCTGGGCCATGGTCCGCGTCAGGTCCGGCAGGCCGGCCGCGGAGGTCTCCGGATCCGGCGCGTCGGCCCAGGCCTCGACGGCGTCGGTGAGGCCGGCGGAGAAGTCGTGGCCCTCGCGCGCGGCGCGCAGGGCGCGACGGCGCGCGGCTCCTGTCACCAGCCGCCCGGAGGGGAAGCGCAGGTGGGCGTAGGGAATGGCGCGGCTGGTCTCGTGGCCGTTCCGCAGCATGGCCGCGGCGTAGTCGGCGAGCAGCGCCGCCAGCGGAGAACCCCGGACCACGCGCACCCGGTCCTGGTGCTTCGACAGCACGTCGGGCCGGGCCGGGTCGAAGCCGGAATAGTGGAAGAAGACCAGCGGCTGGCCGTCCACTGTCCAGCCGTCCGCGCCCTTGGCCAGGGTTCGGCCCTCCAGGTTCCAGTAGGCGAGGTTGAGGCCGGGGTCGCGCAGCACCGCCAGGCTGTCCACGAAGCCCGGCGCCAGGTCCATCCAGCGCTGGTCGGTGAACAGGCCGTCCTTCAGCGCCACGCGGCAATCGAATTCGCAGCGGTCGGCCCACCAGGCCATCAGCTCGACGGTCCTGGGCTCGGCGCGGGCGGCGCAGAAGCCCAGGTTGAACGAGCCCGAGCGCAGGATCGCGTGGTCGTTGGGCATGGCCGCGCCCAGCATCGGCCGGGTCAAGTGCGGGGTCAGCGCCAGCTGCGCTTCCGCCAAGCCCCGGCGCACGGGATCCAGCGGCCGGAAGGCGACAATGTCCGGGTCGAGGTAGGTGGCCGACTTGCCGGAGCCGTCCGACAGCAGCGCCTTGAAGACGTAGGGCTTGACCGCGGTGTTCAGCTCGAGCGCGTCATAGTAGACGCTCATGGCGTCGTAGGCCGGGCAGAAGTCCCGGGCGTCGACCACCTCGGCCGCGCGCTCGAGCTGCGGGATCGGGCCGTCGGTGGCCACCACGATGCGGCGCGCCTTCGGCTCCTGGACCGCCAGGCTCTCCATCAGCGTCGCGGCCTGGGCCGCGTAGTTGCGGGAGACGATGGTGAAGATGACGTCCAAGGGAATTCCTGCGCGCGCGTCTTAAGACCTACCAGCGCCGGCGCTAGGCGGCCATCAGCTCGTCGAGCTTCTTGATGTCGGTGACCGGCGAGGCGACGCCGCTCTCCATGCGCATGACCTTGTTGCAGTAGAGCCTGAGCAGCTCCACGTCGTGGCTGGCCAGCACCAGGATGCCGGCCCGCTCCACCAGTTTCAGCAGGCGCCTGTGGGCGAGCTTCTGGAAGTCGGCGTCGCCCACCGCGATCCATTCGTCCATCAGCAGCACGTCGGCCTCGACCGCCGTGGCCGCGGCGAAGGCGAGCCTGGCCTGCATGCCGGCCGAATAGGTCTTCACCGGCATGGCCAGGAAGGGGCCGAGGCCGGAGAATTCGGCGATCTCGTCCAGCCGCTCGTCCACCTCCTTGGTGGACAGGCCGGCGATGCGGCCGCGCAGGCGGATGTTGTCGAACCCCGTCGCCGTGGGGTCGATGCCGAGGTTGAGGTCCAGCAGGGCGGCGATGTGGCCGTTGACCTCGATGGAGCCGTCGTCGGGCTCATAGGCGCCGGAAAGCGCGCGCAGCAGGGTGGTCTTGCCCGAGCCGTTGTGGCCGATCAGCCCCAGGCGGTCGCCGGCCTTCAGCTCCAGGCTCAGGTTGGAGATGGCGGTCACCTCGGTCGAGCCGTGGTGCGAGCCCAGCCGCCCGCCGACCGCGATCTTGGCCAGGTGCTTCTTCAGCGACTTGGCGTCCACCCCGTAGACGGGGAAGCGCAGGCTGAGGTTCCGGCAGGAGATGGAGACGCCGGTCATGAGGAAAAGGGGCTCATAGGTAGTGCACGATCCGGCGGCGGGTGTTGGAGAACAGGGCGAACACGAGGCCCCAGCCGATCAGGGCCATCACCGCCAGCACCAGATAGGTGTGCGGCGCCACCGCCTTGCTCAGCAACGGCAGGCGGACCGCCTCCAGTAGGTGGTAGAAGGGGTTCAGGTCGAGGATCCAGTGGTAGCGCGCCGGGACCCGGTCCGGCGGCCAGTAGACCGGCGTCATGATCGCCGCCGCCTGGGTGACCGAGGCCACCGCCTGGGGGATGTCACGGAAACGGGCGGAGATGATCGCCACCAGCATCGAGACCCAGGCCACGTTGATCACCAGGAACAGGAAGCCCAGCGCCGCGCCCAGGTAGTTGGCCCCGGCCCAGAGCCCGCCCCAGACCAGGACGGCGGCCACGATCACCACGTGGTGGCCCAGGTTGATCAGGTTCCGCAGCACCGTGCGCCAGACGAAGGTGAACATCGGCAGGCTGGTCTGCGACAGCATGCCGGCCGCCTGGACGAAGGTCTCGCAACCCTCGTTGATGGTGGTGGTGACGAAGCCGAAGAACACGATGCCCACCGCCACTAAGGGTATGAATTCATGCACGGGCACCCGGAAGAGGCCGCCCCACAGCACCCCGATCCCCAGGATCATGAAGCCCATGGAGAGCGTGATCCACAGCGGGCCCAGCAGCGAGCCGCGATAGCGCGAGACCACGTCGTGCCAGGCCAGCGAGCGCGCCAGGTCGATCCGCTCCAGGGACGCGAGCAGGTCCCGGAGCGCCATCCGGGCCTCGAACAGCGGCCCGCGCCGTCCGGTCCGCAGCATGTGGGTGGCGGTGTCCATGGTTCCCGGCCTGATTCCCGCTTTACCGGGTGCTCCCGACGAAGGCGCGCTCGTAACAGGCAAGCCTAAGGCGGCGCAAGGATGGCGCCGAGACGTCTTTCGCCCAACCCGCCTCGCCAGCACGTCTTTTGCCGCCTCGTCTTTTGCCAGTCTTGGCGCTTCCGTGTTAGCCGGGCGCATGGCGTCGATCGACAAGACCGCGCGCAGGGGGGCGGTCCCGGAGGGGCGGCGGCGCAGGCCAGGGGAGGCGGACCCCTCGCTGGAGGCGGCCGGCGTCTGGCTGGTGATCCCCTGCTACAACGTCAAGGCGCACATCCTGGACGTGATCGCCAAGGCGCCGGCCTGGGTCGAGGGGATCGTCTGCGTCGACGACGCCTGCCCGGAAGGCTCCGGCGCCTTCGTCGAGGCCAACGCCAGGGACCCCCGTGTGGTGGTGGTCAAGCTCCTGCAGAACCAGGGCGTCGGCGGCGCGACCATGGCCGGCTACCGCGAGGCCATCGCGCGCGGCGGCCAGGTGCTGGTCAAGGTGGACGGCGACGACCAGATGGACCTGGGCTACATGCCCCACCTGGTGGCCCCGATCCTGCTGGGCGAAGCGGACTACGCCAAGGGTAACCGCTTCACCTCCATCAGCCACCTGGCGGAGATGCCGCCGGTCCGGGTGTTCGGCAACGCGGCCCTGTCGTTCGCGGCCAAGCTGTCCACCGGCTACTGGAACATCTTCGATCCCACCAACGGCTACACCGCCATCGAGGCCCAGGTGGCGAAGATGGCGATCGCCAAGCGGGTGTCGCGGCGGTTCTTCTTCGAGACCGACCTGCTCTACCACCTGGGCACGCTGCGGGCCGTGGTGCGCGACGTACCCATGCCGGCGCGTTACGCGGGCGAGGTCTCCAACCTGCGGATCGGGGCGATCATCGGGCCCTTCGCCTTCAAGCACCTGACCAACTTCCTGCAGCGGATGCTGGGCCAGTACTTCGTGCGCGACTTCAACGCCGCGAGCCTGGAGCTGGTGTTCGGGGTGTTCTCGATCCTGTTCGGGGTGGGCTACGCGGCCCACTACGTCTCGACCGACCACCACGGCCACGCCGCTTCGGCCGGCGTGGTCATGGCCGCGGCCCTGCCGATCATGCTGGGCGCGCAGCTCCTGATGCAGGCGCTGAACTTCGACGTGCTGAACCCGCCCACGCGCCCGATCCACCCCTATCTGCGCACCATCGCGCGGATGGAAGCCGAGGAGGTCGCTCTGTGAGCAGCGCCATGAGCTGGAAGGACATGCTGCTCTGCGCCGGCTTCTCGCTGGCGCTGCCGGTCGGCCAGACCCTGTTCAAGTTCGCCGCCGTGACCAATGCGCGCCTGTCCGGACCGCTGCCGATCCGGCTGATCAGCAACCTGCCGCTGCTGGGCGCCTTCGCCTGGTATGGCCTGACCGCCCTGTTCTGGTTCTACATCCTGACCCGCGTGCCGCTGAGCCTGGCCTACGCCTTCTCCATCGTCGGCTCCGGCCTGGTGCCGCTGGTGGCGTGGCTGGTGTTCAAGGAGCCGCTCGATTGGCGCTTCGCCCTGGGCTACGTGCTGATGCTGGCGGGCTTCACGGTGATCATGCAGGGCCAGGGCGTGAAGATCGGCTGAGGAAGCCGTCGGCCGCGGCGCGGACCTCCGCGTAGGGAACCTTGAACATCCGCTCGTAGAGCAGCACGCCGTCGTGCGGGCGTCCGCGCACCCGGGCGGGATCCAGCCGTTGCTGGCCGAAGCCGTAGCGGCGGTAGGTCCAGAACATCGCGGGCCACAGGCCCAGCCACGCCCGCTCGCGCCAGAAGAAGCGCACGGCCAGCATCCACCGGGCCATCTCCCGGCCCGGCAGGACCCAGAGCGTGCGGGGGCCATTCTCCGGAAGGGCGCGGCCGCCATGGAAGAACGGGGCCGGCAGGCCCTTGCCGTTGTAGAGCGAGATCATCTCGACCGGCGCGCCGCCGCAGGCCGCGGCGACTTCCGACGCCAGGAGGCAGCACATGTCGTGATCCATGTGGCCGCCCTCCCACGCCGGGCAGACGACGGCCTCGACTGTCACGCCGGCCAAGGCGGCCTGGATGGCGGCGTAGGCGGCGGGAAGCGCCCGGTGGACCGCCCCGTCCATCGCGCCGGTCCCGCGGCCGACGTGGACCGCGCGCGCCGGGTCGATCCCCAGCCAGCCGAGCAGCGCCCGGGTCTCGCCCAGGCGGCGGCTCCGCCTCGCGTCCGCGGCATAGTCGGCCACATAGAGGAACAGCTGATCTTCGCCGTTGGCGCGCGCCTGGTCGATCAACGGCAGGCCGCAATATTCGTCGTCGAAATGGGCGAGGATCCAGACGCGCGTCATCAGTAGGGATCGAAGTCGAGGAAGTTGATCGCCACGGCGTCGCGGCTGAGCGCGCCGGGCGCGCCCTCGCCCAGCGCCCGCCAGATCAGGTTGAGCGGCGAGGGCCGCAGGCTTTCCGGAATGGCCATGAAGCCGTGGCGGGTCAGCGCGGCGCGCGGCTCCAGGCCCAGGAACAGGGTGGCGGCCAGCGGCGCGCCGCGGCCCACCGTCTCGCCCAGGTCCAGGGCCGCGGCCTCGCCCGGCAGGAAGGCCGCGCACTTGACGAATGGCAGCTGGGTCCTGGCCCAGACCCCGACCAGCTGGCCGTAGTGGGCGGCGAGGTAGCGGCCGTCGGGATTGGCCAGGCGCCAGCGCAGCAACTCCGAGCGCCAGGCGCCCTGGTACTGGACGGCGGCGTCGGAGAACCGGCGCGGCAGGGTCGCCAGGATCCCGGCCTCCAGCCGGCCGACGTCCTGGAAGCCCAGCTTGCGCAGGAAGCCCGGCGTCGAATTGGCGTTGGCCACCCCGATCACGAAGCCGTAGCCCGCCGCCGCTCCCGCCGCATAGGCCGCTTCCGCCAGCCTGGTGAACAGCCCGCGCCCCTGGTAGTCCGGATGGGTGGCGGTGTTCATCGACAACAGGCCGCGCACCACCCGGCCGTCGATCCGCGCCTCCAGCGGGCAGGTCACATAGTGGGCGGCCAGCCGCTCGCCGTCCCAGGCGTCGGCGCCCACCACCTGGCCGGCCGGGTTGTCGCGATAGCGCCAGGCGATGGCCGCCTCGTTGAACTTGCCGGTGGCGAAGCTCGCGTTCAGCAGGCTCTCGTAAGACCGAAGCTGGGCGGGCGAAGTCCCAGCCGGGCGGATGTCGAGCGCCTCGGCAGTCATGGGCGCGATTCCACCACGAATGGCCGGCCGGGCCAAGCGGCGGCGTCTTTTGGGCTTCTCATCGCCTGGCGCGCACCGTACCTAGCCACCCATGGGGGAAGCCGAAGGCCGCAGGGCGAAGCGGAAATTCGCGTTCGACGCCGGGCGGGTGCTGGGCGTCGAGGTCAGCGCGCGCCAGGCCTTCCGCGCGGTGCTGGCCGTGGGCCTCCTGGTCATGCTGGGGGCCAACCTGCCCGGCCACCTCAGCTACGATTCGGTCGCCCAGCTCTACGAGGGCCATTTCCATATCCGCGAGACCTGGGGCCCGGCGCTCTACGCCTGGGTGCTGGGTTTCTTCGACGGCTTCATCCCGGGGACCTCGCTCTATGTGACGGTGAGCGGGGCGCTGTTCTTCGGCAGCCTGGCGGCGCTGGGGAACCTGCGGCCGAAGGTGAGCTGGTGGGCGCCGGTCATGGCGGCGCTGGCGGCGCTGACGCCCCAGCTCCTCGTCTACCAGGGCATCGTCTGGAAGGACGTGATGTTCGCCAACTGCGCGGTGGCCGGCTTCGTCCTGATCGCCCACGCGGCACGGGTCTGGGACCGGCCTTGGCGGCGCTGGGCCTTGCTGATCGCGGCCCTGGTGCTGATGGCGGCGGGCGACCAGGTGCGCCAGAACGGCCTGATCGCCGGCGCTTTCGCCGCGCTCGCCCTGGGCGTCATCGCCGCCGGCGCCAATCCCGGAGTCGCCAATCCCGGAGTCGCCAATCCCGGGCGCGGCAGCCTCCGGCGCGGCGCGGTCTGGGCGCTGGGCGCCCTGGTGGCGGTGGTGCTGGTCGGCCAGGCCGAGACGGTGCTGTCCGAGCCGCCCAAGGCGCCGAAGGAGACCGCGCTCGCCACCGGCATCCGCATCGTCCAGACCTACGACATCCTGGGCGCCGTCGCGCTCGATCCCCACTACCGCACCGACGTCCTCGACGTCGCCAACTACCCCGCCAACGTGATCCTGCATCAACGCGCCAAGCTCGACTATTCCGGCCGTCGCGTGGACTTCCTCGATCGCGACCTGGCGATCCAGGACGCGATGAACGACATCACCGACGCGGCCTTCAACGAACAGTGGCTCGACCTGGTCCTGAAGCATCCGGCGCTCTATCTCCGCATCCGCTGGGAGGACTTCCGCTGGCTGGTCGCCCCGCCGGTGATCGACTGGTGCCTGCCGATCTACGTCGGCGTCGACGCGCCGGGCGACAAGATGGCCCCGCTGGGGCTCGCCCATCGCTACGTCCAGTCCGACGTGATGCTGGCCAACTATTCGAGCTGGTTCCTCGACACGCCGGTCTATTCGCACCTGTTCTATACGGCGATCTGCCTGGTGCTGGCGGGGCTGTTGCTGTGGCGACGACAGCCGGGCGACCTTATCCTGGCGGCGCTGCAGCTGGCCGGGGTGGCCTTCGCGGCGAGCTTCTTCATCATCTCGATCGCCTGTGACTATCGCTATCTCTACTTCACCGACCTGGCGGCGATCGCCGGCCTGATCTACGCCGCGGTCGACCCGCCGCTGCCCTGGCGCAGGACATCCTGGCCGAAGCGCGCCTCCCAGGCGGCGGCGACGTCCAGCCGCGGCCGGCGGGCGCAGAGGAACCGGTAGAGCGACAGCTGCCGGCCGAGGCCGAAGCTCTTCACCTGCACCTCCGCGAACAGGGCGCGGACCAGGGTCTCGACCTCATGGGCGTCGTTGACGTGCTCGTGGGCCATCAGCAGGCCGTAGTCGAGGCCGTGACGCAGGCGGAACTCCAGGCCGGTGGTCAGGCTCCAGCCCAGCCGCCAGAGCAGGCCGCCTTCGCTGGGGATGGCGGCGCGCAGGGTCCCGTCCGGGGTCAGCAGGCGCGCGGCCCGGGCCAGGACGAAGGGCAGGTCGCAGATGTGCTCCAGCGACGCGACGCTGGTGACCCGTTCGTAGCGGCGGTCGGCCGGGATCTGGCGGATGTCGCCGAAGGCGTCGCGCACGCCGCCGATCAGGGGCGAGCCGGCGAACAGTTCGCCGAACGGCTCGACGATGTCGTACAGGCCGCCGCCGGGCTCGTAGGCGAGTTGGTTCAGCGTGCCGGCCCCCAGCTCCAGCGTCGGCGGCGGGCGGACAGCCCCCTTCACGTCGACCGCCACCTGGTGGTGCAGCCAGCGCTCCAGCCGCTGCGACAGCGAGGCGGCCGGCGTCTCGCCGCCACGGTTTTCCAGGTACTGGCGGGTGTAGATCGCCGCCAGCTTCGGCGGCAGCGCCGGGCGCGTCTTGGGGAATCGGGCGAGCAAGGCCGCAAGGTCGCGCGCGCCGCTCATCCCAGAAATCCCTCCGTCCGCTTCGAGCCGCGAGGCTTAGCAAGCCGTGGGGTCCGGCCCTAGGGCTTTTGCCGCTTCCCATCGCACGGGCGGGCTTCTACTCAGGGCCTTTGCAGGAGCAAGCGGGGTTCGACGGTTGAGCGAGGCGATCCAGCCCACATCCCAAGCCAAGGCGGGCGCCGTCTTCCGCTGGGTGATGTTCGCCGGCCTGCTGCTCAGCCTGGCGGCCAACGTCCCGGGCCAGCTCTCGGTCGATTCGGTCGTGGCGCTCACCGAAGCGCGCACCGGGGTTCGCCAGACCTGGGCGCCGGCCGCCGCCTCCTGGCTGCTGAAGCCCTTCGACCACCTGGTGGCGGGGACTGGGCTCTACATCACCGCCTCGGCGGCGCTGCTGTTCCTCAGCCTGATGTCGCTGGCGCGGCTGCGGCCGCGGTCGCGGTGGTGGGCGCCGGTCCTGGGCGTCGCCCTGATCCTCACCCCGCAACTGCTGATCTACCAGGGCATCGTCTGGCGCGACGTGCTGTTCGCGAACCTCGCCATCGCCGGCTTCGTGATGATCGCCCACGCCGCCCAGGGCTGGCGCGACGGGCGGCGCTGGCTGCCGGTGACCGGCGCGGTCGTCTGCCTGGCCCTGGCGACGATCACCCGCCAGAACGGCGCGGTGCTGGCCGTGGCCGCCGCCGGGGTGCTGGCCTGGACGGCCTATTGTCGCGCAGACGGGCGCGGCGACTGGCGCGCCGCCGCCGCCTGGGGCCTGGGCGCGCTCGCCGCCATCGGCCTGCTGGCGTTCGGCCTCAACCGCGCGGCCCAGCCGCCGGAGGTCCCGGCCAAGCTGCGGCTGAATTCCGCGGCCCTGATCCTGGAGCACTACGACGTCGTCGGCGCCAAGGTCCGCTCGCCGCGGCTTAGGTTCAAGGAGATCGCCAAGGCCGACCCGGCCGCCGCCGCCCTGCTGGAGGATCAGGCCGCCGGCGTCTATTCCGCCCAGCGGGTCGACACGCTCGACGCCAACGACGCCTACCGCCGCACCCTGTGGCACGTGCCGGACGCGGCGATGAACGCCCAGTGGCGGCGGATCATCCTGCACTATCCGGCGGCCTACCTGCGCCACCGGCTTGGCGTGTTCCACTGGACCTTCCTGACGCCGGACCTGCAGCGCTGCCTGCCGGTCACCGTGGGCGTCACCGGCCCGGCCGGGATGCTGCAGGACCTCGACATGCTGACCGGCGTCGATCCGCAGGACGTCGGCGTGGCCAAGTACGCGCGGGCCTTCTACGACACGCCGGTCTTCTCGCACCTGACCTGGGCGATCGTGGCGGCGGCGATGATCGGCTGGCTGCTGCGCCGCCGTGATCCGGCGGACTGGGCGATGATCGGGCTGATGGGCGGGGCGCTGGTGTTCACCGCCAGCTTCTTCGTGATCTCGGTCGCCTGCGACTACCGCTACCTCTACCTGCTGGACGTCGCGGCCATGACCGGGGCGCTCTATGTGGCCCTCGATCCGCCGAGGTGGCGCAAGGCCTAGGCCCGGATTCCGTTCATCCCGGCGAAGGCCGGGATCGCCTGCAAGCGGGCCAGCGCCCGTCGCCCGACGGCCTCCACGGAATAGTGCTCGGCGATGAAGGCGCGGCCGCGCGCGCCCATGGCCCGGGCCTCGGCGGGATCATCCAAGAGCTGTTCCATGAGCCGCGAGGCGTGCTCGGCCGAGGCCTCGGCCCAGACCTGGCCCTCGCCGTGCGGATAGGCGCCGTCCGCCACCGGGACCAGTTCGTGATCCACCAGAAGGCCGGTTCCCGGGACCATGAAGTCGAGGTTGCCCGACCAACCGGTGGCGATGGCCGGGCGGCCCATGGCCATGGCCTCGGCCATGCCGCGCCCGAAGCCCTCGGACCGGTGCAGGGAGACGAAGACGTCGCCGCAGCGGACCAGGTTCTTGATCTCATTGTCCGACAGGTCGCCGCAGATCGCCTGGGCGCGGCCGCCCAGCGCGGCCAGCCGGTCCTCCAGCGCCGCCTGGGCGTCCTCGGTGTCGTGCCCCCCGCGCGACTTGATCAGGCAGAACAGGTCCGCCTGCGGCCGGCGCGCGACCAGCCGCTCGAAGGCCTCGAGCACGGCCTGCGGGTTCTTGCGCTCGGCGAAGGAGGCGAAGTCGAAGAAGAACACCGCCACGAAGGCGTCCTCCGGGATGGCGAAATGCCGCCGGCCCAGGAAGCACGACAGCTTGAGGTCCACCGGCAGGGGCATGTGCTGGACAGGCTTGCCGAGCGCGTCCTGCAGCGCCTGCTGCACGAAGGTGGAGGGCGCCCAGACCTCGTCGAAACGGGCCAGCACCCTGGCCCACTCCGCCGGATAGCGGGCCAGCTCCCAGGCGGGATAGGCGATGTTGTAGCCGCGGGCGAAAGCGGCCTCGCCGAACTGGTCGATCACCCGGCCGGCCTCGTCGCCATTGACCCCGAACAGGTTGACGCCCTCGCCCAGGGTGGTGACCAGGTGCGGGGCGAAGTCGCGCTCGAGGTCGGGGTCGTAGGCCCGGTTGGCGGCGGCGGCGGCGTCCAGCAGGCGCGGCGTCACGCCCTGGCTCGCGAAGGCGCGGAACATCGAGCGCGCGTGCTCGGCCATGCCGGTCGGCTGGAAGGGATAGCCGACGATGGTGAGCTCGGCGCTCACGCAGACGCCTTGGGCGCCAGCAGGTCGGCGTCGGCGGCGTTGGCCACCGCCTCCAGCCAGCCGTGGCCGAAGCGCCGGTCAGGGCTGATCGCCGCGCCTGTCTCCCAGTCGTTCCAGGCGTGGACTAAAACCAGCCGCCGGTCGGCCGGACGGCCGCGCGCCGCCTCGCTCGCGGCTTCCAGCCAGGCCTGCAGCGCGCCGGGGCTCGCGCCCTGCCAGACGGCCGGTGCGTCCTGCGAGCGCGGCGTGGTGTCGTGGGCGGCGACCACCAAGGGAAAGGCGTCCTCGGCCAGCGGCTCGGCCAGGCGTTCGGCGACCAGCCTCAGGTGGTCGTGGACCAGGCCGCGGAAGCCCGGGTTGATCACCGCGCCCGGCGGGCCCTCGGGCGGGCGGGCGGTCTCCAGGTCGGGCAGGCGGGCGTCGAAACCCGCGGCCGGCGCGCCGCCGCGCTGGACCAGGAACAGCGCGCCCGCCTTGCGCCAGGCGGCCACGTCGGCCTCCGCCGGCAACACCAGGATGGGCCGGCCATCGACGCGCAGCGCCTGAGGCCTGGCCAGGGCCGCCAGCACCGCCTTGGCCCCCGCCGCGCCGGTCCAGGCGAGGCAGAAGGCGAAGTCCTGGGCGGTCACGGCCTGAAGCTGCGCGGCGCTCGCGGCCTCGTGGCAGAAGCCGGCCAGGCCATAGCGCCGGGCCAGCGCGATGTCGCGCGCCAGGGCGGCCGGATCGGCCGGGTCGGCGAAGCCATCGCTCGGCAGGCGCGGCTGCAGGTGGCCGCGGTAGCTGGGCAGGGCGGCCGCGACGGCGGCCCAGTCGGGCGCAGCGGCGCGGCGGAACGCCACCACCTGGACCGGCGCGGCCCGGCCCGGCTTGCGTCCGGCCGGCCGCAGGGCCTCGTAGGCGGCGTTGTCATAGGCCGCCGGGTCCGGATCGGCGGCGCGGCGCAGTTCGGCGAACAGGGCCTCGGCGGAGATCGCAGCGCCGGCCGCCACGCCCGGGGCTGGGCGCTCGCTGCGGGTCCGCGCCCAGTGCTCCAGGCCCGAGACGCCGGTCTCCGCCGCCGCCGGATGGGCCGCGAAATAGGCCGCTTCGTCGAAGTCGGGCGCCGGCCACAGGCCCTCGAAGGCGCCGATCGTCAGATAGTGCTGCAGCGGGTTGGCGTAGGCCTGCGGCCGGTCGCCGGCCTGCTCCAGGTAGTGGTTCGGCTGGAAGTGCGGGCTGGGGCTCCGCCGCGCCCGGGCGCCGCCGGCCAGGTAGTCGATCAACGCGATCCCGCGGGCCGATCCATAGCGCTGGCGGCGATAGTGGGCGGTGTCGAACAGCGGATGCGGGTCGAGGCCCTCGGCGGCGCCGGCGGTGACATAGTGCGTGAGCGGCGCGACCCCGGCCGCCGCGGCCTGCGGATAGCGGTCCAGGTACCAGCTCCCGGCGAACAGCGGATGCGGCTCCAGCCCCTCGCGCCAGCCGGCGCGCAGATAGTGGATCAGCGGGTTCTCGCCGGTTTCCGCCAGCTCGTCCGACTGGCCGACATAGTGGCGGGTGTCGAATAGCGGGTGCGGCTGGGCGCCCTTGGCCGCGCCCTCGAACAGGAAGTGCTCTAGCCCGGTCAGCCGGCGCGCCGCCATCTCCGCCCCATGGCGAGCGCGGTAGGCGGGGCCGTCGAACAGCGGGTGCGGGCTCAGGTTGTGACTGTCGCCCACTACCAGGTAGTGGGCCAGCGGCGGCCAGCGGCTGCCGGCCAGCGCCGGGGCGGTTTCCAGGTACCAGCTCTGGTCGAAAAGGGCGGCGGGCTGGGCGGCGGGGTCGGGGCCGGCGGCCACATAGGCGGCCAGCGGCATGGTCGGGCCGGGCGTCGAGCCCAGGGCGACCTCCAGGCCGTCCTCCCAGAGTCCGGAGGCCCTGAGCAGCAGCACCCGGCCGGGCGTCTTGGCGCGGGCGAACAGCCTGGCGAGCCCCGGCGAAAGCCGGCGCGCCTCGCGGCCGCCATAGCGGGCGCGGGCGGCGGCCTGGAACCGCTTCCAGCGATTCTCGCCCAGCCGGATCTCTTCGTCGCGCAGGGCGCGGCGGCGGGCCAGGATCGCGGCGGGATCGGAGGCGTTCGCGGGCACGCCGGTCGGGCTCAGCCTTCGGCCAGGATGGCGTCGAGGCGGACGGCGGCCTCGGCCGCCTCGGCGGCGTCGCGGCGCAGGGCCTCGATCTCGGCCTCCAGCCCCTTGGCGCGCTTCTGCTCGAAGGCCAGCCGCTGGCGCAGGTCCAGCAGTTCGGCGCGGGCCGCGTCGAGGTCGCGGGTGGCCGGCGAGACCAGGGCGCCGATGTCGGCGGCGCGCCGGGCCAGTTCGCGGGCGGCCTTGTCCAGGGCGGCGGGCGGCGGCGGCTTGCCGGCCGCGGCGGCTTCGAACCAGGCCAGCACCTGGGCGGCGAGCGCGCCGGCCCAGCCCAGCGCGGCCAGGTCGCCCTGGGCCTCGTTGTGGCGCAGCTCCGCCGTCAGGAACCGGCCGATCGCCGCGCCGGCCTCCGGCGTCAGGTTCGGCAGCGGCGCGCCGTGGGCGGCCTCGATCGCCTTCACTTCCTTGCGCCAGTCGGAAAGCAGGCCGTCGAAGCTGACAAAGGCGCGCGGCAGGTCGCGGGTGTAGGCCTCGGCGGCCAGCATGTAGGCGGTCCAGACCAGCACCGACTTCTCGGCCGGGAAGCCGTTGCGGCGCGACAGCGAGCCGGCCACCGCCAGTGGATGGCGCACAGCGATCACGCAGCGCGCGGCGACATCGAGGTCGGCCAGCACCTGGCGCCAGAAAGGCATCAGCACCGTGATCCGCGGATCCTTCAGCAGCGGGTGCTGCGCCTCGCCATACTCCTCCTCGAACAGGCCCAGCGCCCGGTTCAGCCACTGGCGCTCCGGCTTGGCGGCCAGCGGGCGATAGGGAAAGGCGAAGATGTCGTCCCAGGCCGTGTCGCCGGCCCGCAGGCGCCCGTCGTTCAGCAGGGCGATCTTCCACGGCTCGAAATAGCCCTTGGCGTTGTGCTCGTCGCCGCCCATCAGGTTCTGCGGCAAGTCGCAGCCGCCCAGCGCCAGCACCTGGGTCACCGCCGAGGTGCCCGAGCGGTGCATGCCGAGCACGAGATAGGCCGTGCGGCCGGTTTCGGATCGGGCGGAGCTGGCCTTGGCGCGGGGCATGGACGGGTCGAAGGGCCTTTCGCAGACGTCCTGGCTCTAAGGGCGCGGGCAGGGGCCCGCAAGGCCCCCGTTCAACCAAGGGGGCCGGTTGATCGCTGCCCCCTTCTGTTGCACAGAGCCGTTGCTCTCGCACAGGAATTCGCGCCGCATGGCCGCCTCGGCCCCCGTTCTGACCCTGGCCCGAGCCGACCCGTCCGAGGTGCGCGCGGTCATCGCCACCGCCCTCGACGGCGACTTCTACCGCACGCTGAACGTCGACCTGCCCGGCGGCCTCGACATCGTCCGCCACTACGCGGAGAGCGGCTGGCGCGAGGGCCGCGACCCCGCGCCCTGGTTCTGCACCGCCGCCTACGCCGCAGCCTATCCGGAGCTGGTGAAGGCCGGCTGGAACCCCTTCCACCACTACCTGACCCGGGGCCGCTACGAGGGGCGCGAGGTCGCCCGCTCGCCCCATGCCGACGACTACCTGCTGCGCCGCGCCCGGCGCGGCGAGGCGCCGGCCTGGAGCTTTGGGGCGCTGGTCGGCGGCGGCCAGACCGGCGAGGCGGTCGCCGACGAGACGGAGACCCGGATGCGCGAACGGCGGCTGACCCAGCCGGAGTTCGACACGGCCTTCTACCTCGCGGCCAACCCGGACGTGGCGAAGGGCGGCTCCGACCCGCTGGATCACTTCCTCTCCACCGGCTGGCGCGAGGGGCGCGACCCCAGCGCGACCTTCTCGGTGAAGGACTACCTGGAGAGCTATCCGGACATCGCCGCCGCCGAGGTGAACCCCTTCGTCCACTTCCTGAGCGCCGGCCGCGCCGAGGGGCGCAGCGGCAAGACCGACCTCGGCTTCCGCTATGACATCCTGAAGGCTCTGGTCCCGCCGGACGCACGGGTGGCGGCGGTGATCCGGGCCTCCGCGCGCCTGAAGCTCGGCGCGGGCGCGCAGCTCGCCAAGGGCCTGGCCGCGGCGCGGACCGGCCTTTCCGACCTGCACATCACCTTCAGCCACGACGACTACGTCGCCAACACCGGGGGCGTTCAGCTCTGCCTGCAGCGCGAGGACGCGCGGATCGCCGCCCTGGGGCGCGACCACCTGCACCTGTTCCCGGCCAAGCCCTGGCCGGTGGTGCGGACCAAGGCCGACGTCGGCCAGCTCGGCGTGCTGCTGAACGGCAAGGCGCTGGGGGCCTATGCGCCGAAGACCGTCGCCCAGGCGCTGGGCAAGGCGGCGGGCGCCGTGAAGCCGGGCAAGCGCAGCTTCGCGATCCACAGCCTGCTGGGCCACGCGGCCGGCGAGACCGCCGACATCCTGGCCGCCGCGGGCCTTTCGGCCGGCTACTTCTGGCTGCACGACTTCGCCAGCCTCTGCGCCGGCTTCCACCTGATGCGCAACGACGTGGAGGACTGCGCCGCCCCGCCGGCCGACAGCCAGGCCTGCGGGGTCTGCGTCTACGGCCCCTGGCGCGCGCGGCACGAGGCCGAGCACGCGCGCCTGTTCGAGCGCCTGTCGCTGACGGTGGTGAGCCCGGCGCGCCCGACCCTGGACCTCTGGGCGGCGCGCTCGGCCTATCCGGCGGCGGCTACGGTGGTGCTGCCGCACGCCCGCCTGGTCCCCAAGGGCGCGGCGTTCGTCCCGCCGGCCGAGCGGCCGCTGCGCGTCGCCTTCGCCGGCATGCCGGCCGCGCACAAGGGCTGGGAGATCTTCCACGCCCTGGCCGAGGCGCACGCCACCGACCCGCGCTACCACTTCCTGCACCTGGGCGGCCGCGCGCCGGCCGGCTCGAAGATCGAGTTCCACAAGGTGACGGTCACCGAGGCCAGCCCGCTGGCCATGCGCGACGCACTGATCAGGCACGAGGCCGACCTGGTGGTGATGTGGCCGCTGTGCCGCGAGACCTTCTCCTTCGCGGCCTATGAGGCGGTGGCGGCGGGCGCGGCGGTGGTCACCGGGCCGGACAGCGGCAACATCGCCGCCTTCGTCGCCGATGGCGGTCACGGGCAGGTGCTGGCGGACGAGGCGGCGCTTTCGCGCGCCTTCGCCAGCGGCGAGATCGCTGAGCTGTCGCGCGCGGCGCGCAAGCCCCAGGTCTACGACCTCGCCTTCAGCGGCCTCACGGTGGACCTGCTGGAGGGTGTGGGATGAAGGTCCTCTGCTATTCCAGCTTCACCTTCTCCTACCTGAACCGCGCGCGCGTGCTGTTCCAGACCCTGCGCCGCTTCCATCCGGACTGGGCGCTGGTCGCCCTGATCACCGACCGGCCGCCGGCCGGCCTGCGCTTCGACCCGGAAACCGAGCCCTTCGACCGGGTGGTGTGGGCCGAGGACCTGGGCATTCCCGAATTCCCGGCCTGGCTGTTCAAGCACGACATCGTCGAGGTCTGCACGGCGGTGAAGGGGCCCTTCATCCACCAGGCCTGCGAAGGGACGTTCGGCGACGCCGACGTGGTGATCTACCTCGATCCGGACACCGCCCTGTTCTCCAAGCTCGATCCGCTGCTGGGCTGGCTGGAAGACCACGACATCCTGCTCACCCCGCACCTGATCGACCCGAACGACACCGCGGACGCCATCGCCGACAACGACCTGTCGGCCTCGCGCACCGGCATCTTCAACCTGGGCTTCGTGGCGATCCGCACCACCGGCGAGGGCGCCCGGTTCGCCAGGTGGTGGAACGATCGGCTGCTCGACTGGTGCTACGACGACATGCCCTCGGGCCTGTTCGTCGACCAGCGCTGGTGCGACCACGTCCCGGCCCTGTTCGACAAGGTCAAGGTGGTCCGCGACCCCGGCTACAATGTCGCCAGCTGGAACCTCTCGACCCGCAAGCTTTCCGTCCAGAAGGACGGCGCGATCCTGGTGAACGGCGCTCCCTTGCGCTTCTGGCACTTCACCAAGCTCGGCCCCATGGGCGACGCCATGACCAAGAAGTACGGGGCCGAGAACTTCCCGGTCTACGAGGTCTGGGGCTGGTACAAGCGCCAGGTGGCGGCCGCCAGCGAGCCCTCGATCCCCGAGCGCTGGTGGGCCTATGGGACCTATTCCGACGGCCTGCCGATCGAGAAGGCGCACCGGGTGCTCTATCGCCAGCGCGCCGACCTGCAGTCCGGCTTCCCCAATCCCTTCCAGGCGGGCGAGGGTGGCTATAGCCAGTGGCTGGAGCGCGAAGGGCTTTAGCGGCGCGGCGGCTTGACAGACCCCTGCTTGACAGGGGGGAGCCCGCACCCGAGACAACCGCCATGGCCAAGTCCGCCACGCCCTCTGCCGAATCCGCCGTGGCGGCGCGCGGCCCCGATATCGCGCGCAAGGCGCAGGCTGTGGCGCGCAAGGTCGCGGGCCTGCGGGCCGACCTGGCCTCCGCCCACGAGCTGACCCACCAGGCCCAGGTGCGCGAGGCCCTGGCGCGCACCGAACTCACCCTGGCGCTGGGCGCGGCGATGAAGGCCCGCGCCGAGGCGGAGGCGGCCCTGCGCCAAGCCGCCGGGCGCCGCTATCTCGACCAGGCGCGCGCCCAGCCCCTGCGCCGCCGCGACCGCCTCACCCGCGGCCTCGAAAAGCTGCTGATGCGCCTGGGTCCGACGGGACAGGCGCGGGTCATCGCCGACGCCGGTGTCTGGCGTGGAAACGACATGGCGGCCATGCAGGCTTATGTGAGGCGCCGCGCCGATCCCCTGGCCCAGCCGGCGGCGCTTTTCGATCAGGCCTGGTACCTGGCGACCTATCCCGAGGCGGCCGCGTCCGGCCTCGCGCCGCTGGCGCACTATCTGGCCTATGGCGCGCCGGCCGGCCTCAGCCCTCATCCGCTGGTCCTGCCGGCCTACTACCAGCAGCGCAACGCCGCCGAGCTCGGCGGCGCCCTGGTCTCGCCGCTGGAGCACTTCGTGAAGGTCGGCGCCGCCCAGGGCCGCAACCCGCACCCGGCGTTCGATGTGCTGTATTACGCCGCCCAGCAGCCGGACCTCGCCGCGGGCGAGGATCCGGCGTCGCACTACGTCCGCAAAGGCTGGCGCGACGGGCTTTCGCCGCATCCCCTGTTCGACCCGGCCTGGTATCGCCGCCAGGCGCCGCGCGAGGACGCCGAGGTCCCGCCGCTGGTCCACTACCTGGCCCAGGGCTGGCGCATGGGGCTGTCGCCGCACCCCCTGTTCGACGCCCGCTGGTACCTGGAGCAGAACCCGGACGTGGTCGAGGCCGGGACCGAGCCGCTGACCCACTTCCTGACCGGCGGCGCCGCCGAGGGCCGCGCGCCCAGCCCCTGGTTCGACACCGCCCATCACATCGCCGCCCGCGGCGAGGCCCTCGACCCGGCGATCAACCCGCTGACCGACTATCTGCAGGGCGGCGCCTGGGCGGTGACCGAGGCGCGGCCGGGCTTCCCCACCGCCGCCTACCTGGCCCAGAGCCCGGAGCTGGTGGCGCAGGGCATGACGCCGCTGGAGCATTGGGCGCGCCAGGCCGCCCGCGCCCAGCCTGGCGCCTAGGCGGCCGCCCGCGGCCGCACGCCCAGGGCCTCCAACTGGCCCCAGACCGCCTCGTAGTAGGCCGGCACATAGTGGAAGGGGCTGAGGCCCCACAGGTGGTTGTCGTCGGCCAGGCGATGGGACGGCGCGGCGATCCGGTCCATCGGCGGCATCAGGGCGGTGAACGCCGCCTCATAGCGGGCGAGCAGGGCGTTGTGGGCGGCGATATCGGCGGGCCGGCCGGGCAGGAGCTCCATGCGGTCCAGGGCCGCGATGCGCCCGCCGGCCGTGCGCCGCCGCTCGGCCCAGCGGGCCGCGTGCAGGATCAGGCGCGCCTCGCCGAGCGGGGTCGCCCGCACGAAGGCGGCCATCCGCCCGGCCGCCTCCAGCCACAGCCGCTCGCAGGCCGCCGAGAGCCTGGGGACCGCCCGCGCGCCCTTGAACGCAGCCTGGCGCCGGTAGCCGCTGGCCTCCAGCTCCCAGCTGTCGGTGACCAGGGTCGCCCCGGCCGAGAGCAGGTCGAACCGCTCGTCGATGAAGTCGAAGATCAGGTGGGTGGGGCGAAAGGCCACAAGCGCGGCCAGCGCGGTCTTCTGCAGGTCGGCCAGGACCGCCCGGTGCGGTTGGGGGCGCAGGGTCGCCGGCGGCCGGGCGGCCGGGCGGAAGGCGGGCAGAGGTGTGGCAAAAAGGCTCGGCAGGCTGGTGCGCGAGACGTAGAGCAGTTCCGCGACCGGCTCTGTGTCGCCTGCGCCACGGAACCGCCACAGATCGCGGCTTATGCAGCTGCCCACTATGGCGACCCGTGTCATCCCAACTCCCGGCCAGGGCGGTGCAAACCTGCCTCAGGTCGCGGTTTCTAGCATGCGCCGGACAAGCGCGCGCCAGAGCCGCATTGACACGGGCCGGGGCGCCGATCATCTCTCCGCGCGCTCCGGCGAACCCGGTCGCAGCGAATGCCGATCGGCGCCAGTCGATCCGCGTTCACCCTTTTAGGCCACCCTCAACTATACTGGCTGCACGAACGGACGGCACGGCTCGGCGCGCATGAAATTATTCACCTTTCTCTCGAATCAGCCGGACAACGTGCTGACGCGTTCGCTGAACGACGCCAAGCATCCGTTCGCCGTGGCCGCAGGCTTCAGCTTCTTCTCGAACCTGCTCTACCTGGCGTTGCCGCTCTACACCTACCAGGTCTACGGCCGGGTGCTGGTGAGCCAGAGCGTGCCGACCCTCGTGGTCCTGACCGCCATCTGCCTGTTCACCTTCGCGGTCTCCAGCGCCATCGACGACTTCCGGGCGAAGATCCTGATCAACTACGGGGTGATGCTGGACCAGCGGGTGTCCGGCAAGCTGTTCTCGGCCCTGTTCGACGCCTCGCTGCGTGGCGAGCAGGGCGCGCGCTCCCAGGCGCTGCGCGACCTCGACACCTTCCGCCAGACGCTCACCGGCGCGGCGGCGGCGGTGTTCTTCGACGTGCCCTGGATCCCGGTGTTCATCATCGCCCTCTACGTCATCGACCCGGCCGTGGGCATCCTGGCGACCGTGGGCGCGTTCGCCCTGCTCGGCCTGGCGCTCTGGCAGGAGCAGCTCATGCGGCCCGCCCAGCGCGAGGCGGGCGACGCCCAGCTGCGCAGCTACGCCTTCACCGAGGCGGCGCTCCGCAACGGCGAGGTGGTCCGCGCCATGGGCATGCTGCAGACGCTCGGCGGGTCGTGGGCCAAGCACCGCTCGGTGGCGATCGAGCGGGGCGCCGACGCCTCCGAGACCTCCAACATGTTCTCGAACATCATCAAGGCGGTCCGCATGGCGATCCAGGTGCTGATCATCGCGATCGGCTGCTACCTGATCCTCAAGGCGAAGGTCCCGCAGGGCGTGCTGTTCGCCAACATGATCCTGGCCAGCCGCGCGCTGGCGCCGATCGAGAAGATCGTCCAGTCCTGGGACCCGTTGAACAACATGGTCCGCGCGCACGGCCGGCTGATGGCCCTGCTGGCGCGCGCCGAGCCCAGCATCCAGGCCACCGCCCTGCCGCGGCCCAGCGGCCGGCTGACGGTCGAGAACCTGAACTACGCGCCGCCCGGCGCGACCCGGCTGCTGCTCTCGAACATCAACTTCACCGTCGAAGCCGGCGAGATGCTGGGGATTATCGGCGCGTCGGGCGCGGGCAAGTCGACGCTCGCGCGCCTGCTGATGGGCATCTGGAGGCCGAACAACGGGGTGGTGCGCCTGGACGGCGCCAACGTCTTCACCTGGAGCCGCGAGGACTTCGGCAGCCACGTGGGCTATCTGCCGCAGGACACCGAGCTGTTCTCCGGCACGATCCGCGACAACATCGCCCGCTTCCGCATCGACGTCAGCGACGAAGAGGTGGTGACCGCGGCGCAGATGGCCGGGGTGCATGAGCTGATCCTGCGCCTGCCCAAGGGCTACGAGACCGACGTGGGCGAGGGCGGCCACACCCTTTCGGCCGGCCAGCGCCAGCGCGTGGGCCTGGCCCGCGCCATGCTCAGCAAGCCCGCCTTCGTGGTGCTCGACGAACCCAACGCCAGCCTCGACTCCGAGGGCGAGGAAGCCCTGATGCGCGCCATCGACGTGCTGAAGGGCAGCGGCGCCACCGTGGTGGTGATCTCCCACAAGCCCAGCATCTTCCGCTCGGCCGACAAGATGCTGGTGCTCCGCGAAGGCCGCATCGAGCTGTTCGGCCCGCGCGACCAGGTGATGGCGAGAATGGTGAAACCCGCCGAGGTGCGGGCCGTTGAGGCCGGACGATGAAACTAGACCTGACCCCCGTCCGCTCGAACTACGTCGCGCCGAACTTCAGCGATGACCACCTGCCGATCGACCCGGCGCTGCAAAAGCGCATGCGCCGGCCGATGATCATCGGCGGCGGGGTGATCGTGGTGCTCGTGCTGGGCCTGGGTCTCTGGGCCTCGGTCAGCCCGCTCGCCACCGGCGTGACCGCCCAAGGCGAGGTGCGGGTCGAATCGAACCGCAAGACCATCCGCCATCGGGAATCCGGGGTGGTGCGCCAGGTGCTGGTGCACGAAGGCCAGCACGTCCGCGCCGGCCAGCCGCTGGTGCTCTACAACGACGTCGAGGCGCGGGCGGCCTATGACGTGAGCCAGAACCAACTGGACGCCGTGGAGGCCCAGGCCGGTCGCTTCGCGGCCGAGGCGACCGGCAAGACCTCGATCTCCTACGACCCCGACCTGTTGGCCCGCAGCTCCGACCCGCGGGTCGCGGGCCTGATTCGCGACCAGGAGGTGCTGTTCACCACTCGTCTGCAGCTCTTCGACAGCCAGAACTCGGTCCTCAACCAGAGGATCGAACAGCTGCAGAGCCAGATCGAAGGCCAGCAGGACCAGATCAAGTCCGTGGAGGAGCAGGAAAAGCTCACCAAGGACGAGATGGGGGGCTATCAGGAGCTCTACGACAAGGGCTTCGCGCCCAAGCCCCTGATCCTGCGCTACCAGCGCTCGATCGCCGATCTCGAGGGACGCCGGGGCTCGCTCCTGTCGGAAGTGGCGCGCCTTAAGCAGCAGCAGGGCGAGACGCGCATGCAGATCGCCGCCAACCGCGACACCCGGACCAGCCAGGCGGCCGAGGGGCTGCGCGATTCCCAGGCGAAGATCGCCGACGCCGCGCCGCGACTCAGCGCCGCAAGGGAATCGCTCGCCCAGACCGTGGTCCGCTCGACGGTGGACGGCTACGTCTTCAACCTCACCCAGTTCACCAACGGCGGGGTCACCGGCAACGGCGAGACCCTGATGGATATCGTGCCGGCCAACGCGCCGCTGATCGTCAGCGCGCAGATCGAGCCGCAGAACATTAACAAGGTCCACGTGGGCATGGACGCCAAGGTGCGGATTTCGGCCCTCAACTCGCGCTGGCACAGGCCGCTGAACGCCAAGGTGGTGATGGTCTCCGCGGACCGGGTGACCAGCGAGAAGTCCGAAAAGTCCTATTTCCGCGCGGATTTGCAGGTCGATCCCAAGGAACTGACCAAGCTTGAGAAGGCCACCCGCATCACCCCCGGCATGAGCGCGTCGGTGCAGATCGTGAACGGTCAGACGACCATCATGGGCTCGCTGATCTCGCCGATCACGGACACCCTGCGCGGGGCGCTCGCGGACCGATAGATGCGTCTCGGTGACAGGGCGTAAGTGGAAGGATTCCGCGGCCTTTTTGCTGTTGCGTAAATTGCGGGCTTCCGATACGTCTCCCCTCGGGCTCGTTTAACCTTCGCCGCAGCCCTGCTATGGCGCTTGGGTGAATGGACCGTCGGGACAGCTCCATCGGGGATGGGGGTCAGGCGTGCCGAGGGTCCGTGTGACACAGACTGGAGAGATCTATGGCGAACTATATTTTTGAGACGATCACGGCGGCTCAGGCGCTCGCGTACAACGCGGCGGCCGATACGCTGGTGTTCACGAACGCGACCTCGCACGGCTCCGCCATGTCGGTGATCTACACCGCTGGCACCGCGCTGACGGCTCCGAGCGTGACGCTGATCGACAACACGGACGGCCACTCGGTGGTGTTCGGTCCGGGCATCTACGGCGAAAGCGGCACCATCTTCCCGGACGGCTCGCAGCTGACGGTCGGTTCCGACGTCGCCAACGACTCGGTCGTTGGGACCGGCGGCGCCGACGGCATGTTTGGCGGTGGCGGGGCTGACAGCCTGGCCGGCGGCAACGGCGGCGACCTGCTGCAGGGCAACTCCGGGGACGACACCCTGGCTGGCGGCGCGAGCTTCGGCGCGGGCGTGAGCAGCGACGGCGCTGACACCATCTTCGGTGGTCAGGGCAACGACCTGATCGACGTCGGCGGCGGCGTGAACTTCGCCCAGGGCAACCTCGGCGACGACACCATCAGCGCGCTGGCCGCTTCGACCGTGGCCAACACCCTGCTGGGCGGCCAAGGCAACGACAGCATCCAGGGCGGCCTCGGCAACGAAGTCCTCGACGGCAACCTCGGTGACGACACCGTCAACGGCGGCGGCGGCAACGACAGCCTCGCCGGCGAAGGCGGCGATGACAGCCTGGTCGGCGGCACGGGCAACGATACGCTGGACGGCAGCGACGGCGCTGACACCATCACCGACACCGGCGGCCTCAACGCCATCACCGGCGGCAACGGCAACGACTCGATCACCACGACCGGCGGCAGCACGGCGACGGCCAGCTCGATCCAGGGCAACGCCGGCAACGACACGCTTGTCGACACCAACGCTGGCGCAGACACCCTGCTCGGCGGTCAGGGCGACGACTCGATCAACACCACCAGCACCTCCGCCGAACTGCTCGACGGTAACCTCGGCAACGACACCATCGTTGGCGCGGGCACTGGCGGCCATACGATCCGTGGCGAAGATGGCAACGACTCGATCGACTTCCACACCGCCACCGGCAAGCTGAACATCGACGGCGGCACCGGCAACGACGTGATCCTGAGCGGTACGGCTAACGACACCGTGACGGGCAACGACGGCAACGACGTGATCACCGACGCCGGTGGCAACAACAGCGTCGATGGCGGCAACGGCGACGACTCGATCGCGCTGAACGCCTCCACCGCGGCTGGCGCGGCCGGCGGCCACGACACCCTGACGGGTGGCGCGGGCAACGACACGATCACGACGGGCGCCAACC
Source organism: Phenylobacterium sp. (assembly GCF_036501465.1). Classification (GTDB taxonomy): domain Bacteria; phylum Pseudomonadota; class Alphaproteobacteria; order Caulobacterales; family Caulobacteraceae; genus Phenylobacterium. Next base: position 60,830 of record NZ_DASYAF010000073.1, read on the forward strand.
ACGGCGGCAGCGCCTACTCGCTGGGCGACGGCAACGACAAGATCGACGCCCACAACGACGCCACGGACGGTTTCGTCACCTCTGACAGCATCTCGGCTGGCACCGGCAACGACACGGTCACCGGTTCGTCGACCCTGGCCAACAACATCGACGGTGGTGACGGCAACGACACCATCCTCGGCGGCGGCGGCCCGGACACGATCACCGGCGGCACGGGCAACGACACCATCGAGGCCGGCGGCGGCAGCGATGTGCTCACCGGCGGCGGCGGCAACGACGTCTTCGTGGTTCTGCACGGCGACTCGCCGACCTCGGCCGGCAAGTCCGTCCTCGGCGTCGGCGGTGTGGATCAGGGCGTTGACCAGATCCGCGACTGGAGCCCCACCGACTTCCTGGTGTTCGGCGCCGGTACGGCCACGACGACGGCCGCGGTCTACAGCGAGACCACGGGCAGCGACTTCAACGACGCCCTCACCCAGGCGAACAACCACCTGGGCACCGGCAAGTACGTCGCGGTCCAAGTGGGCACGGATGTGATCGTGTTCGCCGACACCAACGCTGACCACACCATCGACAACACCCACGATGATGCGGTGACGCTGGTCGGTAAGACGCTGAATGACATCGACTTCGTGAATGTCACCGGCCTCTGATCGATCGATCTGATCATGGATTGGGCCGCCCTTCGGGGCGGCCCTTTTCATTTGGGCTTGCGGTTTCCGCCCAGGGCGGCGGCCGCTCCCGCTGTCGCCGGAAGTCTGCTAGGGCGGCCCTGCGATGACCAACGCCGCCATCCTGCTGCATCCCGATGCGTTCGAGACCGATCGGCCGCGCCTGCTGGGCCGCCACGCCGCCGGCGAAAGCTTCCTGCGCGGCTTCCTGCGCCACGCTGAGGTCGACCGGTTCTACTTCTGGCGGGGCCGCAACATCGACGCGGCGACCCTGGAGGCCGCGGTCCGCGCGCTCGAGCCCATCGACAAGCCGATCCGCTGGTTCGCCGACTTCGACCGACCGCAACTGCATGAGGTCGGGGTGGTCGCCCTGCCGGGGCCGAACCTCGACACCGAGGCCTGGGCGCGGCGGCCGTTCGGCGGCGGCGCCTATTCCCTGTGTGGCCTGACCCACACCACGGCCACCGCGCGCACCATGACCACGCTCGCCAACTTCCTGATCGCCCCGGTGGAGCCGCACGACGCCCTGATCTGCACCTCCCGGGCGGTGCGTGCGAGCGTCGAGGCCCAGCTGGAAGGCGTCCGCGACTATCTGGCTTCGGAATATCCCGGCCCGCGCCGCCGTGGCGAGCCGCTGCTGGCCACCATCCCGCTCGGGATCAACACCGAACAGTTCGAGACCCGCCCCGCCGACCGCAAGGCCTGGCGCGAGCGCCTGGATATCCCTGAGGACGCGGTCGTGGCCCTCTACGTCGGCCGCTTCAACGCCGTGGAGAAGATGAACCCGGCGCTGATGGCGCTCAGCCTGGAGCGCGCCGCCCAGCGCTGTGCTCAGCGCCTCGTCTGGGTGAACGCCGGCTGGGCCAGCCAGGAGGACCAGGCCGAGGCCTATCACGCCGCGGTGCGCGCGCTCTGCCCCTCCGTGGGCTACCGCGTGGTCGATGGCCGCCCTGCCGACGTACGCTTCTCGATCTGGTCGGTCGCCGACCTGTTCATCAGCTTCTCCGACAACATCCAGGAGAGCTTCGGCCTGACCCCGGTGGAGGCCATGGCCGCGGGCCTGCCCTCAGTCGTCACCGACTGGGACGGCTACCGCGACACCGTCCGCGACGGCGAGGACGGCTTCCGCATCGACACCGCCGCGCCGGCGCCCGGCTCCGGGTTCGACATGGCCTACTGGCACGCCCACGACTGGTGGACCTATCCGGCCTATGTGGGCTCCGTCGCCCAGCTCACCGCGATCGACCTCGACCAGGCGGCTGACGCCATCGCGGCCCTGGCCGCCAATCCCGAGCTGCGCCGCGCCCAGGGCGAACGGGCCAAGGCCCGGGCCAAGGCGGTTTTCGACTGGTCGGCGATCATCCCGCAATACCAGGCCTTGTGGGCGGAGCAGACGGCGCGCCGCCAGGCTGCGGCGTCCGCCCCGCCCGCCGCGAACGACCCGTTCCGGCCCGATCCCTTCACCCTGTTCGCGGCCTATCCCACCCGCCATCTGGCGGCGACCTGGCGCGCGGCCGTGCCGGCGGGAATGACCTGGCCCGTGGCGGCGGCCCGGCTTGCCGGCCCGCTCGCCGCCTTCGGCGCGATGAACCGCCCGACCCTGCAGGAGGCCGAGGAGATCGTGGCCTGGCTTGCCGAACAGCCCGGCCTGGCGGTCGCCGAGATCGCCGCCCGCTTCCCTGCGAACCGGCGCAACGCCATCACCCGCGGCCTCCTGTGGCTCGCCCGGTTCGGCGTGATCGCACTGACGCCGGCCTGAGCGCGGACCGGCTGAGGCCGAGCTTCGATCACATGTGGGTCAACTCACAGGGCCATCCGCCACTGCCGGGCCAGGGCCACCGCCCCGCCCCGATGGACAAAGACCTCCGCGAGGTAGGCGCCGTGCGTCCAGCCGCCGGTCGGCCGCTTGCGCCCCGCCTGGCTCAGGTACTCCGCCTTGTCGCGGTCCATCGGCTGGTTCCCGTCGGCCAGCACCTTGCCGTCCGGGCCGGTCAGCTTCAGCTCGATCACGTCTCCCGCCTCCAGGTTGATCAGGCGCGCATAGGCCACGATCGCCGGCGGGTCGCCGGCCGGCGGCGCGACACTCGCCTCTTCCACCGCCTCCATCGGGGCGACGGCGGTCCCGAAGCCGACGTTCAGCACCGCGCCGCGCTTATAGGTCAGGGCCTTGGCCGCCTGGGGTGTCCAGAGCCCCGCCTGGGCGGGGCAGGCGCCGGCCGCCACGGGCCCCGGCGCGAAGGGGTCCACGATCTGACCGTTGTGACGGATCGTGAAGTGCACGTGGGGGAATTCGGTGTCCCCGGAAAGACCCACCCGGGCGATCGGCTGTCCGGCGTTCACCTTGTCGCCGATCTTCACCTTCAGGCTGCCCCGGGCCAGGTGGCAGTACTGGGTTTCCCAGCCACCGCCGTGGTCGATGACCACCCCGTTGCCGCACAGCTTGCCGACGATGGACGGCGCGCCGGGCGCGCGGATGGAGATGTCGGCCTCCCCGTCACGCAGGCGGGCGACGCGGCCGGGCGCGGCGGCCAGCACGGCGACACCCGCGCGCTGCGCCGCCATGTTGAGGATCCGGATATCGATCCCGTTGTGATCCTGGTTGGTCCGATGCCCGCAGTGGTAGTCGAGCACGCCGGGCCCCGGATCGCGATCGACATAGGTCTGCACCTCGCAGGTTCGCCCGATCTCGCAGGCGATCGGCAGGCTGAGTTGCGGCGCGCCGTCCGCCACGCCCGCCGCCGCTGGCGGCCCGAGGACGGCGGTGAGCCCGAGAAGCGCGATCGGGGCCAGGCGCATGGGCGGTCTCCCTTGGCGGACGAGGCGCGCCAGGATGCGCCTTCGCGCCGGCCAAACTATGGCTTCAGCCGAACCGCACGCCGGTGAGATCGGCCAGCCGCTCGGCGTCGCGGGCATAGACGGCCCGCAGGTGCGCCACGTCGGCGGTGGTGAGCTCGGAGCCATAGTCCATCTCGCGCGCCATATGGACCTCGCGTGGCCGTGGCGCCGCGCCGTCCGGCAGGCCTAGGAAGCGGCGCACCCGGCCCAGCACCGCCGCCGGATCGGCCTTCAGGTCCTCGGCCCGCAGGACCAGCAGTTGCTCAGCGCCGAACAGCGCCAGGGCCTCGGCGATCTGCGCGCCATAGAAGCCCCGCTCCACATAGGAGAACTCGCGGTGGAAACCCCAGGGCTCGGCGTCGAACAGCCGCTGGCGGCCCGCCCGCACGCACCAGGCGAACGGCTGGGTCTCGGCGCCGCGGGCGTATTCCATCCGCCAGTGCGACCAGGCCCGCGCCACCGGGTCGCGTAGCACCACGATCAGCCTCATCGCCGGGTTGTAGGCGCAGATCCGCGCCAGGCTGTTCGGCCAGTAGAGGTAGATGGGCGTCGCCTCGCCGCGCGCGCGGCCGTCGAACGGCGCGAAGGCGGCGTGATAGTCCGCAAAGTCCGCCGCCGCCCAGTCGCGGCGCTCGTCGTCGAAGATGTGCAGCTCCTTCTCCCGGCTGAGCGACAGGCCGGGCTCCTCGCCGAGATAGTCGAAGAGCGCCGTCGTGCCGCCCTTCTGCACCCCGGCGATCAGGAAGGAGACGCGATGATCGTCCATGGCCCCTGGATCGTCCGCCGGCCACGCCCTGGCAAGCCGAAAAGCCCAGCCCGGTCCCGTCGGCGCATGGGGCAAGCCGGCGGGCGTGACGTCAAAGTCGGTGGACAACGGCGCTGCGGCGCGGCACAGGCGGACCTATGAAGACAGTGATCCTGGCCGGCGGCCTCGGCACGCGCATTTCCGAGGAAAGCCACCTCAAACCCAAGCCGATGATCGAGATCGGCGGGCGCCCGATCCTGTGGCACATCATGAAGCTCTACTCGCACCACGGCTTCAACGACTTCATCGTCTGCCTTGGGTACAAGGGCTATGTGGTGAAGGAGTATTTCTCCAACTACGTCCTGCACAACGCCGACCTGACCGTCGACCTGGCCAAGGGCGACATCGAATACCACGCCACCAAGCACGAGCCCTGGCGGGTGACCCTGGTGGACACCGGCGAGGAGACCATGACCGGCGGCCGGGTGAAGCGGATCGCGCCCTACCTGAACAAGGACGAGCCCTTCTTCCTGACCTACGGCGATGGGGTGTCGGACGTCGATTTCACCGCCCAGCTCGCCTTCCACAAGGCCCACGGCAAGGACGCCACGGTGACCGCCGTCGTCCCGCCCGGCCGCTATGGCGCGCTGGAGATCGAAGGCGGCCTGGTGCGCCGCTTCATGGAGAAACCGCCCGGCGACAACGGCCTGATCAACGGCGGCTTTTTCGTTCTGAACCCCGGCGTGGTCGACCGCATCGACGGCGACGCCACCATCTTCGAACAGGGGCCGCTGGAGGGCCTGGCGCACGACGGCCAGCTCGCCGCCTACCATCACGACGGCTTCTGGGCGGCCATGGACACCCTGCGCGACAAGAACCACCTCGAGGCGCTGTGGGCCTCGGGCGAGGCGCCGTGGCGGCGCTAGACGCCTCCTTCTGGCGCGGCAAACGGGTCCTGCTGACCGGCCATACCGGCTTCAAGGGCTCGTGGGCGGCGATCTGGCTGGCCGGGCTGGGCGCGGAAGTCACCGGCCTGTCGCTGGCGCCCGACCAGGAGCCTGCATTGTTCGATCTGGCCGGTGTGGAGGCGCTGACGGCGGCGTCGCTGATTGTCGACCTGCGCGACCGGCCGGCGGTCGAGAAGGCCTTGGCGGGCCGATCGTTCGATCTCGTACTACATATGGCGGCGCAGCCGATCGTGCGCGCCGCGGTGGCCGATCCGGTAGGGACCTTCGCCACCAACGTCATGGGCACAGTCCACCTGCTGCAGGCGTTGCGCGCGCAAACCACGCTGAAGGCGGCGCTCTGCATCACCTCCGACAAGGTCTACGCCAACGCCGAGACCGGCCGCGCCTTCCAGGAGGGCGATGCGCTGGGCGGCAAGGACGCCTATTCCGCCTCCAAGGCCGCCAGCGAGATCGCCGTCCAGAGCTTCGCGAAGAGCTATTTCGAGCCGGCGGGCATGCCGCTCGCCACCGCGCGCGGCGGCAACGTCATCGGCGGCGGCGACTTCTCGGCGGACCGGATCGTCGCCGACATCGTCCGCGCCGCCCGCGCCCAGCGCCCCGTGGTCCTGCGCCATCCGCAGGCGACGCGGCCCTGGCAGCACGTGCTGGACTGCGTGGCCGGCTACCTCACCTACCTGCAGGCGCTGGCGAGCGATCCGGCCGCCCCGCGCGCCATGAACTTCGGCCCAAAGCCCGGCGGCCCGGTCGTCACCGTGGGCGCGCTCACGACCCTCGGCGTCGAGGCCCTGGGCGCCCAGCCCTGGCGCCATGAGCCAGATCCCAAGTCCCTGGAGGCCGGGACGCTCGCCATCGACGTTGGCTTGGCGCGCCGTACCCTGGGCTTCGAGAGCCGCCTCGACGCGCCGGCCGCCGTCGCGCTGACCATGGACTGGTACCGCCGCCAGGCGAACGGCGAGGCGGCCCTGGACTTGTGCCGCGAGCAGATCACGGCTTACGAGGGCGCCGCATGACGACGTCCTCCCAAACCACGCCAAACTGCCGCTTCTGCGCGACGCCGCTCACCCACACCTTCCTGGACCTGGGCAAACAGCCGCTCGCCAACAGCTATCTCACCGCCGCTGAGCTCGCCGCCGGGACCGAGCGGTCCTATCCACTGCACGTGCGGGTCTGCCGCAGCTGCTTCCTGGTGCAGGCGGACGACGCGGTGCCGGCCGACCACATCTTCGACGCCGACTACGCCTACTTCTCCTCCTATTCGACGAGCTGGGTGGCGCATGCCAAGCGCTATGCTGCGGCCATGGCCGAGCGGTTCGACCTCGGTCCGGAGTCGCTGGTCGTCGAAGTGGCGAGCAATGACGGCTATCTGCTGAAGCATTTCGTCGAAATGGACGTGCCTGTCCTCGGTGTCGAGCCTACCGCCAACACCGCGCAGGCGGCGATCGCTGCGGGCGTGCGCACCGAGGTCGCCTTCTTCGGCGAGCAGACCGGCGCCGTGCTGGCCGCGCGCGGCGACCGCGCCGACCTGATGGCCGCCAACAACGTCCTGGCTCACGTGCCCGACATCGGGGACTTCGTGGCCGGCTTCCGCGAGGTGCTTAAGGACGAGGGCGTGCTGACCTTCGAGTTCCCGCACCTGCTGAACCTGATCGAGAAGGTGCAGTTCGACACCATCTACCACGAGCACTACTCCTACCTGTCGCTGCTGGCGGTGGAGCAGGTGCTGCGGGCCAATGGGCTAAGGCCGTTCGATGTCGAACGACTGTCCACCCACGGGGGCTCGCTGCGGCTGTTCTGCTGCCACATGGGCTCCGGCCACGAAGAGACCGACGCCCTCGTCGCCCTGCGGGCCGAGGAACACGCCGCCCATCTGGACAGGCTGGAGGGCTACGCCGGCTTCGCGCCCAGGGTGGCGGCGGTGCGCGACAGCTTCCGCGCCTTCCTCGCCGCGGAGAAGGCGGCGGGCCGGACGATCTGCGCCTATGGCGCGGCGGCCAAGGGCAACACCTTCCTGAACTACTGCGGGACGACAAGCGCCGACATCGAAGCCGTGTTCGACGCCAGCCTCGCCAAGCAGGGCCGCTACCTGCCGGGCAGCCACCTGCCGATCCTTGCGCCCGCGGCGGCCGACGAGCTCAGGCCCGACGACCTGATCATCCTGCCCTGGAACCTGAAGGACGAGATCATGGGCCAGATGGCCCGCATCAAGGGCTGGGGCGGCCGCTTCGTCACCGCCTCGCCGGAAACCAAGGTCGTTGAAAACGAGAAGGGCGACTGATGCGGTTTTCGCCCACAGCGGTGTCGGGCGTCCTCCTCGTCGAGATCGAGCCGCACGAGGATGAGCGCGGCGCCTTCGCACGTCTTCAGTGTCCGGACGAATTCGCCGCCGCCGGCGCGCCCTTCGCACCCGCCCAGACCAGCCTGTCGCGCAACCCCACGCCGAATACCCTGCGCGGGATGCACTGGCAGCCCGACCCGCATGGCGAACGCAAGCTGGTACGGGCCGTCCGTGGACGGATGTTCGACGTCGCCGTCGACCTGCGCCGGGACAGCCCCAGCTATCTGAAATGGGCCGGCGTTGAACTTTCCGCCGACAACGCCAGGGCCCTGTTCATCCCGCAGGGCGTCGCCCACGGCTTCCTGACGCTGGAGCCCGACACCGACGTCCTCTACCAGATCAGCCCGAAATTCGAGCCCGGCCACGAGGCCGGCGCGCGCTGGGACGACCCGGCCTTCGCCATTTCCTGGCCCGCGGCCCCGGCATTGATCTCGAAGCGCGATGCAACCTACCCTGACTGGCGCGGGTAGGGGCCCCCAGATGCGCGCTTTGCGATGACGCTGAAGATCGATCCCACCGCCAGGATCTCGCCCCTGGCCGACATCGAGGATTCGGTGCGCGGCACGCTGATCCAGGTCGGCCCGCGCACCTCCATCGACGCCTTCGTGAAGATCAAGCCGGCCGGCGGCATTGGCGATGTGGTGATCGGCGCCGACTGCGCCATCAATTCCGGGGTGGTGATCTACACCGGCAACGGCGTGGTCATCGGCGATGCGGTGGCGATCGCCGCCAACTGCACGCTGGCGCCCACCAACCACGAGATCGCCGACATCACCCGCCACATCCGCCTGCAGGGCTTCCAGCCGTCCAAGGGCGGTATCGTCATCGAAGACGACGTCTGGCTGGGGTCCAACGTCGTGGTCCTCGACGGGGCGATCATCCGCAAGGGCGCGGTGATCGCGGCGGGCTCGGTGGTGCGGGGCGAGGTTCCGGCCTACGAAATCCACGCCGGCGCGCCGGCCCGGCGCATCGGCAAGCGGGGCGAAAAAGGGGGCGGCGCATGACCGGCCTCGCCACCATCCTGGGCGCCACCGGCTTCGTCGGCCGCCGCCTGCGCGCCAAGCTCACCGCCGAGGGCTGGGACATCTACGCGCCGGCCAAGGGCGACAAGACCCTGTTCGGCCACGACATGGGCGTGGTGTTCTACTGCGCCGGGCTCACCGCCGACTACGACCGCCGCCCCTTCGACACCGTCGAGGCCCACGCGACCCTGCTCTCCGAACTGGTCCAGGCGGGCCGCTTCGAACAGCTGATCTACCTGTCCTCCACCCGGCTCTACGACGGCCAGGCGGCCCGCGACCTGGACGAGGCCGCGCCCCTGCTGTTCGACCCCGCCGATCCGCGGCGCATCTACGACCTCTCCAAGGCGCTGGGCGAAAACATCACGCTGACCCGCACCGAGGGCCGCGGCGCGGTGGCAAGGCTGGCCAATGTCTACGATTGGGAGCCGGAGGCGCCGGGCTTCCTTTCCGAATGGCTGATCGAGGCCGCGCGCACCCACGACCTGCAGCTGGATTCCAGCCCGCACATCGCGCGCGACTACATCCACCTGGACGACGTGATCGCCGCCCTGATCGCCATGTCGGAGAAGCCCAGCCGCGAGATCGTCAACGTCGCCTCGGGCGAGCTCACCGCCAACGGCGAGATCGCCAACCTCTTCCTGCAGGCCGGCTGGCGGGTGAACTTCTCGCGCGACGTCTCGCCCGCCCCGCCGCCCCGCTCCGACAACGCCCGCCTGAACGTGCTGGGCGTCACGCCCACCCCGGTGAAGGACGTGGTCCGCCGCTACCTGGACGGGCTGAACGAAAGGCCGAAGGCGTGAAACTGCGGGACCACACGCGCGAGAGCCTGCTGGCCTACGTCACCGCCCAGTGCGCCGCGATCATTCCCGACGGGCGCGAGGCGGCGTTCCGCGCGACCTGCGACGCCCATCTCGACGAGGCGCTGGAGCGCCTGCATGCCTGCATCAACGGCTGCGCGCCCTGGCGGCCGGACGAGTTCAACGTGCTGCAGTCCTCGCAGCACACCATCTTCCTCTATTACCTGGCCAACAGCATCTGGCGGCGCAGCGGCGACACCGCCGCGCCCACCCGCCTGTTCCTGATGAACAAGGCGCTGAACGGCATCGACCTGTTCTACGAGATCGCCATGCCGGCGGTCTTCTACATCGGCCACAGCCTGGGCATCGTGCTGGCCAAGGCGACCTACGGGAACCACCTGGTGCTCTACCAGGGCGTGACGGTCGGCCGGCACAAGGACCAGATCCCGGTGATCGGCGAGCGCGTGGTGCTCTATCCCGGCAGCTCGGTGGCCGCCGGGGCGGTGATCGGCGACGACGTGGTGGTGAGCCAGGGGACCCGTGTGATCGGCAAGCGCGTGCCTGAGGGGCAGATGGTCTTCGCCGGGCCCGGCGGCGGCGAGCTGGTGTTCCGCCCGCGCCCCGACGACCTGCTGGCCGAGTACTTCCGCCTCTAGGCTGAGGCCGCCGCCGTCTCTGCCACGGTGCGCGCGATCAGGTCGTAGAAGTCGCGCGCGAACTGCTCGGTCTGGCCGAGCGGGCCCGACTTCATCTGTTCGCGCAGGCCTTCGCGCAGGACCAGCCGCCGGTCGCGGTCGGCGGCCAGGGCCGCGGCGATGCGGACGTACTCGTCCTTGTCCGGCGTCGCCAGGTCGCCCACGCCGCTGTTGGCCAGGATCGAGTAGGACAGCCGCTCGAAGAAGGCCTCGCCGATCAGGCTCACCACCGGCACGCCCATCCACAACGACTCGGTGGTGGTGGTGCCGCCGGTCAGGGGCACAGGGTCGAGCGTGATGTCGATCTCGTTGTAGACCGGCATGTGCCGGCCGCGCACCGCGTGGAACAGGATGCGCTGGCTGGGCACGCCGTGGCGCTCGAATTCCTGGCGGATGTTGGCGCGGAAGGCGATGCCGCTGCCCTCCGGCCGCACGAACAGGAAGCGCGAATTCGGGACCTCGCGCATCACCCGCGCCCACAGCTCGATGGTCTCGCGGTTGTACTTGTGCGGGTTGTTGGCGGTGCCGAAGGTGATGGTCCCGCCGGCGCGGTCCTGCGGCAGGCCGGGCGTGATCGCCAGGTTGTCGGAAAACACCATCCGCCCCAGCGCGATCCAGCTCTTGGGCATCATCAGCGGCTTTTCCAGCAACAGGTCGGCGCGCGGCGGGGTGTTGTAGGGATCGGTGAGCAGGTAGTCGATCTCGGCCAGGCCGGCGGAATGCGGATAGCCCAGCCAGCTCGCCTGGCGCGGCGCGGGCTTCCAGGCCATCACCTCCAGGCGGTTCATGTGGGTGGTGCCGCCGAGCTCGATCAGCATGTCGAGCTGGTCGTCGCAGACCATCTGGGCGGACTCGCGCATGCCCAGTTCCGGGTCCCAGCGATAGGCCTGCGACTTCGAGGCGAAGAACTCGTACAGCCGGTCCGGCTGGCCCTGGTAGAACGAGTAGCAATAGAGCTCGAAGCGCGGATCGACGTGCTCGAACAGCGGCAGGGCGAAATAGCCCACCGGGTGGGCGCGCAGGTCCGAGGACAGGAAGCCCAGCCGGATCTTGCCGTCGGCCGGCCGCGGCTTGGGCCGACGCAGCGGATGGCGGGCGGCCTCCTTCTCGATGTTCTCGCCCCACAGGCGGTGCTGGCGCATCAGCTCGTAGCGGTCGTCGAGGCTCTTCACCTGGGCGAGCTGCTTCAGCAGCGCGCTGTGGCGGCCGGTCCGCGCCCAGCCGCGGCCGAGGTCCTCGAAGCTGCCCAGCTGGGCGATCTGGTCGAAGGCGCAGACCCGGATGAAGACCTCGTTGAGGATCTTCAGGTGCCCCTCGTTGGTCGGCTTGTGGGCCAGCGCCTTGAGCGCCAGCTGGTAGGATTCCTCGATGTTGGCGCCTTCGTCGCCGGTGCGCGTGCGCTCCAGGCCCTCGATCAGCATCATCATATATTCGAGCCGGTCGGGCTCCAGCGCGATCGCCTTGCGGAAATATTCGTTGGCCTGCTCACGCTTGTAGTCGGCGACCGTGACGCCGAGCTGGTAGTGGATCCACCCGGCCTCGGGATAGCGCGGCAGCAGGTCCAGCAGATAGGCCTCGGCGCGCCGGAAGGCCTGGCCGCGGCGCATGACCATCGCCTTGGCTTCCAGAAGCCGGATGCTGTCGGGATTGGCGTCCAGCGCCTTGTCGATCGTCGCCTCGGCCTCGGCCGTGCGCCGGTCGTTGTTGTCCACGCTGGCCAGGTCCATCCAGGCGTCGACGTTGCTCTTGTCGATCCCCAGGGCCTGGCGGAAGCGGGTGGCGGCCGCCTCCATCTTCCCCTGCTTCATCAGCGCGCGGCCAAGCTGGCGGATGTATTCGACGCTGCGCGGCTGGGCCCGGACGAGCTTGGCGAACACCGCCTCGCCGGCCGCCGCCTCGTCGAGGTCGAGCAGCACATTGCCCAGGTTCTGCATGATCGCGACATTGGCGGGCGCGAGCTTCGCCGCCCGCTCGAGCGTCGCGCGGGCTCTCGGATAGTCCTTCAGCCGCCGGTGGAACACGCCCACCAGGTTCATCAGCTCGTGGTCGCGCGGAAAGCGCGCCATCGCCGTCTCGCCCCAGGCCACGCCCTCTTCCAGGCGCCCGGCGTGATAGAGCTGCATCAGAAGGGTGCGATAGACCTGCACCGGCCGGTTCGGCTCGGCCTGGACGGCGGCGATCAGCGGCCCGATCGCCTCGGCCCCGCGCCCCGCCTGCAGCGCCGCATTCGCCGCGGCCAGATTCTCGTCCATACGTCGTTCGCCAAAGAAGGTCCGCCTGCGCCCGCCGCCGTGACGGCGGACTGCGGCAGCCATAAGGCGGGCCGCCGGACATGGCTAGAGCATGGGGCCGGGCGCTTCAGCCGGCGTCGCGCCGCGGCACGGTCAAGGTCACGCGAAGCCCCGGCCGGGCGTCTTCGAGCGCAAGCTCGGCGTGCAGCTGGCGGCAGAGCAGGCGCACCACCGTCAGGCCGAAACCGTCCGCCCGTCCGCCCAGGCCCGCGCCGTCGTCGGCGATCGTCAGCCGGCAGCCGCCGCCCTGCGGCGCCAGGCCGACCGCGATGCGCCCGCCATGCTGCGGCGGGAAGGCGTGGCGCAGGGCGTTGTCGAGCAGTTCGTTGGCGATCAGGGCGAAGGGCGCGCCCGACGCGGCGGGCAGGGTCACCGCCTCCAGGTCCAGCGCGATCTGGATGTCGTCGCGGCCGGCCTGGCCGGCCATGTCGGCGGTCAGGTCGCGCAGGAAGTCGGCGGCCTCGAACAGCCCCGGATCGCCCTGGAACAGCCGGCGGTGCACGGTGGCCACGGCCCCGACCCGGCCGAGCACGGTCCGAAGCGCGGCGCGCACGGTCTCGTCCTCGGTTCGCCGGCACTGCAATTGGATCAGCGAGGCGATCATCTGCAGGTTGTTCTTCACCCGGTGATCGACTTCGCGCAGGGTCGAATCCGCGGGGTCTACCGCCGCATCGGACGCCATCTGGCCGCCCCTCCATGACTCGCCGCCAAGGGAATACAACCTCCGGGCCCGGCGATGGTTCCCGCGAGAAAGTCGCCTCGCCGGCGATCGGTCAACAGCGCGATGCGCCGGGCGGGGCGAATCGTCACCGGCCTGACACACGACTGGGGATGCTAGAGAGTCCTTCGCAACGGAGATTCGGCGCTGTCCCTGCTCGATCCCATCCCGCTGACGGTTCCGGACTCGCAGCTCTATGCGGCGCTGATCGACGCCCTGCCGGACCCGATCCTGGTGGTCACAGGCTTCGAGCCGGGCGACCTCACGGGACGGCGCTACATCCTGGCCAACACCGCCGCGCGCGAGCTCCTGCGGATCAACGCCGACGAGGGCCTGCTGCTGTCGGCGGTGCGCGACCCGGTGGTGCTGGAGACCGTCGACAAGGCCCTGTTCGACGAGGTCGACGCCGAGGGCGACTATGAGACCACCGGCGCCCAGTCGAAGAGCCTGAAGGTGCGCGGCCGCTTCCTGGGCTTCGCCCGCGACGGGTCGCGTCTGGCGCTCATCACCCTGCACGACGAGACCGAGGGGCGGCGCATGGAGCGCACCCGGGTGGACTTCCTGGCCAACGCCAGCCACGAGCTGCGCACGCCGCTGGCCTCGCTCTCGGGCTTCATCGAGACCCTGCGCGGCCATGCCCGCGACGACGCCGACGCCCGCGACAAGTTCCTGGGCATCATGCAGGCCCAGGCCGACCGCATGGCGCGGCTGATCGCCGACCTCACCTCCTTGAGCCGCATCGAGCTCGACGAGCACATCGCCCCGCGCGGGGTCGTGGACCTGGGCATGCTGGTGGGCGAGGTGGTGGAGGCCGCCGCGCCCCTGGGCGCCCAGCGCCGGGTCAAGCTGGACTGGAAGCCGTGCGGCCGGGACACCCAGCCGGTGCTGGTGCGCGGCGAGCGCGACCAGATCGTCCAGGTCGCCCAGAACCTGATCGACAATGCGGTCAAATATTCGCCGGACGGCGCGGCGGTGCGCATCGAAATCCAGGCCGGCCTGTCCGACCTCGCCGCCGCCGCGGGCCCCGAAGGCCTGCCGCGCCTGTCGCTGGTGGCGCCGGATCCCTCGCAGGAGACCTATGCGGCGTTCCGGGTCAGCGACCTCGGCCCGGGCATCGCGCGCCAGAACCTGCCCCGGCTCTCCGAACGCTTCTATCGCGTGGACGGCCAGAAGACCGGGGCGCGGTCGGGAACCGGCCTGGGCCTGGCCATCGTCAAGCACATCATGAACCGCCATCGCGGCGGCCTGGTGGTGGCCAGCGCCGAGGGCGAAGGCAGTACGTTCACGGCCTATTTCCCGCTGGCGGCGACCCCCGACGGCGTCGTCAAAGCGTCATGAGACTGTAGCATAGGACGGGCGTGGGCGGCCTCGATCCCTGAGCGTCGTTAAAGCGTCCCTGAAAGCCGGGTCTGAGGCGAGGCGAATGAACGAGCACATCGTCAAATCCTATGAGGATGAGCTGAACGGCCTGTCCGCCGAATGCGTGCGCATGGGCGGCCTGGCCGAGGCCCAGGTGGCCGACGCGGTGAACAGCGTGGTCAAGCGCAACCAGGACCTGGCCTCCTCCGTGGTCTCCCGCGACGACAAGCTGGACGAGGCCGAGCGCGAGATCGAACGCCGCACCATCCGCCTGATCGCGCTGCGCCAGCCGGTGGCCGACGACCTGCGCCGCGCGCTCGCCGCCATGAAGGTGGCCAACAACCTCGAACGCTGCGGGGACCTCGCCAAGAACATCGCCAAGCGCACCCTGGTGATCATCGAGAGCGATCCGCTCACCCCGCTCACCCGCTCCATCGAGCGCATGGGCAAGCTGGTGCTGGGCCGCCTCTCCAGCGTGATCGACGCCTACAGCCGCTCCGACATCGAGCGCGCGCTCGCCGTCTGGAGCCAGGACGACGAGGTCGACGAGCACTACAACGCCCTGTTCCGCGAGCTTCTGACCTACATGATGGGCGACCCGCGCACGATCACCGCCTGCGCCCACATGCTGTTCGTGGCCAAGAACCTCGAGCGGATCGGCGACCACGCCACCAACATCGCCGAAATCGTGCATTACGAGATCACCGGCGCCGAAATCGTCGGCGGCCGGCCGAAGACCGACGCCCTGCAGGCCTAGGGATCGGGGGGCTGACCACAATGCAGATGACGCCGCACGTCCTGGTGATCGAGGACGAGGATTCGCTGGCGACCCTGCTGCAGTACAACCTGCAGAAGGAGGGCTACGACGTGGGCCTGGCCGGCGACGGCGAGGAGGCCCTGCTGCTCATCGACGAGCGGCTGCCCGACCTGATCGTGCTGGACTGGATGCTGCCGAAGATCTCCGGCATCGAGGTCTGCCGCCGGCTGCGCCAGCGCAACGAGACCCGCAACCTGCCGATCATCATGCTGACCGCACGCGGCGAAGAGACCGACCGGGTGCGCGGCCTCGACACCGGGGCCGACGACTATGTGGTCAAGCCCTTCTCGATGACCGAGCTCACCGCGCGCATCCGCGCGGTGCTGCGCCGCATCCGCCCGGGCCTGGCCGAGGACCGCGTGCGCCGCGGCGACCTGCTGATCGACCGCGTCGCCCACCGGGTGAAGCGCGCCGGCGCCGAGATCCACCTCGGCCCGACCGAGTTCCGCCTGCTCGACTACCTGATGCAGCACCCGGGCCGGGTCTTCTCCCGCGAACAGCTGCTCGACGCCGTCTGGGGCTCCGACGTCTATGTCGAGGCCCGCACCGTCGACGTCCATATCGGGCGCCTGCGCAAGGCGCTCGGCGTCACCGACGACGACGACCCGATCCGCACGGTGCGCTCGGCCGGCTATTCGCTGGACCTGGAAGGGTAGGGCCGGGCAAGCTCTCCGCCTGTTCCAGGGGAGTGCGTCGCCGATGTTGAAACTCGCCATCAGTCTGGGCGCGGCCCTGTCCGCTGCGCTGGCCGGCGCCGCCATGGCGGGCGAAAAGCCGCCCGCCCCGGGCCTGACCCCCGCCGAGGTGGTCGCCGCCCACTGCGCGGCCTGGAACACCACCGACCGGGCCGAGCGGGACCGGCTGCTCGAACGCGTCTTCGCCGCCGACGGCGTCTACGCCGACCCGACCCCGACCTACGCCGCCGGCCGCGCGGCGCTCAGCGCCACGATCGCCGACTTCCAGCGGCAGACGCCCGGCGCCCGCTTCCGCTGCAGCGCGCCGCAGACCCACCACAGCGCCATGCGGGTGAGCTGGCTGCTGCAGGGCGGCGACGGCAAGACCATCACCCAGGGCCAGGACTTCTACGAACTCGCGCCCAACGGCCAGATCCGCCGGATCACCGGCTTCTTCGGGCCGGCGCCGAGCGTCGCGCCCTAGCCGCAGCCCGCCCGTCGCTTCGGCGAGACGATCTTCCCGGGTACGGACAGCAGCCAGCGCGTGACCCGCGTGAGGCCCGAGCCTCTCGAAGGGGGGGCGGCGCAGGCGGCGTATGGCCGCGAATCCAGGGCCTCGATCCGGCGGCTATAGACTGCCTCGACGGCCTGGCTGGAGCGCCGCGCCGCGGCCTCGCGGACCTTGAGCCATTTCACCTGGTCCCGCCGCAGGGTCCGCGGCGGCGCGCCCGCCGCCAGCGCCGCGGCATAGGCGCGGGTCATGCGGCGGTCCGCCGCCCGCAGCCCCGGACTGCGGCACACCATGCGCTGGCCGGACGAGGCGGGACGGGCGCAATCCAATGGCGCGAGCCTGTGGCGGGCCGTCGCCTTCTGGCTCGCCCGGTGGGGCTTCGTGGTCGAGCTGGGTTGCGGAACGGCCGGCGGGGGCAAGGCGGTCAAGGGAAGGCCCGCCGTCGCGCTCGAGGCGGAAGCAGAAGGCTCATTGGGCAAGGCCCCAGCCCCGCTGACGCCCGGCGCAAGCGCCGGCGCGCCCGGGCCCTGGGGCGTCATCGCCGCCGCAGGAGCCGCCGCCGGCTGGGCCAGAACCCTATGAGGCATCGACCGGATCAGGCCGGTCCCGAAGTAGGCCAGGACGGCGGCGACCAGGGTCCCGGCCAGCAGGGCGGCCAGGAAGCCGATCAGGCCGGGCTTGTCCGACGAGCCGCCGACGGACTCCGCCACCGGGTCGTCCCAATCGGCTTCCCAGTCGGCGTCGTCGGGGGCAAAGCGGGTTCCGGCGACGGCCGGATCGTCGAACGCCTCGAACCGGGGCGTGTCGTCGGCGTAGGACGTGAAGCCGAACCGATGCGGCGGATCGGGACGATCGACATAAGCCATGGGCAGCCCTACGACGCAGCCTCTACGGTTTTGAAATCGCGGCGATGGATTTGGTTGCGCCGGCCCCCTCGGCGCCTGCCGTATTGACCCGTCGCGCCGCCCGCGCCAAAGCCGCGCGATGAACATCCTCCTCGTGGGCTCCGGCGGGCGCGAGCATGCGCTGGCCTGGAAGATCAAACAGTCGCCGCTGGTGCGCAGGCTGGTCTGCGCGCCGGGCAACCCGGGCATGGCGGCCATCGCCGAGACCTTCGACATCAAGCCCACCGAGGTCGCCCGGCAGGTGGAACTGGCCCGCCAGATCGCCGCAGACCTGGTGGTGATCGGGCCGGAGGTGGCCGTCGAGGCCGGCCTCGCCGACGCCCTGCAGGAAGCCGGCATCGCCTGCTTCGGCCCCACCGCCGCGGCCGGGCGGCTGGAAAGCTCCAAGGCCTTCACCAAGGCCTTCTGCGACCGCCACCACCTGCCCACCGGCGCCTACCGCATCTGTGGGGACGCCGCCGAGGCCAAGGCCGCGCTCACCCACTTCGCTCCGCCCTATGTGGTCAAGGCCGACGGCCTGGCGGCCGGCAAGGGCGTGGTGATCGCCCCGGACCGTGCGGCGGCCGAGGCGGCCATCGACGACGCCTTCGCCGGGCGCTTCGGCGCGGCCGGCGCCCAGGTGGTGATCGAGGAATATCTGGAGGGCGAGATCGGCTCGCTGTTCGCGCTCTGCGACGGCAAGACGTCGAAGCTGTTCGGCGGGGTCCAGGACCACAAGCGCGCCTTCGACGGTGACCAGGGTCCGAACACCGGCGGCATGGGGACCTATTCGCCGGCTCCGGTCTTCACCCTCGACCTGGTCGACCAGATCGACCACCAGCTGGTGCGCCCGGCCTTCAAGGGCATCGCCGCCGACGGCGCGCCCTATCGCGGGGTGCTGTTCGTGGAGCTGATGGCCACCCGCCATGGCCCGAAGCTGGTGGAATTCAACGCCCGCTTCGGCGATCCCGAATGCCAGGTGCTGATGCTGCGCCTGGAGAGTGACCTCGTCCCCTACCTGGTGGCCTGCGCCACCGGTCGCCTGCACGAGCTGCCGGAGCCGAAGTGGCGTGACGACGACGCCATCTGCGTGGTTCTGGCGACCGAGGGTTATCCCGGCCCGGCCCAGGCGGGCAGCGTCATCAAGGGCCTGGACCGCGACTTCGGCGAGGGCGTGGTGGTGTTCCACGCCGGCACCAGCGCCGGGCCGGACGGCGCGGTGCTGGCCGGCTCCGGCCGCGCGCTCAATGTCTGCGCCGTGGGCGCCGACCTGGCGCAGGCGCGCGAGCGGGCCTATGGCGCCATCCCGCTGATCGACTGGCCGCAGGGCTTCCACCGCACCGACATCGGCTGGCGGGCGCTGGCGCGCTGAACCGTCGGGTGTCATCCCGGTTTCGCCGCGGCGAAACCGGGACCCATGAATTCTGCGCGTCCGGACGCGCCGATGCGCCGCCGCAATTGCTGCCGCCACACGGAGCCGATGGGTCCCGGACAAGCGCTGCGCGCTTTCCGGGATGACACAGGAAAAGGGGTTTTCCCTACCGATGCCTTGCAGCGCTCCGAGCCGCCCCGGTAAAGTGGTTCAAACAGTTGTACGAGGGAACGCCATGGCCGCCGTGGTCGACACCGCCGAGCAGGAGCGCGAGCAGCTCAACACCGGCACCAAGGACGTCGCCGAGAGCCACCGGTTCGACGAGGCCGCCCTCGACGCCTGGATGAAGGCCAATGTCGCCGGCTACGCGGGACCCTTGGAGGTGCGCCAGTTCAAGGGCGGCCAGTCGAACCCGACCTACCAGCTGGTCACGCCGGCCAAGAAGTACGTCATGCGCAGGAAGCCGCCCGGCAAGCTCTTGCCCTCGGCGCACGCGGTGGACCGCGAATACAAGGTGATCAGCGCGCTGGGTCCGACGGGTTTCCCGGTCGCCAAGACCTACGGCCTTTGCCAGGACGACAGCGTCGTCGGCACCTGGTTCTACATCATGGACATGGTCGAGGGCCGGATCTTCTGGGACCAGTCGCTGCCCCAGTGCCAGCCCGCCGAGCGCCGCGCGATCTTCATGGACAAGATCAAGACCCTCGCCGACCTGCACAACACCGACTACGTGGCGATCGGCCTGGAGGCCTTCGGCAAGCCCGGCAACTACATGGGCCGCCAGGTCGACCGCTGGACCAAGCAGTACAAGGCCTCGGAGACCATCCACATCCCGGAGATGGAGCGGCTGATCGAGTGGCTGCCCCGGACCCTGCCGGAGCAGGAGAAGACCTCGATCGTCCACGGCGACTACCGCCTGGACAACATGATCTTCCACGCCGACCAGCCGAGGGTGAAGGCGGTGCTGGACTGGGAGCTCTGCACGCTCGGCGACCCGCTGGCCGACTTCACCTACCTGCTGATGAACTGGATCAACGGCTCGCTTTCGACCATTCCCGACCTGGCGACGCACGGCATCCCGACGCTGGACGAGGCGGTGGCGCACTATTGCGGCCTGACCGGGCGCTCCGGCCTGCATGACCTCAACTGGTTCTGCAGCTACAACGCCTTCCGCCTGGCGGGCATCCTGCAGGGGATCGTCGGCCGCGTGCGCGACGGCACCGCCAACAGCCCCCACGCCGCCCAGCAGGCCGACCGCGTGCTGAGCCTCGCCCAGGCCAGCTGGAAGTTCGCCGAAAAAGCCGGCGCGACGGGCTGAGGATGGCTTCGTGATCCTCCTCCCCTTGTGGGAGGAGGTGTCGGCCGCAGGCTGACGGAGGTGGGGTTACGCTCCGCCATCCGCACGATACGGCGACCTGGTCAGCTTCGAGAGGCTTGAGAAACCCCACCTCCGACCCGCTCCGCGGGCCACCTCCTCCCGCAAGGGGAGGAGGAATCCGGTGAACTTCAGGCCGCCTGGCGCTCGCGCGCCGCACGCCAGAACAGCAGGCCCGCGTAGGGCAGGGCCGCGGCGGCCAGCATGGCGGAGAAGCCCATGAACCCGTCCGGCGAGATCGCGACCTCGCCCCGGGTCATGGCGCTCGGCAGGGTCAGGCTGACGTGGAACACGCTGCCCAGCGCCGCCAGGGCGACGATCCCGCAGGCCGGCCACAGCAGGGCCGAGCGGTTGCGGAACGCGGCTGCGCCCAGCGCCCAGGCCAGCAGCACCGGCAGGATCACATTGGCGAAGAACATCATGCCGGTCGCGAACTCGGCCACCTGGCCCGGCACGGGCCCCGCGCCTGCCGCGTGCGTCTGCTTCACGGTCATCACCACGCCCACCACCGTCAGCGCGGTGACCGCCGCCAGGGCGGCGGCGGGCGCCACCAGATAGGCGGCGAAGGGCGCCTTGTGGCCCCAGCTCTGGAATTCGCGGCGTTCAATCATGGCGTCGGCCAGCATGTCGAAGCTCCCTAGTCTGCAAAGCGCCCGGCTCTCCGCCAGCTGCGGATCGCTCATCGCCCGGCGCTCCTCGGCGATGAGGTCGTCCAGATGGTCTTTCAGCTCGGCCAGGTAGCGGCGCGCCGGCTTGCGGCGGACCCCGCCGTCCAGCAGGCGGCGCAAGAGCGGGTCAAACGAGGCCTGCACGCGCGCCTCCCACCAGCACCTGCTGCACCGCGCCCGTCAGCCGGGTCCAAAGCTCGGTGAGCTCGGTCAGGCGCGAGGCGCCCTTCGGCGACAGCGAATAGTAGATGCGGCTGCGGCCGCCGACCGGCCGGCGCTCCGAAGTGATCGCGCCGCTCTTCTCCAGGGCGTGCAACACCGGATAGACCACGCCTTCGCCGAGGTTCACGACCTCGCCGGTCTCCTCGCGGATCGCCTGGACGATCTCATAGCCGTACATCTGCCGGCCGCGCAGCAGGCGCAGCACCAGCAGTTCCGGCACGCCGTTCATGAAACTGGGGTTTGTCGACGCCATCGCGACCCGCCTGGATACCTCGAACTTATAGGTATAATACCTAGAACTTCGAGGTATGCAAGCGCGCTCTACAGCCCGGCCTTCGCCAGCAGGGCGTCCAGCGCCGCCGGATCGTCGAACACCGCCGCCACCGGCCAGGGCGTCACCCGCGCGCGCCAGGCCTGCGGCAGCCGCGCCCAGTCCTTCTCGGTGGTCACCAGGCCGGCTTCGAACACCGCCGCGCGGTCGGCGAGCGCCTTCAGCGTGGCCTCGTCATAGGCGGCGTGGTCGGGGAACTCGGCGAAGTCCGCCAGCTCGCAGCCGGCCGCGCGCAGGGCGCGGGCCACCTTCCACGGCTTGCCGATGCCGGCGAAGCCGACCTGCGGCCCGGCGGGCGGCGGCGCGGTGGGCTTCAGGTGCGCGACCAGCAGGGGCGGGCCGGCCAGCATCGCGGCCAACTCGGGATCGGGGGCGGCCAGGTCGTCGGGCAGCATCATCACCACTGCGTCGGCGCGCGCCAGGCCTGCCGCCAGCGGCTCGCGCATCGGCCCGGCCGGGAAGACCCGGCCGTCGCCGAACGGCCAGTCGTCGCCGCGCGTCTCGCCGTCCACCACCACCAGCGACAGCGCCTTCCTGACGGTCGGGTTCTGATGCCCGTCGTCCATGACGATGACGTCTGCGCCCGCCGCGGCGGCGGCCTTGGCGCCCGCGGCCCGGTCGCGCGCCACCCAGACCGGGAAATCGGCCGCCAGCATCAAGGGCTCGTCGCCGACGTCGGCGGCGCTGTGGACGGTGGGATCGACCTGCACCGGCCCGGCCAGGCGCCCGCCATAGCCGCGCGACAGCAGGTGGACCGCCTTGCCCCCGCTTGGCGCGCCCTGGGTCGCCAGCCGTTCGGCGAGCGCGCGCACCACCGGCGTCTTGCCGACCCCGCCCACGGTCAGGTTGCCGACGCAGATCACCGGCGCGCCCACAGTGGCTGGAACCGTCCGCGCGATCCGGCGCGCCGTCACCGCCGCCCAGATCCAGGAGATCGGCGTCAGGACGGCCCGCGTCGCCGGCATGGCCCCCTTCCGGGCGGAAAGGTCGCGCGTGTACCACCAGCGGGGCGTGGCGAGCTTCATGCGGGCGACATGGCCGGCAACAGGGGTTCGATCAGCGCCATCGCCTCGATCAGCGCCGCGCCCTGGCGCGCGGCGAAGGCCGCCGCCGCCTCGCCCACGCGCTCCGCGATCGCCG
This sequence comes from Phenylobacterium sp., assembly GCF_036501465.1. GTDB lineage: Bacteria > Pseudomonadota > Alphaproteobacteria > Caulobacterales > Caulobacteraceae > Phenylobacterium. The sequence continues at coordinate 83,260 of NZ_DASYAF010000073.1, forward strand.
GATTGGCCAGTACGCCGCCGATGTGCCGGGCCAGCGCCGCGCGGTCGGCGGCGGCGATCACCGCGCAGTCATCCAGCATGGCGCCATAGATGTCGGCGGCGTTGAACACGTGGGGGCCGGTGAGGATGGCGCAGCCCAGCCGCGCCGCCTCCAGCGGATTGTGCCCGCCGATCCCGTCCACGAAGCTCCCGCCCATCACCACCGCATCGGCGGCGGCGTAGAAGGCCCCAAGCTCGCCCAGGGTGTCGGCCACATAGGCCTCGGCGGCCTTGGCCGGGGGCTCGCCGGCCGCCCGGCGCGCGACCGTGAAGCCCAGTGCCCGAAGCTCGTCGGCCACCGCCGGCCCGCGGTCCGGGTGACGCGGCGCGACCACCAGCAGAGCGCCTGGCCCATCCGCTGTCGCGGCCCGGAACGCCTCGGCGATCGGGCGCTCCTCGCCGGGATGGGTGCTGGCGGCGAGCACGATGCGGCGGCCCAGGGCCTTGAGTTCGGCGGCGAGGCGTTCGTCCACCGGCGGCGGCTCGCCAACCAGCTTCAGGTTCAGGCCCGGACCCACCGTCGCGCCCAGCCGCGAGAGCCGCGCCGCCGTGGCCGCGTCCTGCGGCAGGACCAGCTCGAAGGCGCCCAGCAGCGCCCGCGCGGTTCCCGCCGCCCGACTCCAGCCGTCGGCGCTGGCCTGGGTGATCCGCGCCGAGACCAAGCCCAGGCGCACGCCGCGCCCCGCCGCCGCCGCGATCAGGTTCGGCCACAGCTCGCTCTCCACGAACAAGGCGGTGTCCGGCCGCCAGTGGTCCAGGAACCGCGCCGCGGCCCCCGGCGCGTCCACCGGCGCATATTGGTGGGTGACGCCGGCGGGCAGGCGCCGGGCCAGCACCTCGGCGGAGGTCACCGTGCCGGACGTCACCAGGACGTTCAGCCCCGGCCGCCCGGCCCGGAGCGCCCCGATCAGCGGCAGCAGCGACAGGCTCTCGCCCACGCTCACCCCGTGCAGCCAGACCAGCGGCCCCTCCGGCCGCGCCACCATCGGCCGCCCCAGGCGTTCGTGCAGCCGCCCGGCGTCCTCCTTGCCCGCCCGCGCGCGGCGGCGGAGCAGGGCAGGCGTCAGTGGCTCGAAGAGGCCGGTCGCCGCGGCATAGAGCGCCAGCGGCAGGGTGCTTGGCTTTCGACTCACACCACCCCGGCCGGGGCCAGGTGGCAGGCGCTGTCGGCCTCGGTCTCCACCTGCAGAGTGCAGTGGCCGATGTTGAACCGGTGCGCCAGGCCCTCGCAGGCGGCGTGCAGGAAGCGGTCGCCGTCGTCGTTGGCCGGCCGGATGACGTGCGCCGTCAGCGCCGTCTCCGTCGTGCTCATCGCCCAGACGTGCAGGTCGTGGATCTCCGCCACGCCGGGCAGGGCGGCCAGGTAGGCGCGCACCTCGGCCACGTCGATCTCGCGCGGCGCCCCGTCCAGCGCCAGGTTCACCGAATCCCGCAGCAGGCCCCAGGTGCCGAGCACGATCACCACCGCGATGCCCAGGCTCAGCACCGGGTCGATCCACTGCAGGCCGGTGAGCGCGATGATTCCGGCGCCCACCACCACGGCCAGGGACACGACCGCGTCGCTCGCCATGTGCAGGAAGGCGCCGCGGACGTTCAGGTCGTCCTGGCTGCCGCGCATGAAGAACAGGGCGGTCATCGTATTGATCGCCACGCCCAGGCCGGCGGTGATCATCACGGTGCGGGTATCGATGGCGCTGGGCAGGGTCAGCCGGTGGATCGATTCCGAGACGATGCCGCCGATCGCCAGCAGCAGGAACACCGCATTGCCCAGCGAGGCCAGGACGGTGCCCTTGCGCAGGCCATATGTGCGCCGGCCGGACGGCGCGCGCTTGGCGAGGATGGTGGCGCCCCAGGCCATCAACAGCGCCAGCACGTCGGACAGGTTGTGGCCGGCGTCGGCCAAGAGCGCCATGGAGTGCGACAGGAAGCCCGCGACCACCTCCACCGCCACGAAGCCGGTGTTCAGCGTCACCCCGACGGCGAAGGCCGCGCCCATGTTGGCCGGGGCGTGGTGGTGATGGTGATGCCCCAGGCCGTGCGAGTGCCCGTGCCCATGCCCATGGTCGTGCTTGTGGCCATGGTCGTGCCCATGGTCGTGGTGCGCATGGTCATGAGGCTCATGCGCGCGCCCATGCCCGCGATCATGGTCGTGCCCATGGTCATGGTCGTGGCCATGATCGTGATCGTGCTTATGGTCGTGGGTGTGCGCCATCGCGCCTATGTCTCACCGCCGGGGCCTCGGATCAATGTGGCGCTGTTGACGCGGCCGCAGACTGTGGCCGCCCGACCATGGCCTCCGCGCGCCGGGTGAGCGCCGAAAGCCGCGCCGACCAGTCCGCCAGCATGGCCTCGGCGGCGGCCCCGTCGATGTCCTTCGGCGCATGCAGCGGGCCGTCCCAGACCACGGCGCCCCTGCCGAACGGGGCGGCGAACATGATCCGGTCCCAGCCGCTGAGCTGGATGGCCGGATGGGCCGCGATGCCCATCAGATAGACCCCCTGGCCGCTGCGCTTGGCGATCTGCAGCGCGCCGGGGGCGATCACCTCGTTGGGGCCGCGCGGGCCGTCCGGCGTGATCACCAGCGCCCCGCCGCCGGCCACATGGGTCACCGCCTCGCGCAGCGCCGCCACCGCCTGGCGCGCCTTGGCCGCGTCGCCCGGCTTGGCGGTGGACATGCGGATGCCGGGAAAGCCCGCCATCTCCAGGGCGGTGGCGATGAACTGGCCGTCCGACGAGGGCGAGATCATCGCCTTGGTGTGCTTGCGCCACCACTGCGGCGCGGTCGCCAGGCACAGCGGGATGCGCCCGTGCCAGAACAGCGCGATGGCCCCGTCCTGCGGGCTCGCCAGCACCGGCTCCACGCGTTCCAGGTTCACGTGCGTCCAGCGCACCGTGTGCAGGATCAGGCGGATATAGATCCCCAGCAGCCAGCCCAGCAGGGTCTGGACGGCGTCGCTGCGCAGCAGCTTCTTCATCGGGCGCCCAACCTCAAGCGGCCGTCTCGGCGTCCAGGTCCTGGCTGCGGGCCAGGCGCGCGTAGAGGCCGCGGCGGCGCATCAGCCCGTCGTGGTCGCCGGTCTCGACGATGCGGCCGCGGTCCAGGACATAGATGCGGTCGGCGCCGCGCACCGTCGACAGCCGGTGCGCGATCAGGATCGTCGCGCGCCCGGCCATCAGCCGCTTCAGCGCCGCCTGCACATGCGCCTCGCTTTCGGTGTCCAGGGCGCTCGTCGCCTCGTCGAGCAGCAGGATCGGGGCGTCCTTCAGGAAGGCGCGTGCGATGGCGATGCGCTGGCGCTGGCCGCCGGAAAGCCTGGCGCCCGCCTCGCCCACCTGGGTCTCGTAGCCCTCGGGCAGGGCCAGGATGAACTCGTGCGCCGCCGCCGCCCGCGCCGCCTGCTCCACTGCTTCGGGCGGGGCCTCCGGCCGGGCGTAGGCGATGTTGGCGCGGATGCTGTCATCGAACAGGAACGGCTCCTGGGTCACCAGCGCGATCTGCCCGCGCAGCGAGGCCAGCGTCACCTCGCGCACGTCCTGGCCGTCCAGCATCACCCGGCCTTCGGTGACGTCATAGAAGCGCGGGATCAGGTTCAGGATGGTGCTCTTGCCGCCGCCCGAGGGGCCGACCAGGGCCACCGTCTCGCCGCGCCGCACTTCCAGGCTGACGCCGCTCAGGGTCGGCGGCCCGTCGCCGTCGTAGGAAAAGCCCACGGCCTCGAAGCGGATCGCGCCCTGGGCCAGGGTGAGCGCGCCCGCGCCCGGCCGCTCGCGCACCTCCGGCTCCACGTCCAGCGCGGCGAACAGCCGGCGCATCGCCGCCATGCCCTCGGCGAACACGGTCTGCAGGTTGGCCACCTGGCGCAGCGACTGCGACCCCATGGCCAGCGCCGCCATGAACGAGACGAAGGCGCCGGCGGTCATGTGCCCGTGCGCCGAGCGCCAGCCGGCGTAGTAGAGCACCGCCGCGGTCAGCAGGGTCATCACCAGCTCGGTGGAGGGCGCGGCGAAGGCGCGTGCGTTGGCGCCCTTGATCAGGTGGTTCTGGCGGCGCGTCACCACCTCGGCCACGCGGCCTTCCTCATAGGTCTCGCGGTTCTCGATCTTGACGATCCTGACCCCGTCCAGGCTCTCCATGATCGCCGTCGACAGGGCCGAGGTCTCGGCCATGGCGCCGCGCGCGGCCTTGCTGGAGCGCTTGGAGAAACGGCGCATGATGATGCTGGCGATGGGCGCCACCACGATCACCCCGATGGTCAGCCACCGGTCGTTGCCGATCATCACCGTGACCGCCCCGATCACGATCAAGAGCTCGCGGGTGTAGTTGATGAAGCCGCTGGTCACCGCCTCGCGGATCAGGCCGGCGTCATAGAGCACCGAGGCCACGTAGGAGCCGGAATGCTGGCTTCGGATGCGAGCCAGGTCGGCGCGGACCATGCGGCCGAACAGCTGCACCTGCACGTCGCCCACCACGCCGTTGCCCATGCGGTTGACCAGCGAGGCCTGGATCAGCGAGGCCGCCAGCCGTGCGAAGGCGATGCCGACGATCATCAGCGGCAGCCGCTCAAGCTGGCCGGGCTTGTGGTTGACGAACAGGTCGTTGGTCGCCGGCTCCAGGATCTGGGCCAGCAGGGTGGTGAAATAGGCCGTCGCGATGGCCGCCACGAAGGCGGTGATCCAGCCCTTCCAGCGCGGCAAAAGGTAGATCCGGGCCACCCGCGCGATCAGCACGCGGGCCGAGAGCTCTGGCGTCGGGAGGGCGCTCATGGCTGAGGCGTCGTCCGATGCGGGGGCGAAGTCAAGCTTGAGCGGCCAGGGGCGGCGCTTGGCCGCCGCCGCGACGACGGGGCGCTTTCGCAGGCGGCCGCGAAGCCCTAGGTAAGCGCCCATGACCGCCGAGGCCGTGGCCAACAGATTCGACATGACCACGCCGGGCGGGCGGCTGCGGACCTACGCCGACTACCTGTGGAACGACCACGCCTATCTGCGCCTGGGTTTTTCGAACGCCCACTGGATCAGCGACGAACTGCTGCGCGCCAACCAGCCCTGGCCGCATCAGCTCGCCGCCTGGAAGGCCAAGGGGATCAAGACCGTCGTCAACCTGCGCGGCGGCTTCGACGCCAGCTTCTACGCGCTCGAGAAGGACGCCTGCGCCCGCCTGGGGCTGGAGATGGTCAACCTCACCATCACCTCGCGCGAGGTCCCGAGCCGCGAGCGGGTGCTGGGCGCCAAGCGGCTGTTCGAGACCATCGCCTATCCGGCCCTGATCCACTGCAAGTCCGGCGCGGACCGGGCCGGGATCATGAGCGTCTTCTACGTGCACTTCCGCCAGGGCAAGACGATCCGCGAGGCGCTGGACCAGCTGTCGCTGCGCTACCTGCACATAAAGGCCGGCAAGACCGGGGTCCTGGACTACGTCTTCGAGCGCTATCTGGCTGAGGGCGAGCCGGCGGGCATGAGCTTCCTCGAATGGGTGGAAAGCCCGCTGTACGACCCGGACGGCATGAAGGCCGACTTCCGCGCCGGCATGATCGGCTCGGCGCTCACCGAAAAGCTGCTGCGGCGGGAGTAGGAGACCTGGCTCAGGCGTCAAGGTGGTCCGGGACTCGCCCGTCGGCGCGGTAGTCGCGCGGCGCCAGGCCGAACGCCGCCCGGAAGCGGCGGCTGAAGTGGGCCACGTCGGAAAACCCGCAGGCGAAGGCGATCTGGCCGACCCCGGCCTCGGCGAGGCGCGGATCGACCAGGTCGCGCGCGGCGACGTGAAGACGCCGTTTCCAGATGCATCCGCTCGGCGTCTCGCCCAGGTCGCGGAACAGGTCCTGCAGGTAGCGTGGCGACACGCCGACGACCGCCGCCAGTTCGACCGATCCGAACTGCGGGTCGCGCGCGTTGATCTCGATCTGATGCAGGGCCCGTTGCCGCAGCGCCGGGCGTCCCCATTCGTGGGCGTGCGCCTTCAGCCCCGACATCTCGCCCAGCGCGGTCAGCACCAGGGCCTGGCCGACCTCGGCGAGCCGTTCGGCGGTGGCCGGCGGCAGCGCGGCGACCTGTGAGCCCAGGTCGTGCAGATAGGTCGAGACCAGCGCGCCGACGGCGGAGGCGCCGCGCACGGGCGCCGCGGTCAGGTGGGAGGTCCCGCCCAGCGCTCGGGCCACCGGGCTCCGTGGCATGTAGAAGACCAGCTGCTCGAACTCGCCTTCGTAGGTCATCTCGCAGGGCCGGGTGCTGTCCGAGCAGGTGAAATCCCCCGGCTGCAGCAGGACCTCGCGGCCGTCCTGCACGAACCCTCCCGTCCCGGAGACCTGCAGGTTCACCAGGAACACCTCGTCCTCGGTCTGGCGCACCTGGCGCGCGTCGCGGCGCACCGTCTGGGCGGTGCTGCGCAGGCGGGAAAAGGCCATCGGCGGGGTCAGCACCGTGGCGATCTCGCCGTGGAAGGACCTCGGCTCCGGCGCCCGGCAATCGGCGCGGAAGAAGGTGCGGCAGACCACATCCTGCCAATAGTCCAGGCGCTCCGGAGGCGGGGCTTCCGCCGTGCTCACCGTGTGCTGCATGGTCCTCGGTTTCCCCTACGACAACCGAATTCCGAACTTCGAACACGGTTCGGTGGCTTGTCCAGCCAATTCGCGCGGGGGGTGTCCGCGCCGCCAGACAAAAGACTGAGCGCTCCCAGGCAAGCGGCGGCGGACGTCGCGGCCTACGGTTCGGATGGGTTCAGGACGCGGTCCGGGCAGACGCCGGCCGCTGGCGCGGAGTGTCGGTGATGACTGCCAATCGCTATTGGGTTCCGGGCTTGGCCGTGACGGCGGCCTGCGCGGCGCTCGCCGGACCGGCCGCGGCGTCGGTGCCCCTCTACGGAGGGGAAATCGACGGCACGCTGGTCGATCCGAATGGGGTCACGACGATGTTCCAGGACGGCAATCCACAGATTGCGGACCCCAATCAGGTGCGGATCGGACGGACGGCCACCAACTGGCAGGTCGGGACCAATGCGACGGCGGCGCACGGGGGCACCTCGGAGACCAACATCCAGATGGCGCCGTTCCAGTCCGGCGTCACCAATGCGCAAAAGCTCGAAGGCGATAGCGTCGCCTTCTATCAGATCACCCTGGCCGGAACCGCGGGCGACCCCTTCGTTCCCGTCGAGGTCAAGGCGCAGGGCCAGATTTCCTGGACCCAGAACGGCACGGCCGAAGCCGGTTTCGAGTTCCAGGGCGGGAGCCTCATCGCCGGCGTCGCACCGATATTCCTCAACGTCGACCTCAACAAATTCTCGACGCCAGGGAAGAATTTCACCGAGGACAGCGATGAGTTCGGCGTCGACGAGACGTTCGATCTGCAGCCGGGCGAGGTCTACGGCGTCAAGGTCTTCACCAGCGCTTCGGCCAATCTCCTCAGCTTCGACCCGACGTCCCACCAGTTCGGCGAAGACATGGCGGTTTCCGACCCGACGTTCACGGTGGAGGGGGACTTTGCCGATCGGTGGACCATCCAAGGCATTCCGGTCGACACCAGCACGCCCGGCCCCGGTGGCGTGCCGGAACCGGCGACCTGGGCCCTCATCATCGCCGGCTTCGGCCTGGCCGGCGTGAATCTTCGCCGGCGACGCGCCCTCTCAAGGCCCGCCCGGGCGCTCTAGCATAGGCTCGGCCACGGGCCGGGGCCCGGCGCCGGGACGACCGGCTCAGGCGTCGAGGTGTCCCGGGATTCGCCCGCCGGCCCGATAGTCGCGCGGCGCCAGGCCGAACGCCGCCCGGAAGCGGCGGCTGAAGTGGGCGACGTCGGAAAATCCGCAGGCGAAGGCGATCTGGCCGACACCGGCCTCGGCGAGCCGCGGATCGACCAGGTCGCGCGCGGCGATGTGCAGGCGGGCCTTCCAGATATTTCCGGTCGGCGTCTCGCCCAGGTCCCGGAAGAGGTGCTGCAGGTAGCGCAGCGACACGCCCACCGCCGCCGCCAGTTCGGCGGACCCGAACTGCGGATCGCGCGCGTTGATCTCGATCTGATGCAGGGCCCGCTGCCGCAGCGCCGGGCGTCCCCACTCCTGGGCGCGAGCGTTCCGCCCCGACACCTCGCCCAGCGCGGTCAGCACCAGGGCGTGGCCGACCTCGACGAGCCGTTCGGCGGTGGCCGGCGGCAGCGCGGCGATCCGCGAGCCGAGGTCGCGGATATAGGTCGAGACCAGCGAACCCATGGAGGATTCGCGGCGGATGGGGGCCACGGTCACATGGGAGGTCCCGCCCATCGCCCGGTCGACGGCGCTGCGCGGCATGTAGAAGACCAGCTGCTCGAACTCGCCCTCATAGCTCATCTCGCAAGGCCGGGTGCTGTCCAGGCAGTTGAAATCCCCCGGCCGCAGCACGGTCTCGCGGCCGTCCTGCACGAAGGTTCCCGTTCCGGCGACCTGCAGGTTCACCAGGACCACCTCGTCCTCGGTCTGGCGCACATGGTCGGCGTCGCGCCGCACCGTCTGGGGCGCGCTGCGCAGGCGCGAAAACGCGATCGGCGGCGCCGTACCCGTCGCGATCTCGCCATGGAAGGTCGCCGGCTCCAAGGGCCTGCAATCGACGCGGAAGAAGGTGCGGCAGACCATGTCGTGCCAGAAGTCGAGGCGTTCCGCCGGCGGCGCTTCCGCCGTGCTGATCGTCCGCTGCATGATCTCCGGTTTCCCCTACGATAACCGCGGCGCGCAGTTCGAACACGGTTCGGTGGTTTGTCCAGCCTATTCGCCCGGTGCGGGATACGTCGGCAGACAAGAGAGTTGGCGCTCCCAGGCAAGCGACGCCGGACTTTGCGGCCTACGGTTCGGGCGGGTTCAGGACAGGCTCGGCCTAGAGGCCAGCCGCTTGCGTGGAGCGTTCGTGATGGCTTTCAATCGTTTTGGTGTCGTGGGGATGGGTGCGGCGCTTTCCGTGTCGATCGTGGGGGCGGCGGCCGCCCAGGCGCAGGCGCCATTCTACCTGGGTGTGGTTACGGGGACGGCGGTCGACGCGAACGGCGCCCCGGTGCCCATCAGCGACGGCGCCAGCGGCGCGACCATCGTGCAGGTCGGGCAGAGCGCCACCAACTGGCTCGTCGGCGCGGACGCAGTCGCCACCCACGGCGGCACCGCGGAGTCCGACATTCAGATGAGTCCGCTCCCGACGGTGACCGGCGTGGGCTTCGCGACGCAGCTCACGTCGCAGACCGAGATCGTGTTGCGCCTGGCGCTGATCGGAACCGGATCGGCCCCGTTCGTTCCGGTCACCATCGGGGCGAAGGGCTCCGCGACCTGGAGCCAGGACGGGGCCGCCGAGGCGTTCTTCGATTTCTCCGGCATAGGTATCCAGGAGATCAGCGCCAAGGTCCAAGAGAACGACGTGCCCGCGAACCGGGAGAAGGGCCTCGAGGACTTCACCATCAACAGCACCGTCGATTTCGTTCCCGGCGTGACCTACACGCTGGTGATGACCACCTTCGCCTCGTCCGACGTGCGCGAGTTCCAGAGCAATCCCGACGGCTCGATCGACTTCGGGGAGGACACCGCCGTGGTCGACCCGACTTTCACGGTGGACCCGGCGTTTGCCGCCGATTGGAGCGTCGGCGGCGTTCCGATCGCCGCCAGCACGCCCGGCGTACCGGAGCCCGCCACCTGGACGATGCTGATCGCCGGCTTCGGCCTGGCGGGCGCGAGCCTTCGCCGGCGGCGCGCCCTCTCGAGGCCCGTCCAGGCGGCGTAGGGTCCTAGCCCTTGACCGAGAGGCCGGAAAAATAGGCCACCGTGCCGGCGGCGATGAACAGCGCGACCCCGCCGGTCTCATCGCCGTGCTTCAGGTCGTTGACGATCAGGCTGGGTTGCCTGTTCGCCCCGAGGAACAGGCGCGCCTTCGCGCCGGTCACCACGATCCGGCAGCGGATCCAATCCCCCGGCGCCATGTCGGCGTAGGCCTCGTAGGCGCCCGGGCTTTCGCTCCGCAGCCGCTGCCAGGGGTATTCGGGTTCGGAGCTGTACTGGATCGCGTGGTTGCGCCGCAGCTGGTCGTCGGCGCGTCCGTTGGTCGGCCGGATGTAGATCACCTCATAGTGGCGCGGATCGCTCCCGACCCGGAAGGCCACGCCGACGAAACCCCTGGCCGCCTCCGGGGCGCCCGGCTTCGGCGCGCCGGCCAGCCACACGTCGATCACGCCGTTGTGGAAGCTCGAGCCCTTCAGCAGCGCGATCGCATTGCCGTTGGCGGTTCCGATCCCCGCGCCGGGCGATCGGTCCGCCTCGATCTTGACGGCGGCCCGGCCGCGATAGGTGACGCTGCTCGCGGCGACGCCGTAGGTCACCAGGTCACGCGGCGTCAGCGCCTGGGCGCTCGGACCCAAGCCCAGGCTCGCCGCCAGGATCCAGGCGCCGAGCGCGCCGCGCCACCGACCGATCTTCACCTCAGCCCTGCTCCCGGTTTCGTGCGCTCGCCCAGCCCAGGCCATCCGCGAGGGGAGACCTAGCACGGCTGGGCGCTCAGTGCTGGTGGTCCCCTTGGTGCTGGTGGTCGTCGCTGCCCGGATCCAGCAGCCTGTGCGCGTGGATGATGAAATAGCGCATCAGCGCATTGTCCACCGTCGACTGGGCCTTGGCGCGCCAGGCGGTCACCGCCTGCTGGTAGTTGGGATAGGCGCCCACCAGGTCGACCTTCTTCAGGTCCTTGAACTCGGCGGGCCCATCGAGCGTCTTCAGCTCGCCGCCGATCACCAGGTGGAGGAGTTGCTTGTTGGCCATGGCCGGGAATCTCGTATCGCGTGAAACGGGTTTCGGCGCAGCCGATAAGCCCGCCGCCGCCGCGGATCAATGCCCGCGGTCAAGGAGGCTCTAGAGGCCGGCGATGGCCAGCGCGTCGATCAGGATCGAGGGCGCATTGGTCGCGCCCCGCAGCTCCAGGTCGGCGCCCGGGACCAGGCGGCCGTAGATGTCGATCAGGTTGCCGGCCACGGTGATCTCGTTGACCGGATAGGCGACCTGGCCGTCCTCGAACCAGAAGCCCGAGCAGCCCACCGACCAGTCGCCGGTGTTGCCGTTCAGCGACGGACCGAACATCGAGGTGATCAGCAGGCCACTCTTGGCGTCGGCCATCAGCCCCGCCAGGTCGCGGCTCCCGGGCTCCAGCGTCAGGTTCGAGGGCGCGACGCCGGGCGGCCCCGCCAGGCCGCGCGAGGCATGGCCGGTGGTGGCCAGGCCGAGCTGCCGCGCCGACGACGAATTCAGCAGCCAGGTGGTCAGCGCCCCGTCGTCAATGAGCCGCGTCGGCCGGTTGCCCACGCCCTCGTCGTCGAACGGCGAGGAGCCCAGGCCACGCTTGCGGTGCGGGTCGTCGCAGACGCCGACGCCCTTGGCGAACACCGGCTGGCCCAGCTTGTCCTTCAGGAACGAGACGCCGCGGGCGATCGCCGGGCCCGAGACCGCGCCCACCAGCGGCCCCAGCAGGGAGGCGGCGATGCGGTTCTCGAAGATCACCGGGGCGGTGGTGGACGCGATCTTGCGCGCGCCCAGCCGGCCGGCGGCCCGCCGGCCCGCCTCGGTCCCGATCGCCTCGGCGTCCGGCAGGTCGGCCTGCCAGCGGACCGAGCGGCCGTCGTAGCCGGTCTCCATGCCCTCGCCGTCGCTGGCCACCGCCGAGGCGCCCAGCGAGAAGGACGAGGCGCGGTGCAGGCCGCAGAAACCGCCGCTGGTGACGATCCGCCACTGGCCGGCCGACCAGCTCGCCGAGCCGCCGTCGGAGTTCGTCACCTTGGGCACCGCCCGGGCGGCCGCCTCCAGCGTCCGCGCCTGCGCCTCCAGGGCCTCGGCGCTGGGTTCGGCGGCGTCATAGAGGTCGAGGTCGGGGAAGGGGCCTTTCGCCAGCAGGGTCGGGTCCGCCAGCCCGGCGTAGGGGTCCTCCGGCGCCAGGCGCGCCATGGCCACGGCGCGTTCGACCAATGTCCGCCGGGCCTCGGCGCTGACGTCGGAGCCGGAAACGCTCGCCTGCCGCCGGCCGATGAACACCCGCAGGCCCAGGTCGCGGCTCTCCTCGCGCTCGACCTCCTCGAGCTCGCCGTTGCGCACATTGATCGACAGCGCCTGGCGCTCGGCGCCCACCGCCTCGGCCGCGTCGGCCCCGGCGGCCAGGGCGGCGGCCACCACATCGTTCAGCAGGTTTTCGTCCATGCGGGCCATATGGCCGAGCGGGCGCTTCAGAACAAGCTTGCGGCCAGGGTCTTCAGGGCCAGGGTCTTCAGGGCCAGCGTCTTCAGGGCCAGAGCCTTCAGGGCCAGGGCCTTCAGGGGATCGCGTAGAACAACAGCGCCACCGCGCCCAGGATGTAGGCCACCCAGGTCGCGGTCGCCCCGGCCGAGCGCAGGATCGAGGAGCCGCCGCTGCGCGACAGGCCGATGGCGTGCGCCACCCGTCCGGCGAACAGCACCAGGCCCACCGCATGCACCACGATCGGCTGCGCGCCGGCCACCGCCAGCACCGCCACGGCGACCAGCCCGGCCGGCACATATTCTGTGGCGTTGCCGAAGGCGCGGACGGCCTGGGTCAGCTCCGGGATGTCGGCGTCGCCCAGGACCACCTGGTGCTTGCGCCGCTGGCGCACCACCAGCACCGACAGCACCAGCAGCAGGATCAGGTGCAGCCCCACCCAGAGGGCGGCCGCGTGGGCGGAAGGCGTTGCGTCCATCGCCCTAGTCCACCGGCTTTCCGTCCCCGGGCAAGCCCAGGCGCGACCACATCTCGGTGACCGCGGCCACCGTCGTCTCGTCCATGCCGAGTTTCCGGCCCCACTCGCGGTGGGTCTCCGGCGGCCATTTGTCGGTGGCGTCGAGCCCGATCTTCGAGCCCAGCCCGCTCTGCGGCGAGGCGAAGTCCAGGTAGTCGATCGGGGTGTTCTCGATGAGCGTGATGTCGCGCGCCGGGTCCATCCGCGTGGAGACCGCCCACATCACGTCCTTCCAGTCGCGGGCGTTTATGTCGTCGTCCACGACGATCACCCACTTGGTGTACATGAACTGGCGCAGGTAGCTCCAGACGGCCATCATCACCCGCTTGGCGTGGCCGGCGTAGGCCTTCTTCATCGACACCACGGCGATGCGGTAGGAGCAGCCCTCGGGCGGCAGCCAGAAGTCGACGATCTCCGGGAACTGCTGGCGAAGCAGGGGGATGAACACCTCGTTCAGCGCCTCGCCCAGCACCGACGGCTCGTCCGGCGGGCGGCCGGTGAAGGTGGTCAGGTAGATCGGGTCCTTGCGCATGGTGATCGCGCTGACCTGGAAGACCGGGAACTTTTCGACGCTGTTGTAGAAGCCGGTGTGGTCGCCGTAGGGCCCTTCGTCGGCGTAGTCGTCGAGCAGCACGTGGCCTTCGATGACGATCTCCGCCTGGGCCGGCACCATCAGCGGCACGGTCTTGGCGGGGACCAGGTCGACCTTGGCCCCGCGCAGCAGGCCCGCGAACTGGTATTCGCTGAGCGTGTCCGGCACCGGGGTCACCGCCGCCAGGATGGTGCCCGGATCGGCGCCGATCACCGCGCAGGCGGGCAGGGGCTCGCGCTTGCCCTCGGCCTTCCAGCGACGGTGGTGCTGCGCGCCGCCGCGGTGGGCGAGCCAGCGCATGATCGTCCGATCGCGCCCGATCACCTGCATGCGGTAGATGCCGAGGTTGTAGTCGTCCTCGCGGCTCACGCCCGGCCCCTTGGTCACCACCAGCGGCCAGGTGATCAGCGGCGCGGGCTCGCCCGGCCAGCAGGTCTGGATGGGCAGCTTGCCAAGGTCGATCTTCTCGCCCGTCCAGACCACCTGCTGCACGGGCGCCGACTTCACCGTGGCCGGGCGCATGGCCATCACGGTCTTGGCGAGCGGCAGCATCTCCATGGCGTCGGAAAGCCCGCGCGGCGGCTCCGGGCTGCGCAGGAAGGCCAGCAGCTCGCCCACCTCGCGCAGGTCGCCCGCCGTGGTCCGCTCGCGGCCCTCCAGCGTCACGCCCATGGCCACGCGCTTCACCGTGCCGAACAGATTGACCAGGCACGGCATGGGCGAGCGCTCGCCGTCGGCGCGGATCACGTGCTCGAACAGCACCGCCGGCCCGCCCTGATGCAAGAGGCGGCGGTGGATCTCGGTCATCTGCAGCACCGTGGAGACCGGCTCGCTCACGCGCACCAGCTCGCCGGCTTTCTCCAGCCTGGCGATGAAGTCGCGCAAAGACTTGTAGGCGTTGGCCATGGCCCCTCCGAACGGCGCGGACCCTAGAGCACGATGCGGTCGGGCGGAATCGCTCGACTGTTGAATCGTGCTCGAAATTCAAAAGTATCGACCCTGATTCAGCCTTCAGGTCGTCTCGACCTGAAGCCATCAGGGTCTTCAGGCGTGCGCCGCCGCGGTCTAGGATCGGGGGCCAGGGAGCATCCATGAAGCGCCTCGAACTCGACGACCTGCCGCCCAAGGCCGCGGCCCTGCTGGCGGCGTGCGAGCCCGGCGAGGAGATCGTGCTGGTGCAGGGCGGCGCGGTGGTCGGCCGGCTGGTCGGCGGCGCCCAAGCCGGCCCGGCCGAGACCCAGGCCGATCCCGCCCAGATGCCGGAAGACCGCGCCAAGGAGATCTTCGAGCAGTTCCGTTCCAGCGTGGAAGACGAGTTCTGAGCGGTGGGGTCCTAGGCCGCCGACATCCGCCCGCTCATCACCTCTTCGGTCACCTCGTCGACCAGGTGCTGCAGGAAGACCAGCCGGCCGGTCTCGTCGAACACCGGGCTGTTCAGGTGCCGCCAGTAGCGCTCGGCGAACACGCCCTCGGCGTCGCGCACGTCATAGCGCATGACCGGCATGGGGTCCGGCTGCTGGGTCTCGGCGACCTTGCGCATCGAGGCGTAGATCAGCCAGGTCCCGTCGGCGTTCGCCTCGTCCGGATTGTCGGGGAACAGGGCGAACAGCGGCTGGCCCTCCATGGCCTGGCGCGACAGGCCGGTGGCCGCCTCCAGGGCCGCGTTCACCGCCACGAAGCACAGGCCGGGCGCCGGGTCGATCAGGTAGGCGATCTGCGGCGCGTCCTCGAACCGGCGGCGGAACTCGGCGATCAGCCGCGCCTGGGCGGCCTCCATCCGCGCCCGCCCGCCGATCGGCCAGGGCGGCGCGCCTGCCCCGGCGTTCTGGGCCTCCAGCAGGGCGAGCTCGCGCTCCACCGTGGACAGCATGACCCGCAGCCGGTCGCGCTCGCCCGGGTCGCTCGCGCCCGCCAGCCGCGCGCGATAGCGCTCGGCGTTCTGCCTCAGGATGAAGTTCTGCATCTTACGCGGTCGTAGGCGCCCCGCCGCCCCTCATGATTGTACGCGGCGGCTGTGGGTATCAAATGTGGGGGCCGCGCGCCAAGCGCCCCCTTGCCCCTGCGACGTCAAGCGGCAGGCGCGCCGCCCGCGTCCCACTCCTTGACCAGCTTCTTGGGCGCGATCTTGCGCCAGCGCCGCTCCAGGAAATTGCGGAACGAGCCGGGGTGCAGGGTCTCGATCCGCGCCAGGACGCAGGGATAGTCCTTGTAGTGCGCCGTGAAATGGAAGGTCTTCGGCTCGGCCTCCATCAGCATCTCGCGCTCGTCGAAGCTGACGTCCATCAGCACCATCGACCGGTCGTCGCGGCGCAGGCGGGTGAAGAACTTGCCGTTCACCTTATAGGCCGGCGAGCCGTAGCTCATGCCCTTCTCCACGCCCGGAAAGGCCATGACGATGGCGTCCATCTCTTCAGGCGTCATGGAGCGCTCCTTCCCGCGAAAGCGGATTAGACCACGGAATACTCGGACCACACGGAAATGCGCCGCTGGCGATTCCTATTGTTCGTGGGGTTCGTGTGGTTCGCGGATTCTCCTGCGAGGCCTGCGCCGTCGCAGGCGCCGATTTGATTGTCCACGAACCACACGAACGAGGACGCGGGATGATCGCGCCTGCGGCGCCCTTTCCGTGTGGTCCGTGTATTCCGTGGTTCCAATCAATAGGCCAGCGCCGTCCCGTCCTTGCGCATCTCCGTGGCCGCCGCATAGCGGCCGGGGTGCTTCATGATCGCCTCGTACCCGCCATAGACCCCCGGGTTCGCGGCCAGCGGCCAGCCGAGGTCGGCCAGCGCCTTCTTCGTCGCCTCCGGAACCCCGGTCTCCAGGTTCAGCTTGCCGGGCTCGCCCAGCTGCTCGCCGGTGGGCTCGTTGCCGCCGTCGTGGTGCCAGCGCGGGCTGTCCCCGGCCTCCTGCAGCCCCAGGCCGTAGTCGACGATGTTGGTGACGATCTGCGCCTGGCCCTGCGGCTGCATGTCCCCGCCCATCACGCCGAAGCTCATCAGCGCCTCCCCGCCCTGGGTCGCGAAGCCCGGGATGATGGTCTGGAACGGCCGCTTGCCCGGCGCATAGATGTTCGGGTGCCCGTCCTTCAGGGCGAACAGCTCGCCGCGGTTCTGGAACATGAAGCCCAGCCCGTCGGGCATCAGGCCCGAGCCCATGCCGCGATAGTTGGACTGGATCTGGCTGACCATCATCCCGTCCTTGTCGGAGACGGTGAAATAGGTGGTGTCGCCGTGGAACGGCGCCTTGCCCGGATAGACCGGCGTCAGGATGCGGTCCGGGCGGATCAGCTTCGCGCGCTCCTTGGCGTAGTCCTTCGACAGCAGCCAGTCGGTGGGCTGCTCATAGAAGTGCGGGTCGGCGTAGAACCGCGCCCGGTCCTCGAACGCCAGCCGCTTGGCCTCGATCTGGTGGTGCAGCGCCTGTGGCGACTGGAAGCCCATCCCCTTCAGGTCGAACTCGGCCATGATGTTCAGCATCTGCAGGGTCACGAACCCCTGGCTGTTCGGCGGCAGGCCCCAGACGTCGACCCCGCGGTAGTTGACGCTGCGCGGCTCGACCCACTCGGTGTGGTGGGCGGCCAGGTCCGCCTTGGTCATCCAGCCGCCGATGCGCTTGAAATAGGCCTCGATCCGGTCGGCGATCTCGCCCTCGTAGAAGGCGCGCCCGCCGCCCTCCGCGATCAGCTTGTAGGTGTGGGCGAGCTGCGGGTTCCTGAACACCTCGCCCTCGACCGGGGTCTTGCCGTTCTTCACCCAGATCGAGTTGAAGTTCGCCACCTCCTCGATGTGGTTCTCCGGCTTGTTGAAGATCCGCTGCGAGGAGCCGACGTAGAAGGCCACGTTCTGGACGATCGGCGCGCCCTCGGTGGCGAGGCGGATGGCCGGCTGGAACAGGTCCTTCCACGGCAGCTTGCCGTAGCGGCCGTGCAGGGTCCACCAGGCGTCCACCGCGCCCGGCACGCTGACCGAGGCCGCGCCATAGCTGCCGATCAGCCCCTTGGCGTTGGCGCGCTTGCGCTGCTCGGCCAGGGTCAGGGCCTTGGGGCTGCGGCCCGAGCCGTTGATCCCCACCACCTTCTTCTGGCGGACGTCCCACAGCATGGCGAAGCAGTCGCCGCCCACCCCGCAACTGATCGGCTCGCCGAACCCCAGCACCGCATTGGCCGCCACCGCCGCGTCCACCGCCGACCCGCCGGCCTTCAGCATCTCGATCGCCGCCAGCGTCGCCAAGGGGTGCGCCGTCGCCGCCGCCCCATGGATCCCCCACGCCGCCGAACGTGACGCCCACGTCGCCCCGTCGATCCGGTCGCCCCCATGCACGTCCGGCCGGTCCCGGTTCGGGTTCTCCTGGCGCGACGTGGCGAAAGCGCGGCTGGCGAGCGCCGCGGCAGGCGCGGCGGCGATAAAGGTGCGGCGGTTCAATGGAAGCTCCCCGGGTGGTGTCGGGGGTAGTGTTAGCGGAGGTGCGGGAGGTGGGCGAGGGGGCGCGCGCACTCTACCTCCCCCGTCGCGGAGACGACGGCGGGAGGGGGACCGTCCGCCGAAGAGCGGATGGTGGAGGGGGCGAGCCGCCTCAACAGCCTGTCCGCCGCAAACGACACCCACCGCCCGACGCCCTGCCCACCGCTCGCCCCCTTCCACCGCGCGCTCTTCTCCCGGCTGACGCCGGGATCGGCGAGCGGTCCCCCTCCCGCCGCTCCGCGGGGGAGGTAGCCTGGGATCATCGTCCGCGCTAACCCACCTCCCATGGCCCGCACCCACCAAACCCCGGAGTTCGAGATCGAGGTCGCGGGCGAGCCCTATGTCTGGCGGCTGCAGCGCCGGCCTGGGTGGTCCAGCGACACCGCCGGCTGGCGCGGCATGGCCATCGCCGTGCGTCACCGCGAAGGCCAGCGCGAGGCGGTGATCGAGTTTCCGCCGGGCAAGCAGCCCCGGTTCGGCGCGCCGGAACTGAAGCCCTCGCAGATCGCGCCGGGGCTCATCGCCAAGGCCATCGCCTCGGCCGTCGCCGCGGGCTGGGAGCCGCTGTCGCGCGGCAAGACGGTCGCCATCGTCGTGGACGAGACCGGCGCCTGACCTGCGTCGCCGTTGGGCCTAGAGGTTGAACGGCGTCTTCGGCGTCGGGCAGGTCTTGACGAGGGCGGGTGGCGATATCCCGCGGGTGCGGTCGGAAACCCAGCATTCGTTGAACACCGAGCAGTAGCAGGTCCGGAACCCCATGTTCGCCGTCCCGGCCGCGAGCTTTTCCAGGTCGGCCGGCGCGATCTTCCCGCCCTGGAGGCTCATGACGATCGTCGTCTCCTTCGAGGCCAGCACGTCGCCCACGAAGGCGCTTTCACCGAAGGGGACCTGCACGTCCGCCTCGGCGGGTCCGAGGATCGCGTGGATCAGGGCGTGGGAATCCGCCATCGCCTGGCCCTTGTAGAACACCTCCAGCGTCTCGATCTTGGCCGGGCCCACCCCCTTGTTCTGGGCGACGATGCGCAGGGTCTTGCCGCCCTGCTCGTCGCGGTTCCCCACGCCGACGCTGACGAACGGCCAGCTGTTCGCCGCCACCAGCTGCTTCATCGCATCGCCGTTGCCGATGCTGAGCAGCAGCGAGACCAGCGAGATGGTCACCGCCGTGACGCCCAGCGAGATGTCCAGCCAGGCGCGGCCGGTGCGATGGTGATGGGGCGCCTCGATGTCGGGGCCGGGGTCCATGGGGTTCGCCTTCCTTCTGCGCTCAGCCTTGCGTCCCTGAGGGGCGGCCCTGCCCATCCAGGCGCTCGGTCCATCGCGGCGCGCGGCCGCGCATCGCGGCATAGGCCAGGGCCATCGCCAGGACGCCCAGGACGGCGATGGCGTAGAACAGTCCGCCCTCGATCGCCGGCGCCTGGCCGACCCACAGGCCAGGCCCCGTCTGGCTCACCTTGACGAGGGCGGGATCGTGACCGGCCTGGCCGACGTTGCCCACGCCGATCAGATAGGTCTGGGTCCAGTCCCAGGCCGCGTGGAATCCGATCGGGAACCACAGGGAGCCGGTGGCGATCCGCAGGATCGTGAACGCCAGGGCCAGGCCGATCACCGTGGCCACGAACCCCGGTCCGAAGCCGCCGAGCGTCAGGTGGTAGGTGGCGAAGATCGCCGCGCTCAGCCCGGCGGCCGCCCACACCGGCATCCGCTCGCCCAGGGTCTGGAAGATGTAGCCGCGGAAGGCCAGCTCCTCGGCGACCCCCACGCCCAGCGACGGCGCGAGCGCCAGGGCGATCCTTGGGCCCGCCGCCGAAAACGCGTCGATCCCGGTGACCTTCAGCCAGCCCAGCTGGAACTGCAGGGCGAAGGCCAGCGACAGGAAGGCGGCGCCGGCCGCGAAGCCCAGGACCAGGCGGCTGACCTGCGGCCAGGGCAGGGCCATGCCGGCCCAGGGTGCGCGGTTGATCTTCACCCGCACCAGCCAGGTGACCAGCACGACGCCGGCGATCCAGGCCGCCCCGTGGAACAGCGGGAACAGCCACTTCGGCGCGCCGGGCGCCAGCCAATGCAGGACCACCGCCGCGCCGATCGTCGCGCCCAGGAACAGCACGCCGTATCCGGCGATGGAGGCGAGCGCGATCAGGATCGAGGCGAGGGCCTGTCGCGGCGTCGGGCGCGGTTCCATGGATCCCCACGATTCCCCACCCGCGACCCCGGGCCTGCGGACCCGAAGGCGGCCCGCGTGCGAATGGATAACCGCCCTGCGACCGCGCGCAAGCCGTCGCGACGCCTGTTTCAAACCGCGGAACACAGGGAAAGCCGGACGGGCCCACCACGAAAACCCTTGACTCCCGCCTCGATCTATGTTCTTGTTTTGTTCATGTCGGATGCAGCGGCGAGACGGGAGCGGCAGGACGCCGTGCTGGCGGAGCTTTCCGAGCTCGGCCTAAGCTTGGCGCGTGAGCTGCATGCCCGGGCCTTGGC
>NZ_DASYAF010000074.1:0-2247 GCF_036501465.1 Phenylobacterium sp.
TTCTCGGCGGCGCCATCGACATCTTCGCGCAGCCCACGGGGCGCGGTCGGCGCCATCTGTTTCGCGTCGAGACTGGCGGCGTGGTCTTGGGCCTGGCGCTCCATGGCGCGGCGAGCGGGCGAACAGCTTTTCTCGCGGTCGGCGTCCAGGGCAGCGAGATTCAGTGTGTCGACCGGAGCCAGGTGGAAGACACAGCGCCGTTTGAGCCTTGGCTGGCCGCTCTCGGCCAGGTGTCCGGAGAACCGACGCCGGCGGCCGAGGACCTGACCGCCGCAGCGCTTTGGAAGAAGATCGACGCGTTCCAGGCCCGGGCGGCCATGCGGATCGATGACCGGCTCGCGCGAGAGGCCGAGGGCGAGGCGATCAGGCTCGGCCACCGGCAAGGCGCGGATGAGGCGCGAAAAGCACGGCTGTTCGGCGCCTTGGCGCGGATTGTCGCTCCGGGCGCCGAAGCCCAGCGACCTGTGGTCGCTGTCGGTGAAGATGCGTTGCTCGCAGCCTGCCGCATTGTTGGCGAGGCCATGGGCGTCACACTGAAGCCACCCTCGACGCGGTCGCCCGATCGCGGCGACTTCCAGGCCGCCGCCGATATCGCTCGGGCCTCGGGCCTACGGGTACGCAAGACGCTGCTGCGTGGCGGCTGGCGTGGCCAGGACGTGGGGCCGCTGGTCGCCTGGCTCGGCGATGCGCGCCAGCCCGTGGTCATCTTGCCAGCGCCTGGGCGCGGCTATGACCTGGTCGATCCGGACACAGGCCAGCGGCGCCCGCTGGATGACGCCGCCGCCGAAACACTGTCGGCCGAAGCCGCCGCTTTCTATCGGCCGCTGCCGGAAGGACCTCTGTCAGCCGGTCGCCTGCTTCTTTGGGTCGCGGGCCAGGTGCGGGCGGACCTGTCTCGCATCATCCTGGCGGCCGTGAGCCTGGCGCTGCTGGGCCTCGCCGCGCCGGTAGTCACCGCCGTCTTGGTCGACGAGGCCATACCTCGCGGCGACCTGAGCGCCCTGGCCTTTTGCGCGGCGGCCCTCGGCGTCGCGGCTGTCGCCGCGGCCGGCTTTCAGGCGATCCAGGGCGTGGCGCTGCAGCGGCTCGGCGGCGTGGGTGATTGGGTGCTACAAGCCGCGGTGATGGACCGCCTGCTACGGCTGCCCACGACCTTCTTCAAGAATTACACGGCCGGCGACCTCGCCGACCGTGTGCTGGGCGTCGATGAAATCCGCCGCGTGCTGAGCGGTAGAGCGGTCGGCGGGCTGCTCTCGGGAGTGTTCTGCCTGTTTGGCCTGGGCTTGATGTTCGCCTTCGACGCCCGCCTTGCCTGGATCGCCGCTGCATTCATCCTGGTCCAGGGCATCGTCATCGTCACGGTTTCGGCGGTGCGTCTGGGGCGCGAGCGCCGGTATTTCGACGCGCAGGGCAAGGCGCAGGGGCTGGTGCTGCAGATGCTGACCGGGGTCGGCAAGCTGCGGGCCGCCGACGCCGGGGCGCGTGCTTTCGGCCTTTGGGTGCGGCGGTTTTCCGAGCAGAAGGCGCACTTCATCGCTTCCCAGCGCCAAGCCAACCGTTTGGCCACCTTCGAGGCCGTCTTTCCGGTCCTGGCCAGCGTGGCGATCTTCGCCATGGCCCGATCTCCGAGCGAGCCGGCCATCGATGCGGGGCGCTTCCTGGCCTTCTTCGCGGCGTTCGGCCAGGCGCTGGCGGCCATGGCGGCCCTGGGCGCCGCCGTCGGTGAGACCCTGGTCGCCGCGCCCTTCTTCGACCGGCTGCGGCCGATCCTGACCGAGCCGCTGGAAGTCGCCGAAGGGCGCGATACGCCGGGCGAGATATCCGGCGCGCTCGAAGTCAGCCAGGTCAGTTTCCGCTACGCGGTCGGGGCGCCGCCGGTGATCGACCGTTTGTCGCTCAAGATCGGCCAGGGCGAGTTCGTCGCCGTGGTCGGCCCGTCCGGCAGTGGCAAATCGACCCTGCTTCGCCTGTTGCTTGGCTTCGAGCAGCCCCAGTCCGGCGCGATTCTGTTCGACGGCCGGCCGATAGACAGCCTGGACCTTGGCGCTTTGCGCCGGCAGATCGGCGTGGTGCTGCAGAACGGCCGGCTGACCTCCGGCAGCCTCTACGACAACATCTGCGGTGCGGTGCGGGTCCCGGTCGAGCAGGTCTGGCAGGCGGTGCGCCAGGCCGGCCTCGAGGCGGATGTCGAAGCCATGCCGATGGGGCTGCACACCATGATCACCGAAGGGGTCAGCGCGCTCTCAG
>NZ_DASYAF010000075.1:0-8902 GCF_036501465.1 Phenylobacterium sp.
CATCAGCGGGCTCGACCCGCACACGATGCTGCCCACCGGCGCAGCGGCGCGTGCGGCGCTGGGCATGGACGAGCCGGGCGGACCTGGAGTGCGGCCGACCGGCCAGCGCGAGAACGACCCGCTGCAGTTCGCTTCCGCAGCGCTCACCGGGGTCTGGGCCGAGGAGAACACGCGCAACTCGATCTTTGCGGCGCTGAAGCGCAAGGAGACCTTCGCCACCTCCGGCACGCGCATCCGCCTGCGGATGTTCGGCGGCTGGGACTTCGACAAGGCGATGCTGCGCAAGCCCGGCTGGGTGGCCCACGCCTACGCGGTCGGCGCGCCCATGGGCTCGGACCTGCCGGCGCCGGGGAAGGCCGCGCACGCCCCGCGCTTCGTGGTCGAGGCCTCCAAGGACCCGGACGGCGCCAACCTGGACCGCATCCAGATCATCAAGGTCTGGCTCGACCACGGCGACTACAAGGAAAAGGTGTTCGACGCCGCCCTGTCCGGTGGCCGCAGGGACGACGCCAGGGGCCATGCGCCGGCGGTCGGAAATACCGTCGACCTGAAGACCGGCGCCTACAAGAACAGCATCGGCGCGGCGGCCCTGTCGGCCGTCTGGCAGGACCCGGAGTTCGATCCCAAGACACCGGCCGTCTACTACGCCCGCGTCCTGGAGATCCCCACGCCGCGGTGGAACACCCTGCTGGCGATCCGCGACGGGCTGCCGCTGCCGACCAACGCGCCGGCCAGCGTGCAGGAGCGGGCCTGGACCTCGCCGATCTGGTTCACGCCGGCCGGCTTCCGCGCCACGGCGGGCTAGACCGATGACGCGCGTTCGCCTGCTGGCCGTTTCGGTCTCGGCGCTGGCCCTGGCCGCCGGGGTGCTGGCGCTGTCCCAGCCGGCCGGCGGGCCCTCGCGTGCCCATGCCGCCGGCGCCGAGCCGCCGACCCCGCCCGGGGAGACCTACAGGAGTCCCGTCGCTCCGGAGAAACGGCGGGTGTTCTTCGGCGAGTTGCACCTGCACACCACCATGTCGCTGGACGCCTGGACCTACGGCACCAAGGTCACCCCCGACCAGGCCTACAAGTTCGCCCGTGGCGAGCCGGTCATAGTGCCGGCGGTGCAGGTGAAAAACGAGGAAGGGATCACCTCGGGCGACGTGTCCGCCCGCCGCGCCTGGCCGCTCGACTTCGCCGCGGTCACCGACCACTCCGAATACCTGGGCGCGATGCACCAGCTCGACGACCCACAGAGCGCCTTTTCCAAGTCGGCGACCGGGCAGGCGATCCAGAGCTACGCCAACGACCTCGAGCGCCGCGGCAACGTCGGCCAGGCGATCGGCCGGACCGGCGCGGCGGGTCGCCAGGCGGTGCGCGACGCGACCGCCGCCAGCAACGGCTGGGCGGTGGAGATGAAGGCCGCCAACGACAACTACCGGCCGGGGACCTTCACCACCTTCGTGGCCTATGAGTGGTCGGCGCGCGGCGACGCCGGCGGGACGATGCACCGCAACGTGATCTTCAACGCCGCCCAGGCGCCGTCGCCCTTCACGGCCGACGATTCCAACAAGCCCGAGGCGCTGTGGAAGTACCTGGAGGCGACGCGCGCCAAGGGGATCGACGTCATCGCCATCCCGCACAATTCCAACCTCAGCCGGGGCCACGACTTCGACTGGAACATGTCCGATGGCCGGCCGATCGACGAGTCCTACGCCCTGGAGCGGGCCGCCAACGAGCCCCTGGTGGAAATGGGCCAGCATAAGGGGACCTCGGAAACCCGGCCGGAACTTTCCATGGAGGACGAGTTCGCCAACTTCGAACTGGTCGATGCGGTGCGTGGCGAGCACGGCTCCTATGTCCGCGAGGCCTACGGCCGCGGCCTGATCATCCAGTCCAAGGTGGGCGCCAATCCCTTCAAGATGGGCGTGGTCGGCGGCTCCGATATCCACAACGGCCTGTCGGTGAGCGACGAGAGCGCCTACGCCGGCTCAGGCCCCTACGGCATCGATCCGAAGACCATGCTGCCGGCCCGTGAGGTGGCCGAGAAGGCGATGAGCTCGCGCGAACGCGGCGCGGCCCGCGAAGAGGGCGGCAAATTCCACCCCGTGCAGTTCAGCCCGGGCTCGCTCACAGGCGTCTGGGCGGAGGAGAACACCAGGAACGCCATCTTCGCGGCGCTGAAGCGCAAGGAGACCTTCGCCACCTCCGGCACGCGCATCCGCCTGCGGATGTTCGGCGGCTGGGGTTTCGATCCGGCGGCGATCCGGCGCGCCGACTGGGTGAAGAGCGCCTATGCATCGGGCGTCCCCATGGGCTCCGACCTGCCGGCGCGCCCGCAGGCGGCCAAAGCCCCGCGCTTCGTCCTGCAGGCCATGAAGGATCCCGCCGGCGCCAATCTCGACCGCATCCAGGTCATCAAGGTCTGGCTGAAGCCCGACGGGACCTATGGCGAGAAGGTCTTCGACGCGGTGCTGTCGGGCGGCCGCAAGGTCGATCCGAAGAGCGGCAAGGCGCCGGCCATCGGCGACACCGTCGACCTGAAGACCGCGACCTACCGGAATTCCATCGGCGCGGCGTCCCTCGCCACCGTCTGGCAGGACCCTGAGTTCGATCCCAGGACGGCGGCCGTCTACTACGCCCGCGCCCTGGAGATCCCGACACCGCGCTGGAGCACGATCCTGGCCGTGAAGGAGAAGCTGCCGCTGCCCACCGCCGTGCCGGCCACGATCCAGGAACGCGCCTGGTCCTCGCCGATCTGGTTCACGCCGCCGGTCGCCGGCAGGGGTCGGGCCGCCGGTCCCTGAACGCCGGCGCGTGAGCGGGCTCGTTATTGCGTCCCACCCGGTTAGAGTGCGCAAATCACCCGGGGGAGGACACGCAATGATCCGGAAGATCGGCCAAGGTCTCGTCGCCGTCGGGCTGGCCGCCCTGCTTGCCGGGCCGGCCATGGCCTCGCCGCCGTCCGCCGCGCCGACGCCGCCCATGGGCTGGAACAGCTGGAACCACTTCGCCGCGAAGATCGACGACGCCACCGTGCGCGCCCAGGCCGACGCCATGGTGTCCAGCGGCATGCGCGACGCCGGCTATCGCTACATCAACATCGACGACACCTGGGAAGGGACGCGCGACGCCGCCGGCGTGATCCACCCCAATTCCAAGTTCCCCGACATGAAGGCGCTGGCCGACTACGTCCATTCCAAGGGCCTCAAGCTCGGCATCTATTCGTCGCCGGGGCCCAAGACCTGCGCGGGCTACGAGGGGAGTTTCGGGCACGAGGCGCAGGACGCGGCCACCTACGCCGCCTGGGGGATCGACTACCTGAAGTACGACCTCTGTAGCCTGGGCGACCAGATGAAGGCGACCGGCTCGCTGGACAAGGCCCAGGCGATCGAGCTGGCGGCTTACAGGAAGATGGACGCGGCCCTGAGGGCGACGGGCCGACCCATCGTCTACAGCCTGTGCCAGTACGGCGTGGCTCAGGTCTGGCGCTGGGGCGGCTCGGTGGGCGGCAACCTGTGGCGCACCACCGGCGATATCTCCGACCGGTTTTCGCGCATGGCCACGATCGGCTTCGGCCAGGCGGGGCTCTCGAAGTACGCCAAGCCGGGGAACTGGAACGACCCGGACATGCTGGAGGTCGGCAACGGCGGCATGAACCCCGTCGAGTACCGCACGCACATGAGCCTCTGGGCCTTGCTGGCCGCGCCGCTGCTGGCCGGCAACGACCTGACCAAGATGACGCCCGACACCCTGGCGATCCTGACCAACCGCGAGGTGATCGCCATCGACCAGGACAAGGCCGGTCGCCAGGGCGACCGCGTCCACGCCGAAGGACCGCTGGAGGTCTGGGCCCGGCCGCTGGCCGGCGGGGGCAAGGCGGTGGGCTTGTTCAACCTCTCCGACCAGCCGTCCTATGTGGAGGTGAACTACGCCGATCTGGGGTTCAAGGCCCCGGTCAGGACCCGCGACATCTGGGCGGCCAAGGAACTCGGCAAACTGAAGTCCTACCGCGTCCTGGTCCCGAACCACGGCGTCGTGCTGCTGCGGCTCGGGGCCTAGAGGCGGACGGGCGCGCCGGTCGCGAGCGAGCGCCGCGCGGCCTCGGCCAGGCGCAGCGAGCGGACACTGTCCGCATAGCCGGTCTCCGGCTGGGCGGTCCCCGCGAGGACCTGGGCGAAGTGATCCATCTCGCCGCGGTAGGCCTCGGCATAGCGGCTGATGAAGTCCATGTACCGCGGTGCGGCCTGGGCGCCGGCCTCTCGCCACAGCTGGACGGTGTCCTGCACAAGGTCGCCGCCCCGCAGCATTCCGCCTGAGCCGAAGGCCTCGATCCGCTGGTCGAAGCCGTAGCCGCTTCGCCGCGAGTTGCTGATCATGCACAGGCGACCCTTCGCGTCGCGCAACAGGGTGCGTGCGGTGTCGACGTCGCCCGCCGCGGCGATGGCGGGATCCACCAGGCAGCTCGCCCAGGTGAACACCTCCACGATCGGGTCAGGCATGAGCCAGCCCGCCAGGTCGAAGTCATGGATCGTGAAATCGCGATAGAGCCCGCCGCTGGTGGGAATGAAGTGCGCCGGCGGCGGGGCCGGATCGTGGCTGACGATATTCAGGCTTTCCAGCTCACCGATCTCGCCGGCCGCCAGCCGGGCCTGGAGCGCGCGGCAATCGGGGTCGAAGCGCCGGTTGAAGGCGACGTAGAGCGGCGCGGCGGGCGTCACCAGGTCGGACTCGGCGGCGAGCAGGCGCGGCAGGTCCAGGTCGAGGGGCTTCTCGCAGAACACCGCCTTACCCGCGGCCAGGCAAGCTGTCGCCAGGTCGAGGTGGGTATCGGTGGAGCTGGCGACGATGACGCCTTCGACCGCGGCGTCGGCCAGCACATCCTCGACGCTGCCCAGCCGCGCGCCGACGGACGAGGCGATCGCGCCGGCGTCCGGCCGGGGATCGACCAGCCAGGCGACCTCGAGCCTCGGATGGTTGGCGGCGTTGGCCAGGTGGACGGCGCCCATCCGCCCGGCTCCGAACTGCGCGATCCTGTGCATGCGCCCGTTCTTCGGAGCAAACCGCGCGCGAGACAAGGCGCGGCTGTGGCGGGGGCCCACAGACGCCTCCGCAGGGAACCGACAGCGTGGCCGCCGGATTGAAGCCTCCGAGCCCGGAGGGAGGCGGCCGGATGGACTGGTTTCGCGCGCTGATCGGACCGGACGAGGGCGCCGACACCGCCCAGCTGTGCGTCCGCGCGGTGCTGATCTTCTTCCTGGGCGTGCTCTACATCCGCATCGCCGGCCGCCGCACCTTCTCGCACAGCTCGCCGCTCGACATCATCGTCGCCCTGATCGTGGGCTCCAACCTCAGCCGGGTGATGACCGGCAAGGCCGACGTCTGGCCGTCGATCACCGCGACCCTGGTGCTGGTGGTCCTGCACCGGCTGTTCGCCCTGTTGACCCTGCGCTCAGGCTTCCTGGCGCGGATCATGAAGGCCGACCCGGTGGTGCTGATCCGGGACGGGGCGGTCGATCGCAGCGCCGCGCGCCGGCACGGCGTGGGCCAGATGGACCTCCTGGAAAGCGCGCGGATCGAGCAGGTGGAGCGCCTGGAAGACGTGAAGCTGGCGACCCTGGAGAACAGCGGCAAGATCAGCGTGGTGCCCCGCCGGCGCGCCAGCTGAGCGCCGCTCAGTGCCCGAGGGTGGCGAACATCCCGATCGTGGCGGCGGCCATGGCCGCGGCGCTGGCCCAGCCGACCGCCTTCAACGGCCAGGGCAGGACGAAGCGCCCCATGATCTTGGGACGGCTGACCATCAGCATCATCATCACCATGACCGGCGTGGCCACGACGCCGTTGATCACCGCGCTCAGGAACAGCGCCTTGAAGGGATCGAGCGGGGTGAAGTTCAGCACCGCGCCGACGGCCGTGGCGGCGGCGATGGCCAGGTAGAACTCCCGCGCCCGGCCGAACTTGCGCGAAAGGCCGACGCGCCAGCCGAGGGCCTCGCCGATGGCGTAGGCGGCCGAGCCGGCCAGGACGGGAACCGCCAACAGCCCCGTGCCGACGATGCCGAGCGCGAAGACCAGGAACACGGCGGGCCCGGCGATTGGCCGCAGGGCCTCCGCCGCCTGGGCCGAGGTCTGGATGTTGGTCACGCCGTGTGCGGCCAGGGTCGCGGCGCAGGTGACCACGATGAACAGGGCCACGACATTGGAGAGCGCCATCCCGATATAGGTGTCGATGCGGATGCGTTTGAACTCGGCCTCGGCCTGCTTCGGCGCGCGCTTCAGCGGCTTGGCGCCGGCATGCTCCTTGACCTCCTCGACCTCCTCCTCCGCCTGCCAGAAAAACAGGTAGGGGCTGATCGTGGTCCCGAGGATCGCCACCATGATGGTGAGGTAGTCGGCGCCCCAGCGGATGTGCGGGGCGACCAGGCGCAGCGCGACCGTGCCCCACGGAACGTGCACCACGATGGCCACGCCGACATAGGCCAGCAGCGCCAGGGTCAGCCACTTCAGGAAGAAGACGTAGCGCGAATAGCGGACGAACACTTCCAGGCCGGCGGACAGCAGGCCGAAGCCCGCGACATAGAGCAGTTCCGGTCCGCCCACGACGAGCTTCAGCCCGGCCGCCATCGCGCCCAGATCGGCGCCGAGGTTGATGGTGTTGGCAGCGACCAGCAGCAGGATGATCGCGGCGACCACCGGGCGGGGATAGTGACGCAACAGGTTGCCGGCGATCCCGCGGCCGGTGACCCGGCCGATGCGCGCGCTGATCTCCTGGATGGCGCACATCAGCGGCCAGCTGAACAGCAGCAGCCAGGCGGTGTCGAAGTTGAACTGCGTGCCGGCCTGAGAATAGGTGGCGATGCCGCTGGGGTCGTCGTCGGACGCACCGGTGATCAGGCCGGGGCCGAGGACCCGAAGCAGGCTGCGCGCCTTGGCCGGCGGGTCCTGGGCGGGTTCGGAGGTCTTCTTGGCGGTCAAGGCGGGCTCCCCGTGGGCGGAACGCCGCCAGCTGTGCTTTGGCTCCCGGATGACATCCTAGCACCGCCTTGAGGCCATGGGGTCGCCGCCGATGCGCCCTGTGGCCCGCCGCGGAACGTGGGGCGGCGCCTCGCCGTTGCTGCGATGGCCATGACCCAGACCAAGCCGCTCGGCGCGCCGGACGCCGCCTCCGCGCCGCGTACCCTGGCGGCGCTGAACCGCCTGATCCGGGCGACCCCGCCGCCGCCGTCCTTCTCCGATCGCGCGGTTCTGGGGGAAGGGCCGATGCACCCTGAGCTGGCCTTGGTCGGCGAACAACCCGGCGACCGCGAGGACGAAGCGGGGCGGCCGTTCGTCGGGCCATCCGGCGCCCTGCTCGACCGGGCGCTCGCCGAGGCCGGGGTCGCCCGCGACGAGGCCTATGTCACCAACGCCGTGAAGAACTTCAAATTCCGCCGCTCCGGCAAGCGGCGCATCCATCAGTCGCCCACCGCCGGCGATGTGAAGCACTATCGCTGGTGGCTGGAGCGCGAGCTTAGCTTCGTGCGGCCGAAGATGGTGGTGGCGCTCGGCGCGACGGCGGCGCTGGCGCTGTGCGGACGACGCATCCCGGTCATGCGAAATCGCGGCCCGGCCGACTTCGGGGCCTGGCGCGGCTATATCACGGTGCATCCGTCGGCCCTGCTGCGCCTGCGCGGCGACGCCGAGCGCCACGCCGCCTTTACGGCCTTCGTCGCCGACCTCGAGCGGGCCAAGGCGCTGGCGGACGCGCCGGCCCAGGGGTGAACCCGGCCCGGACCGGCCCGTTAGACCTCGATGAACGGAAGGAGATCGCCATGCCCCAAGGTGACAAGAGCAGCTACACCGACAAGCAGAAGCGCAAGGCCGCGCACATCGAGAAGGGCTACGAGCACCGCGGCGTCAGCCACGAGGAGGCCGAGAGCCGGGCCTGGGCGACGGTGAACAAGGAGAGCGGCGGCGGCAAGAAGTCGGGCTCGGGACGCGGCAAGACGGAAAGCCACGCGTCTTCGCGCAAGGGCGGCCACAAGGGCGGCTCCAGCCAGTCCAGTTCCAGCCGTTCGGCGGCCGCGAAGAAGGGCTGGGAGACCCGCCGCCACGAAGCTCACCACTGAACCCGCGCTCGGAGGCGACGAAAACTGTGGTCGGCCCGCGACCTTCGATAGGCCCCTTGAGCCGCCACACGACCTTCCCGTAGGCCCGAAGCTTCACCGGCGCTTGCGGTCTTGCGGAACTGCGTTCACCGTGGCCTTCGCCAGGCGAGGGTCCAGAGCTTG
Source organism: Phenylobacterium sp. (assembly GCF_036501465.1). Lineage (GTDB taxonomy): Bacteria > Pseudomonadota > Alphaproteobacteria > Caulobacterales > Caulobacteraceae > Phenylobacterium. The sequence continues at coordinate 8,252 of NZ_DASYAF010000075.1, forward strand.
CGCTGGGGTAAAATCAGGGGTTCGATCCGGGCTGCGCTGATCGCGGCGGGCCTGATGTCTGCGGCGTGTAACGCTGCGGCAGCGAGCGTGATTGTCCAGGCGCCGAACCTCCAGACACCGGTGCGCATCTGCCGCCCGACCGGCGCTGTCCAAGCGGGGACGAGCCGCGGGCTCGGCCAGCGCGCGCGGGCCGCCGAAGGCGTGCTGGCCACCCCGGCCGGCGACGGCGACCGCGGCGACAAGGCGCTGGCGACCCTGTCCGAACGCGCCGACGACGGGCCGCCCGCCGACGTCTCGGCCATGGCCGCCTATTGCACGGCGGCCGGCGAGGCGGCGCGGCTGGCGCGATCCGGCAGCGCCTATCAGGCCGAGACCTATCTGCTGGCCGGGCTGCGGTTCGCCAATGAGGCCGGGGACAAGGACCTGGAGGCGCGGGCCGCCTACCGCCTGGCGCTGGCCACCATCGGCGGGCCGGTGATCGCAGACACCCGCGGCGGCGGCGCGCCGGTTCGCAACCGCCAGGCCGAGGCGGCGGCCGCGGCCAAGCCGCCCACCGACGACTGCGCGGCGCTCACCGAGGCCGCCGTGCTGCTGCGGCCGGGCGCCGCGACGGTAGCCGCGGCCCTGGGGTGCGCGCGGACCCGGGCCCGC
>NZ_DASYAF010000076.1:0-49081 GCF_036501465.1 Phenylobacterium sp.
GCCAAGGCCCGGGCATGCAGCTCACGCGCCAAGCTTAGGCCGAGCTCGGAAAGCTCCGCCAGCACGGCGTCCTGCCGCTCCCGTCTCGCCGCTGCATCCGACATGAACAAAACAAGAACATAGATCGAGGCGGGAGTCAAGCTGAAACGAACGCGCCGCCCAGCCCACGGGCTCCGGAACCCCAGGGCCCGGCCCGACGCCGGACAGCGGCGGGCGATCGCCTGGCTGTCGTTGCTTCGGAAGTTGTCGCCTATTTGCCGTGGTAGGCGGCGATTTCGTCGTGCGCGATCTGCTGCAGGGCGCTGGCCTGCGGCGGTGAGATGCCGAGCTCCTGCGCCGCGGTCTCGCGCGCGCCCAGCGAGGCGGGATCCTTGCCGGTCAGCCGCCCGAAGACCACCAGCGCCTCGAGGTAATAGCCGTAGGCGCTCGCATGATAGCTGTCCCACGCCCACAGGTTGACCTTGCCCGCCGAGATCCCGTCGTAGGGGTTGGGATCGGCGAACCCGACCGCGAAGGCCCGGTTCCAGGCATCGCCCACCGGCGCCACGCCGCGCACATAGGGCGAGGCGGCCGCGGCCGCGTCATAGGCCTTGCGGACGTCGCGCCCCATCGCCTCGATCGGCTGGCCGTGCCAGTGGCCCTTGTCCGGATAGGTTTGGTCGGCGCGCGACCAGGTGGCGGTGATGAGGATGTCGACCTTCGGATTGCGCGCGTGCAGCGCCTTGGCCATCTGGCCCACGGTGTCGACCAGCAGAGCCGGATCGCCGGGCTTCGCGCCGTCGAGCGTGCTGAGGCCGTGCATCACCACGTGGTCCCAGGCCTTGTCGACCAGCGGCATCTTCTCTTTCAGGTGATAGTCGAGGCCCCTGCCGGGCGCCGTTTCGAGGCTGACCGCGTAGTCGAGCCCGGCTTCCTTGGCGAACAACTTGAACAGCGCCGGCACCCCGCCGACGCCGCCCCCATTCAGGTCGGTCACGCTGTCGCCGCGGTACTTCCAGACCGGCGAGTTGGCGCCATAGGTGAAGCTGTTGCCGATGAACAGCACCGTCTCGGCCGCCCGCGCCAGGCCGGAGCCCATCGCCATGGCGCCGGCCGCCAGCGCCGCCAGCGCCCACCGCCGCGTCAACATCAGTCCCGTCCTTGCGCCCGTCATGCTTCCCCCAGGATTTGACCGCCCTACATCGCCCGCTTCATCCGCACTTCGCGGGCCGTGCGCGTGGCGGAGTTTAGCACCAGGGTGTGGGTGTGGACGAAGCCGCCTTCCAGCTTCACTCCGTCCAGCAGCGCGCCGTCGGTGACGCCGGTGGCGGCGAAGATGGCGTCGGCGCGGACCATCTCGTGCAGGTCGTACTTGCGGTCGAGGTCGGTGATGCCCACGCGGGCCGCACGCGCCCGTTCATCGGCGTTGCGGAACACCAGGCGGCCCTGGAACTGGCCGCCGACGCACTTCAGCGCCGCGCAGGCCAGCACGCCCTCGGGCGCCCCGCCCTGCCCCACATAGAGGTCGACGCCGGTCGAGGGATCGGCGGTGTTCATCACGCCGGCCACGTCGCCGTCGGTGATCAGGTGGACGCGGCAGCCAACCGAGCGGAGGCTGGCGATGATGTCGGCGTGGCGCGGGCGATCCAGCACGCAGACGGTGACCTGGTCGGGTGCCACGCCCTTGGCCTTGGCGATGGCCTTGACGTTGTCGGCGGGCGACTTGTCGAGGTCGATGACGCCCTTGGGATAGCCCGGGCCGCAGGCGATCTTGTCCATGTAGGTGTCGGGCGCGTTCAGCATGGTGCCCTTGGGCGCCCAGGCCATCACCGCCAGGGCATTGGCCATGGCCTTGGCGGTGAGCGTGGTGCCCTCCAGCGGGTCGAGCGCGATGTCGACCTTGTGCTTGCCGGAGGGTTTGCCGACCTTTTCGCCGATGTAGAGCATCGGCGCCTCGTCGCGCTCGCCCTCGCCGATGACGATCTCGCCGTCCAGCTCCAGCTCGTTCAGGGCGGTGCGCATGGCGTCGACGGCGGCCTGGTCGGCGGCCTTCTCGTCGCCGCGGCCGACCATCTTCCAGGCGGCGATGGCGGCGGCTTCGGTGACGCGGACCGCGTCCAGCACTAGGCTGCGATCCAGGGTTTCGGAGCTCATCTTTCGGGCGTTCCCAACTGTTCTCGACTAGATTTTGGCGATGCGTAGCAGCCTCGGGCGGTCGAGCACAGCCGGAAGGGCGGCGATGCGCTCGATAGCGGCAGTGAGCACGGATTCGGCCACCGCGTGGGTGGTCAGCACGATGGGCACTCCGGAGGCGTTTTCGACCGGCTTCTGCAGGAAGCTCTCGATGGAGACGCCAGCCCCGGCCAGGGTCTCGGACACCGCGGCGATGACGCCCGGCTCGTCCTTCACCGACAGGCGCAGGTAGGCGCGGCCAATGGATTTGGACGGGTCGACCGGGGTGAACGGCTTCAGGGTCGCGGCCGGCGCCTGGAAGACCGGGCGGACGGCGGCGGTCATGACGTCGGCGATGTCGGCGGCGACCGCCGCGGCGGTGGGTCCCGCGCCCGCGCCCGGGCCCTGGACGAAGATGCGCCCGATACGGCGGCCCTCGATGAACAGGGCGTTCAGCGCCCCGCCCGCCTGGGCCAGGGGATGGTTCAGCGGCGCGAGCGAGGGGTGGACGCGCACCAGCACCCCGTCCGGTGAGCGGTCGGCCGAGGCCACCAGCTTGATCCGGTAGCCCAGGTCGCGGGCGAGCGAGATATCGAGCAGCTCGACGCCGGCGATGCCCTCGATCTCGGCGGCGGCGTAGTTGGGCGCGCAGCCGAAGGCGAGCGCGGCCAGGATGGAGATCTTGTGGGCGGCGTCGAAGCCGCCGACGTCCATGGTGGGGTCAGCCTCGGCGTAGCCCAGCCGCTGGGCCTCGGCCAGCACCTCGGCGAAGGCGCGGCCGGTGGCCTCCATCTCGGTCAGAATATAGTTGCAGGTGCCGTTCAGGATGCCGGCCACCGAGGCGATCTCGTCGCCGACCAGGGCTTCGCGGACCATCTTGACCGCCGGGGTGCCGCCCATCACCGCGGCCTCGAAGACCAGCGGCGCGCCCTTGGCCTCGGCCAGCGCGGCGAGTTCGGCCCCGTGCTCGGCGATCAGCGCCTTGTTGGCGGTGACCACCGGCTTGCCGGCGGAAAGCGCCGCCTCGACCGCGGCCTTGGCCGGGCCGTCGGAGCCGCCGATCAGCTCGACGAAGACATCGGTCTCGGGCGAATGGGCCAGCGCCACCGGATCGTCGAACCAGGGCAGGCCCGCGATGTCGAACGGCCGCGGGCGCGAGCGCGAGCGGGCGCTGACGCCGGTCACGACCGCCTTGCCGCCGGCCGGGGCGAAATCCGGGTGCTCCGAGAGGAAGCTGAGAAGCCCCGCGCCCACGGTGCCGAGGCCCGCGACCCCGATGCGCCAGGTTTTCCGATCCGCCATCCTATTGCGCCGCCAGGGTGTTGTGGGCCCGGGCGAGGATGTCGTCGGCCTGGCTGAGGAACTTCTTCACGTTGCGGGCGGCCTGGCGGATGCGGTGCTCGTTCTCGACCAGGCCCACGCGCACATAGCCCTCGCCATATTCGCCGAAGCCGACGCCGGGGGCGACGGCGACGCCGGCCTCCTCGATCAGCAGCTTGGAGAACAGCAGCGAGCCGGCCTCCCTGAACCGCTCGGGCACCGGGGCCCAGGCGAACATCGAAGCGTCGGGCGACGGGATCTCCCAGCCGGCGCGGCGCATCGAATCCACCAGCACGTCGCGGCGGGCCTTGTAGATGCCGCGGATCTCCTCGACGCAGTCCTGCGGCCCGTTCAGCGCCGCCGCGGCGGCCACCTGGATGGGGGTGTAGGCGCCGTAGTCGAGGTAGGACTTCACCCGCGCCAGCGCCGAGCAGATGCGCGCGTTGCCGACCACCATGCCCACCCGCCAGCCGGCCATGGCGTAGGTCTTGGACAGCGAATTGACCTCCACGGCGATGTCGCGGGCGCCTTCGACCTGCAGCACCGAGGGCGGCGGATTGCCGTCGAAGTAGATCTCCGAATAGGCGATGTCGCTGATCACCAGCATCTCGTGCTTCTTCGCGAGCGCAATGGCGTCCTTGTAGAAGTCCAGGTCGACGCACTGGGCGGTCGGGTTGGACGGGTAGGAAAGAATCAGCACGGTCGGCGGCGGCGCCGAGTGCTTCACCGCCCGGCTGATGCTGGAGAGGTAGTCGGCGGGCGTCAGCGCCGGCACGTGGCGGATCACCCCGCCGGCCATGATGAACCCGTAGGCGTGGATCGGATAGGCCGGGTTCGGGCAGACGATGACGTCGCCGGGCGCGGTCAGCGCCTGGGCGAGGTTGGCGAAGCCCTCCTTGGAGCCCAGGGTGGCGATCACTTCGCTATCGGGGTCCAGCTTCACGCCGAAGCGCCGGTCGTAGTAGCCGGCCATGGCGCGCCTGAGGCCCACGATGCCCTTGGAGGCGGAATAGCGCCCGGACTTGGGGTCGCGGGCGGTCTCGACCAGCTTGTCGACGATGTGCTTGGGGGTCGGCATGTCGGGATTGCCCATGCCGAAGTCGATGATGTCGACGCCCTGGGCGCGCAGGCGCGCCTTGATGCGGTTGACCTCCTCCAGCACGTAGGGAGGCAGACGGCGGATGCGGTGGAATTCGGGGGTCATGGCGAAAGTCTTGCGCCGCGAAATGCCCGTGCGGCTTCTCTCTTTAGTGAAGGCGGGCATGGATAGACTCCGGGCGGGAGCCAGCCAAGCCATGGTTCGATGAAAAGTTCGGCCCTCGCGGATCGGCGCCTAGTCGCGCTTCACCGGCGAGGGCGGGTTAGCTCGGGCCTTCTGCTGCTTGGCGAAGGCCTCGGCGTCCCCGGGAATCGCCGCCGGCGCGGCGGGACCGGCCTCGGCGCGGGCCTGGGCGGCGAAGCCCTCGGCGTCGGTCAGCGTCCAGCTTTCCTCGCTGGTCGCCTTGATGATCTTGGCCGCCTCGGATTCCACGGCGGCGGCGGCGCGGCCGTACTGGCGGGCGGGCCGCAGGTCCTTGGGCTTGGCCGGGAAGGTCGCGAAGGTCGGATAGGGCGCGTCGGGGTTGACGGTCTTGGCCACCTCGGCGGCGATCGGCGAGCGCGGATCGACCTTGGCGTCATGGAACGGGGCGGTGACGCAGCCGCTTAAGACGCCAAACAGCGACACGCCCGCAGCCGCAAGGCCGCGACGGACATTCACAAAAGGGCTCGACCGGCGTGGCATTTTCCGGTCCGGTTTATGCGATGATCGAGATCGGCGAAAGGGCGCGCGCGCTTTCGCCGCCGGGAGGACGATCCGATGAGCGAGCACACCGCCGCGTCCAAGACCGCCGCCAAGACGGGCAAGGGTAAGGCGGGCAAGGCGGCCAAAGGCGCCAAGGGCAAGGCGGCCAAGGGCGGCAAGGCCAACGGCAAGTCCAAGACCGACGGCGCGCGCGCGCCGGACGCGAAGCCGGAATCGCGAGCCGAATCGAAGGTTGCTTCCGCCGCTGCATCCGCCGCCACATCCGCCACCCCGCCGCGCGAGGCGCCGAGCTTCGCCCGTCCCGCCGCCGCGGCCGCCGCCCTCACCGCCGAACAGCGCCAGGTGGTCGAGACCCTGTCCCTGAACCTGGCGCGCGCGGCGCTGACCGCCCAGGGCGCGATCGCCGAGATGGCGCTGCGCCAGGCCGACCGCCCCGCGGCGCTGTCGCCCGACCCGTTCCACGTCGCCCCGGCGCTGACCGAGGTGATGGGCCGCCTGGCCGCCCAGCCGGACCGGCTGATGCGCGCCCAGGCCGACCTGTTCGCCCGCTACCTCGACCTGTGGCAGGCGACCGCGCGGCGCATGAGCGGCGAGACGCCCGACCCGGTGGCCCAGCCGGCCAAGGGCGACAAGCGCTTCGCCGACCCCGACTGGTCGGACAATCCGGTGTTCGACGTGATGAAGCAGTCCTACCTGCTCACCGCCAACTGGATGAACGGGCTGGTGGCCGAGGTCGACGACGTGGCTCCGATGACCAAGCGCCGGGTCGAGTTCTTCATGAAGATGCTCACCGACGCCTTCTCGCCCTCCAACTTCCTGGCCTCGAACCCCGCGGCGCTGCGCGAGGTGATGGCCACCGGCGGCGAGAGCCTGGTGAAGGGCATGGAGAACTTCGCCGCCGACCTGGAGCGCGGCGGCGGCCAGCTGTCGATCGCCCAGACCGATTATGAGATGTTCCGGATCGGCGAGAACGTCGCCACGGCGCCGGGCAAGGTCGTCTTCCGAAACGAAATCATCGAATTGCTGCAGTTTTCTCCGACGACGGAGAGCGTCTGCGAGATCCCGCTGGTGATCTTCCCGCCGTGGATCAACAAGTTTTACATCCTCGACCTGCGTCCCGAGAACTCGATGATCCGCTGGCTGACCGCCCAGGGGATCACGGTCTTCGTGGCCTCGTGGGTCAACCCGACGCCCGAACTCTCCGGCCGCACCTTCGAGGACTATATGCGCGAGGGCATCTATGCCGGGACGCAGGCGGCGATGGACCAGTGCGGGACCGCGCAGGTCAACACCGTGGGCTATTGCATCGGCGGCACCCTGCTGTCGGCCACCCTGGCCCACATGGCCGCCAAGGGCGACAAGCGGATCGCCTCGGCCACCTTCTTCGCCGCCCAGCAGGACTTCGCCGAGGCCGGCGACCTGTTGCTGTTCACCAACGAGGACTGGCTGAAGGACCTCGAGCAGAAGATGGACCAGGGCGGCGGGGTGTTGAGCGGCCAGGCCATGGCCGACACCTTCAACTCGCTGCGCGCCAACGACCTGATCTGGTCGTTCTTCGTGAACAACTACCTGCTGGGCAAGGAGCCGAAGCCCTTCGACCTGCTGTTCTGGAACTCCGACCAGACGCGGATGCCCCGGACGCTCCACCTGTTCTACCTGCGCCGCTTCTACGGCGACAACGCCATGGCCAAGGGCGAACTGGTGCTGGACGGGGTGAAGCTGGACCTCGGCAAGGTGAAGACGCCGGTCTACGTCCAGTCGTCGAAGGAAGACCACATCGCGCCGGCCCGCTCGGTCTATCGCGGCGCCAAGCTGTTCGGCGGGCCGGTGACCTATACCCTGGCGGGCTCGGGCCACATCGCCGGGGTGATCAACGCCCCGGCCGCCCAGAAGTATCAGTACTGGAGCAACGCGGCCCTACCCGACACGCTGCAGGAATGGCAGGCCGGGGCCACGGAGACGCCCGGTTCCTGGTGGCCGCACTGGATCGAATGGCTGAAGGCCCGTTCCGGCAAGCAGATTCCCGCCCGCGACCCCGCCAAGGGCAAGCTGAAACCGCTGGGCGACGCGCCGGGCGAATATGTGAAGGTGCGCAGCTAAGGCCGGCGCTCACAGGCGCGATGTTACGTTACTAAGGTTTAATGCAAGCTACCTTGCACCGCTCAGTACCTTGCCATAGGTTCCGGGCTGCAAGGGAGGCCGCCGTGCCCGAAGCCATCGAAATCCAGCTGAAGAAGGGGGCGCTCGAGCTTTGCGTGCTCGCCCTCCTCCAGAAGCACGACAGCTACGCCTATGAGATCGCCAGCCAGCTCGCCGATTCCATCGGCATGGGCGAAGGCACGATCTATCCGCTGATGCGCCGGCTGCAGATCGACCGCCTGGTCGAGACCTATCTGGTCGAGAGCTCGTCGGGGCCGCCGCGCAAATACTACCGGCTGACCGCGGCCGGCAAGGCCAGCCTCGCCGCGCAGAAATCCGCCTGGAGCTCGTTCTCCGGGGCGGTGGAATCCATTCTTGGAGGGGTGAAATGACCCGTCTGGCGTTCATGACCCGGCTCAGGGAAGGCCTTCGCGGCCTGCCCCCGCATATCCAGGCCGATATCGTCGCGGACTATGAGAACCATTTCAACGAAGGCGCCGCGGCGGGCCGCAGCGAGGCCGACGTAGCCGCGGGCCTGGGCGACCCCGGCCGGCTGGCGCGCGAGCTGCGCGCCGAGATCGGCCTGAAGCGCTGGGAGGAAGAGCGCAGCCCCTCGGCCGGCGCCTCGGCGATCTTCGCGGTCCTGGGCCTGGGCGCGCTGGACATCCTGATCCTGCTGCCGATCCTGATGGGGGTCGGCGCGACCATCTTCGGCCTGGTCTGCGGGGTGATGGCGATCTTCTTCGCCGGCGGCGTGGTGTTCGCCACCGGCCCGTTCAACCACTTTCCCGGCGGCCCGGCCGCCTCGATCCTGGCCGGCGTCGGCCTGATGGCCGGCGCGGCGTCGGGCGGCGCGATGCTGGCCATCGTCACCATCGGCCTGGTCAACGCCCTGGCCTGGTACGGCCGCCTTCACTACCGGCTGCTGAAGCCGGCCCTCGAACCGCAATCCGTGGGAGTCGCCTGAGATGATCCGCGTGCTTGTCATGATCGCCGTGGCCGGCTTCCTGGTCTCGGTGGTCACCCTGTCCAGCGCGCTCGCCATCGGCGGGCCGGACCTCTTCACCGACGGCGTCTGGAACCTCAGCGACCGCCATTTCGGCTGGACCTTCGACGACGACTACGACAGCCATGGCCACGGCGACGGCGCCCAGGCGACCCGCGAGATGGTCTGGACCGGCGGCGACAGCCTGGACATCGAAATCCCGGCCGAGGTCACCTACACCCAGGCCCCCGGGACCGGGAAGCTGACCATCAACGGCCCGCAGCGCGTCGTGAACGACCTGGTGATCGAGGACGGCCACCTGCGCTTCGCCCACGGCCATCGCCACTATTCGGACGGCGACCTGGTGATCGCCATGACCGCGCCGTCGGTGAGCCGCTTCAACATCGACGGCTCCGGCCGGCTGTCCATCGACGGCTACCGGCAGGACAAGCTGGCGCTGGACATCTCCGGCGACGCCGAGGTGACCGTCAAGGGCGAGGCCAAGAGCCTGGGCCTCGACGTCACCGGCTCCGGCGCCTCGGACCTGTCGGGCCTGAAGCTCGGCGACGCCGACGTGAGCATGGAGGGTTCCGGCCAGGCGACCCTCGCGCCCACCGGCTCGGTCAACATCGACATTTCGGGATCGGGCGACGTCAACCTGCTCACCCGCCCGATGCGGATGGAGAGCAATGTCTCGGGCTCCGGCTCGATCCACCAGCAGGACGGCGGCCCGACGCCACCGACGCCGCCGGAGCCGCCCGCTCCGCCGAAAGCCCCCAAGCCGCCGCACGCGAAGACGTCGACCTGACGGCCTCGCCCTAGGCGGGGATGAACTTCAGGGCGACGCCGTTGTTGCAGTAGCGCAGGCCGGTGGGCTTGGGCCCGTCGGGGAAGACGTGGCCATGGTGACCCAGGCACTGGGCGCAGTGGTATTCGGTGCGCGGCACGCCGATCGCCAGGTCGGTCTTCTTGATGAAGGCGCCCGGGATGGCCGTGTAGAAGCTGGGCCAGCCGGTGCCGCTCTCGAACTTCCACTCCGACTTGAACAGCGGCAGGCCGCAGCCGATGCAGGCGAACGTCCCCTTGCGGTGCTCGTTGAGCATCACGCGGTCGCTGCCGGGCGGCTCGGTGCCCTCGTGGCGCAGGACGTCATAGGAGGCCGGCAGCAGGCGCACCCGCCACTCGGCGTCATTGATCTTGCGGAACGGCGAGTTGGCGTAGGGATCCGCCGCGCCATGCGCGAGACCCGGCGCGATCGCCCCAAGGGCTGGGACGGCGAGAGCCGTGGCCATCAGGACCCCACGGCGGGACAGAAACAGCGTGCTCATGACTGGATTACGCACTCCTTCGGGCGAAAGTTACAAGCCCTGTTCGAATTTCAGGAATGTCACACTGGGATATATCAGACGGGCGGACGCCACCCGTAGAGGGCGTCAGGCTCGCGCTCCTCGTTGCCCGACCCGTCGGTGAGTTCGATGAGCACGAAACCCCTGGCCTCATAGAACCGCCGGGCGCGGGCGTTCTTCTGGAAGGTCCACAGGCGCCTCGGCTGCCGGTCGGCCAGCGCCTTGGCCAGCAGGGCCGGCCCCAGGCCCGCGCCCTGGTGCTCGGGCAGGACGTAGAGCTGGTTGATCCAGCCGGGGGCGAAGGCGATGTAGCCGGCGATCCGATCGTCGGCTTCCGCCACCCAGACGGTGTTGTTCGGCAGGATCTCGCGGCCGGCGTAGTCGATCACCTCCGCCAGGGTGTGCAGCTGCGGCAGGAACGGCAGGGAGACGCGCATGGTGTGGCGATGCAGCGCGCCGATCGCTTCGGCGTCGGCGGGCGTGGCGAGCCGCAGGCGCATCTCAGTGGATGGCGAAGTTGAACTGCCGCAGCTGCCCCGCGAAGGTGACCTTGATCACATAGTCGCCCAGCGGATCGCCCGCGGCCACGGTCCAGATGTTGAGGATCAGGCCGCTCCTCACCGGGATATCGCGCTCGAAGACCGCCGAGCGGCGGTCGGCGGCCACGGTCATGCCGGGCGGCAGCGGGCCGTTGTTGTTCCAGGTGGTCGCCGGCGCCGGGAGCTCGATCTCCTCGCGCACATGCACGGTGGGCTGGTTGGTGTTGAGCTTGACGAACCAGCCATACTGCTGGCCCGGCGTGTTGGGGACGGCGTCGGTCTCCTTGAACGCGGACTTGCCGGCCGCGGTCGCGAAGAGGCCGAAGTGGCTCTCGACGGGATAGGCGTAGGCGGGTTCGGCCGGCGGCGCCGGCGCGGGCCTAGGGCCAGGCGCGGGCACAGGCACAGGCGGCGTCTGGGCCGAGGCGGAGGCGGCGAGCATGGCGGCGGCGATCGCGCCGAGGAACGGTCTCATGGCGCGACCTAAGCCGGCTCGGCGCCGAGGCGCAAGCTAGAGCCCCGCGTCTTCCTCAAGGCCCAGCATCAGGTTGAGGTTCTGGACCGCCGCGCCCGAGGCGCCCTTCCCCAGGTTGTCGAGCTGGGCGACCAGCCGCGCCTGGCCGCCGTCGGCCGAGCCGAAGACGTAGAGCCGCATGCGGTTGGTGCCGTTCAGGGCCTCCGGGTCGAGGGCCGCCACATAGCCGCCGGCTCCGGCGCGGGTCGCCTGCAGCTCGGCGCATTCGGCGCCGCCGGCCACCTCCACGAAGCGCTCGCCCATGTAGAAGGCCTCCAGCGCCACATGCAGGTCGCCGGGCGACGGCTTGCCCGGCAGGGCCCACAGTTGGAGAGGCACCTCGACGATCATCCCCTGGGCGAAGCGGCCCACCGAGGGGGCGAACACCGGCGCGTGGCTGAGGCCGGTGTGGGCGGCCATCTCCGGCAGGTGCTTGTGCGCCAGGCTGAGGCCGTAGGGGCGGAAAACGTCGTGCGTGCCGGTGGGCGCGGGCTGGGTCTCGAACTCGGCGATCAGCCCCTTGCCGCCGCCGGAATAGCCGGAGATGGCGTTGACGCTGAGCGGGGCGTCCGGCGGGATCAGGCCGGCCTCGACCAGCGGCCGCACCAGGCCGATGAAGCCGGTGGGATAGCAGCCCGGGTTGGCGACCCGGGTCGAGCCGGCGATGGCGGCGCGCTGGTCCTTGGCCATCTCGGCGAAACCGTAGGCCCAGCCCGGGGCGACCCGGTGGGCGGTCGAGGCGTCGACCACCCTGACGCTGTTGGAGGTGATCAGCGAGACCGCCTCGCGCGCCGCATCGTCCGGCAGGCACAGCACCACCGCGTCGGCGGCGTTCAGCAGTTCGGCCCGCGCATCGGCGTCGCGGCGCCGGGCGGGGTCGATGGAGAGGATTTGCAGGTCGCCACGTGAGGCCAGCCGCTCGCGGATCTGCAGGCCGGTGGTGCCGGATTCGCCGTCGATGAAGACTGTGTGGGCCATGATCGAAATCCAGAAAGAGCAGGTCCAAAAGAGAAAGGGCGCCTCGGTTGCCCGAAGCGCCCTTCGCAAACGCGGATTGTCGCCGCGCGGCTTTAGCGCTTCGAGAACTGGAAGCTGCGTCGGGCCTTGGCCTTGCCGTACTTCTTCCGCTCGACCACGCGGCTGTCGCGGGTGAGCAGGCCGTGCGGCTTCAGCACCGCGCGCAGCTCCGGCTCATAGTAGGTCAGGGCCTTGGAGATGCCGTGGCGGATCGCGCCGGCCTGGCCGGAGAGGCCCGAGCCCTGCACCGACACCTCGACGTCGAACTGGCCCGCGCGGTCGCTGAGCTCGAACGGCTGGGCGATCATCATGCGCAGCACCGGGCGGGCGAAGTAGACCTCCTGGTCGCGGCCGTTGATGGTGATCTTGCCCTTGCCGGGCTTCACCCAGACGCGGGCGATGGCGTTCTTGCGCTTGCCGGTGGCGTAGGCGCGGCCCTGGGCGTCCACCTTGCGTTCGTGGACGACGGGGGCTTCCTGCGTGCCCAGGCCCTTCAGGGCGTCGAAGCCGGTCGCCTTGGGGGCTTCGGCGGCTTCCGGGGCTTCGGTCGTGACAGCTTCCGACATTCTCAGGCGCTCCGCACGTTCTTGGCGTTCAGCTCGGCGAACGCGATGGTCTCGGGGTTCTGGGCGGCGTGCGGATGCTCGGCGCTGTTGTAGATACGCAGATGCGTCAGCTGCTTGCGCGCCAACGGGCTTTCCTTGGGCAGCATGCGCTCGACGGCCTTCTCGAGCACGCGTTCGGGGAAGCGGCCGCCAAGCACGGCGCCGGCGGTGCGTTCCTTGACCCCGCCCGGGTGGCCGGTGTGCCAGTAGTAGACCTTGTCGGTCAGCTTCTTGCCGGTGAACTTCACCTTGTCGGCGTTGATCACCACGACGAAGTCGCCGCAGTCGACGTGCGGGGTGTAGGTCGCCAGGTGCTTGCCGCGAAGACGGTTGGCGATGAACGAGGCGAGACGGCCGACCACGGCGTTCTCAGCGTCGATCACGATCCACTTCTTCTCGACCTCGGCGGGCTTCAGGGAAGCCGTGGTCTTCATCATGGTTCGGGTTCCGTATAGCTGGCGGCGCGGCCCGAATTCCCGGAAGGTCCCGGGGCGCTCCGACGTGAGCGGGCGCATATGCCGACCGCAGCGCGGCTTGTCAACTCGCGCGCCGGGTTTTCTATCAGATCATTGAAAACTATGCAGATTTACAGTACGGTATTATATTACCGGTCACCCGCCTTCGCGGACTCCTCGGCCAGGTAGGCGGCCGCCAGCGTCTTCATCTCCTGCGCCTTGGGCATCAGGGTGGGGTAGAACTGGACGAAGGTCGTATCCACCGCCCCGTGCTGCTCGTGGCAGGTGTTGCAGGCCGAGGTCTGCGGCAGGGCGGTGGACGGCTCTTCCTTGTTTCCGAACGGGAAGAAGGCCCAGCCGCTCTTGAAGCGGGCGGTGTCCTTCACATGGACCTCGCGGCCCGCGACCACCGTCTGGAACTGGCCCTTCTTGTTGATCGAGCCCCGGCCCTCGCCCATCCGGACTTCCAGCATGAAGATGGTCTTGTCCGGCCAGGTCCCGGTCTTCTGGAAGGCCTCGTAGGCCTCGCGGTTGACGAAGACGTTGTCGAACAGGTGGCGATCGCCGACGCCGGCGACGTCGGTGTAGGACATGTCCATGCCGCTCGTGAGGTAGACCCAGGTGCGGTAGTCCTTGGGATACTGCAGCTTGCCGTCGGCGGTGTAGGCGATGGCGGACGGCTTGGGCGCGGCATGGGAAACCGCCGCGGCCACGAGGCCGGACGTCAGGGCGATGGCCAGTACGGCGGCGCCGGCGCGGACGCGAGTATCCATGGTTATCCCCTTCTCTTGACCGCTTTGTGCGGTGCGTCGGCGAGCGCCGCAATGACCCGCTTCCGACGTTTCCGGACTTTGGTCGGCGACCAACCCATCCGCGGCGAACGCCGCCAATTCCGCGGCGAGCGGCGCGCTCTATTGCCGTTTATCGCCGCCGTCTTTTGCCTCTTCCGCCAAATAGGCGGCGCTGAAGGTCCTCATCGCCTTCGCCGTCGGCAGGAGAGTCGGGTAAAACTGCACGAAGGTGGTGTCCACCGCTCCGTGCTGCTCGTGGCAGACGTTGCAGTTGGAGTTCTGCGGCGTCGGCTTGGAAGGCCCCTTGGCGTTATAGCCGAAGAACGACCACCCGCTCTTGAAGCGCGAGACATCCTTGACGTGCGCCTCCAGGCCCAGCAGCTCGGTCTGGAAGCGGCCGCTCTTGTTGATGGAGCCCTTCTGGGACCCCTGCCGGGTCTCCAGGACGAAAATTGTCTTGTCGGGCCAGGTCCCGGTCTTCTGATAGGCGGCATAGGCGGCGGGATCGACGAAAACGGAGTCGAAGATCGGCACATCCATACCCGTGCCGTTGTTGTCGTAGGACATGTCGAATCCGGTCGAGACATAGACCCAGGTCCGATAGTCCTTGGGAAACACCAAGCTTCCGTCGGCGGTGTAGACGATCGGGCTCACGGACTTGGGTGGTCGGGGCTGAGCGCTGGAGGCCGCTCCGATCGTGACGGTGGCCATGGCGACGCCGAGTGCGGCTAGACCGATGGGCGAATTGGAATTCACGGCTCGTCCCCTTCCGATTGGCGCGGTTGTGCTTGCGCCGGCACAGCGTCGCAATGACGCCTTCCCGACGTTTCCGGACTCGCCCTTTCGCAAATTGGCCTCGCAGCGAGCGGCCAACTATTCGGCGGCGAGCGGGGTGCTGGTGAAGCGGGCGCGGTAGGCGCTGGGCGTCACGCCGAAGCGGCGTTCGAAGGCGCGACGGAACACATCGCCGGAGGCATAGCCCACGGAGGCGGCGATCCGGTCGGCCGGCAGGGTCGAGGTTATGAGCCGCTCGGCCGCCTCGGCCAGGCGCAGGGCCTCGACATATTCGCCCGGCGCCGCGCCGAAGCTGTCCTTGAACAGGCGCGCGAAGTGGCGCGGGCTGCAGTTCACGCGGCCGGCCAGGGCCTCGATCGACAGGTCGCCGGCCAGGTTCGCCGGGATCCAGGCGGCCAGGTCGGCGAACCGGCCGGCGGCGCGAGCCTGGAAGCGCAGCGGCTCGGAATACTGCCGCTGGCCGCCGGAGCGGCGGACATAGACCACCAGCATCCGGGCGATGGCCAGCGCCACGGAGGGGCCGAGATCCTCCTCCACCAGGGCCAGGGCCAGGTCGATGCCGGCGGTGACGCCCGCCGAGGTGGCGAAGATCCCGTCGCGGACGAAGATGGCGTCCGGGTCGAGCAGGACGGCGGGGTAGCGCGCCCGGACCTCGTCGGCGTAGCGCCAATGGGTGGTGGCGCGCCGCCCGTCCATCAGGCCGCTCTCGGCCAGGCCATAGAGGCCCGTGCAGACCGAGACCACGCGCCTGGCGCCGGCCGCCCGCTCGCCGACCCAGGCGCCGATGGGCTCCAGAACTTCGCGCGCGCGGATGCCGGTGCCGCCGGCGACCACCAGGGTGTCCAGCGGCGGTGCGTCGGCCAGGGCGGCGTCGGCCATGATCCGCAAGCCGGAGCGGCTGCGGAACGGCCGCCCGTCCGGGCTGAGCACGATGACCTCATAGGCCGGCGCGCCGCCGGCGGTCACCGCCTGGCCCGAGGCGAAGACCTCCTGGGGACCGCTGAGGTCCAAGGCGTTCACGCCGTCGTAGCCGACAATTCCGACCGTTTTCGTCGCCATGGCCTAATTCTGCCATGCCCCGGCGCAAGCGCCAGTGAATTCGCGGTAAGGCCGCCCTAGAGCCGGCGCACCCGCCAGGCGAAGGTCACGGCCAGGCTGAGGGTCAAGGCGGCGGTGAGCTGGTGGGCGACGCCGAGCCCGACCGGCGCGCGGGCCATCAGGGTGGCGACGCCGAGGCCGGCCTGGAAGAGGACGAGCAGGCCGAGCCCCAGGCCCAGCGCCTTCGAGGCCGGCGGCAGGTAGGACGAGCGCCAGGCCGCGCCCCCCAGGCCGAGGGCCACGATCGTCAGCAGATAGGCCACCAGCCGGTGGTGCAGCTGCACCGCCGCCTGGCTGTGCGCCAGCGTCGCCCAGAGGCCGGGGCCGGCGTAGTCGCTGGGGAACAGATGGCCCGCGAACAGCGGCCAGTCGTTGTAGACCAGCCCCGCCTGGTTGCCGGCCACCAGGGCGCCCAGCAGCATCTGGAAATAGATCAGGCCGATGAGCCAGAGGCCGCGCGAGCCCCAGGGGCTGGGCAGGGTCTGCCGCGCCTGGCCGGCCCAGGCGTCGAGCGCCGTCCAGATCAGCGCGCCCAGCAGGGCCACCGCGATGCCCAAGTGGATCATCAGCCGCTCCGGCGCCACATAGACCCGCCCGGCCAGGCCGCTGGCCACCATCCACCAGCCCACGATCGGCTCCAGCGCGCAGAGGCCGATGATGACGGCGAACTGCCACCACAGCCGGCGCGGCAGTTGGCGGCGGATGGCGAACCAGGCGAAGGGGATAAGGAACACCACCCCCAGCAGCCGGGCCAGGAGACGGTGCGCCCACTCCCACCAGTAGATGAAGCGGAACTGCTCCAGGGTCATGGTCGGATTGACCAGCCGGAACTGCGGGATCTGGCGATAACCCTCGAAGGCCTGCTTCCAGTCGGCCTGGGAGAGCGGCGGCAGAACGCCGCTGAGCGGCTTCCACTGGGTGATCGACAGGCCCGAGCCGGTGAGCCGCGTGGTCCCGCCCAGCACCACCATGCCCAGCACCAGGGCCGCCACGATCAGGAGCCAGCTGGCCACGGCGCGGGACCGGTCGGCGCGGAGGAAGGACGTCATCGGCGCGGCCTAGCGCGGAAAGCGGCGCCCGTCCACGGCTGGGCCAAGTCACCCTTCCCGCGGCGGGTCCGCGCGGCTATGCAACGGCGATGCACCCGCGCCTGCGCAAGCTGATCGGCCTCTTCGGCATCCTGGGCTTCCTGGTCTTCTACGTGGGCCTGGTGGTGCGCGGCGCCCGCTTCGTGCCCGAGCACGGCCCCTGGCAGTTCGCCTACTTCGCGGTGGCCGGCGTGCTGTGGGGCGTGCCGATCCTGCCGCTGATCAGCTGGATGAACCGGGGCGGCTGAGCGAAATCCGGGATTGCGGATTTCGGATTGCAGAGGGGCCGATCAGCCGCCATAAGGCGCGCTCGCCGCGAGGCGTCGGAGCGTAGCGCAGCCTGGTAGCGCACTTGACTGGGGGTCAAGGGGTCGCAGGTTCAAATCCTGTCGCTCCGACCATCGCAAAATCACGCAATTCGCTGATTTCGGGGCGGTGATCGGCCTGGACGGGCCTTTGGGCGGTGCGTGGCGCATGGGCGACACCCGGCGAGCGCCGAACCGCCAGCGGTGAACCCAGTCAGCCTCGGGGCGTTCTGCCCGGACCTGCGGCTGTGGCCGCGAGCGGCCGGTTACTCCTGGGGCTGTGGCGACCGCGCCCAATGGAGTTTGCCTTATGAAACGTCTCATCCTGCTGGGCGCCCTGGCCGGGTCGCTCGGATTCGCCTCCCAGTCGATGGCCGCCGTGAAGGTCGGCACGCTGACCTGCAGCGAGTCCCACGGCTGGGGCCTGGTGCTGGGCTCGTCGCGCCATGTGCAGTGCGTGTTCAGCAACGGCCGCGACACCGAGCGCTACGAGGGCTCGATCAACAAGATCGGCGTCGACCTGGGCTACAAGTCCGGCGCGAAGGTGATCTGGGCGGTGCTGGCCCCAGAGTCCGGCCCGCGTGAAGGCGCGCTCGCCGGCCACTACGGCGGCGTGACCGCCTCGGCCACCGCCGGCTATGGCGTCGGCGCCCACGTCCTGGTGGGCGGCTTCGACCGCAGCATCACCCTGCAACCCGTCAGCGTCGAAGGGAACCGGGGTCTCGACGTGGCCGCCGGCATCGGCGAGCTCACCCTGCGCCACGACGACACCTAAAGCCGGGCGCTAGCCCTTCAGCAGGGCGTCCAGCCGCGCCTTGGCCGCCTCCGCGGCGGCCAGGGCGTCGCGCAGGCCGCCCGGATCGGCCATGGCGCCGCTGGCGGCGGGCTCCGGGAAAGGCGCCGGGACGCCGCCGTCGCCGCCGCCGGCGGTCACCAGGCGGCGCAGGCCCTCCTCGCGGTGCAGCCGCTGGACGCCCTTGATGGTGTAGCCCTCGTCGTGCAGCAGATGGCGCACGCCACGCAGCACGGCGATGTCGGCGGGCCGGTAGAAACGGCGGCCGCCGGCGCGCTTCATCGGCCGGATGAAGGCGAACTTGGTTTCCCAGAAGCGCAGGACGTGTTGCGGCACGTGAAGCTCGTCCGCCGCTTCGGAGATGGTCCGAAAGGCTTCCGGCCCCTTGGCCACGCTCAGAGCGCCTTCATCGCGCCAGCGCGCGGTCCACCCGCGCCTTCATCACCTGCGAAGCCCGGAAACCGATCACTCGGCGGGGCTCGATCGCGGCAGGCTCGCCGGTCTTGGGATTGCGGCCCATGCGCGCGCGCTTGGCGCGCACCTGGAAGACGCCGAAGCCGCTGAGCTTGACCTGCTCGCCCTTCTCCAGGGCGACGGCCATCAGCTCCAGCACGCGTTCGACCAATTCACCGCAGTCCTGGCGCGTCAGGCCCACCTCTTCGTGGACCGCCTCGCACAGGTCCGCCCGTGTCACAGTCGCGCCCTTCATGGATCGCCTGCTCCCCTCACGTCAGCGTCACCGTGCCTTGATTGTCTTATCCCGTCAAAGACTTCAAGCGTCCGATTACGGAGCTTGCTTAACAGCTAGAGGCGAAGGACGCAGGCGCCCCAGGTGAGGCCCCCGCCCATGGCCTCCAGCAGCAGCAGCTGGCCCGGCTTCACGCGCCCGTCGCGCACCCCCTGGTCGAGCGCCAGCGGGATCGAGGCCGCCGAGGTGTTGGCGTGCAGGTCCAGCGTGGTGATGACCTTCGATTCGTCGATGCCGACCCGCTTGGCGACGCCCTGCAGGATGCGCAGGTTCGCCTGGTGCGGCACGAACCAGTCGACGCTGCCCACCGCGATCCCGGCGTCCCGCGCCGCCGAGGTGATCGCCTCGGAAATGTTCACCACCGCGTGGCGGAACACCTGGTTGCCCTGCATGCGCAGCTTGCCGACCTGGCCGTTGGTGGACGGGCCGCCGTCCACATAGAGCAGCTCCTGCTTGTTGCCGTCGGCGCGCAGCGCGAAGCCCAGGAGGCCGCGGTCGGCGGTGGTCCCCTGCCCTTCCTGCGGCTCCAGCACCACCGCCCCGGCCCCGTCGCCGAACAGCACGCAGGTGCCGCGGTCGGTCCAGTCCATCAGCCGGGTCATGGTCTCGGCCCCGATCACCAGGGCGACCTTGGAGCGGTTGCGGGCCACGAAGCCGTCAGCCACCGACAGCGCATAGACGAAGCCCGAGCACACCGCCTGGACATCGAAGGCCACGCCCACCGGGCAGCCCAGCTTGCGCTGCACGATGGTCGCGACCGCCGGGAAGGTGAGGTCCGCGGTGGTGGTGGCCACGATGATCAGGTCGACTTCGTCGGGCGTGCGGCCCGCCGCGGCGAGCGCGCGCGCGGCGGCCTCGACCGCCAGGTCGGAGACCGGCTGGTCGTCGCGCACCTGGTGGCGCTGGCGGATGCCGGTGCGCTCGACGATCCACTCGTCGGAAGTGTCGACGAACTTCGACAGATCGTCGTTGGTCACCACGCGTTCGGGCAGGTAGCCGCCCACGCCGGTCACCACGCTACGCAGCATCGTCACTCAGTGGCTCCTTGCGCGGCGGCGGCAGCTTCCGGCGAACTGCCCGCCGGGTCCGACGCCGGCTCGGCGAGCGCGTCGGGGAGCCGTCTCATATTCCTTTCGATCTCCGCAGAGAAGCCGCTGTGCGCCAGATCGACGGCCAAACGGATCGCCTGGGCGAAATCGCGGGCGCTGGCACCGCCATGGCTCTTCAGCACGATACCGTTCAGGCCCAGGAACGGGGCCGCGGGCGGCGGGCTGATCCGATCGCGGAACTTCCGCAGCGCGGATCGGGCCAAAACGGCGCCCAGGGTGGTCATCAGGCCGCCGGTAAGCGCGCCGATCAGCTCGGCGCCCATGAATTTCGCCGCGCCCTCCATGGCCTTCATGGCTACATTGCCGGTGAAGCCGTCGGTGACGATCACATCCACCGCGCCGCCGGTGATGTCGTAGCCCTCGACGAAGCCATGGTAGGCAAGATCGATCTTGCCCTCGCGCAGGATGCGGCCTGCCTCGCGGACCTCCTCGTGGCCCTTCATCTCCTCGGCCCCGACGTTCAACAGGCCGACGGTGGGCTTGGCGGTCCCGTAGGCGGCGCGGTGGTAGGCCTCGCCCATGATCGCGAATTCCACCAGGCGGGCGGCGTCGCAGTCGATGTTCGCGCCCACGTCGAGGAAGGTGGTGATACCGCGCGGCGTCGGGATGCTGGCCACCAGGGCGGGCCGTTCCAATTCGCCGATCATCCGCAGGATCAACCTGGAGATCGCCATCAGGGCGCCGGTGTTGCCAGCCGAAACGGCGGCGACGGCCTCGCCCTCGCGCACCGCCTCCACGGCGTTCCACATGGAGGAGCCTTTGCCGCGGCGCAGCGCCTGGGCGGGCTTTTCGTCCATCGCCACCACCTTGTCGGTGTGGCGGATCTCGACGCGGGCGCGGGCCTCGGCGTGGCGCGACAAGCCACGGGTCAGGACGGCCTCGTCGCCGTGCAGCAGGAAGCGGACGTCAGGGGGCAGCGCCTGGGCGGCGCGCACGAGGGCCGGAATGACCACGGGCGGTCCGTGGTCACCGCCCATGGCGTCGATGGAGATCACCAGCGGTTGGGTCAAGACGAAGCTTTGGTCCTAACGACGGGTCCCGCCGGATTCGCCGGCGACGATAGCCAACAGGCTCGGCAATGCAAACAAGGCCTTAGGTCGTTAAGGCCCCTCGCCCTTCAACTTCTTGAGTACAGCGAAGGGCGAGTCGGGCTCGGGCGGGGCATCAAAGGCGAACGCTTCGCCGGGCTTGCGCGCGAAGGGGTCGATCTCCAGCGCCAGGTGCTCGACCACATAGGCCGCCAGGTCAATGGCGTCGCTGTCCAGGACATCGGGCGGATCGGGCGCCTCGGGGTCGAGGTCCGCCTCGCCGCCGACCGGCTCGACCGCGTTGGGGCTGCCGGCGGGCACGGCGCGGACCTCGATCGGGCCGGCCAGCGGATGCTCGAAGGCCTCCAGCGAGACCGCGCTCTCCTGCTCGACCACGGCGTCGAAACGGCCGGCGATCTCGACCCCGTCCAGCCAGGGGCGCACGCTTAGGCGGGCGCGGAGCGACGGCAGGCCGAGGAGGCCGAGCTGCTTGGCGACCTTGGCCCGTTCCGCCGCGTCCGGCGCAAGGTCGTAGGTGGCGGGCGCGCGCACCTCGCTCAGCCGCACCGGCTTGGTCCAGGCGTCCATCACAGCGGCTTCCAGGACACCTCGCCGGCGACCAGCGCCTCCAGGGGCTGGAGGGCCAGGTCGGCGCGCTCGGCCAGGACATAGGCCGCCAGGGCCGCGGTGGGCGGCGCCTCGACGCCGGCGTAGAGCGTGCGGCCGGCCAACGCCGTCAGCGCGGACTCGTCCGGCAGGGCGGCGAAGGCGGCCTCATAGGACTTGCAGCGGCCGTAGAAGGCCTCGCCCAGCTTGCGCATCTTCTTGCCGACCGACAGATCGCCGACGCCCATTTCGCGCAAAGCGTGGTCCAGCGACTTCACATAGGTGTCGAACAGCGCCTGGGAGACCTCGCGCGCATCGTCGCGGCCCTGGGCGTCCGCCGCCCGCAAGCGGTCGAGCAGCAGGACCACGTGCAGGCTGTAGGCCTCGAACCGGCCCTCCACGGTGTCGGGGATGGCCAGGTCGGTGTATAGGCCCGGCTCACGCGACTGGGCGACCACCTTTTCGTAAAGGGCGCGGCCCGCGCTGACGGCCGGACGGGTCCGGAACAGACGCTCCAACAACATGACGCCTCGATTTCGCCCGATCCCATCCATAAAGCCGCATTGAACTAAGGGCCGAGCGACGATAGGTCAAAGCCCCAAGTCAGAGCCGCACCGCGCCGGGAACAGATCCTTGCCTTCACCGATGTCTTCGAAAGCCGCTTTCGCCGCCCTGGCGGCCGGCCTCCTGCTTCCCGCCGCGCTCGCCGGCCTGTCGGCCTGCGCGCCGGTCGCCAGCTATTCCGGCTTCCAGGCCATCGAGTCGGACCCGAAGGACGTCAAGGTCGGCACCGACACCAAGTCCACGGTCCGCACCCGCCTGGGCTCGCCGTCCACGGTGGGCGCCTTCGACGCCGACACCTGGTTCTACATGAACCAGCTCAAGTCGCGGGTGGCGTTCAAGCGGCCCGAGGTGATCTCGCGCAACATCACCCGGATCACCTTCAACAAGGACACCGAACTGGTGGAGAGCGTGAACACGGTCACCCTGAAGGACGGCAAGGCCATCGCCTTCAACGGCCGCGAGACGCCCACCCGCGGCCGCGAGCTGACCATCCTCGAGCAGATCCTGGGCAATGTGGGCCGCGGCGGCTTCCTGCCCAACAGCGACGAGGAAGGCGTGCCCGGCAACCGGCCGGGCGATCGCCGGAACTGAGCGCGCAGCGACGCATCCCCGCCCCCGGTCCGACCGAATGGTCGGCCCGAGGATAAACTCCGGCGGGAATCCATGCGGTGCGAACGAAAAACGCCCCGGAGATCGCTCTCCGGGGCGTCTTCGTATCCGCCGTGCGGCGGGGGCTTAGTGGACCACCCCGTGGGCCAGCACCGCCAGCAGCAGCAGGGCCACGATGTTGGTGATCTTGATCATCGGGTTCACGGCGGGACCCGAGGTGTCCTTGTAGGGGTCGCCGACGGTGTCGCCGGTCACGGCCGCCTTGTGGGCCTCAGAACCCTTGCCGCCGTAGTGGCCCTCTTCGATCAGCTTCTTGGCGTTGTCCCAGGCGCCGCCGCCCGAGGTCATCGAGATGGCGACGAACAGACCGGTGACGATCACCCCCATCAGCATGGCGCCGAGCGAGGCGAAGCCGTTCACCTTGCCGGCGATGGCGCGGATCACGAAGAACAGCACGATCGGCGAAAGCACCGGCAGCAGCGAGGGGACGATCATCTCCTTGATCGCCGCCGAGGTCAGGATGGCCACGGCGCGGCCGTACTCCGGCTTCACCTCGCCGGTCATGATCCCGGGGTTCTCGCGGAACTGGCGGCGGACTTCCTCCACCACCGACTCGGCCGCGCGGCCCACGGCGGTCATCGACAGGCCGCCGAACAGGAAGGGCAGCAGGCCGCCGAACAGCAGGCCCACCACCACGTAGGGGTTGCTAAGGTCGAAGGCGACCGCGCCCAGGCCGTCGAAGAAGCTGCCCGGCTGCGCATTGGCCGCGAAGAACTTCAGGTCCTCGGTGTAGGCCGCGAACAGCACCAGGGCGCCCAGGCCGGCCGAGCCGATGGCGTAGCCCTTGGTCACCGCCTTGGTGGTGTTGCCGACCGCGTCGAGGGCGTCGGTGGTGACCCGCACCTCCGGCGGCAGGCCGGCCATCTCGGCGATGCCGCCGGCGTTGTCGGTGACCGGGCCGAAGGCGTCCAGCGCCACGATGAAGCCGGCCAGCGACAGCATCGAGGTGGTGGCGATGGCGATGCCGAACAGGCCCGCCAGATTGTAGGTGACGATGATGCCGACGATGATCACCAGCGCCGGCGCGGCGGTGGACTCCAGCGACATGGCCAGGCCCTGGATCACGTTGGTGCCGTGGCCGGAGACGCTGGCCTTGGCCACCGACTTCACCGGGCGGAAGCCGGTGCCGGTGTAGTACTCGGTGATCACCACGATCAGCGCGGTCACCACCAGGCCGGCGATGCCGCACCAGAACAGGCTCATGGAATCGAAGGTCTTGTCACCCACGGTGAGCGGGGCGGTGACCAGGGCGTGCATCACCCACCAGATGGCGCCGATCGACAGCACGCCGGTGACCATCAGGCCCTGGTAGAGGGCGCCCATGATGTTGTTCGACTTGCCCAGCCGCACCGCGAAGGTGCCGATGATCGAGGTGACGATGCAGACCCCGCAGATGGCCAGCGGCACCAGCATCATGTTGGTCACCGCTTCGGTCCCGCGGAAGAAGATCGCCGCCAGCACCATGGTGGCCACGGTGGTCACCGCATAGGTCTCGAACAGGTCGGCGGCCATGCCGGCGCAGTCGCCGACGTTGTCGCCCACGTTGTCGGCGATGGTCGCGGCGTTGCGCGGGTCGTCTTCCGGGATGCCGGCCTCGACCTTGCCCACCATGTCGCCGCCCACGTCGGCGCCCTTGGTGAAGATGCCGCCGCCCAGACGGGCGAAGATGGAGATCAGCGAGGCGCCGAAGCCGAGGGCCACCATGGAGTCCACCACCTCGCGGCTGGTGTTCTCGTGGCCGAGCGGGCCGGTGAGGATCGCGAAGTAGCCGGCCACGCCGATCAGGGCGAAGCCCGCCACCAGCATGCCGGTGATGGCGCCCGAGCGGAACGCCAGCGACAAGCCCTTGCCGAGGCCCTCAGAAGAGGCCTGGGCGGTGCGGACGTTGGCGCGCACCGAGATCAGCATGCCCACGAAGCCGGCGGCGCCCGACAGGATCGCGCCGATGGCGAAGCCCGCGGCGGCCAGCGGCCCGATCAGGAACCCCACGATGATCAGGATCACGACGCCGACGATGCCGATCGTCGTGTACTGCTTGTTGAGGTAGGCCTGCGCACCCTCCTGGATGGCGGCGGCGATCTCCTGCATCTTCGCGTTGCCGGGCGAAGCCCGCAGCAGCGACGCGGTCTGCACGGCGCCGTAGAGCACGGCCAGAAGCCCCGCCCCGATCACCAGCATCAAAATCGAACTCATATCGTGCGCACCCCTTTGCGATCGCGCGGAGGGGAAACGACAGCCGCCTGGAATCTGCGGCTCCGGTTCGCTCCCAACCCCTGGATTTCCCCAAGAAACGAGGCGCGCTCCCGACGCAGCCCCGGACAAGAGGCCGATAAGTGCCAAAGTTGGCCCGCGCGCGCAACCTGCGCCGCTGAGCGCGAACAGCCACCCACCCCCGGTCGTCATGGCCGGGCCTGTCCCGGCCACCCCTACACGCCGGCGGCGCCGGATGAATTCCAGCGTCGGCGCAGCGATCTCTTCTGCAGATGGCGGTCTCTATGGGTGGCCGGGACAAGCCCGGCCATGACGGTTGAAAGATGATTGAGTCATCAGCCTAAGGCGTGTCCGGCGGAGCCGGCCTCCTTCGCCTAGGGCATGTCCGGCGGAGCCGGACGGGGCGGCATGACGCGCTTCTGCGGCGACTGCTGGGTGATGGTCACCGAGGCGACCGCGCCAGGCGCGATGGCGTTGGCGTCGCGGGTCATGGCGGCGATCAGCCTGGCGTCGTCCAGCTTCTGCCAGTCGTTCGGCAGGACGAAGGGCGTCTTGTGGCCGTCGCGGACCAGGGCGTCGCGGAACATCGGCTCCTTGTCGCGCAGCTTGATGATGTCGGCGCTGGCCTTCAGGTTCACCCGCACATAGACGAAGACGTAGTTCACCAGCCGCCCGTCGACGACGATCGGCAGGGCGACCGGTTGCAGGTCGACGTACTGACCGACCTCCTTGGTCTTCTTCTCCTCGGCCGCCCGGGTGAGCGCGGGCGCGGCCCAGGCGCCGGCAAGGGCGGCGACGGCGATGAGACTCAGCAGCGGCTTCCTCATGCCGCGCAGGCTACGCCCGTCCAGGTTGCCGGAAGGTTGCAAGCGCGCGGTCCTCGACGCGGATGCGCCAGGCCAGCATGGCCGCGTTGAGCAGCGAGAAGACCGCGGCATAGGCCGCCAGGCCGAAGACCAGCGGCAGCACCGCGATCTCGCCCGCCACCACGAGGTAGTTGGGGTGCGGGATCAGCCGATAGGGGCCGCGGCGCACCAGCGCCTCGCCGGGCATGACGATGATCCGCGTGGTCCAGCGCCGCCCGATCGAGGCCAGCACCCAGACGCGCAACACCTCCAGCACCAGATAGGCCGCGAGCCACCCCAGGCGCGCGGGACGGTCCCAGGCCTGCCACCACAGCCCGAGAAGCCAGGCGGCGTGCAGGGCGACCATAACCGGATAGTGGGCGCACCCGCGCTCGATCCCGCCGGCCGCCAGCAGGCGGTGTGTGTTGCGCCGCGCGACCACCAGCTCGCCCAGCCGCTGGGCGCTCACCAGCCCCAGGATGGCCACCGAGAGGATCACGCGGCCTCCAGGGTCACCGCGCTCGCCGTGAAGCCGGGGCCCATGGCGGTCAGCACCGAGCGCCTGGGCAGGCCCGCGCGCCGCGCGCGGTCGAGGATGAACAGCACGGTGGGCGAGGACATGTTGCCGTGGTCGGCCAGCACCGCGCGCTCATGGTCCAGCGCGCCCTGGCCCAGGTCGAAGGCCGCCTCCATGGCTTCGATCACCTTCATGCCGCCGGGGTGGCAGACGAAGCGCCCGACATCGTCCAGGCCCAACGCCTGCGCGGCCAGCATGGCCTCCATCGCCGGACGGATCTCGCGGCGGACGAAGCTCGGCAGGTCGCGGGTGAGCACCACCTCCAGGCCCCGGGCGCCGACCTCCCAGCCCATCACGTCGAGCGTGTCGGGCCAGGTGTGCTCGGCCATGCCGGTGACGGCCGCGAAGCCGTCCGCCTCGCAGGCCAGCACCGCCGCGGCGGCGCCGTCGCCGAAGATGGCGGTGGAGATGATGTCGGCCTTGCCGAGCGCCTCCAGGTTGAAGGCCAGGGAGCAGAGCTCGACGCAGACCAGCAGCACCTTGGCGCCCGGCTGGGCCCGGGCCAGCCGCGCCGCCAGCGCCAGGCCGGTCGCCCCGCCCGCGCAGCCGACGCCGAACAGCGGGACCCGCGCGGCGTCGGGCCGGAAGCCCATCCGCGCCATGGCCCTGGCCTCCAGGCTGGGCGTCGAGACGCCGGTGGTGGAGACGGTGACGATCACATCGACCTCGTCGCCCCCCAGGCCCGCATCGGCCAGGGCGCGGCCGGCCGCCTCGCAGAACAGGTCGAGCGCCGCGGCGTCGTAGGCGGCGGCGCGCTCGGGCCAGCCCTGCGGGCGCAGGTACCAGTCGAGCGGCATGGCGAACTGGCGGCGCAGCACCCCGGCGTTCTGGAACACCGGGGCCATGTAGGCGAACTTCGGGAAGCGGGCGGCGAAGACCCGGTTGGCCTCATCCACCACCTGTTCCTGGGTCAGGCTGTGGGCCGGCGTGGCGGTGGCCAGGGACAGGATGTTGGCGTGCGGCGGAGCGGTCATGGCTGGCCTTTGGGTCGCTGTCCCTCGCATCCCAACCCGCGGCCACGGCCAAGGTTCCGCCTTACGCCGTCAGCCTATGATCCGCGGCCTTCGCCTGGGTCAGAGATGCCGCCAGCCGCCCTGAGCGATCTTCATCTCGCGACCGGCGCAGAACACCCGCGTCCCCTCACCCGCCTCGACGGCGCCGATGGCGGTGAAGCCCGGCGGCGGCGTATCGGCGAAAGCGGCCACGATCTCGTAGTCGTCGCCGCCGGTGGCCAGGCGGATCAGGGCGGCGGCGCGGTCGCTCTGCGCGTCCAGCCAGCGCCGGGCCGGCGGCGACAGCGGCAGGGCGTCGAGATCGAGGCGGATCGCGACCCTGCCGGCCTCGCCGATATGGCCCGCGTCGGCCACCAGGCCGTCGGAGACGTCGGCCGCGGCGTGGGCCTGGGCCCGCAGCGCCGCGCGCAGCTCCAGCCGCGGCGTCGGCAGGCGGTAGCGGGAGGCCAGCCGGCCGTCGGGGTCGTCGATCTCGCCCTTCACCGCCGCCAGGCCCAGCGTCCCGTCGCCGATCGCGCCACTGACCGCGACCACGTCGCCGACCCTGGCGCCGGCGCGGCGGACCATGCGGCCTTCGGGAACCCAGCCCAGCGCGGTCAGGCTGGCGGTGAACGGGCCGGGGGTGCTCACCGTGTCGCCGCCCAGCAGGGCCAGCCCAAAGGCCTTCAGGTCGTCGCCCAGGCCCTCAGCGAAGGCGGCGCGCTCGGCCGGGCCGTAGGCCTGCGGCCAGGCCACCGCCAGGAAGCAGCCGAACGGCTCGGCCGCCTTGGCCGCCAGGTCCGAGAGGTTCACCCGCAGGAGCTTGCGGGCCACCAGGGCGGGCGCCTCGCCCACCGGGAAATGCACGCCCTCGACGATGGCGTCCTTGGTGACCACCAGGTCGTGGCCCGGCCGGGGCGAGACGACGGCGGCGTCGTCCAGAAGGTCGAAGGCGCCCGGCGCGCCGCCGGTCAGCGGGCGGAACAGCCGCGCGATCTCGGAGAACTCATCGCCCCCCATGTCCGGGCTTTCGGGCGTCTTGGGCCACCGCGTCCAGGGCCCCGTTCACGAACCCCGGCTCCGGCCCTTCGAAGAACGATTTCGCCAGCTCGACATATTCGTCGATGGCCACCTCGATCGGCACGTCGGGACGGTGCAGCAGCTCGAAGGCCCCGGCGCGCAGGATGGCGCGGGCGGTGGCGTCCAGCCGGTCCAGCCGCCAGCCGGCGGCGAGCTTGCGGGCGATGGCGGCGTCGACGGCCTTCTGATGCTCGACCACGCCGCGCACCAGGTCGGCGAAGAAGGCCTCGTCGGCGGCGGCCAGCGGGGCCTCGCCCTCGTCGGCGTCGCGGTCGAAGCGATGCTCGGCGAACTCGCGGATCACCGCCTCGGCGCCCACGGCGGAGACCTCCATCTGGTAGAGCGCCTGGACGGCGGCGAGGCGCGCCACCGAACGCGGCTTGGGCATGTCGCTCATCGCTGGGCGGCCTGGAACTGCTGGCGAAGCGCCACCATGGTGAGCGCCGCGCGCGCCGCCCCGCCGCCCTTGTCGCCCGCGCTGGCCCGCGCCCGGGCCCAGGCCTGGTCCTCGTCCTCGCAGGTCAGGATCCCGTTGCCGATGGCGAGCCGCCTGGCGACCGTCAGGTCCATGAGCCCCCGCGCGCTCTCATTGGAGACGATCTCGAAGTGGTAGGTCTCGCCGCGGATCACCGTGCCGAGGGCCACATAGCCGTCGTAGGCCGCACCCGCCGTGCGGTGGCCGCCCTCCTCGGCGATGGCGATGGCGCCGGGGATCTCCAGCGCGCCGGGCACCGTCACCACCTCATAGTCCGCGCCGTGGGCGCTCAGGGCGTCGACCGCGCCCTTCAGAAGCTCGTCCGCCAGATCGGAATAGAAGCGCGCCTCGACGATGAGGATGCGGACTTTGTCTTGGCTCAAGGAGGGCCTCATGGGGTTCCGGAGGGAACCCTTTAGGCGGTTTCCTGGAAACGCGCGAGATAGCGCGCCAGCATGTCGATCTCGAGGTTGACCCGGCTGCCCGCAGCAAGCTCGCCGAGCGAGGTCACGTCCCAGGTGTGCGGAATCAGGTTCACGCCGAAGACGTCGTCCTCGACCGCGTTGACCGTGAGCGACACGCCCTCGACGGCGATCGAGCCCTTGGGCGCGATGAAGCGGTGCAGCGGCTTCGGGACCCGGATGCGCACGCGGTGCGAGCCGCCCTCGCTCTCGACGCTCAGCACCTCGCCCACCCCGTCCACGTGGCCGGAGACGATGTGGCCGCCCAGCTCGTCGCCGAGGCGGGCGGCGCGTTCCAGGTTGACGCGGCGGCCTTCCTTCCAGCCATCCAGGGTGCTCATCGCCAGCGTCTCGCCCGAGACCTCGACGGCGAACCAGCCGGGGCCGGTCTCCACCACGGTCAGGCAGCAGCCGGCGTGGCTGATCGAGGCGCCGATGGCGATGGTCGCGGTGTCGAAGCCGGTCTCGATCTCGAAGCGGCGGTCGCGGTTGGTGTCGCGCACGGCGCGCACGCGGCCCACGTCGGTGACGATCCCGGTGAACATCAGGCTCTTTCGTACCGTTCCCAGAGGTCGCGGCCCAGTTCGCGGACCTCGACCCTGCGGAAATGGGGCGCCTCGGCCAGGGCCGCAACCGCCAGCGCGCCGACGCCCGGCCGCCCTCCGCCGCCGATCAGCAGGGGCGCGCGGAACCACTCGATGGCGTCCACCAGGCCGCAGCGGACGAAGCTCGCCGCCACCTGGCCGCCGCCTTCGACGAACAGGCGGGCGAGGCCCTCGGTCGCCAGGGCCGCGACGACGGATTTCAGCTCCGGGCGGTCTTCGGCCAGCGCGCGGACGGTGAGCACCTTCACCCCGGCCTCGACCAAGTGTGCTTCCGGCGCGCCGGTCGCCACCACATAGGTCGGGACCTC
The DNA here is from genome assembly GCF_036501465.1 of Phenylobacterium sp. GTDB lineage: Bacteria > Pseudomonadota > Alphaproteobacteria > Caulobacterales > Caulobacteraceae > Phenylobacterium. The sequence continues at coordinate 30,024 of NZ_DASYAF010000076.1, forward strand.
GCGCGCGGTCTTCACCAGCTTGCAGTGCGCCGCCAGCCGCTGGCGGCTGTCCAGCACCACACGGGCCGGCTGGGCGCCGTTGTAGCCCGGCAGGCGCACGGTGAGCTCCGGATCGTCCGCCAGCGCGGTCTCGACGCCCACCACCACGGCGTCGTGCTCGGCGCGCAGCCTGTGGACCTGCTCGCGCGCCGCCTCGCCGGTGATCCAGCGGCTCTCGCCGGACGCCGTGGCGATGCGGCCGTCGAGCGAGGTGGCGAGCTTGAGGGTGACGCTCACCCGGGGCTCACTCTTCCGCCGCCGCCTCGGACAGGCCCTCGGCGCCCAGGAACTTGGCGAAGTCCTCGGTTTCCTTGAAGTCGCGGTAGACGGAGGCGTAGCGGACGTAGGCCACGTCATCGAGGGCCTTCAGCTGCTTCATCACCAGCTCGCCCACCGCCGAGGACGGCAGCTCGGTCTCGCCCATGCTTTCCAGCTGGCGGACGATGGAGGAGATCATCCGCTCCACCTGTTCCGGATCGATGGGCCGCTTGCGGATCGCCACCGAGATCGAGCGGGCGAGCTTGTCGCGCTCGAACGGCGTGCGGCGGCCGGAGCGCTTGATGATGGTCAGTTCGCGCAGCTGGACGCGCTCGAAGGTGGTGAAGCGGCCGCCGCATTCCGGGCAGAGCCGGCGGCGGCGGATGGCGGCGCCGTCCTCCGACGGACGGCTGTCCTTCACCTGGCTTTCGGCATGGCCGCAGAACGGGCAACGCATGATCTGGCCCCTTCCGGCCGATTGACCCCTATCCGTTGTAGATAGGGAAGCGCTGCGTCAACTGAAGAACTTCGCCGCGGACCTTCTGCTCGACGGCGGAATTGTCGCCGCCGGCGGCCACGCCATCCAGCACCTCGCCGATCCACTTGCCCACCTGGCGGAACTCGGCGGGGCCGAAACCGCGGGTCGTGCCGGCCGGCGAGCCGACCCGCAGGCCCGAGGTCTGCATCGGCGGCAGCGGGTCGAAGGGGATGCCGTTCTTGTTGGTGGTGATGCCGGCCCGCTCCAGCGCCACCTCGGCGTCGGCGCCCGAGACGCCCTTCGGCGTCAGGTCCACCAGCATCAGGTGGCTGTCGGTGCCGTTGGAGACGATCTTGAAGCCGGCCTGCTGCAGGCTGTCGGCCAGCGCGCGGGCGTTGTCGATCACCGCCTGGGCGTAGAGCTTGAAGTCCGGCCGCAGGGCTTCGCCGAAGGCCACGGCCTTGGCGGCGATCACGTGCATCAAGGGGCCGCCCTGCAGGCCCGGGAACACGGCCGAGTCGATCTTCTTCGCCAGCTTCTTGTCGTTGGTCATGATCATGCCGCCGCGCGGGCCGCGCAGGGTCTTGTGGGTGGTGGTGGTGACGATCTGGGCGTGCGGGAACGGGTTCGGGTAGACGCCTGCGGCCACCAGGCCCGCATAGTGGGCGATGTCGGCCATGACGATCGCGCCCACCTTGTCGGCGATCTCGCGGAAGCGGGCGAAGTCGATCTGCCGCGAATAGGCCGAGCCGCCGGCGATGATCACCTTGGGCTTTTCGGCGAGCGCGATCTCCTCGGCCTGGTCGTAGTCGATCAGGTGGTCCTGAACGCGCACGCCATAGTGGACCGGCCGGAACCACTTGCCGGACTGGTTGATGTTCTTGCCGTGGGTCAGGTGGCCGCCCGCGGCCAGGTCCATGCCCATGAAGGTGTCGCCCGGCGTCATGGTGGCCATGAACACCGCCTGGTTGGCCTGGCTGCCGGAGTGCGACTGGACGTTGACGAACTCGCAGCCGAACAGCCGCTTGGCCCGCTCCTGGGCCAGCACCTCGGCCTCGTCCACCACCTCGCAGCCGCCGTAGTAGCGCCGGCCCGGATAGCCCTCGGCGTATTTGTTGGTGAGCACCGAGCCCTGCGCCTCCAGCACCGCCTTGGAGACGATGTTCTCCGAGGCGATGAGCTCGATCTGGTTCTGCTGGCGGGTCAGTTCGCCCTGCAGGATCTTCGCGAGGTCCGGGTCGCTGTGCGCCACGTCGGCGCTGAAGAAACCGTTGCCGGTCTGGGCTTGCATCTGAAGCGTCAAGGGCGGCGCCTTTCGGGCTGGCGATGATTCTGGCGGGGGCTGGAGAGCGCTATCTACCGCCAAACCCCCGCGCCCTCCACAGCCGGGAAGTCACAAAGTCCGCGAGAAAATCTGGGAACGATCCCCCGCCTGCTGCGTTTGAGTTGCACCCGCAGCAGGACTCAAGGGGCGGAGTCTATGCGCCGCGGGGCGTGTCGGAGCGTCAAATCGGAGGGGACATCAGCATGAGTGTCGGACCACACCCGGAGGGGCCTTCGGGCGAGGACCTAATGCGGCTTGGGACGGGCATCGTCGCCGCTTTCGTCAGTCGCAATTCCGTGCCGGCCGACGCCCTGCCGGAGGTGATCCGCACGGTCCACCAGGCGCTGGAGGGCCTGTCGCGCAACGGCGTCGCCGCGCCCGAGGAGCGGCCGAAGCCCGCCGTCGCGGTGGGCCGCTCGGTGCAGCACGACTTCATCGTCTGCCTCGAGGACGGCAAGAAGCTGAAGATGCTGAAGCGCTACCTGCGCTCGCGCTACGACATGAGCCCCGACGAGTACCGCAAGCGCTGGGGCCTGCCGGCCGACTACCCGATGGTGGCGCCGGCCTATGCGGCCAGGCGCAGCGACTTCGCCAAGAAGATCGGCCTGGGCCGCGGCGTGCGCCGTCGGAAATAGCGGCGCTTTTCCACCCGGGCCGGCGGGCGTAGCCTTCGGCGAAACGAAGGTGGAGAAACGCCATGTCGGTCGCCGACGATCTGGTCTGGACCAGCGAATTCCGCTCGCCGCGCAATTCCGCCGCCGAGGTGAAGGGCTCGATCCACGACGACGCCACCGCCTCCAAGCTGGGCTTCCGGGGCGGCACGGTGGCCGGCTCGATCCACATGGACCAGTTCGTGCCGGGGCTCATCAAGCTCTACGGCGAGGCCTGGTTCGAGACCGGCGGCCTGTCGCTCTACTTCACCAAGGCGACCACCGACGCCGAGCCGGTGAAGGCCACGGTGGAGGCCGGCGCGGAGCGCGCGCGGCTGACCATGCACGACGTCCCCGGCGACCAGATCTGCGAGGGCACGGGCAGCGCCCGTCCCGACGCGCAGTCGGAACTCAGCAAACGCATCGCGGCCCAGGAGCCGGCCGCGCCGGGGCGCTTGCGCATCCTGGGCCAGATCGCGGTCGGCGAAGAGCACAAGGACATCCCGGTCCGGGTCGAGGCCGACCAGCTGCTGAAGTCGCTGGAGACGCTCACCGAGCCCCTGCCCGCCTATCGCGACGCGCTGGTCCTGCCGCCCTCGCACCTGATCCGCCTGACCCACCAGGTGCGCAAGCACACCGTCGGCAAGGCGGGGACGTCGGTGGGCCTGTTCGGGGCGCTGGAGACGCAGGCGCTGGCCGGTCCGCTGAAGGCCGGCGTCGACTATGTCGCGCGCACCCGGATGCTGAAGCTCACCGAAAGCCCGAAGACCGAGAACGCCTGGTACGAGGTGCTGGTCGCCGACAAGGCCGGCCAGGACGTGGCGCGGGTGGTCTACTACCTGCGCTTCATGAAGGCGTCTTCGCCGTTGTGGGCCGCCTAGCTTCCAGCTGATCGTCATGGCCGGGCTTGTCCCGGCCATCCATAGGCGCAGGCGGCGGAGGGCGGATCGAAATCGGCGTTCATGGGTGGCCGGGACAAGCCCGGCCATGACGGCAGATCTGGTTCGGATGCGGTTCTTAGGCCGCCACCCCGCCCACGCGCTTGATGTTGCAGTGGACCCAGAGCTCTTCCAGGGCCGCCACCAGGGTGTCCATCATCTCGTCGGTGTGGGCCGGCGACGGCGTGAAGCGCAGGCGCTCGGTGCCGCGCGGCACGGTGGGGTAGTTGATCGGCTGGACGTAGATGCCGTGCTCTTCCAGCAGGATATCCGAGACCATCTTGCAGTGGACGGCGTCGCCCACCAGCACCGGCACGATGTGGCAGACCGACGGCATCACCGGCAGGCCGGCGGCCGTCATCCGCGCCTTCAGCGCCGCGGCGCGTTCCTGGTGCGCCACGCGGATCTCGTTGTGTTCCTTGAGATAGCGGATCGAGGCCACCGCGCCGGCGGCCAGGGCCGGCGGGATCGAGGTGGTGAAGATGAAACCGTCGGCATAGCTGCGGATGGCGTCGCAGATCGCCGCGTCAGCGGCGATGTAGCCGCCCATGACGCCGAACGCCTTGCCCAGGGTGCCTTCGATGATGTCGATCTCGCCCATCATGCCGTCGCGCTCGGCGACACCGGCGCCGCGCGGGCCGTACATGCCGACCGCGTGGACCTCGTCGATGTAGGTCATCGCGCCGAATTTCTTGGCCAGCGCCACGGTGGCGGGAATGTCGGAGATGTCGCCGTCCATGGAATAGACGCTCTCGAAGGCGACCACCTTCGGCGCGGCCGGATCGGCGGCGGCGAGCAGTTCCTCCAGGTGCGCCAGGTCGTTGTGGCGGAAGATCTGCTTTTCGCCCTTGTGGGCGCGGATGCCGCTGATCATCGAATTGTGGTTCAGCGCGTCGGAGAAGATGATCAGGCCCGGCAGGATCTTGTGCAGGGTCGACAGCGTCGCCTCGTTGGAGACGTAGCCGGAGGTGAACAGCAACGCGGCCTGCTTGCCGTGCAGGTCGGCCAGCTCGCGCTCCAGCTCCACGTGATAGTGGGTGGTGCCGGAGATGTTGCGCGTGCCGCCGGAGCCGGCGCCCGCCTCCTCGATCGCCTTGTGCATGGCGTCGAGCACGACCGGGTTCTGGCCCTGGCCGAGATAGTCGTTGGAGCACCAGACCGTGACGTCGGCGCTCGTGCCGTCGGCCTTGGTCCAGGTGGCGCGCGGGAAATCGCCGCGGTGACGTTTCAGATCGGCGAACACCCGGTAGCGGCCCTCGGACCGGATCCGCTCCAGCGCGCCTTCAAATGCTGCCTTGTAATCCATCGATGTCTCAAACTCCGGTCCCGCGTCCGTGAAATGCCGCGCGGGCGGCCGGGTCCCTCTGATGCGATGCGGTTTTCGCACCACGGGGCCCCGATGTCTATCTAAGCAATGATAAGTCGCTGCGATGTTTCATCACGGACGCGATGAGATTTCCTTGATGGGCGCCAACCGATCCAGGCTGGCGATTCAGGCCGTCGATTCAGGCCGTCGATTCAGGCCGGCGGATGGCCGCGGAACAGCTCCAGGATCGCCGAGAAATCCTTGGACCCGCCGCCCAGGCGCTCGAACAGGGCGTAGAGCCCCTCGGCCTGGGCGCCCAGGGGCGTGGCCGCCCCGGCCTTGGCGGCGGCGTCCTGCGCCAGCTTCAGGTCCTTCAGCATCATCGCCGTGGCGAAGCCGCCCTCGTAGCCGCGATTCGACGGCGCGGCGGGCACCGGGCCGGGCCAGGGGCAATAGCTGGTCAGGCTCCAGCTCTGGCCGGAGGACTTGGACGCGATCTCGAAGAACCGCTCGGCGTCCAGGCCCAGCTTCTCAGCCAGGGCGAAGGCCTCGCAGGTGGCGATCATGGTCGCGCCGAGGACCATGTTGTTGCAGATCTTGGCCGCCTGGCCGGCGCCGTGGTCGCCGGCGCGGATGACAGCCCGCGCCATCGGCCCGATCAGCGCCTCGACGTCGTGGAAATCGGCCTCGGCGCAGCCCACCATGAAGGCCAGGGTCCCGGCCTCGGCGCCGGCCTGGCCGCCGCTGACCGGCGCGTCGGCGAAGCGGAAGCCCGCCTCGGTGACCTGTCTGGCGACCGCACGCGCACTCTCGACGTCGATCGTCGAACAGTCGATCAGAAGCGCGCCCGGCTTGGCATTGGGGATGATGTCGCCCGCGTAGACGGCGCGCACATGCTGGCCGGCCGGCAGCATGGTGATCACCGCGTCGGCGGCCTTCACCGCCTCGGCGGCCGAGCCGGCGGCGGCGCAGCCCGCGCCCACCGCCTTCTCCAGCGCCGCCTTCGACAAGTCGAAAGCGGCGACCTCATGACCCGCCTTGGCCTGGTTGGCGGCCATGCCGCCGCCCATGTTGCCGAGGCCGATGAAGGCGATGCGGGTCATGAGAACTCCCTCTGAATACGCTGACTTACTTCGGCTTACGGAACTTGTAGACGAACTGGTCGGTCTTGTGGCGCAGGGGACCGTCAGCGGTCGAGCGCGTGGTGTGATCGTCCGCCGGGTTGTGCAGCGCCTTGCTCTCGCCGTCGAACTTGAAGCCCGCGGCCTCAGCTTCCTTGCGCACCACCGCCGGATCGATCCGATGCAGGGTCGATGTCACGTTGGGCGTGTCCGGATTGGCCACGTGGTCGAGCACGATGAACACGCCGCCCGGCTTCAGCGAATTGAACACCGACTTGTCGAAGGCGACCATGTCGATGTTCGGAGCGTTTTTCAGGTCGTGATAGTTCTGGGCGGTCCAGACGATGTCCGCCTGGGTCGGGATCGACACCCCTTGCAGCAGCGGGATGTGGATGGATTTCACATTCGAGTAGTTCGGGTCGGCCGCGATGGTGTCCTGCGGCTGCGGCGGCGGGGGTTTGGACGGATCCTGCGACGCCCGCGGCGGATTGCCGACGGCATAGACCGTGCCCTTCGACCCGACAGCCTTCGAGAAGATGCGGGTGAAGTAGCCGCCGCCGGGGATCAGGTCGACGACGGTCATGCCGGGCTTCACGCCGGCGAACTCCAGCATCTCGGCGGGCTTGCGGTCGGCGTCGCGCTGGGTGTCGTTGGCGGGACGCGCCTTGTCGGCGACGGCGGCGGTGATGTAGGCGGCCGGCGCGGCGTAGGCCGCGAGGGCGGTGGCGCCGGCGGCCAGGGCGGCGGCCAGCAACAGCTTGGATTTCATCTCAGCAGATCCTCCCAATAGCGGTCGCTCAGCGCCGCCTGCCGTCAAGGTAAGGGCGTCCATTCCTCAGAGGAAGGCAGGGGCGCGAAAATCTCGTCCAGGATGGCCTCGGTGACGCCGGCCAGGCTGGGCGGGCTCCACTTCGGCGCATTGTCCTTGTCGACGATCACCGCGCGCACGCCCTCCAGGAAATCATGCCGGTGCACGACGCGTGCGCCGATCCGATATTCCATGGCCATGTTGTCGGCGAAGCGCTTCATCCGCCGCCCGAGCGCCAGCTGGCGGAAGGCGACCTTCATGGTCTGCGGCGACTTGGTGGAAAGGGTCGCGAGCTGGGCCTTCGCCCAGTCCGAGCCATCGGCCTCCAGGGCTGCGACGATCGCCTCAACGCTGTCGCCGGCGAACAAGCGGGCGATGTCGTCCACCTGGGCGGCCAGGGGCGGACGGCCCGCGTCGCCGTCGTATTCGGTGAGCAGGGTCTCGATGGCGCCGGGATCGGCGACGATGGCGGCCTTGAGGTCGGCGACCCGGGCGCTGTCCACATAGTCGGTGGCGATGCCGGCCAGCTGGCAGTCGGCGGCCTTGATGCGCGCGCCGGTCAGCGCCAGCCACAGGCCGATGTGGTCGCTCATCCGCGACAGGAACCAGCCGCCGCCGACGTCCGGGAACAGGCCGATGCCGGTCTCCGGCATGGCGAAGGTGGTCCGCTCGGTGGCCACGCGGAAGCGGCAGGGCCGCGACAAGCCCACGCCGCCGCCCATGGTCACCCCATCCATGATCGCCACCAGCGGCTTCTCGTAGTCGTGCAGCAGGGTGTTCAGCCGGTACTCGGTGAAGAAGAATTCCCGCGCCCGTCGGCCGTCCCCTGCCCCGCTCTCGGCCAGCATGCGGATGTCGCCGCCGGCGCAGAAACCGCGCTCGCCCGAGTGGTCGAACAGCACCAGCTTCACCGCCGGATCGGCGCGCCAGGCGACCAGCGCATCGATCATCAGCCGACACATGTTGGTGGTCAGCGCATGCAGCGCCTGCGGCCGGTTGAGCGTGATCCGCCCGACCGCGCCTTCGACGCGGGTGATGACTTCGGGTTCGTCGCTCATTGCCGGAACAGCTCCCGGGCCGTGATCACCCGCATGATCTCGTTGGTGCCTTCCAGGATCTGGTGGACGCGCAGGTCGCGCACGATCCGCTCCAGCGGGAAGTCGGCCAGATAGCCGTAGCCGCCGTGCAGCTGCAGGGCCTGGTTGGCCACCTCGAACCCGCCGTCGGTGGCGAAGCGCTTGGCCATGGCGCAGTACTGGGTGGCGCGCGGGTCCTTGGCATCCAGCGCATGGGCCGCGCGGCGGACCATCAGCCTGGCCGCGTCCAGCTCCGTCGCCATGTCGGCGAAGCGCCAGGCCAGGCCCTGGAAGTCCTTCAGCGGATTGCCGAACTGCTTGCGGGTCTCCAGGTGCGCCTTGGCGGTGTCGAGCGCCAGCCCCGCGCCGCCCAGCGAACAGGAGGCGATGTTGATCCGCCCGCCGTCCAGACCCGCCATGGCGAAGCGGAAGCCGTCGCCCTCGGCGCCGATGCGGTTGGCGACCGGCACGCGGCAGTCGTCGAAGTTGACCATGGCCGTGGGCTGCGACTTCCAGCCCATCTTCTTCTCCTGCGCCCCGAAGGACAGGCCCGGCGTCCCGGCCTCCACGACGATGGCCGAGACGCCCTTCGGCCCCGGCCCGCCGGTCCTGGCCATCACAACGTAGAGGTCCGAGGTCCCGGCGCCGGAGATGAAGGCCTTGGACCCGTTCAGCACATAGTGCTCGCCGTCCAGCCGCGCGGTGGTGGAGAGCGCCGCGGCGTCGGAGCCCGAGCCCGGCTCGGTCAGGCAGTAGGAGGCGATATATTCCATGGTCGTCAGCTTGGGCAGGAAACGGCGGCGGATCTCCTCGCCGCCGAACCGGTCGATCATCCAGCTGGCCATGTTGTGGATCGAGATGAAGGCCGCCGTCGCCACGTCGCCATAGGCCAACTGCTCGAAGACGATGGAGGCGTCGAGCCGGGAGAGCGCCGAGCCGCCCACGTCTTCGGCCACATAGAGGCCGGCGAAGCCCAGTTCGGCGGCCTTGCGCAGCACGTTCACCGGGAAGTGGCTCTCGGCGTCCCAGCGCGCGGAGTGCGGGGCCAGCTCGGCGGCGGCGAAGGCGCGCGCGGCGTCCTCGATGGCCCGCTGGTCGTCGGTCAGGGCGAAATCCATGGGCGCGGACTCAGCGCGCGTCGGAGCCGGTGTCAATCCACCCGCTCATCCCGGCGAAAGCCGGGACCCAAGCTGAGCCACAGCCACGTAGCGCCCGAAACCAAACGCCCTATGGATCCCGGCTTTCGCCGGGACGAGCGGATAGAGGGTTGCGCCGTTGCCGTTGCGAGTCCTAAAGCCGCGCCATGACCCGCGCTCCCCTCGCCGCCTATCCCGCGCTTCGCATGCGCCGCCTGCGCCAGGCCGACTGGATCCGCCGCCTGGTGCGCGAGACGGTGCTGACGCCAGCCGACCTGATCTGGTCGATGGTGGTGCATGAGGGCGAGGGCCAGGTCCCGGTGGGCTCCATGCCGGGCGTTTCCCGCCTGTCGGTGAAGGACGCCGCCGCCGCGGCGAAGGAGGCCGCGAAGCTCGGCATCCCGGCCATCGCCGTCTTCCCGCACATCGACGGGGGCAAGAAGGACGCCGCCGGCTCGCTGGCCGCCGACCCCGACGGCCTGGTCTGCCGCGCGGTCAAGGCCATGAAGGACGCCGCGCCCGAGGTGGGGATCATGTGCGACGTGGCGCTGGACCCGTTCACCGACCACGGCCACGACGGCCTTCTGGAAGACGGTCGCATCGTCAACGACCCGACGGTGGAGGTCCTGGTCCAGCAGGGCCTGGCGCAGGCGCGGGCTGGCTGCGACATCCTCGCGCCCAGCGACATGATGGACGGCAGATGTGGAGCCCTGCGCAAGGCGCTCGAGGCCGAAGGCCTGCAGGACGTGATGATCATGTCCTATGCGGCGAAGTACGCCTCGGCCTTCTACGGCCCCTACCGCGAGGCGATCGGCTCAGGGAAGCTGGGCGCGGGCTCGGTGGCCAACCCCGGCGACAAGAAGACCTATCAGATGGACGCCGCCAACCATTCCGAGGCCCTGCGCGAGGTCGCCCTCGACATCGCCGAGGGCGCCGACATGGTGATGGTCAAGCCGGGGATGCCCTACCTCGACATCGTGCGCCAGGTGGTCGACGCCTTTTCCATGCCGACCTTCGCGTTCCAGGTCTCGGGCGAGTACGCCATGCTGATGGCCGCCGCCCAGAACGGCTGGCTGGATGAGGAACGCGCCATCCTGGAGAGCCTGGGCGGCTTCAAGCGCGCCGGCGCGGCGGGCGTCATCACCTATTTCGCGCCGCGGGCCGCGCGGCTGCTCGGCGCGTGATCGTCGAGGTCGTCGGCGCGGTGATCCGCGACGCCGGGGGCCAGCTTCTAACCGTGCGCAAGCGCGGGACCCAGCGCTTCATGCTGCCCGGCGGCAAGCGCGAGCCGGGCGAGGACGACCTGGCGGAGATCGAGGAGATGCTGTGGATCGACCCGGCCGCGCCGCCGCCGGTCCCGATCGCGCCCCTGCTGGTCGCCAAGATCCTGCCCGCGCTCATCGCGGCGCACTGAGCCACGCCTCCAGGATCGGGTTCACCCTCTGCGGCGCTTCCTGCTGCACCCAGTGCGAGACGCCCGGCAGCCGCTCGATGGTCAGGTCACGGACGTGGGCGTCCGTGCCGTCCAGCAGCTCGACGCCGAGCGCGGCGTCCTCCTCGCCCCAGACGATCAGGGTCGGCGTCTCGATCTTCGGCCAGGGCCCGCGCAGCTTGCCGCCCAGGCGGAAGGCGGCGCGATACCAGTTGATCATGCCGCGGATCGCGCCGGGCCGCCGGGCGTCGGCGGCGTAGCGATCCAGGACCTCGGGGGTGAAGTTGGATTTGTCGATCGCCATGCCGTGGAAGGCGTTGCGGATCGCGCGGCCGTCATTGGCGGTCATCGTCCGCTCCGGAATCCCCGGCAGCTGGAAGAAGAACATGTACCAGGACTTCTTGAGCTGGGCCCGGGACCTGCGCAGGTGCTCGGCCATCACCGCCGGATGCGGCACGTTCATGATCACCAGCCGCTCCAGCGGCCGCATGCGATTGGCGGCGAAGGTCCAGGCCAGGCCGGCGCCCCAGTCGTGGCCGATCAGGGTGACCGTCCTGGCGCCGCTGGCGTCGATCAGGGCGGCGACGTCCTCCATCAGCCGGTCGATCAGATAGGCGGAGACCGCCCGCGGCTTGGGCTCGGTCTCGCCATAGCCGCGCAGGTCCGGCGCCCAGGCGCGGTAGCCCATCGCAGCCAACAGCGGCAGCTGATAGCGCCAGGAAAAGCGGCTCTCCGGGAAACCGTGCAGGCAGAGCGCCAGCCGATCGCCCTCACCCGCCTCGTCGACCGCGAAGTCGAAGCCGTTGGCCTGGATGCGGCGGGTGGTGATCGTCATTCGGCGGCGGCTTTCGGCTTGGCGCGACTGTTCCCGGGGAATCGCCGCATCACCAGCACGAAGAACAGCGGCACGAAGAAGATGGCGAAGACGGTCGCCGCCAGCATGCCGCCGATCACGCCGGTGCCGATGTCGTTCTGGCTGCCGGCCCCGGCGCCGCTGGAGACCGCCAGCGGGAAGACGCCGACCATGAAAGCCAGAGAGGTCATCAGGATCGGCCGCAGCCGCTGGCGCGCGGCATGGATCGCCGCATCCACCGGGTCGGCGCCGGCCTCGTAGGACTCCAGGGCGAACTCCACGATCAGGATGGCGTTCTTCGCCGCCAGGCCCATGGTGGTCAGCAGCCCCACCTGGAAGTAGATGTCGTTGTAGAGGCCGCGCAGGGTCGCTGCGACGAGGGCGCCGACCACGCCCAGCGGCAGGACCAGCAGGACCGCGACCGGGATCGACCAGCTTTCGTAGAGCGCGGCCAGGCACAGGAAGACCACCAGGATCGAGAGCCCATAGAGCAGCGGGGCCTGGGCGCCGGCGGCCTGCTCCTGCAGCGAAAGCCCGGTCCACTCGAAACCCACGCCCTTGGGCAGGCGCGCGACCAGCTTCTCCATGGTCTTCATCGCCGCGCCCGAGCTCTTGCCCGGCGCCGCCTGGCCCTGGATCTCGAAGGACGGCACGCCGTTGTAGCGCTGCAGCTGCGCCGGGCCATAGGTCCAGCCGGCCTTCGAGAAGGCCGAGAACGGCGTCATCCCGCCACTCGCGTTGCGCAGGTTCCAGGCGAAGACGTCGGCGGGATTGGTGCGGAACGGGGCGTCGCCTTCCATGTAGACGTGCTTGACGCGGCCGTTGTCGACGAAGTCGCCGAGATAGACCTGGCCCCAGACCGCGCTCAGGGCGGTGTCGATGTCGGCCGGCGCGACGCCCAGGGCCGCGGCGTGCGGGATGTCCACGTCGACGTGGACCTGCGGCGTGTCGTCGAGCCCGTTCGGCCGCACGGCGGTGAGGTCCGGCTCCGAGCGCGCCATGCCCAGAAGCTGGTTGCGGGCGGCGAGGAAGGCGTCGTGGCTCAAGCCCCCGCGGTTCTCCAATTGCAGGTCGAAGCCGGTGGCGTTGCCAAGCTCCTGAACGGCGGGCGGCACCACCACGAAGATCTGCGCGTCGCGCACCCCGGAAAGGCGCTGCATGGCGCGCTGGACAATGGCCGGCGCGTGGTTGGCCGCGCCCTTTCGCTCGTCCCAGTTCCTGAGCTTGATGAAGCCGATACCGGAGTTCTGGCCCGATCCGGCGAAGTTGAAGCCGGCGACGGTGAACAGCCCGCTGACGTTGGCCTTCTCATCGACCAGGAAGTGATGCTCGACGGCGCGGATGGCGTCGAGCGTCCGCGTCTGGACCGCGCCCACCGGCAGGGTGATCTGGGCGAACATCGAGCCCTGATCCTCCTCCGGCAGGAAACCGGTGGGCATGTAGACGAACAGGCCGACCATGACGGCGACCAGGAGGCCGTAGAGGATCAGCGGTGGGATCGGCCGCCCCACGATCGTCCCCAACGTGCGTTCATACCCTGAGCGCGCGCGATCGAAGTTGCGATTGAACCAGCCGAACGGTCCGCGCTGCGGCGCGTCCTTTGGCGGCTTGAGCAGGGTCGCGCAGAGCGCCGGGCTGAGGATCAGGGCCACCCCCACCGACAGCACGATCGCCGAAACCATGGTCACCGAGAACTGGCGATAGATCGCGCCCGTCGAGCCGCCGAAGAAGCCCATGGGCGCCAGCACCGCGACCAGCACCAGGGCGATGCCGACCAGGGCGCCGGTGATCTCGTCCATGGACTTGCGCGCCGCATCGCGCGGCGACAGCCCCTCCTCGCTCATCAGCCGCTCGACGTTTTCGACCACCACGATGGCGTCGTCGACCAGCAGGCCGATCACGATCACCACGGCGAAAAGGGTGAGGGTGTTGATGGAATAGCCCACCACCCCCAGCACCGCGAAAGTGCCGAGCAGCACCACAGGCACGGCGATGGCGGGGATCAGGGTGGCACGCCAGTTCTGCAGGAAGACGTAGATCACCACCACGACCAGGGCCATGGCCTCCAGAAGCGTCCTGACGACCTCGCGGATCGAGATCCTGACGAAGGTCGTGTTGTCGACCGGGAAGGAAAGCCGCATGCCGGGCGGCAGGTTCTGGGCGAGTTGCGCGGCCTTCGCTTTCACCGCGTCGGCGGTCTTGAGCGCATTCGCGCCCGGGGCGAGCTGGACAGCGACACCCGAGGCCGGATGGCCGTTCAGGTGGCTGACGGAATCGTAGCTGTCGCTGCCCAGCTCGACCCGGCCGACGTCGGCCAGCGTCACCAGCCCGCCGCTGGTGGCGCCGCGGACAACGATGTGGCGGAACTGATCGGCGGTCGTCAGGCGCGACTGGGCGGTGACCGTGGCGTTCAGTTGCTGGCCTCTCACCGCCGGCAACCCGCCCACCTGGCCGGCGGAAACCTGGATGTTCTGCGCCTGCACCGCGGCGGCGACATCGGCCGGCGTCAGGTTGAAACCGTCGAGCTTGTAGGGATCGAGCCAGATCCGCATGGCGTGCTGGGCGCCGAAGGTCTGCACCGAACCCACGCCGTCCACGCGCGAAAGCGGGTCCTGGAAGTTGCTGACCATGTAGTCGGCGATGTCGAAGTTGGTGAAGTGCTCGGTGGGGTCCGACAGGGCCACGATCAGCAGGAAGTTGGTCCGCGCCTTGGCGACCGTCACGCCGAGCTGCTGAACCTGGGGCGGCAGGAGCGGCGTCGCCGAGGCCACCTTGTTCTGCACCTGCACCTGGGCGATGTCCGGATTGGTCCCCGGCTTGAAGGTGGCGGTGATGGTGAGCTGGCCGCTGGAACTGCTGTTGGACGAGAAATAGATCAGCCCGTCGAGACCGTTGAGTTGCTGCTCGATGACCTGTGTCACCGAGGTCTGCAGGATCTGAGCCGAGGCGCCGGGATAGATCGCCGTGATGGTGATCGCCGGCGGGGCGATCTCCGGATACTGGGCGATCGGCAGGGCGCGCACCGCGAACACGCCGGCGAGCATCACCACCAGGGCGATGACCCAGGCGAAGATCGGGTGGTCGATGAAGAAACGTGACATTTCGACGGGCCCGGCTCCCGCCTGGGACGGGCGGTCCACAGGAGGTCCCTGGCAGGTAGTCGATACTCAGCCGGGGTCAAGCCGGTCCGGCGTCAGACCGTGCAGAAGTAGCTGCTTTCGCCCTCGTGGCCCGGAAGCTGGATCATGCCGGCGTCGCGCAGGCCGATCTTCTTCAGGACGGCGATGGAGCCGGCGTTGGCGGGCGTGGTGATCGCCACGATCACCGGCAGGCCGAGCGTCTTCAGCCCATAGGCCAGGCAGGCGGCCGCCGCCTCTGTGGCCAGGCCTGCGCCCCAGAACCGCTCCAGGAAGGCGTAGCCCACGTCCGGGTGCTCCAGGCCGTCGCGCTTGACCAGGCCGCAGAGGCCGGCCGCCTCGCCGGTGGCCTTGAGGTCGCAGCGCCAGAGGCCGAAGCCGTTGGCCGCATAACCGGCCCGGGCGCGTTCGATATAGCCCTTGGCGCTTTCCAGGTCCCGCACGCCGCGATCGCCGATGTTCTCGAGGAACCCGCGGCTCATCAGGAGTTCGAGGATGAACGGCGCGTCGTCGGCGGTAAGCTCGCTCAGCGCCATGCGTTCGGTCGCAAGAACCTGCACTCAGGCCTTCTCCAGCCGCGCCACCAGGCTGGAGGTGTCCCAGCGGTGGCCGCCGATCGCCTGCACCTCGGCGTAGAAGCCGTCGACCATGCGGGTCATGTCCAGGGCCGCGCCGTTGCGCAGCGCCTCGTCCAGCACCAGCCCCAGGTCCTTGCGCATCCAATCGACCGCGAAGCCGAAGTCGAATTTGTTCTCGGTCATGGTCTTCCAGCGGTTGTCCATCTGCCAGGACTGGGCCGCGCCCTTGGAGATCGCCTCATAGACCGCCTGCGGGTCGAGGCCGGCGCGCTTGGCGAAGTGCAGCCCTTCGGCGAGCCCCTGGACGACGCCGGCGATGCAGATCTGGTTGACCATCTTGGTGAGCTGGCCGGACCCCGGCCCGCCCATCAGCCGGATGGCCTTGGCGTAGGCGTCGATCACCGGCTCGGCCTTCGCGAAGGCCTCGGGCGTTCCGCCGCACATGATGGTCAGCTGGCCGTTCTCCGCCCCGGCCTGGCCGCCGCTGACCGGCGCGTCCACGAAGCCGCGACCGCCCTTGGCCGCCAGCTGCGCCATCTCGCGCGCCACCACCGCCGAGGTCGTGGTGTGGTCGACCACCACCCCGCCCGGCGCCATGGCCGGCAGGGCTTCGCCCACCACCTGGCGCACATCGTCGTCGTTGCCGACGCAGAGGACGAACAGCTCGGCGTCCTTCGCCGCCTCCGCCGCCGTGCCCCCCGGGCGGCCGCCGAACTTTTCCACCCAGTCGCGCGCCTTGGCGGAACTGCGGTTGTAGACCGCCATCTCGTGGCCGGCCTTGGCCAGGTGCCCCGCCATGGGGAAGCCCATCACGCCGAGACCGGCGAACGCCACCTTCATCGTAACCTTGCTCCTTAACCGTGTGCGCAACGCCATTTTAACGGAGGCCTGCGCAAGTGAGTCCTCGTATCAGGCTACCCCGGGGCGGACCATGTCGGTGAGCGGCGAACGGCCGATCATCATCAAGAAGATCAAGAAGGGCGGCGGCGCGGGCCATCACGGCGGCGCCTGGAAGGTCGCCTATGCCGACTTCGTGACCGCGATGATGGCCTTCTTCCTCCTGATGTGGCTGATCAACACCACCTCGCCCGAGCAGAAGCGCGGCATCGCCGACTATTTCGCCCCCGCCAGCGTCTCGGAGACCACCTCCGGCTCCGGCGGCATCCTGGCCGGCACCGCGCTGGGCAACGACGGCACCAAGCAGAACGGCTCGCAGTCGGTGATCCAGGACAGCGCGCCCGACGTGCAGGACCCGAACGACGGCAAGGCGAAGAGCGCCGCCAAGGCGGCCGATCCGGCCAAGCTGGATGCCGCCAAGAAGGAAGAGGCCGCCCTTCAATCGGCCGCCGCGTCCTTGCGCCAGGCGCTGCAGGACATGCCGGAACTGACGGAGCTTTCGAAGAACATCATCGTCGACGTGACGCCCGAGGGCCTGCGCATCCAGTTGATCGACCAGGAAGGCCGCGCGATGTTCAACCAGGGCAGCGCCCAGCCCAACGACCGGGCCAAGGTGCTGCTGCGGGCGGTCTCCAAATACATCAACCAATTGCCCAACCGGATCAGCATATACGGCCACACCAGCGCCAGCGTCGGCGGCGCCAAGACCGATGGCGACTGGCCCCTGTCGTTCGCCCGAGCCGACGCCTCACGCAAGGTGCTGCAGAGCGCCGGCGTCGACCCCGACCGCATCTACCAGACCAGTGGCAAGGCCTCCTCCGAGCCGCTCTATCCCGACGATCCGACCCTGCCTGGCAACCGACGCATCGCGATCGTGTTGTTGCGTGAAGCGCCAGTGCTGCCGCCGGACCACGGTCCTTAGGGCCAAGGTTCCCCGAGCCGGGTTTCCGGAACGAAACTCAGGGACCAAAGGTCGCTGTGACAGCCCTTGCGCAGGCGGCGCTCATGTCGCCTAATCAAGGTGATCGGCAGAGGGCGACCGCAATTCCGTGACGCAACATTTTCCGTCCCGACAGCTCAGGTTCTTCCTGACCGCGCCGTCCCCGTGCCCCTATCTGCCGGACCGGTTCGAGCGCAAGGTGTTCGCCCACCTGCCGCTCAGCGACGGCGCCAGCGTCAATGACAGCCTGACCCAGGTCGGCTTCCGCCGCTCGCAGAACATCGCCTATCGCCCGGCCTGCGAGGCCTGCGCGGCCTGCATCTCCGCCCGCATCCCGGCGGCCGGCTACATCTTCTCGCGCTCCGAGCGCAAGACCATCGCCCGCAACGAGGACCTGGAGCGCAAGGTCGTCGAGGCCGAGGCGACCATGGAGCAGTTCGACCTGCTGCGCCGCTACCTCACCGCGCGCCACGCCGACGGCGGCATGGCCGAGATGACCTGGCCCGACTATGTGGCGATGGTCGAGGACACCGCGGTCCGCACCCACATCATCGAATTCCGCCTGCGCCCGAACAGTCCGGCCGGCCGGCGCGGCCCGGGCGAGCTGGTGGCCTGCGCCCTGGTGGACGTGATGAACGACGGCCTGTCGCTGGTCTACAGCTTCTACGACCCCAACCAGGGCCGCCGCAGCCTGGGCTCCTTCGTGATCCTCGACCACGTGATCCAGGCGTGCCTGACGGGCCTGCCCTACGTCTACCTGGGCTATTGGGTTCGCGGGTCGGAGAAGATGGACTACAAGGTCCGCTTCTCGCCGATCGAGTTGCTGAAGGCCGAGGGGTGGACCCCGGTCGTCGGCGGCGCGACCAAGGCGATCCCCGAGACGCCCTAACCCGGACGACATCTGGCGCATGGTCAGCCAGCTTCGGCTCAGCCTTCGCAGGCCCGCGACCCACACGCGGGAGGCCTTCGTGACGGGGCCATCCAACGCCCCGGCGCTGGCGGCGCTCGACGCCTGGCCGGCGTGGCCTGGCGGCGGCCTGGCGCTCTGCGGCCCGGAAGGCTGCGGCAAGACCCATCTGGCGCGCGACTGGGCGGGGCGCGCCCACGCCGTGGTCCTGGATCGCCTGGCGCCGGACATCGCCGCCGCCGCCGGCCGCCCGGCGCTGCTGGAGGACGTCGACCAGGGCATGGACGACGAGGCCCTGTTCCACCTGCTCAACCAGGCGGCGCGCGCGGGCGCGAGCCTGCTGGTCACCGCCCGCAAGCCGCCGGCCCTGTGGGATGCGGCCCTGCCCGACCTGCGCTCGCGCCTCAAGGCGCTGAACGTGGCCGAGATCGAGGCGCCGGACGACCAGGTGCTGAGCGGCGTGCTGCGCAAATTCTTCCGTGAGCGGAATATTCGTCCGCACGACGACGTCTATCCGTATCTGCTGCGACGCATGGAACGGTCGATTCCGGGCGCCGAAGAGATCGTGCGCCGCCTGGATGAGACCGATCATGAGCTGATGCGGCCGGTTTCCCGGGTTCTGGCCCGCGAAATCCTTGAAGAAGATATCGAAAATCTTGATCTTTTTGACGGATGACTTGAAGCCGTCACACGCGGGGGCGACAAACCCCGTTCCGATATTCCGCCGGGAGCCAGACGGATGAGCTACGCGGAGACCATCCCCGCCGAAGCCGCCAATCAGGTCGAACCGCAACCGGGCAAGCTCGCCTGGGACGAGGAGCTTGCCGACTCGCCCGCGCGCTTCTTCAACCGTGAACTGTCGTGGCTGGCGTTCAACCGGCGCGTCCTGGCCGAGAGCGTGAACCCGCGCCACCCGCTCCTGGAGCGCCTGCGGTTCCTGGCGATCAGCGCCAACAACCTCGACGAATTCTACATGGTCCGGGTCGCCGGCCTGCGCGCCCAGGAGCGTGAGGGCGTGCGCACGCCGAGCCAGGAGGGCCTGACGCCCACCGAACAGCTCGAACGGGTCAACGCCGAGGCGGCCGACCTGATGGCCGACCAGCAGAGGCGATGGGGCGAACTGCGCGCCGAACTGTCCGACGAAGGCCTGCAGGTGGTGGCCGCCGCCGATGTCACCAAC
>NZ_DASYAF010000077.1:0-1967 GCF_036501465.1 Phenylobacterium sp.
GTAGTCGGCCGGCGAGAGGATCACCACCTGACCGGTCATGCGCGAATGGTCGAGGCCGCAATACTGGTCGCAGAACAGCTGGTAGGTTCCCGGCTGGGTCGCCTGGAAGGACATCTCCGTGTATCGGCCGGGCAGCACATCCTGCTTCAGCCGGAAGGCCGGCACGGCGAAGCTGTGGATGACATCCTGCGATGTCATCACCAGCTTGACCGGAATGCCAGCCGGAGCGTGCAGGGTGTCGATCTCGCGAACCCCGCTGGGCTGCTGAACCTTCCACATCCACTGCTTGGCGACGACGTGGATTTCGAAGGCGTTGGCGGGCGGGATCTGCAGACGCAGCTGGGCGGAGATCGTCCACCAGAACAGGAACAGGAAGAGGAAGAGCGTGGCCACGGTCCAGCCGATCTCGACCTCGTGGCTGACCCAGGCTGGCAAAGGGCCGCGCCGCGCCTTGGAGCCGGCGCGGTAGCGGATGGAAAAGCCGACGACCAGGGCCAGCACCAGCAGGAGCACGGCGCCGGAAAGGACCAGCAGGGTCAGGAAGATTCGATCCTCGGCCTGAGCCTGGGTCGACGCCTGGGGGAGATAAAAGGCGTTCATGGCCGACGCTCGCGGCGACGCCCGAGGGCGAACATGCCCAGGCCAAGGGCGACAACCACGCCGACGCCGCCCGCCCGTAGCGCCAGGACCGTAGGCTTGTCATAGGCGCCTATAAGGGGCTGTAGGCAGTAGCAGATGAACCGCAACGGCGCCGACAGAGGCGCGGCGGTGGGCGGTGCCCTGGCTTGTTCGATCGCGCCGGTCAGCGCCGCGGGGGTGAGGCCGAACTCGGGCAGCAGGCGGCGCACGGTCCCGTCCGCGGCAAGGATGTAGATCGATGTGTCATGGGCGTACTGACCGAGCCGCGCGTCATAAAGATATCGGTAGCCGAGGGCTGCGGCGGCGATGGGAGCCGGCCCATTGGACAACAGGCGCACCGCCCCGCCGGCGCCGGCGAAACCCAGCCGCGAGATCTGCATGGCGCGCGCTTGGACGGGGCCATCTTTCGGATCGATGCCCACAACCACGAAGCTGTAGTCCCGGCCAGGCTGGAGCGGCGTCTTGTCGAGCGCCGCGGCGGTGAGGACGAGCGCGGGACCACAGAGATATCGGCAGGTGTAGTCCGCGAAGACGAGCACCGTGGGCTTGTTCGACATGGCTTGGCCGAGGGTCAGCGGCTGGCCCCGCTGGTCGGTGAAGCGGAGATTCAGCGGCGCCCTGGCTCCGGGCCGGGGGGCCGCGCTGACGTTGTCGAGGTCGTTCTGCGTCAGGGCCGTGCGAGGCGCACAGCCGGCCAGGCCGACGGCGATCAGGACGCTCGGCAAGGCGAAGACCTTCATGGCGTTCGTCCTGAGGCGCCGTAGGCGGCATCGCCCTTGGCGGCGAGGTGGTCCATCGCCACTCGGACCTGCGTGTCCGGGTTGCGGACCTGTTGTTCCGGAGGAGCGAAGCTCCAGCCTGGATCGCGATCAAGGCGGGCGTTCAGGGTCGGCGCGGGAAAGCGCTCGGCAGGTCGGGCCCCCACCGTCGGCGCGCCCGCATGTTCGTAAACGGCGTAGGCGCCGACCAGCGTCGCGGCGACGAAGCAAAAGACGCCGGCGCCGCCCAGGACCGCCGCCCGCCAGCGCACGCCCCAACCCTCCAGCTCGTCCGGGCGAGTCGCCTCGGGGACGAACGCATGAGCCGACAGCCCTGGCGCCGCGGCCGTGGACGCGTTGGCCCGCCTTCGAAGCAGGTAGGCCCGGGCCGCGATGGCGGCGGCCAGCAAGACGCCGCCGGCGATGCATGACGCGAAATGTCGGCCCCTCCCCTCGCCTCTCCAGTCGTTTCCGCGCGACCTTTCAGCCATGAGCGCGATCCTCGGCCGGGCCGGCGAAGCGGCCCGAGGCGGCGAGGCTGAATGCGGCGGCATGAAAGACAAGCCCGGC
>NZ_DASYAF010000078.1:0-23513 GCF_036501465.1 Phenylobacterium sp.
CCGTCGAGCCGGTTTCCCCCAGGCGCGGGAAGATCAGTGCAAGGCCGCGCTCGTGCGCCTCGGCGCGCAGGTCGGCCACGGCGTCGACGGGGATGGTGACGTTGAATCCCGCCTCATAGGCCAGCCGCGCGGTGGATTCGACGCCGGCCGAGGTGGCGACGCCGGTGACCACGACCTGGGTGACGCCCATCCCCTTCAACCGCGCCTCGAGGTCCGTGCTGGCGAAGACGCCCCAGGTCTGCTTGCGCACCAGGATGTCGCTCGCCTGCGGGGCCATCTCGTCCACCACCTCGGCGAAGCCGGGCGGCAGGTTTCCGAGGCTGCGCGACTGCTCGGCGCGGCCGGGCGCGGTCCCGTCGGCGGTGACCAGCACCACCGGCAGGCGCCGGGCGCGGAAGGCGTCGGCCAGGGCGCGGCTCTTGGCCACCACCGGTGCGAAGGTCGCGGCCGGGACCATCGCCGCCAGCCCCTTCTGCAGGTCGATGACGATCAGGGCGGACCTGGGGTCGAGCGCGGTCACGGGCATTCGGGACTCCACTTACTCACGGGTCAGGCGTCGCAGCAGCGGCATGGCCGCGGCGAGCTGGGCCTGCTCCTGCGGCGAGAGCTGGTCCTCGATGATGCGCGACAGCCAATCCTGCCGGGCGGCGCGGCCGAGGCTGAGCCACTCGCGGCAGGCGTCGGTGAGCGACAGCAGGGTCTGGCGCCCGTCGGCCGGATCCGGCGTCCCGGTCACCAGGCCGCCCGCCGCCAGCGCCGAGACCACCGCGCCCATCGACTGCGGCCGCATGCCTTCCGCCCGGGCGAGCGCCGAGGTCGTGGCCGGGCCATCGCTTTCCAGGCGCAGCAGAGCCGCGGTCTGCGAGGGGGTCAGGTCGCCCGCGTCGGCCTGGGCTCGGAGCCTGCGCCGCAGCTTGCCGGAAAAGGCGCGCAGGTCCTGCGCCAGGCCGGGGGCCGTGGACGATGCGGAAGGTTGGCGCGCGGGGGGCATTCGCCGGGAAAAATATGAAGCTGAACTGCAAAGGTCAACTGTATACCTGCATCTCAGGTCGCGTCTTTGTCCTGAAAAATCAAGGCCAGGTCGCCGGGCCGAGGGCGAAACTCCCAAAGCCCGTGACTATTCATCGGGTTGGACGCGCCTGGGCCATGTTGCGGCGCGGGAGGGCGCGTGCTATCAGGCGCGCGGCTTTGGGAGAGGGGTCGTCCAGACCCTTGCGCCCGATGTGCTTTTCCAAGCGCTTTCAAGCCTTTAAGCTGTCGGCGGAGCCTTCCGCGGCGGCGTTCAAGACGCACCGGGCGGACATTAAGTGGCGGACGATTCCAAGGTCTCGAATGTGGGTGGGCGCTACGCCCAGGCCCTGTTCGATCTGGCGAACGAACAGAAGCAGGTGGCGGCCGCGGAGGCCGACCTGAAATCCCTCAAGGCGGCGATCGCCGACAGCCGCGACCTGCGGGTGCTGCTGGCCTCGCCGAAGTTCTCCGCCGAGGAGAAGGGCGCCGCGCTGACCGCCATCGCCAGGAAGGCGAAGTTCAACGCCACCACGACGAAGTTCCTGGGCCTGCTGGCCGCCAACGGCCGCGCCGCCGAACTCGCCGGCGCCATCGCCGGTTTCGAGGCCCTGGCCGCCAGGGCCCGCGGCGCGATCTCCGCCCAGGTGACCACCGCCGTTCCCCTGTCCGCCGCACAGGCCAAGGGCGTCGCCGCCGCGCTGCGCCAGGCGCTCGGCAAGGACCCTGAAATCGCCACCCGCGTCGATCCCGCCATCCTCGGCGGCATCAAGGTGCAGGTCGGCTCCCGTCTGTTCGACGCCTCGCTCAAGTCGAAGCTCGACTCCCTGAAATTCGCCCTCAAGAGAGCGTAAGATCCATGGATATCCGCGCCGCCGAAATCTCGGCCATCCTCAAGTCGCAGATCGCCAACTTCGGCGCCGACGCCGACGTCTCCGACGTCGGCCAGGTGCTGAGCGTCGGCGACGGCATCGCCCGCGTGTTCGGCCTCGACAACGTCCAGGCCGGCGAGATGGTCGAATTCCCCAAGGCCGGTGTGAAGGGCATGGCCCTGAACCTCGAGCGTGACAACGTGGGCGTGGTGATCTTCGGCCAGGACCAGGCCATCGCCGAGGGCGACGACGTGCGCCGCCTGGGCGAGATCGTCGACGTGCCGGTGGGCAAGGGCCTGCTGGGCCGGGTGGTGAACCCGCTGGGCGAGCCGATCGACGGCAAGGGCCCGATCAAGGCCACCGAGCGCCGCCGCGTGGACGTGAAGGCCCCGGGCATCATCCCGCGCAAGTCGGTGCACGAGCCGGTGCAGACGGGCCTGAAGGCCATCGACACCCTGATCCCGATCGGCCGCGGCCAGCGCGAGCTGATCATCGGCGACCGCCAGACCGGCAAGACCGCGGTGGCGATCGACACCATCCTGAACCAGAAGTCGGTGAACGCCACGGGCGACGAGGGCTCCAAGCTCTATTGCATCTACGTCGCCATCGGCCAGAAGCGCTCGACCGTCGCCCAGATCGTCAAGACGCTCGAGGAGCGCGGCGCGCTGGACTACACCATCGTCGTCTCCGCGACGGCGTCGGAGCCGGCCCCGCTGCAGTTCCTGGCGCCGTTCGCCGGCTGCGCCATGGGCGAGTGGTTCCGCGACAACGGCATGCACGCCGTGATCATCTATGACGACCTCAGCAAGCAGGCCGTCGCCTATCGGCAGATGTCGCTCTTGCTGCGCCGCCCGCCGGGCCGCGAAGCCTATCCGGGCGACGTCTTCTACCTGCACTCCCGCCTGCTGGAGCGCGCGGCCAAGCTGAACGACGACAACGGCAAGGGCTCGCTGACGGCGCTGCCGGTCATCGAGACCCAGGCCAACGACGTCTCGGCCTACATCCCGACCAATGTGATCTCGATCACCGACGGCCAGATCTTCCTGGAGACCGACCTGTTCTTCCAGGGCATCCGCCCGGCGGTGAACGTCGGCATCAGCGTGAGCCGGGTGGGCTCCTCGGCCCAGATCAAGGCCATGAAGACCGCGTCCGGCCCGATCAAGGGCGAGCTCGCCCAGTACCGGGAAATGGCGGCCTTCGCGAAGTTCGGCTCCGACCTCGACGCCACCACCCAGCGCCAGCTGGCGCGCGGCGAGCGCCTGACCGAGCTGCTCAAGCAGCCGCAGTATTCGCCGCTGGCGGTTGAGGAGCAGGTGGCGGTGGTCTACGCCGGCACCCGCGGCTACCTCGACAAGGTGCCCACCGCCAATGTGCGCCGCTTCGAGAGCGAGCTGCTGGGCCACCTGCACGCCAAGCACCAGAAGCTGCTGGATACGATCCGCACCGAGAAGGACATCAAGAGCGTCGAAGACGAGCTGAAGTCCGTCCTGGCCGGCTTCGCCGAAACCTTCGCCTAGGTTCGCGATGGGATCGCCCTTTTCTCACAACGTCGTCCCCGGGCTTGTCCCGGGGACCCATACGCGCTGGTGTTCCAGACGCGGCCTCGATGCCCGATGCGTATGGATGGCCGGGACAAGCCCGGGGATGACGATCGTTCTTTCTGTTTCGGGGGCTTAGTCGGCGATGGCCAGCCTCAAGGAGATGCGCAGCCGGATCGGAAGCGTGAAAGCCACGCAGAAGATCACCAAGGCGATGCAGATGGTCGCCGCGGCCAAGCTGCGCCGCGCGCAGGACGGCGCCCAGAACGCGCGGCCCTATGCCCGGCGCATGGCCTCGGTGATCGCCAACCTGGCGGCCGGGGTCTCGGGCGAGGGCGCGCCGAAGCTGCTGGTCGGCACGGGTTCGGACCGCCGCCAGCTGATCGTGGTGGCGACCTCCGACCGCGGCCTGGCCGGCGGCTTCAACTCCTCCATCGTGCGCGCCGCGCGCGAGCGGATCGGCCGCCTGATCGACGAGGGCAAGGACGTCCGCGTGCTGACCGTGGGCCGCAAGGCGCGCGACCAGCTGCGCCGCATCGTCGGCGACCGGCTGACGGCGAGCTTCGAGGCCGGCGGCAATCCCTCGCTGGCCGTGGCCGAGCAGGTCTCGGCCAAGATCCTCGAGATGTTCGAGGCCGGCGAAGTCGACGTGGTCACGCTGTTCTTCTCGGCCTTCAAATCGGTGGTCACCCAGACGCCCACGGCGCGCCAGCTGATCCCCGCGGAGATCGAGGCCGGGGGCGAGCCGCTGGACCTGAAGGGCGCGGTCTATGAGTACGAGCCGGACGAGGAGACCATCCTGGCCGAGCTCCTGCCGCGCAACATCACCACCCAGATCTTCTCGGCCATGCTCGAGAACCAGGCCGGCTTCTTCGCCTCGCAGATGACGGCGATGGACAACGCCACCCGCAACGCCGGCGACATGATCGCCAGCCTCACCCTGCAATACAACCGCTCACGCCAGGCGCAGATCACCAAGGAGCTGATCGAGATCATCTCCGGCGCCGAAGCGCTCTAGACCCAGAGAGTCAGGACCCATGGCCACCACCACCGCCAAAAAGCCCGCCGCCAAGAAGCCGGCCGCCGCCAAGGCCCCGGCCAAGGCTGCCGCGAAGACCGCGGCGAAGACCACCCAGGGCGTCGCCACCGGCCGCCTGGTGCAGATCATCGGCGCCGTCGTCGACGTCGAGTTCGAAGGCCACCTGCCGGCGATCCTCAACGCGCTGGAGACCACCAACGTCGACCAGCGGACCGGCCGGCCCTTCCGCCTGGTGCTCGAGGTCGCCCAGCACCTGGGCGAGAACACCGTGCGCGCCATCGCCATGGACACCACCGAAGGCCTGACCCGCGGCCAGCCGGTGGTCGACGTCGGCCGCCCGATCACCGTGCCGGTGGGCCCGGCCTGCCTCGGCCGGATCATGAACGTGATCGGCGACCCGATCGACGAAGCCGGCCCGATCGCGCTCACCCACACCAGCGGCATCCACCGCGAGGCCCCCTCCTTCGCCGAGCAATCCACCTCGGCCGAGGTACTGGTCACCGGCATCAAGGTGGTCGACCTGCTCTGCCCCTACACCAAGGGCGGCAAGATCGGCCTGTTCGGCGGCGCCGGCGTCGGCAAGACCGTGACCATGCAGGAGCTGATCAACAACATCGCCAAGGCCTACGGCGGCTATTCCGTGCTGGCGGGCGTCGGCGAGCGGACCCGTGAGGGCAACGACCTCTACCACGAGATGATCGAGTCCAACGTCAACGTCGATCCGAAGGCCAACAACGGCTCGACCGAAGGCTCCAAGTGCGCCCTGGTCTACGGCCAGATGAACGAACCCCCGGGCGCCCGCGCCCGCGTGGCCCTGACCGGCCTGGCCCAGGCGGAGTACTTCCGCGACCAGGAGGGCAAGGACGTGCTGCTGTTCATCGACAACATCTTCCGCTTCACCCAGGCGGGTTCGGAAGTGTCGGCGCTGCTGGGCCGCATCCCCTCGGCGGTGGGCTACCAGCCGACGCTGGCCACCGAGATGGGCAACCTGCAGGAGCGGATCACCTCGACCTCCAAGGGCTCGATCACCTCGGTGCAGGCGATCTACGTGCCCGCCGACGACCTGACCGACCCGGCGCCGGCCACCTCCTTCGCCCACCTGGACGCGACGACGGTGCTCAGCCGCGACATCGCCGCCCAGGCCATCTTCCCGGCCGTGGACCCGCTGGACTCCAGCAGCCGGATCATGGACCCGCTGGTGATTGGCGAGGAGCACTACCAGGTCGCCCGCCGCGTGCAGGAGACCCTGCAGCAGTACAAGGCGCTGAAGGACATCATCGCCATCCTGGGCATGGACGAGCTGTCGGAAGAGGACAAGCTGACCGTGGCCCGCGCGCGGAAGATCAGCCGCTTCCTCAGCCAGCCGTTCCACGTGGCCGAGCAGTTCACCAACATGCCCGGCATCTTCGTTTCCCTCGAAGACACCATCCGCTCGTTCAAGGCGGTGGTGGACGGCGAGTACGACCACCTGCCGGAAGCCGCCTTCTACAACGTCGGCACCATCGAGGACGCGGTCCGCAAGGCCGAGCAGCTGGCGGCGGAAGCGTAACGACCGATGGCCGACAAGCTGCATTTCTCCCTGGTCTCGCCGGAGCGCGAACTGTTCTCCGGCCTGGTGGACCAGGTCGACGCGCCGGGCTCCGAAGGCGGCTTCGGGGTCCTGGCCGGCCACGCGCCGTTCATGACCGCGCTGAAGGAAGGCCCTGTCACCGTGCACAACGATGGCCGGACCGTCGTCTACCAGGTGCGCGGCGGCTTCGCCGACGTGACGCCGGAGGGCTTCACCGTGCTCGCCGAGCACGCGGTGGAGGCCGGTTGATTTTATAGTTGTAATTTCGCCGTGGCTGGGCCTTGCTTCCGGCGTGTTCTGTCCGTTTTATGGCCCGCTGATGAGTCAGGGGAAGAATTGATGCGTATCGCCATC
Source organism: Phenylobacterium sp. (assembly GCF_036501465.1). Lineage (GTDB taxonomy): Bacteria > Pseudomonadota > Alphaproteobacteria > Caulobacterales > Caulobacteraceae > Phenylobacterium. The sequence continues at coordinate 6,382 of NZ_DASYAF010000078.1, forward strand.
GCCAGTCTGTTTGCTGTCACGGCCCTTGCGACTGTCGCCCAGGCCCAACAGCCGGCGCCTGCGACCACGCCGCCCGCGCCGCCGGCCCCGCCGGCGGCCACCCCGGCCGCGCCGCCCGCCACCGCCGCCGCGCCACCGTCCAGCACGGCTGCGCCGCCCGCGACCCCGGCCGCGCCCGCGCCGGACGCCAGCGCCCAGCCGGCCACGCCGCCGGCCGCGCCGCCCGCGGCCGAGGCCCCGCCGACCCTGCCCACCACCGGCGACGGCGCCCAGATCATCCAGATCCTCGAGAAGGTCTGCGTGCCGCTGGTCCGCGGCGGCAACTTCGAGCAGCTGATGAAGTCCAACGGCTTCCGGCTGAACCGCCGCGACAGCACCTGGTCCATCCAGCTCGGCACGACCAGCCGCGACTACAACATCTCCATGTCGGCGCCGGGCGCGAACAAGGACGTCTGCCGCGGCGAGGTTCACTACGCGCTGAACCAGGACAAGCCGATCGTCGAGGCGATCAACATCTGGTCGTTCCTGCACCAGCCGGAGCTGGTCCTGCAGGCCAACTACGTCGAGGTCGACCCCGACGGCATCAAGCGCGTGCGGAAGTCCTGGGAGCACCTGGAGCCGAATTCGTCCATCGCGGTGAACTTCTCCACCTGGACGAAGCCTGACGACAGCTCGCTGAACGCCAAATATTCGACGGGCGAGCTGTTCTATCAGGAACGCAAGCTGCCGTGAGCTGGACGGACGCCGGGGGTCTCTTCGGCGTCCTGATCATCCTCATAGCCTATGCCGGCGCGGCGCTCGGGCGGCTCGATCCGCAGGGGGGTTGGTCGCTGGCCGCCAACTTCCTGGGCGCGTGCCTGATCCTCATCTCACTGCTGCTGGGCGCCTTCAACCTGGCCTCCACCGCGATGGAGGGCGCCTGGGCCCTGGTGGCCCTGGTCGGGCTGATCCGGCTCGCGCTCAAGCGGCGGAGCTGAGGTCCTGATCCGCGAGCCACGCGATCGCCGCCTCGGCCACCGCCTCCCAGCCCGGCTCGCCCACCAGCCAGTGGCTCATGCCGGGCATGACCTTGACGTCCGCGCCGATGCGCTCGGCCACCGCACGCGCGGTGGCGGCGGTGTGGACCACGTCGCCTTCGCCGGCGATCACCAGGGCCGGCGCGCCGATCGTCCCCGGTCCCAGGCTGGTGGTCATGAAGGGGTCCAGCCACCAGTTGAGCGTCTCACGCACCGCCACGGCGCTCTCGGGCCGCAGAAGCGCCACGGCCGCCTCGCGATCGGCCTGCTCCAGGCGATCCAGGCTGAAGGCCCGCATCAGGCCCCGGTCGGGATAGAGCGCTCCGCCGGTGAACAGGCCGGCCATCTGAACGCCGAAGGCGGTGGCGGTCTCCTCCAGGCTGGAGCCCATCATCCCCCACGGCGGCGACGGCGCCAGCAGCACCAGGGCTTTCACCGCGACCTTGCGGGCGGCCAGCAGGGCCACCAGCCCGCCCATGGAATGGCCCAGCAGGACCGGCGGCTCGGCGAACTCGGCGCAGCGCCGGGCGATGTCGGCGGCGTAGTCGCTCATCGAGGCGCCGACCACCGCCTCGGGCGGGTCGCCCGCCGCATGGCCGCGCAGATCCGGCGCGATCGTCTCGTAGCCCGCCGCTTCGAAAGGCCGGCGGAACCGCTCGAACGACCAGCCCCCGCAGAAGGCGCCGTGCGTCATCACGATGGAGGTCATGCCGGATCCGCCAAGCCGGCCGTCATGCGGGCTCGGTGCGCCCGGACGAGCCGGCCTGCGGACGGGCGGCGAGATCGCCGAAGGCCTGGACCACCCGCCGATAGGCCTCGCGCTTGAACGGCACGATGAGTTGCGCCGCCTCCTCCAGATAGGCCCATCGCCAGGCGTCGAACTCCGGCGGGCCGTGGGCGGTGAGGTCGAATTCGGCGTCGTCGCCCTCGAAGCGGAAGGCGTACCAGACCTGTTTCTGGCCCTTCCAGCCGCGCTGGGCCTTCGACCCGCCGTGCCCCGGCGGGAAGTCATAGGCCACCCAGTCGGTGGTGCATTTCAGGAAGCGGGCGCGCCGGGCGCCGGTCTCTTCCGTCAGCTCGCGCCGCGCGGCGGTCTCCAGGTCCTCGCCCGGATCGACGCCGCCTTGCGGGAACTGCCAGTTGTGCGGCCCCGGCGTGGCCGCGCGCCGGCCCAGCCACACCCGTCCGTCGGGGTGGAACAGGACGACGCCGACATTGGGGCGGTAAAGCGAGAGATCCGGGGGCATGCGCCCGTCTCTCTAGCCTATCAGTGCGCCAGAGCCGAGGCCGGTGTGAGCTGGAATCCGCGGTCGTTCAGCGAGCGTGACCATTGGGCGACTTTCTGCAGGGTCACCGGATAGGCGAAGCCCGCGCCCATGGCCTGGCCGCGCTGCAGGGCGCTGGCCTCCAGCGCCACGAACTGCTGGTCGATGGCGCTGACATTGAGCTGGTCGTCGATCACCCGCTCGGCCGAGGCGCGGGGCACGCCCTTGTCGCTGTTGTGGCGCGCCGCGGCGCCATCGTCCACGAAGGCCAGGCCGCGGCCGCGCAGGCTGGAGACGAAGCTCTGATAGGCGCCGTCCGAGGTCATGAACTTGGAGCCCAGGTAGTTGGTCACCCCGAAGTAGCCGGTGGCGCGCGACAGGATCCACTCCAGCTTCTTGACGGTGTCGGGCGCGCCGGCGCCGGCCATCAGGGTGTAGGGGCCAGGGTCGTTGTCCGGATAGTCGACCGGCTCCATGGGCGCCTCCAGCAGCACCTCGTGGCCGTGAGCGCGGGCCATGTCGACCCAGCCCTGCAGGCCGTCGGCGTAGGGGCTGAAGGACAGCGTGATCTCGGCGGGCAGGGTCTCGATCGCCTGCTGGGTGGCGTGGGCGTTGAGGCCGAGGCCGCCGATCACCAGGGCCACCTTGGGCCGGCCGTTGGGGACGAAGGGGCGGCGGTAGGCCTGGAAGGGCGTGCGGCCGTCCTGGGCGATGATCGGCAGCGGCCCGGCGGGGCCGGGGGTGAAGAAGCCGGCGATGGGTGCGGGCGGCAGGGGCGCGCCGGGTGCAAGCGCCGGCAGCGCCTGGCCGGATTGCCCCGGGCCCTCGGCGCTGGGCGGCGGCAGCGGGCGATCGGAAAGCCGGATGACGTCCTGGCTGACGCTCAGATGGCCGCGGAACGGGCTGAGCGCCTCGCGCCAGCCCTTCGGGGCATGGACCAGGGCGGCGTGCAGCGGCGCGCGCACGCGGTTGGCGTCGTGGCCGGCGGGCCCCAGGGTCTTCACCAGGCCGAAGACGGCGACGGCGAACAGCAGGGCCGCTGCGCCCGCGCCCATCAGCGGGCTGCCCGCCAGCGCGCGCAGAGGCGCGAGGTTCAGGGTCGGGGCTGAGAAGCGGGGAAGGGCGATACTGGCCACGATCGGGTCTCCTGGCCGGGAGATTCCCAAATCATGGTTAACGAGGGCTTCAGATCGCCTCAGATCAGGACGATTGAGGGCGAGCGCGGAAGGCGGCGGCTCAGGCCGCGGCGAGGCCTGTGGCGCGGCGGCGGCGCAAGGCCGCGCCCACCGCGCCGAAGCCCGCGATCATCAGGGCCCAGGCCGCCGGTTCGGGGATCGGGCCAGGGAAGGCCTGCACGCCCACGGCCGGACCACCGGCCTGCCCGACGCCGCCGGTCGGGTCGGTGGCGTAGTTGATGTCGTCGAACGCCAGCCAGCCATAGTCCGTTGTCGTGCCGGTGTTCGGGTCGATCGCCGGCAGGCCGTTCTGGATGAAGGTCGGCTGGGAGACTGTGACGCTGGACAGGCCCGTGAAGCCCGAAAGGTCGTAGAGCGTCCAGTTGTAGCCCACATGGACCGTGACGGTGGGATCGGCGCAGTCATTCACGCAGTCCGCGGACTTCTGGCCGGTGATCGTCACCAGGTCGTAGCCGCCCATCGCCTGGTCGTTCCAGTCGCCGAGGCCCATCCTGAAGCCGTTCAGGTTGAACGCGCCGCCGAGCCCGCCGTCATCCAGGCTGATGGTCAGGGGCTCGACCACGCTGCTGCCGGTTTCCATGAACTGGGTGGTGGTGAACACCGGCCGGTCGAAAGAGGTCGTGCCGATCGCGAACGTCTGGTCGGCGAAGTGCAGCCCGCCGTCGAAGAGGTTGTCGGCGAAGTTGCCGTAGGGCGCCGGCGCGATGTCGATGTCGTCGAAGGTGACCACATCCGCATGCGCGGCCGCGGCCAGGCAGAGCCCAGCCAGACCTGTCACCGCACCAGAAAGGACGCCCCTCAGCACCGACTCGCCCTCCCCCAGGGCTGTGACCGACTTACGGTCACGCTAATAGCAGCGGATGCGGGCCCCAGGCCAACAAGCTTCACCTGGTGCGCGAATTTGACGCCGCACGCCTGCAACCCCGCCGCGAGGCGGGGCCGCTTGGTCGGACGTGAGCCGGAAAGCCCTACTTCGGCTGTTCGGTCTTGACCTCGGCGACCTTGGACTTGGTCAGGATCGAGGCCAGCCGAGCGGTGGGCGCTGGGAGCTTCGGCGTGGCGGCCACCGAGCCGTACTTCAGCACGTCCTCGGCGCGGACCAGCTGGAAGTCCTTCTTGGCGTCGAAGCCCTCCGGCGGCTCCTCGGCCGGGGTGTGGGCGGCCTTGCGGACCTTGCCCTCGTCGGCGTTGAGCGCGTTCTTGAACGAGGCCTCGGAGAAGCCGAAGGCGCGATTGGCGATCTCCTGGGCTTCCTCGCGGGTGGAGGCGACCTCCAGGTCCGGCTCGATGCCGGTCTTCTGGATCGAGCGGCCCGAGGGTGTGTAGTAGCGCGCCGTGGTCAGCTTCAGCGCCCCGTCCAGGCCGCCGCGCAGCGGGATCACCGTCTGCACCGAGCCCTTGCCGAAGCTGGTCAGGCCGACGATGGCCGCGCGCTTGCGGTCCTGCAGGGCGCCGGCGACGATCTCGGCGGCCGAGGCCGTGCCCGGGTCGATCAGCACCACCATCGGCATGCCGTTGGTCATGTCGCCCGGCCGGGCGTTGTAGCGTTCCACGTCGCGCGGATCGCGGCCGCGCTGGCTGACGATCTCGCCGCCTTCCAGGAACAGGTCGGAGACCCCGACCGCCTGGTCGAGCAGGCCGCCGGGATTGCGCCGCAGGTCGAGGATCAGGCCCTTCATGTGCGGGTTCTTGGCCTGGATTTCCTTGAACGCCGCCTGGGCCTCGTCGGTGGTCTTCTCGTCGAAGCCGGAGATGCGCAGCACGCCGTAGTCGCCGTCCAGCTTGGCCGTGGCGGTCTTCTGCTTGATGACCTCGCGCGTCAGCTTGACGTCGAAGGGGTCGGACTTCTCGCGCGCGATGGTCAGCGTGACCGTCTCGCCCGGCTTGCCGCGCATCTGCTTGACCGCGTCGGTGACCGAAAGGCCCAGCACGCTGTCGCCGTTGACGGCGGTGATGTAGTCGCCGGGCTTCAGGCCGGCGCGGGAGGCCGGCGTGTCGTCGATCGGCGAGATGATCTTCACCACCCCGTCCTCGGTGGTGACCTCCAGGCCCAGGCCGCCGTATTCGCCGCGCGTCTGGTCGCGCATGTCGTCGAAGCCTTCAGGGTCCAGGTAGTTCGAGTGCGGGTCCAGCGAGGTCAGCATGCCGTCCAGCGCCGCGTGGATCAGCTTGGTGTCGTCCACCGGCGTCACATACTGGCGCTCGACGATGTCCAGCACGTCGCCGAACAGGCCCAGCATCCGGTAGGTGTTGGCCTTGGGCTGGGTCGCCGCGGCCTGGGCGTGCTGGCTCACATAGGCCATGGAGCCCGCGCCAAGCACGAAGGCCGAAACGCCAATCAAAAGGTACTTCTTCATCGCCTGCCTAAGGCTCCCTTGCGGGCCCGCCCTTTGCCGGGACAGGCGTCCGCCTGCAAAAACGCGGCCCCTTTGCAAGCGATCCTATGGAATAGGGACGCTCAGCCCGCTCTATTCAGCCAGCGCGCCGGGTCGACCGGAGCGCCTTGTTCCCGGACCTCCAGGTAAAGTTCCCTGGCGGTCTTATCGCCCCCCGATCCTGAACCATCGGGCATGAAACCGACAGCCTCGCCCGCCGCGACCGATTGCCCGACCGAAACCTGCGCGCGATCCAGGCCAGCAAGCACCAAATGGTATCCGCCCGCCAGCCTTAATATCAGAATGACGCCCCAGCCTTTCACGGGGCCGACATATTGCACATAGCCCTGGCCAGGGCTGGTAACCCTGGCGCCGCCCGCGGCGGCGATCGTCAGGCCATTGGCCCGGCCGCCGCTCGAAAGCGCCTGCCCGAAGCGCCGCACGATGGGGCCTGTGGCGGGCATAGAGAGGCTTTGCGGCGGGCTCATGGCCGCTTCGGGGACGGCTTCGGGCCCGGCGATCGGGCCCCTGAGCCCGGTGGGCTCCCGTGGCGGCGGCGTGGCGTCGGCGCGCTCGCTCTCGTTGGTGAACAAGGCCTCGCTCTCGACGGCGGCCAGCCGGCGCTGGCGCATCATCTCGCCGGCCTCGTGGGCGTAGCCGCTGGCGCGGGCCTCCAGGCCGGGCGTCATGGCCTTGACCAGGATGGCGGCGCGCACGGCGGCCTTGGCGTCCTTGGGATCGACCAGCAGGGCGGGCGGCGGGTCGCGCTTCAGCTCCTCCAGCACCGACAGCAGCCGGGCGAGCTGGCCCATGTTGCGCGCCTGCTCGACGGAGAGTTCGGTCTCCTGGACGTTCAGCCGCGCCAGCTTCTCCTCGGTGGCGGCCAGGGCCGCGACGCTGCAGGCGGCGAGCGCGCAGAGCGTGGCGGGAAGGAGGAGCGCGCGGGTCATTCAGTCACGATGATAGGGTGATCCGGCCAGGATTGTGACCGCCCGATAGATCTGTTCGGCCAGCATGGCGCGCGCCATCGCGTGCGGCCAGGTCTGCGGCCCGAAGGCCAGCCTGCCGTTCGCCTGGGACAGCAGGGCGGGGTCGAGCCCGTCCGCCCCGCCGATCAGGAACACCAACCGGCGCACGCCACGGTCGCGCAAGGCGGCGATCTCCGTGGCGAAGGCGCGCGAGGGCCGCGCCTGGCCATGTTCGTCGCAGGCGATGACCTGGGCGTCCGAGAGATGCGGGCGCAGGGCCTCGGCCTCAGCCGCCTTGCCGGGCTTCCGCGCCTCGACCTCGATCACCTCCACCGGGCCCAGGCCGAGCGCGCGGCCGGCGTTGGTCGCCCGCTCGACATAGGTGCGGACCAGCTCCGTCTCCGGCGAGCGGGCGAGCCGTCCCACCGCGACGATGGCGATCTTCACGGGGTCGGGCTCACGAAGCCGGCCTCACGGCGCCGGCTTCCGGCGTTTCTTGGCCGGTTGCGGCGGCGCAGGCGTCGCCGCCGGCGCAGCCCCGGGCCCAGGCGGCAGGGGCTCGGCCTCGTCCCAGGCCTGCATCAGGGCGCTGACCAGCTGGCCGATCGACGAAGCGGCGTAGGTGCTGAGCGTCGCCTGGCCGTCGCAGATCCGCCGCGCGGCGGGACGGGCGTCGACGTCCTTGGCGACCGCGGACCAGACCGGGTCGTCGTTGTCCTTGTGCAGCAGGCGCTGGCCGGATCGGGAATAGACCGAGAAACTGCGCCAGCGGTATTTCCACTGGTCGCAGTCGTAGTCGGTGAGCGTGCTCACATAGCCAGGCTGGCGCGGACCCTCGGAGAGGATCGAGCGCTGCACGCGCACGATCTGCGCCCGGCGCAGCTTGCCAGCCCCCGGCACGGTCTCCACGGCCTGGGGATCGAGGAAGACCACCGCGTCGGCGTCCGCGCGGATGACGTCGAAATTGGTGGCGTGGGCGGCCCCGGCGGCGGCCAGCAGCGCGGACGCCAGGCCAGAAGCGGCGCAGGCGGCGTTGCGGCGGATGTGCGCGGCGGGGACCATGCCGTGAGGCTCTTCCGTTGCAGTCGCACCCGACCTAGCGCCGCGAGCGTCAAGCCCAGGTTACCGCGCCCCGCATGCCTGCGTCTCGTAAGCTTGTGGCAACCATGGCGGCGGCTAGCCTGAAGGCGGTCCCGCATCGGGTGATTCGGGGCCGGAACTGGGAGATCAGCCCGTGAAACTCGTCACCCTGGCCGTCGCCGCGACCACCGCCCTGGCGCTCTCGGCCGTCGGCGCGTCGGCCGCCGTCCATCACCACCGCCACCACGTGGTCCATCATCACGCCGTCCATCATCACGTCGTCCATCACACGACGCATCATCGGGCGACGCACCATCGGATGGCCCATCACCGCGCCCACCACGCGGCGCACCCGGTGGTCCATCACCACCACCATCACCACCAGCAATAGACGCGGCGCGACCGCCTAGGCCGATCAGCCCGCCGGCCGCGCCCGGGCGGGCGGCGGTTCTTCGTGCGTCCAGCTGCCCTGCGGGCCCGGGAACACCACCGGGCTCTCCCAGCCGCCCGCGCCCACGGCGCTGACGCCGAAGAACCAGTCGTCGATGTTGATGCCCTTCAGCTTGGCGCTGTCGCCGGCGGCCGGGCGGCTGTGACGCCAGCGCGGGTCCAGGGTGTCGCGCCACCAGACCTTGTGCGAGGCCGCGTCGGCCGCCGGGTCCCACTTCAGCGTGGTGTCGTCGGTGACCGCGCCGGAAACCTCCACATGGGTCGGTGGGGCCGGCGCCATGGCCATGGACGCCATGGTGATGACGTTCAGGCGGGTGACGTTGGCCAGGTAGGGGAAGTCGACCCCGTCCAGGGTGTCGCCGTAGCGGATCCCGTTCTCGGTTCGGAGGTCCTGGTGCTGGTGGTTGTAGTTCTCATGGCTCTCCGTCACCCGGATCGCGGGGAAGCCCGCCTTCAGCATCTCGTTCTGGTCGCCGCCACGGCCGAAGCGGTCGGTACGGTAGATCATCATCACGTGGAACTTGCCGAGATAGGCCGAGGCGAGCGCGTCCATGTAGCGGGCGACCTCGCGCGAGGGGCTGTCGAGCTCGCCGCCGTTGGACCGTCGCTTGGCGGCCTCGGCCTCGGTCTCCACCGTCTTGACGCCCTCGGAGAACACCCGCGCGTAGCTGGCGTCATGCACGCCGTTCAGGCCGGTGGAGTTGCCGACGATGTCGTTGTTGAGGTCGGCTTCCACATGCCAGCCCTGCTTGGTGGCGTAGTCGGCCAGCACCTTGCCGCCCAGGAGGCCCTGCTCCTCGCCGGACAGCACCGCGAACACCAGGGTGGCGGGGAACCTGTGCTTCGACAGCACGCGGGCGGCCTCGATCACCGCCGTCGTGCCGGAGCCGTCGTCGTTGGCGCCGGGCGCCTCGGCGGTGGCGTCCATCACATCGCGCACCCGGCTGTCGATGTGGCCGGAGATGACGATCACCCGGTTCGGATCGGTGGTCCCCTTCTGGATCGCCAGCACGTCCATCACCTCGGTGGGCTTGGGCACGCGCCGGCCGGTGACGGTCTCGGCCGGGGTCTCCACGGTCAGGCAGCCACCGCAGTCCTTGGCCATCGCCGCGAACTCCGAGGCGACCCAGCGCCGCGCCGCGCCGATGCCGCGGGTGTCGGACTTGGTGTCGGAGAGCGTGTGGCGCGTGCCGAAGCTCACCAGCTTGGCGTCCGTCGCCTTCTCCCGCGTCGGCGAGATCTGGGCGGCCAGCTGCGAGAGCAGCGGGTGGCTGGCCGAGGTCGGCCTGGCCGCCGCGGGTTTGGCTTCAGGAGGTTTGGCGGTGGCGGGCGCGGCCGGCGCGGCGAAGCTGGCGCTGGACGCCAGCGCAAGGGCTAGGGCAGGAATGATCAGGCGGTGCAAAGCGAACTCCCCGGAATAGGCGGCGGGACCTTCGCTGGCCGTCGGGCCTGACGCAAGGGGAGCGGCTCATGCGGTGGATCGCGGTCGGACTGGCCATGGCCTTGATCGCCGGCGCGGGCGCGGGGAGGGCCGCGCCGGTCTGCGCGCCCGCGGGGTCCGAACGGGCGGTGGAAAACGCGGTCAGGGCCTGGTTCGACGCCGGACGGCGCGATGACCTAGCCGCGCTGGGGGCGATCCAGGCGCCCGGCTTCTACGCCTACGACAACGGCAAGCGCTACGCGGGGCTGACGCTGGGCGAACTGGTGAAGGCGGCCCACGCTTCCGGCACGCAGATCGAGTGGAACCTGCACGACTTCGACGTCCATCTGGGCTGCGACCAGGCCTGGGCGGCCTGGGTCAACACCGGCGCGGTGGGAACGCGCGGCGCGATGGCGCCGGTGACCTGGCTGGAATCGGCGACCTTCGCCTGGCGCGACGGCGGCTGGCGGATGGCCTTCCTGCATTCCGGCCGGGTGACGCCGGACGCCGCGCCCCAGAATCCGGGGCAGAACCAGGGCCGGCGCGGGCGACGATAGACCCGAGGCGAGCCTTCAGCGCGGGTAGTAGTAGCGCGGATAGTAGTAGGGCGCGGGCGGTGGTTGCTGCTGCTGGGCCTGCTGCGCCGGCGGATAGTAGCCGTAGTAGGCCTGCTGGCGCTGCTGTTCGGCGAGCGTGCGCTGGCGCGATTCCTCGGCCTGGGCGGCGAGCTGGTCGGCCTGGGCCTTCACCTTCTGGGCTTCGGCGGTCACGCGGTCGCGCTCGGCCTCGGCGGTGGCGGTCTGGGCCCTGGCGGCGCGCAGCTGCTCGTCGGCGACCGCCTTGGCGCGGGCCTCGGCCTGTTGGCGAAGGCGATCGTTCTCGGCTTGGGCGTCGCGGGCGCGGCGCTGGCCCATCACCTGGGCGCCGCAGCTCTTGAGGTCGGCGAAGCCCTGGCCCGCGCCGGCCAGGTTGGCGCTCACCGCCTCGTCCGACAGCCAGGCGATCTGCAGGGTCTTGCCGCGGCGCAGCGCGCTCAGCGTCTCGTCCGACAGGTTCATCAGCGCCAGGCCCTCGTCGCCTTCGCGCTGCACCAGGTTGGCGTAGGGCTTGCCGTCGATGCGGATCGGCAGGAAAGCCTCGGTGGGCGCGCCGGCCTTGGTGAAGCGCAGGGCTACGTGGTCGCCGTCCGAGACGAAGGCGATGGGCGCGATGGCGCCGGAACGCGAGACCAGCTCCAGCTCGGTGTGGCAGACGGCGTCGTCCGGCGTGATCGCCCAGGCGGCGGCGCCAAGAGTCGCGCCCGAAAGCCCGGCCGACAGGCCACCCGCTGCGTGCGCGCCCAGCGGTCCCGCAACCGCCATGGCGACGCCTATGAAAACAACCCCAGCCCGACGCATTCGACAGCTCCGACAGAGCCGTCCCTCAACCTCAGAATACGCCAAGCGCGGTCGCCCGCCTAGCGTCGCGGTTGTCACATCTTCTTAACTGTCAAGCTGTTGCGGCCGTCAGGCCGCGTAGCTCAGGGGGTGCTGGTCGGCGCCGAGGCCGGCTTCGAAGTCCTGCAACAGCTCCAGGATCTCGCCCATCGGGGCCATCAGCGGCTTGCCCTCCGGGAAGCGGTAGCGCCAGAACGAGGCCACATGGCTGAGCGTGCCGGCGCCTTCGCCCAGCGCCATGAACATCTCCGGCGAGGCCAGCAGGAAGTCGCGGAACGCCGCCGCATTGCCTTCGGTAAGCTGCTGGAACACCCCGTCATAGGTCTTGAGGTAGCCCATGACCGACTTGACCTGCCCCTCCATGGCGCCGCGCAGGCGCAGCTTGGTCTCGTCGATCAGCACCATCAGGTCACGGTCGCGCGGGCCGATGACCCGCAGCTTCATGATCTCGATGAGCACTTCCTTGAGCTTGGGCCAAAGGGTGTTCAGCGACCACTTGTAATAGAGGAAGCCCTTCCAGCTGAAGATGCCCTCCCGATAGCTTTCGCCCTCGAGCTGGAGGGTGAGACGCAACGGCTCCAGGCGCTCGTCAGTCTTGGAGGACAACAAAGCCTCCACCAGGCGGGTGGTGGCCCCGCCGCTGCCGGCGCCGCCGTAGGCCAGTTCGATCAGGCGGGCGATTTCGGCGCCCACAAAGCGCTGCATCTTGTCCACGTCGCCCTGCGACAGGTCGAAGTGGGTGGCGCTGACCTCATAGCCGCGCCGCTTCATGTGCTCGCGCAGCAGGAAGGGGTCGAGCGACGGCAGCTGGTCGAGGGCTTCCAGCACCTCCACGTCGCGCATCATCTCGTCCGTGCCGCCGCGCAGTTCCTCGAGGATCGGGATCCAGCCCTTTTCGCCCACGAAGACGGTGCGGCCGCCCAGCGCCAGGTCGGTCTTGTCGAAGGGCACGATCAGCTTGGTGGCGGTGCGGGTAAGGCCTTCGAACAGGTCGACCTCGTCCACGCGCAGGCGGTGCTTCAGCACCACCGAGCCGTTCAGGATATGGCTGCGGAACATGGGCTGAGCGGAGTGTTCGGGGTTGCCGTGATGGCGCACGGCGAGCGCAGCCAGGTTCAGCACCCGGCTGGTCGAGGCCGTTTTCTCCAGGCCGCGAAGGCTGCGGTAGATCCGTTCGTTGGAGGCCGGCACCTGATCTGCCTAGACGTAAGCGAGCCGCCCCCTGCGGCCCAGCCCGTCCTACTTCGCACGCAAAGCCGAAAGGACGGTTAAGGCCGCCTTCAGGGCGGGCCTGTCGCGCGGGACGCGGGCTTTCCGTCGGAACCGGATGTCATTTGTTGAAAGAAACAGAACCCCCAAGCATGGCGTGAGGTTCCAATAAGCAGCGGCTTGGCAGGAACAAAGTCAAAATCTTGTCAGGAAGTAGATCGAAAATATGACGTAAATATTTACCTACAGCAAAGCTAAGGAACGCAAGGTTAAGATAGCTGTTTTGCATCGCATAGCCAGTTCGTGCTGTTCCGGTTTGGAGCTGGGCTGTGGTGGATCAAGTTTTGGTTTCTGCGAAGCCTTTGTTGCGGCGTGCGGATCGGCTTCGGCGTCCAACGATCATTTTCGGCTTACTGGCGCTGGGGCTGTGCCTCCCTCCGGCTCAGGCCAGCGCCGCCCCCCTGAAAGCGGCTGCTCCACGGGTGACCGCCTCCGGTCACGCCCCCAGGCCGGAAATCGCCGGGGGCGACTCGGAGAGTTGTGCGATGTCCATCGCGCTCATCCTGCGCCCGGTGAATCCGACGGCCGGCTCGGCCGTCTGGAACTGGAACCCGCAGGTCCTCGCCTCCTCGGATCAGGTGCTGCGGGCCATGGCCGACGGCCAGATCGCGGTGGGTCAACAGGACCCCATCCCCGTGCACCTGGAGGTCATGACGCTGAGCCATGTCGCCGCCCCGAAAGCGGCGGGCGCCCCGAGCGCGGCGCAGGCTGGGCGGAGCAGCCCGAAGATGGTGCTGGCGGTGAACCCCATCTGCCACGACGCCTCGAGCGACGACCCACCCTTCACGGCCTTCGCCCCCAGCGGGCGCTGGACGCCCCCGGCATGGCTGACCGGCGGAGCGTCGGGCGGATCGGGCGCCGGCCTGCCCGCGTCCGGCCGGCCGTGGTCGGTGTCAGAGGCCGGATCGAACCGGTCGGATGGGTTCGAGGCCTCGCGGCTCGACGGGGACGCCGCCGACCAGGCCTCGACGGCGGCGGCCGGCATCGATCCGCCGGGTCTGGTGGGCGCTGCCGGCGGTGGGACGGCGTTCGATCCGGAGGCCTCGCTGTTCTCGGCCGGCCTCGCGGGCGGCGGCGGTGCGTCCATGCCGGGCCTGGGTGTTCCCGGCGACCCCTCGGATGTCCAGCCGCTGCGCCTGAACCCCAAAGGCCGGACCTCGCTCGAGGACACCGACCCCACGACCGCGCCGCTCGCCCCGATCGACCCGGGCGCGACCCTGACCGCGCCGGCCATCGCCGCGCCCGAGCCCGCCACCTGGGCGCTGCTGGTGCTGGGCTTCGGCGGCCTGGGCGGCCTCCTGCGCCGGGAACGGGCCTCCGGCGCTAGCCCCTGGGTGGCTCCACGACGTGGGCGCTGATGTCGCCGGCGGCGACCTCGCCCTTCACGAAGACCCAGGTGAAGGGCTGGTCGCTGTTGTGGCGGATCTCCACATCGCCGAACCAGGCGCGGTCCACGGCAGGGTCGGGATCCAGCCGGATCGCGTCCTCGCCGCCCTCGCGGATCAGCAGGGTTAGGTCGTCGCGGCTGGCTTCGATCCACTGGGGCTCGAAGCCTCGGTCTCTCACGTCCGCCAGCTTGGCGTTCAGCGCCTCGGTCAGCCGCCAGGGCTCAGCCTTGCTTCCGGCCGCCTTCGGTTGATTCGCCATGCAGCCCAGGGTAGCGCCGGTTTCCGGGCGCCCAAATAGCGCGTTATGGCGGCGGCGCCCGCGTTGACTTCGCCCGTCCGATCCGTATAAGTCCGCCCCTCTCGCCCGCGGGCCATCTCGCGGGCGCATTCCGTTTTGCACAGACACTAAGTTTCGAAGGCGCGAACGATGTACGCGGTGATCAAGACCGGCGGCAAGCAGTACCGGGTCTCTCCGGGCGACGTGATGGTCGTGGAGAAGCTGGCCGGCGAGCCGGGCGACAAGGTGGCCTTCGGCGATGTGCTGATGGTTGGCGAGGGCGACGCGGTCGTCGTCGGCGCGCCGACCGTGGCCGGCGCCAAGGTCTCCGCGACCCTGATCGAGACCCGCAAGGGCGAGAAGGTGAAGATCTTCAAGAAGATCCGCCGCCAGGGCTACCGCCGCACCCGCGGTCACCGCCAGACCGAGACGGTGCTGCGCGTCACCGCCATCGCCGGCGCCGACGGCAAGGAAACCAAGTGGGACGGCAAGGTGGACATGACCACCAAGGCCGAACTGGACGCCCGCGCCCGCAACCTGAAGTTCGCGGCTCCGGCCGCGGCGGACGCTGCGCCCGGCAAGGCCAAGGCCGCGCCGAAGGCTGCTCCGGCCCCGAAGGCCAAGCCGGCCGCCAAGGCCGAGGCTCCGGCCCCCGAGGCGAAGGCCGAAGCCAAGGCTGCGGCTCCGAAGGCTGCGGCCCCGAAGGCTGCGGCCAAGGCCCCGGCCAAGAAGGCCGCGGCGCCCAAGGCCGACGCCGGTGAAAAGAAGGCTGCCGCGCCGAAGAAGGCCGCGGCTCCGAAGAAGGACAAGGCCGCCAAGTAAGGCGGCCTCAGGTAGCGGTTAGGAGAGCGACATGGCTCACAAGAAATCGGGCGGCTCCTCGCGCAACGGGCGCGACTCCGCCGGCCAGCGCCTCGGCGTGAAGAAGTTCGGCGGCGAAGCGGTGCTCGCCGGCAACATCCTCGTGCGTCAGCGCGGCACCAAGTTCTGGCCGGGCGACAACGTGGGCCTCGGTCGCGACCACACCCTCTTCGCGACCGCCACGGGCGCCGTTCAGTTCACCACCAAGCGGGACAACCGCACCTACGTGAACGTGGTGATGGCCGCCGAGAAGACCAACAAGTAGGCGAACCAGCCTTTCTCCGGTTCGCCCACGGGCTGAACCGGACAAGACGACCCAGCGGGGAGTCCGGACAGCCGGGCTCCCCGCTTTCGTTTTGGGCCCCACCAGAAGGGCCGGGAGGTATGGAATGTGTGCAGTTGACGTGAGCCCCGTCATCTCGACGGAACGGCTGATCCTTCGCGGGCCGATGATCACCGACGCCCCGCGGATCGCCGAGATCGCCGGCGATTTCAACGTGGCCGCCATGACCACCTCCATGCCCCATCCCTATGGTCTCGGCGACGCCGAGGAATGGATCGGCAAGTGCCGCCACCTCGACTGGCGGCATGAGGCGATGTTCGTGGTCGAGCACCGCGCCTTCGGCGTGGTCGGCCTGATGGGCTTCGACCGCAAGCGCGGCTCGGGGACCGAGATCGGCTATGCGCTCGGCCGGCCGTTCTGGAGCCGCGGCTACGCCACCGAGGCGGCGCGGGCGGCTTTGCGGTGGGCCAAGCGCGACTGGGGCCGCAAGGTCGTGGTCGCCGGCCACTTCGCCGACAACCCGGCCTCGGGGCAGGTGCTGGTGAAGGCGGGCTTCCTCTACACGGGCGACGTGGAGATGCGCGCCTGCACCGCCCGCGACGGCGAACTGGTGCCGACCCGGCTGATGGTCTGGCTGGCGTAGGGTTGTCATCCCGGAAAGACGCGAAGCGGCTTGTCCGGGACCCATGCACGCCCACGCAGGTATTCATGGGTCCCGGCCTTCCGCCGAGCGGAAGCCGGGATGACACCAAGTTTTCGTGTTAAAGGCCGCCGGTCATGAAATTCCTGGACGAGTGCAAGATCTACGTCCGCTCCGGAAACGGCGGCGGCGGCGCCGTGTCGTTCCGGCGCGAGAAGTACATCGAGTACGGCGGCCCGGACGGCGGCGACGGCGGCCGGGGCGGGGACGTCTGGATCGAGGCGGTCGAGGGGCTGAACACCCTGACCGACTACCGCTACCACCAGCACTTCAAGGCCGAGACCGGCCACCACGGCATGGGCAAGAACCGTCATGGCGCCGCGGGCGAGGACGCGGTGCTGCGCGTGCCGGTGGGCACCCAGGTGTTCGCCGAGGACAAGGAGACCCTGCTGGTCGACCTCGACCGGGCGGGAGTGCGGGTGCGCCTGCTGAAGGGCGGCAACGGCGGCTTCGGCAACACCTACTTCAAAGGCCCGGTGAACCAGGCGCCACGTCACGCCAACCCCGGGCTGGAGGGCGAGGAGCAGTGGATCTGGCTGCGCCTGAAGCTGATCGCCGACGTGGGGCTGGTGGGCCTGCCCAACGCGGGGAAGTCCACCTTCCTGGCGGCGGCCAGCGCGGCCAAGCCGAAGATCGCCGACTATCCGTTCACGACGCTGGCTCCCAACCTCGGCATGGTCGACCTGTCGGAAGGCGAGCGGTTCATCCTGGCTGACATCCCCGGCCTGATCGAAGGGGCCAGCGAGGGCGCGGGCCTCGGCGTGCGGTTCCTGGGCCATGTGGAGCGCACCGCGACCCTGATCCACCTGGTGGACGGGACGCAGGACGATGTGGTGGACGCCTGGCGCACGGTGCGCCGTGAGCTGGAAGCCTACGGCGAGGAGCTCGGCGACAAGACCGAGATCCTGGCGCTCTCCAAGGTCGATGCGCTCGACCCCGAAACCCGCAAGGCCAAGGTCGCCGAACTGAAGAAGGCGTCCAAGGCGAAGGTGCGGCTGGTTTCCGGGGTTTCCGGCGAAGGCGTGACCGAGCTGCTGCGCGAGGCCTTCGCGCTCGTCCGTGAACGGAAGGCCGAGGTCTCTGAGGAACAGGCGGAGCCCGCGGCGGGGAGCTGGGCGCCTTGAGCGAACTGGCCGCCGCCAAGCGGA
>NZ_DASYAF010000079.1:0-2019 GCF_036501465.1 Phenylobacterium sp.
GCGGATCGGGCTTGGAACTAGCCGTACGTTCGTGTTTTTCGTGTTTTCCGTGGTCAAATAATACCTAACCCATCAGCGCCCAGGCGCTGGCCAGGTCCTGCACGACGTGGCCCAGCGATTTGTAGACGGTGATTTCGTCGGGCGAGCGGCGGCCCGCGATGTCGCCGGCCAGCACCTGGCCGATCTCGGCGGCGATATGGTCGTCGCCGATCAGGCCGGCATCCTTGGCGTGCAGGAACTCCGCGCCCTGGCGCAGCACCCCCTCGCGGCTGTCGGCGATGAAGCGGGCGCGGACCACCAGCGCGTCGTCCACCTCCACCGGCCCGGCGACGCTGGAGCCGACCAGGTTGAGGTGGGTCCCGGGCCGAACCCAGGCGCCTTTCAGGATCGGCTCGCGTGCGCCGCTGACCGTGCAGACGATGTCGGCGTCGGCGAGCGCCGCCTCCACTTCGGCGACGGGCGTCACCGGCAGGCCAAGCTCTGCGCTCATGCGCTCGGCGAAGGCCTGGGCGCGCTCGGCCGAGCGTCCCCAGACCGCGATCGAGGCGATGTCGCGCACCTTGGGGATGGCCCGCGCGTGGGTGACGGCCTGTTCGCCGCAGCCCAGGATGAGCAGCCGGCGGCACTCGGGGCGGGCCAGGGCGCCGGTGGCGACGGCGCTGGCCGCGGCGGTGCGGATCGAGGTAATCTCGCCGGCATGCACGACGCCGACGGGCTCGCCGTTCTCAGGCTCGAACAGCACCACCAGGCCCTGATGCGCCTGCCGGCCGGTGGCGGGATTGCCGGGATAGACGCTGATCAGCTTGGCGCCGAAGGGCGCGGACTCGCCCAGGGCGCCCGGCATGATGCCCAGCGCGCCCTTCGCCAGCGGGATGATCGAGCGCAGGTGCTGCCGCGTCTCGCCTCTGGAAAAGGCGATCATGGCGTCGCGCACGATCGGAATGCACATCTCGTAGGTGAGCCGCCTGGCCACCTCCTCGCGTTCGATGACCCGCATCTGTCGCCCTTGTCCTAGGTTGAGCCGATCCAAGCTATGGCCCAGCCCCGGCGTCCAGGCCAGAACCCCGTCCGGCGAATGCGGCTTTCCACGTCGCCCTGGGTTCGTGTAACCGCGTTGCGCGGACAGTGAACAGGTGGAGCAGCTGCGTTGAGCGAGATCGGTGAGTTGGCGGAACCCTTGACGCGCGACCAGGCGGTGGCGGCGCTGACCGGGCCTGGACAGTCCCACGAGCTGGAGCCCGTCCTGGTCGGGGCCGCGACCGTCAGATCGTTCAGGAACGCGCCGAAATCGCTGCGCCAGCTGTTCGCCGACGCGCGCGGCGAGGCCACCTTCATCGTCTATGAGACCGAACGCTGGAGCTTCGACGAGGCCTGGCGCGCCGCCGCCCGTATCGCGACCCTGCTGGCGCGCGACTACGGCGTGGTCAAGGGCGACCGCGTCGCCATCTCCATGCGCAACTTCCCGGAATGGGTGCTGGCCTTCACCGCCATCACCTCGCTGGGCGCGATCGCGGTGGCGATGAACGCGCTCTGGCGGCCGGAGGAGATGGAGTACGGGTTGCAGGACAGCGGCGCCAAGCTGCTGTTCGCCGACCAGGAGCGGCTGGAGCGGTTGGCCGACTGCTCGCCCGAGCTGAACGTCCAGGTCATCGCCGTGCGGCCGAGCGGCCCCGACGAGCGCGAACTGTGGGGCCTGCTGGACGGCATCGGCGATGTCGAGATGCCGGCCGCCGACGTCCAGCCGGACGATCCGGCCACCATCTTCTACACTTCAGGCTCGACCGGCCGCCCCAAGGGGGTGGTCTCCAGCCAGCGCAACATCGTCTCGGCGCTGTTCTCATGGGAGTTGGACGGCCTGGTCGCCGCCCGCATGATGGGCATCGAGCCCGCGGCCCCGGCCAGCCAGCCGGCCACGCTGCTGGCCGTGCCGCTGTTCCACGTCACCGGATCGCACGCCGTCTACCTGTCCTCGTACAGGGCCCAGCGGAAGATGGTCTGCATGTACAGGTGGGACCCGCA
>NZ_DASYAF010000080.1:0-29171 GCF_036501465.1 Phenylobacterium sp.
CAAGGACATCAACGCCGCCTTCGCTGGCTGGTGGAAGGGCCGCACCGGCCAGGCGGTCGACATCAAGCAGAGCCACGGTGGCTCGGGCAAACAGGCCCGCGCGGTGATCGAGGGCCTGCCGGCCGACGTGGTGACCCTGGCCCTGGCCGGCGACATCGACGAGATCGCCGCCCGCGCCAGGCTGCTGCCGCCCAACTGGCAGAGCCGGCTGCCGAACAACTCGACGCCCTACGCCTCGACGATCGTCTTCCTGGTGCGCAAGGGGAACCCCAAGGCGATCCGCGACTGGGGCGACCTTGTGAAGCCGGGCGTGGGCGTGATCACGCCGAACCCGAAGACCTCTGGCGGCGCCCGCTGGGCCTATCTGGCGGCCTACAACTACGGGACCCGGCTCGGCGGGCCCGGGCCGGCGAAGGGCTACATGGCCAAGCTGTTCAGGAACGTGCCGGTGCTGGGGGCCGGCGCGCGCGACGCGACCACCACCTTCGCCCAGCGCAACATCGGCGACGTGCTGCTCTCCTGGGAGAACGAGGCCTTCCTGACCCTCGAGGCGTTCGGGCCCCGCTTCGAGATCGTCTATCCGTCCAGCTCGATCCTGGCCGAGCCGCCGGTTGCGCTGCTGGACCGCAACGTCGATCGTCACAAGACCCGGCTGGTCGCCACCGGCTACCTGAACTTCCTCTACAGCCCGCTGGCCCAGGACATCATCGGCAGGCGCCACTACCGGCCGCGCGAGGCGAAGGCGGCGGCGAAGTACGCGGCCGCGTTCAAGCCGATCCCGCTGGTGACCGTCGACCAGGCGTTCGGCGGCTGGAAGAAGGCCACGGCCGCCCACTTCGCCGAGGGCGCTCTGTTCGACCAGATCTACCGGCCAGCATGACGGCCGCGGCGACTCCGGCCGCGCCGGCGAAGGCGGCATCGAAGACCCGGCGGCCCTGGGTGGTCCGCTCCATCCTGCCCGGGTTCGGGCTGTCGATGGGGATCACCCTGGCCTATCTGGGGGCGATCGTCGTCCTGCCGCTGATCGCGCTGGCGCTACGGCCCTGGGCGCTGGGGCTGTCGGGCGTCTGGCGTGAACTGGCTTCGCCCCGGGTCGCCGCGGCGTTCCGGCTGAGCTTCGGGCTTTCGGCCTTGGCTGCGCTGCTGAACGCGCCGCTCGGCCTGCTGATCGCCTGGACGCTGACCCGCTACCGGTTCCTCGGCCGGCGCATCCTCGACGCCCTGGTGGACCTGCCGTTCGCCCTGCCGACGGCGGTGGCGGGGATCGCGCTCACCGCGATCTATGCGCCGACCGGGCCGCTGGGACGCATTGCGGCGCACGTCGGGATCAAGACCGCCTATTCGCCGCTCGGCATCTTCATCGCCCTGGTGTTCATCGGCCTGCCGTTCGTGGTGCGCGCCCTGCAGCCGGTGCTGCAGGACCTGGACGCCGAGGTGGAGGAGGCGGCCACGACGCTGGGCGCCAACGCCTTCCAGCGGGCGGTGCGGGTGATCCTCCCGGCGCTGGCGCCGGCCCTGGTCAGCGGCGTCAGCCTGGCCTTCGCCCGGGCGGTGGGTGAGTACGGCTCGGTGGTGTTCATCGCCGGCAACCTGCCGGGAAAGACCGAGATCGCGCCGCTGCTGATCGTCATCAAGCTGGAGCAGTACGACTACGCCGGGGCCGCGGCCGTGGGCCTGGCCATGGTGGCGGTCTCGTTCGGCTCGCTGGTGGCGATCAACGCCTTGCAGCTGTGGCTGGCCAGGCGAGGCCGCGCATGACCGCCGCCGCCCGCCTGCTTCGTGACACCCGCCTGCCGGGCGCGGCGCCGCTGCTGGTGCTGGCCTCGGCCGCCGTGATGGCCGCCCTGGTGCTGCTGCCGCTGGTCGTGGTGTTCGGCGACGCCTTCGCCAAGGGGCTGCCGAAATACCTGGCGGCGATCTCCGACCCCGACGCGATCTCGGCGGTGAAGCTGACGCTGACGGTGGCGGCGATCTCCGTCCCGCTGAACGCGGTGTTCGGGGTCGCTGCGGCCTGGTGTGTCGCCAGGTTCGAGTTCCGGGGCAAGGGCGCGCTGCTGACCCTGATCGACCTGCCGTTCTCCATGTCGCCGGTGGTCTCGGGCCTGGTCTGGGTGCTGCTGTTCGGCGCCCAGGGCTGGTTCGGCGCGGTCCTGGCCGACCACGACATCAGGATCGTCTTCGCCACCACCGGCCTGGTGCTGGCGACCATTCTGGTGACCTTCCCTTTCGTCGCGCGCGAGCTGATCCCACTGATGCAGGACCAGGGCTCGGACGAGGAGGCCGCGGCCCTGACCTTGGGCGCGGGCGGCTTCACCACCTTCGTCCGCATCACGCTGCCGAACATCCGCTGGGCGCTGCTCTACGGCGTCCTTCTGTGCAATGCCCGCGCGATGGGCGAATTCGGCGCCGTCTCGGTGGTCAGCGGCCACATCCGCGGCCTGACCACCACACTCCCGCTCCATGTCGAGGTGCTCTACAATGACTACGACTTCGTCGGCGCCTTCGCGGCGGCTTCGCTCCTGGCCTCGCTCGGGCTCGTCACCCTGGTCCTCAAGACCGGCCTCGAATGGCGGCATTACGGCGAGCTTTCAGCCAACCGGCGTTCCTGAGGTGAAGGCGGGCGCGACCGACGGCTTGTCGCTGGACATCCGCAATATTTCCAAGAGATTCGGGCGCTTTCCGGCGCTGAACGATGTCTCGCTGCAGGCGCGCGACAAGGAGTTCCTGGCCCTGCTGGGCCCCTCGGGTTCCGGCAAGACGACGCTGCTGCGGGTGCTGGCTGGGCTGGAGCAGCCCGACGCCGGCCAGGTGCGCTTCGGCGGCGAGGATTTTCTTTCGATCCCGATACGCCGCCGGCGGGTCGGCATGGTGTTCCAGCACTACGCCCTGTTCCGCCACATGACCGTGGCGCAGAACGTCGCCTTCGGGCTGACGGTGCGGCCCCGGCGCGAGCGGCCGGCGAAGTCGGAGACGGCGGACCGGGTGGCCGATCTGCTGAAGCTGGTGCAGCTCGAGGATCTGGGGAAGCGCTTCCCGAGCCAGCTTTCCGGCGGCCAGCGGCAGCGGGTGGCGCTGGCCCGGGCGCTGGCCATCGAGCCGCGCATGCTGCTGCTGGACGAGCCGTTCGGGGCGCTGGACGCCCAGGTGCGCCGCGACCTGCGCCGCTGGCTGCGCGAGCTGCACGACCGGGCGGGCGTGACCACGGTGTTCGTGACCCACGACCAGGAGGAGGCGCTGGACCTGGCCGACCGGGTGGCGATCCTGAAGGACGGGCGGCTGATCCAGCTCGGGACTCCGAACGAGGTCTACGAAGCGCCCGCCGACCCTTTCGTCTACGATTTCCTGGGCGCCGCCTGCCGCCTGCCGGGCGCGGTGGCGGATGGCCGGCTGACCGTCGCCGACTGGGAGACCCGGGCCCCGAGGGACGCCGCGAGCGGGCGCGTGGAGGTGTTCTTCCGTCCCGACGAGGTGATGTTCGCGCCGCTGGACGGGGCGGGCCTGGCCGGCGAGGTCAAGGCCGTCGTGCTGCGCGGGGCCGACGCACGCGTGGAGTGCCTGATCGAGGGCCGGCTGTTCGAGTTCCTGGCGCGTGGGCCGGCGCTGCCGGGCGGCGTGGCGCCGGGCCTGGCTGTGCGGGTCAAGCCGCTCAGGCCGCAAGTGTTCCCCGCCGCCTAGCCGTCGTGCCGGGGCTCCCGGCCCTAGCCCGGATGGGCCGCCAGCCAGCGGTCGACCTGCGGCAGGCGGTTCTTGATGATGTCCTGGCGGAACGCGATGGTCGCCAGGGTGCGGGTGACCGCCGGCCGCGCCGAGGCCGGCACGGTCTGGGCGTAGGCCTTGAGCTTGCCGACGACGTCCGGGCTCACCGAGCCGCCCGCCAGGCGCGCGAAATAGATGGTGCGGCTGGTGGGTTCGACCAGGGCCTCGACCTGCGCGCGATGCGCCATGACGAAGTCAAAGGCCTTGTCCGGGAACGTCTCGGAAACCCGCGAGATCAGGATCGGCGCATCGGTCGGCGGCGGCTCCTTGGTGAGCGCCAGCGCCAGCGCCTTGTCGGCCAGCGCCGGGTCCTCGCTGTAGCCCAGGTAGCCATAGAGGCGGCTGCGGTCGGTGCTCTCCTTCGAAGCCTGGGCCATGGCGTGCAGCGTCTCCCAGGTCGCCGCGTCGGCGTGGCTGGCGACGATCGACAGCACCGTCAGACGCGCCGCGCCGTGCAGGCTGTCGGGGTTGGCGACCAGGCCCGCGAATCGCTTGCGCGCCTCGGCCACCACGCCCGGGTCGTCGAACTTGCCCAGCGTGTTCAGCAGGCTGCGGCGCAGGAGGGCGGTGTTGTCGGACTCGCCGGGCCTGGGGTCCCAGCCGACGCGCGCGAAGGCCGGGGCGAGCTGGGCGCGGGCGAAGGCGCGGAAGGCCGTGCGGCCGGGCAGGCCCTTGTAGTTGTCATCCATCGCGTCGAGCTGGTTCACGAAGGCCCTCAGCACGACCGGGTCCTGGGCGTCGCGCGCCTTGCGGGCGACTTCCATGAAGTCGGTGAGTGGCGCATAGCCGGCCTCGCCGAGCGCGCGGCTGTCGTAGATCAGGCCGAGCTGGTCTTCCGGCGCGAGGCCCGGGAAGGCCGCGACGATGCGGGTCTCCAGGGCCGGCGAATAGCGGCTGCGGAAGTAGCCGACCTGGCCGGCGTTGACGAGCGGCGCGGCGTCGGCCGGGACGGCCCGGGCGGCCGGCGCGCCGGCGCTGACCAGGGTGTTCCACGGCGCGCCGGCGCCGGTGACCGCCACCGGCGTGCGCCAGGCCCGCGGCGCTTTGGAGGCCGCGTCGGCCCCGAACCGGCCCTGGGTCAGGGTGAGCTTGCCGCCCGCCTCCGACGCCGAGATCAGCGGCGCCCCGGCCTGCAGGGTGAAGTCGTGGGCGATGCCGGCGATCTTCTTGGGGCTGACCGCATCGATCTCGCGCCAGAGGTCGTCGGTGACCGTGTTGCCGTAGGCGTGGTGGGCGATGTAGTTGCGCACGCCCTGGCGGAAGACGTCCGGCCCCACATAGGTCTCCAGCATGCGGATGACCGCGTGGCCCTTCTGATAGGTGATGTTGTCGAAGGCGTTGGCGGCGGCGAAGACGTCCTTGATCGGGGTGATCACCGGGTGGGCGCCGTTGCGTGAGTCGGTGCGCATGGCCGCCTGTTCGCCGCCCTTGGTCTGCAGCCAGATCTTCCACTCCGGATGGAAGTGGTCGGTGGTCTTGTTCTCCATCCAGGAGGCGAAGCCCTCGTTGAGCCACAGGTCGTCCCACCAGGCCATGGTCACCAGGTCGCCGACCCACTGGTGGGCCATTTCGTGGGCGATATCGACGTAGACGTTCTGCTTGTCCTGCTCGGTGGACAGCTTCGGGTCGATCAGCAGGGCGTAGTCGAAGTAGTAGATCGCCCCCCAGTTCTCCATGGCCGAGAAGACCTGGCTCTGGCCGGGGCCGGCGATGAAGTCGAGCTTGGGCAGCGGGTAGGGCACGCCGAAGTAGTCGTTGTACCAGGGCAGGATCTCGGCCGCGGCGTCGAGGGCGAACCGGGCCTGGGCGGCCTTGCCCTTGCGCACGATCACCCCGACGTCGGTCTTGCCCACCTGCTTGTGGATGCGCTCGAAGTCGCCGAGGGCGAAGAACAGCAGGTAGGAGCTCATCTTGGGGGTGGGCTCGAAGGTGGTCGTCTGCAGGTTGATGTTGAAGTGACCGTGCCCATCGCTTTGATCCGTATCGGTCATCTGCTTGGCCACCGGCATGTTCGAGACCGGCATCATGCCTTCAGGCGCCGTCACCTTGAGCGCATAGACCGCCTTCACCCCCGGCTCGTCCCAGCAGGGGATGAAGCGCCGGGCGTCGGAGTTCTCGAACTGGGTGAAGATCGCCCGCTGCTTCTTGCCGTCCTCGCCGGTGTAGTCGAGGGCGAAGAGGCCCGAGGTCTGCTCGTAGATGACGCCGGTGTAGGCGATCGAGAGCACATATTGGCCGGCCGCCAGCCTGTGGCCGACGCTGAAGGTGGCGGTCTGCTGGTCCCTGTCGAGGGTGACCTTCGCGGTCTCCTCCGGGCCTTCGCCGGGAGCTCGCTTCAGGTCCTGCAAGGTCACCTTGTCGAAGGTGATATCGGCGGCGTTCAGCACGATGCGGTCGGTGGTCGACTTGACCGTCAGCCGGATCTTCTCCTGGCCGGAAAACTTCAGGTGCGCGGCGTCAGGCCTGATCAGGATGTCGTACCGTTCCGGAACCACGTCCTTCGGCAGGGCCACGTGCGGCGGGAACGGCTTCGGCTGGACGAACTGCGGCTTGGCGGCTGGCGTCGCGGCGACGGCAGGAGCGGCCAGCGCCAGCAGGGCGGCGACGAGAACGGGGATGAATTTCATAAGCTGACGGTCCAGAACCGGAGAGAAATTGCGTCGACCTTAGGCAACCGGGCATAGCGCGACCAAGCGCTTTTGCAACCGCGTGCGCATGCTAAGCCTGCGTCCGGGAGGAGACCCGAATTGGATCAACGCAAAGACGCCACGGCGGCGACGAAGGCGGCGCAGCAGCGGCTGGCGGCCGCCCTGCCGGCCGAAACCGGCGAGGACATGGCCAACGCCACCAAGGGCTTCCTGGGCACGATCCCGGGCGCCGAGGTCGCGGGCGCCTGGAGCCAGAAGCCGTTCGCCTTCCTGAACGAGGCGCGGCCCGACACCGTGAACCCCGGCCTCTGGCGGCAGGCCAGGCTCAACCTGCAGCACGGCCTCTTCGAAGTGACCCCGGGCGTCTACCAGGTCCGCGGCTTCGACCTGTCCAACATCACCTTCATCGAGGGCGAGACCGGCTATGTGGTCATCGACCCGCTGATCTCGGCCCAGCCGGCGGCGGCGGCGCTCAAGCTGATGCGCGAGCATCGCGGCGACAAGCCGGTGACCGCGGTGATCTACACCCATAGCCACGTGGACCACTACGGCGGGGTGCGGGGCGTGATCAGCCAGGCGGAGATCGACGCCGGCCTGCCGATCGTCGCTCCCGAGGGATTCCTGCGCGAGGCGGTAAGCGAGAACGTGCTGGCCGGCAACGCCATGGGCCGCCGCGCCACCTACATGTACGGCGCGCTGCTGCCGCGCGACGCCAAGGGCCATGTGGACGCGGGGCTCGGCAAGACCGTCTCTGCGGGCTCGGTCAGCCTGGTGCCCAACACCATCTCGATCCAGGAGACGGGCGAGCGGCTGACGCTGGACGGGGTGGAGATCGTCTTCCAGGTGACGCCGGACACCGAGGCGCCAGCGGAGATGAACTTCTACTTCCCGCAGTTCAAGGCGCTGTGCATGGCCGAGAATTGCACCTGCCAGCTGCACAACCTCTACACGCCGCGCGGCGCGCAGGTGCGCGATGCGCGGGCCTGGAGCCACTACATCGACGAAGCCGAGCGGATGTTCGCGCGCGACAGCGACGTCCTGTTCGCCAGCCATCACTGGCCGCGCTGGGGCTCGGGCGAGGCGCGCCGGTTCCTGCGCCAGCAGCGCGACCTCTACAAATACATCCACGACCAGACGCTCAGGCTCGCCAACCATGGCCTGACGCCGGTGGAGATCGCCGAGCGGATCGCCCTGCCGCCCAGCCTGGCGGCCGAGTGGCATACGCGCGGCTACTATGGGACGCTGAACCACAACGCCAAGGCGGTCTACCAGCGCTATCTGGGCTGGTTCGACGGCAATCCGGCCAACCTGCACAAGCTGCCGCCCGAGGACGCCGGCAAGCGCTACGTCGAGGTGGCGGGCGGGCCGGAGGCGCTGCTGGAGATGGCGCGCGCGGCGTTCGGGCGCGGCGAGTACCGCTGGGTGGCCGAGCTGGTGAACCACCTGGTGTTCGCCCAGCCGGACAACGCCGAGGCGCGCGCGCTGCAGGCCGACGCCCTGGAGCAGATGGGCTATCAGGCCGAGAGCGGGCCATGGCGGGCCTTCTACCTGACCGGCGCGCAGGAGCTGCGCAATCCGCGGCCCAAGGCCGACCAGCCGCGGCAGGGGGCGGCGGGACAGCTCAGAGCCCTGCCGGCGGACGCCCTGCTAGAGAGCCTGGCGGTCCGGCTGAACGGGGAAAAGGCCGGGGTGGCGGGCGACATCGCCTTCACCGTGGCGTTCACCGACGCCGGCGAGCGATTCGCGCTCAGCGTCGAGAACGCGGTGCTGCATCATCGCGCGGTTGCCGGTGACGGCGATGGCGGCCCGCAGGTCGTCCTGACGCGGCCGGCGCTGATCGGCCTGGTGATCGGCGAGACGACGCTGGAGGCGGCGCTGGCCGAGGGCAACGTTTCGGGCGACGGCGCCGCGGAGCTCGCGCGCCTCTTGCCGCTTCTCGACCGTTTCGATTTCTGGTTCGAGATTGTCGCGCCTTAAGCGCGGCTGAGGAGAGACCGATGAGCCATGTCGTCTACAAGATCGTCCAGCACGACGGCGGCTGGGCCTACAGGGCCGGGGGGACCTTCTCGGAAACCTTCGCCAGCCACGACAAGGCCAAGGCGGCGGCGCGCCGGGCGGCCGGCGAACAGCGGGTCGCCGGCGACACCCACGGCATCGTCTACGAGGACGCGAACGGCCAGTGGCGCGAGGAACTGGCCGACGGCCGCGACCGGCCCTGGACCGAGGTGGAGGGCTGATCCTCGGGGCGGAGCGCGCCGCGGTGCTATAGTTACTTCCGCCTTTACCTTTCGTTGTCCGGGAGGCGGTTCGATCGAAACATGTCGGACCATGCCCTGAGCCAGATCGACCGCCGAAGCCACGCCGCGGTGCGGCGGCTGGTGCTGCTGAGCCTCGCCCTGGTGGCGGTGGTGCTGATCGGCGTGGGCGGGCTGCTGACGGCGGGCTCCGGGCTGCTCAACGACCTGAAGGTCCGTGAGGACCGGTTCCTGATCGCCAACATGATCGACCGCGTCGTCGCGCGCGCCGACAACGACACCACCACCGTGACGGTGTGGGACCAGGCTTATCTCAACATCCGGCCCGGCGGCGATCCGAAGTGGCTGCAGGCGGAAGTCGGCGCCTACATGACCAAGAACCGGCCGTTCGAGCGCAGCATTGCGCTGGACGACGCAGATAAGGCCTTCTTCGCCTGGCAGGACAACCATGAGGTCGGCGTCGCCGGCGAGGCGCAGTTCCTGGCCGATGTCGCGCCGCTGATCGCCAGGGCGCGGGCCCAGGAGCGGGCGTTCATCGCTGACCCGCACCGCGACCCCAACCGTCCGGCGACGGCCATGGGCATCGTCCGCTCCGGCAGAGTGCGATACCTGGTCGGGGTCTCCACGGTGACGCCCTCGCACCCGTCCACGCCGCTGCGCCCCGGGCCGTCGTCGATGGTCGTCGCCGGCGAGGTGCTGGACGGGCGGATCCTGGCGTCCCTGGAGCGGATGCGGGTCAACAAGCCCCGGATCGTCGAGGCGACGAAGGCGCTGGCGTCGGTGCCGCTCAACGACCCGAACGGCCGCCCGGTCGGTTTCGTCCAATGGACTCCGCTGCATCCGGGCATGGCCGCCGTCCGCGCCGCCGCCCCGGCGCTCAGCCTGGGCTTCGCGGCCTTCGCCGTGGTGATGATCGTGCTGGTGCGCCAGATGTTCCGGGTGACGCGCGAACTCGACGCCTATGAGCGCGCCCACGCCCAGGCGCTGGCCGAGCTGGAGGCCGCGCGCGACCGCGCCGAGGCCGCCAACGTCGCCAAGTCGCAGTTCCTGGCCAACATGAGCCACGAGATCCGCACACCGCTGAACGGCATCCTGGGCATGGCCCAGGTGCTGGCGATCAGCCACCTGCCGAAGGCGGCGCACGAGCGGGTGGAGATCATCAAGAACAGCGGCCAGACCCTGCTCAGCCTGCTGAACGACGTGCTGGACCTGTCGAAGATCGAGGCGGGGCGGATGGAGCTGGCGACGGCGCCGTTCGACCTGGCGGCGGCGGTGCGCGGGACCACCCAGGCCTTCGCCGAGGCGGCGACGCGCAAGAAGGTCCGGTTCAAGCTGGAGATCGACCCGCAGGTGCGGGGCTTCTGGCTGGGCGACGCGGGCAAGGTGCGCCAGGTGGTGGGCAACCTGGTGTCCAATGCCGTCAAGTTCACCAGCGCCGGCGAGGTGCTGGTGACCGTGGCCCGCACCGAGGCGGGGATGCGCATCGCCGTCTCCGACACCGGCGTCGGCATTCCGGCGGCCGAGGTGGAGCGTCTGTTCCAGCGGTTCAGCCAGGTCGATCCCACCGCCACGCGTCGGTTCGGCGGCAGCGGCCTGGGCCTGGCGATCTCACGCGAGCTGGTCCAGCTGATGGGCGGGACGATCGGCGTGGAGAGCGTCGAAGGGCAGGGCTCGACCTTCGCCGCCGAACTGCCGCTGCAACGGGTGGAGACGCCCGGCATGATCGAGCCCGTGGCCGCCGGTTCAGCGAAGCTCGGCGCGCTGAAGGTGCTGGCCGCCGAGGACAACCGGGTGAACCAGGCGTTGCTGCTGGCCATGCTGCAGCCGCTGGGCGTGGACCTGCGCCTGGTCGGCGACGGCCGCGAGGCGCTCGAGCAGGTCTCCAAGGAGCGCTTCGACCTGATCCTGATGGACGTGCAGATGCCCGGGTTGAACGGCGTCGACGCCACCCTGGCGATCCGCGCCCAGGAACGGGCTGAGGGCCGGGCGCCCACACCGATCCTGGCGCTGTCGGCCAATGTCATGCGTCATCAGATCGACAGCTACCTGGCCGCGGGCATGAACGGCTTCGTCGCCAAGCCGATCCAGATGGAGGCGCTGATCGCGGCCATGCAGCAGGCGCTCAGCAAAGCGGCCCAGCCGGCGGCGACCCCCTAAGGAACTGCTTCTAGGCGGGGGCCTTGGCCCCGCGGTTATTCATCTCGTCGCCGGCGTCGGCGGGCAGGCGGAGGAACCAGAACAGCGAGACCAGGGTGGCGGCGCCGAAGATGGCGAAGGCCGGGGCGACGGTCGGGCCGGTCAGGTGCGTCTCGCCGCGCGACTGCATCAGGAAATGCAGCAGCGACGCGGCCAGGCCGATGCTCACCGACTGCATGAATTGCTGGGCCATCGACGCGGTGGTGGTGCCGCGGCTCATCTGCGCCTGCTCCAGGTCGGCGTAGGCCATGCCGTTCAGGCTGGTGAACTGCAGGGAGCGGAAGAAGCCGCCGACCGCGAGCGCGATCATGATCAGCCAGTGCGGGGTGTCGATCCGGAACAGGGCGTAGACCATGAAGCTCGCCGAACAGATCACCCCGTTCACCGCCAGCACGGTGCGGAAGCCGAAGCGGCGCAGGATCGGCGGGGCGGTGGTCTTCATCACCAGGGCGCCCACCGCGGAGATGAAGGTCATCAGGCCGGCGGCGAAGGCGGTCATGCCGAACCCCACCTGCAGCAGCATGGCCAGCAGGAAAGGGGTCGCGCCCGGCACCAGGCGGAAGAAGGCCCCGCCCAGCACCGAGGCCCGGTAGGTCGGGATGCGGAAGATCGACAGGTCGATGATCGCGTGCGGGTTCCGCCGCGCATGGGCCCAGTAGAGGCCGAGGCAGGCGAAGCCGCCGCCGAACAGGCCGGCCACCGCCAAGGGCGGCATGACGTTGCGGCCCAGGTTCTCGAAGCCGAAGATCAGTCCGGCGAGGCCGAAACCGGTCAGGAAAATGCCCGGCCAATCGATGGGCGAAACGTCCTGCTCCTTCACATTGGGCACGAAGGCGCGGACCAGGAAGAGGCCCGCCGCGGCGATCGGCAGGTTCAGGAAGAAGATCCAGCGCCAGGAGACGAACGTCACGATGGCGCCGCCCAGAACAGGCCCGACCACGGGGCCCAGCAGCGCCGGCATGGTCACCACCGACATGGCGCCCACCAGCTCGCTCTTCGGCGTGGTGCGCAGCAGCACGAGGCGACCAACCGGCCCCATCATGGCGCCGGCGCAGCCCTGCATCAGGCGGAAGACGACGAGTTCGCCCAGCGAATTGGCGAAGCCGCAGGCGGCCGAGGCCAGGGCATAGCTGACCATCGCCACCATGAAGATCTTCTTGGCCCCGAAGCGGTCGGCCATCCAGCCGGAGATCGGCAGGAACACCGCGGACGCCAGCAGGTACATGGTGATGGCGAGGTTGAGCCGCAGAGGCTCGACATGCATCGCCCGGGCCATGGCGGGCAGGGCGTTGTTGATCGAGGTGGCGTTCAGCGTCTGCATCAGCAGCGCCGAGCCGATGATCGCCGGGATCACCCAGCCGCGCAGGGTCGCGTCTTTGCCTTCGTTGAGGATGGCGGCGGCGTCGGCGCCGGGCTCGTCGACCACATCCTCGACGAGGACTTCTTCGGCGCGCGTACTCATGGCTCACTCGTAAGCTTGAGGAGCGGGCCGGCGGCCTCGGCGAGGCGGGCGCGTTCCTGCGGCGAAAGCCGCGCCAGGCGCGCGGCCAGCCAGTCGTTGCGGTGCCGTTGGGCGGCGGCGTGCTGGCGCAGGCCGGTCGGGGTGACGGTGAGCCCCTGGCGGCGGCCGTCCTCGGCGTGGCCGGCCCGCGCGATCCAGCCGGCGGCCTCCAGCCGCTTCACATGGCTGGACATGGTGGGGCGCGAGATCTGCTCGAAGTCGGCGAGCTCCGAGACCCCGGCGCCGGGGTTCTTCTTCAGGTAGCCGAGGATCAGGGTCTCCTGCGGCGACAGCCCGGCCTTCAGTCCGGCCTGGCGTAGCTTGCGCGAGACACGAAGCAGGGGCGCGCGCAGCAGTTCAGCGAGGCCAAGCTCGTCGTCGGGCGCGATGTCGGTTTCGGCGGCGACCGAGGGCATGCAAGCCAAGCCATATAGTTAGGTTGTCGAACTATCTATACGGAGTCGCGGAAAGGCGATCAAGCGCGGCGCCCGACGAGCAGGGCGAAGGGCGGAAGGGGCCGGCCTAGAACCGCGCGATCAGCAGCAGCACCAGCGACAGGAGCGCGGTGGCGCTCCAGGCCAGGGGCGCCAGGGCGGTCTTGCGCGCGACGACGGCGCGGGTGCGGGCTTGCGGCATGGTCTCTCTCCCTGGCCCTAATATCCGCGTGCGCGCCGTTTCAAGGCAAGTTAACTCGCGTTCACGACCGTTTGTCGCAGGGGCCAACGCTTCGGTCGCGATCGAAGCCACGGGCCCGGCGATCGGCATAGGGTCCGGCCCGCATGCGTACGCGCATCTTCCCCAGCCTGTTGGGCGCGGCGGCGCTGGCTCTCACTGTGCCGCCGGCGTTGGCCGCGCCCAACGATCTTGCCGCAGCCAAGCCGGCCATCGACAAGGCCAACGCCGACTGGATCGGCGCCATGCGGGCCAGGGATGCGCGCGCGCTCGCCGCGCCCTACGCCGAGGATGGCGTGTTCGTCCTGTCCGACGGGCGCGAGATCGTGGGCCGCAAGGCGATCATCGACTTCTATCGGCAGAGGATGGCGAACGTGGGTCAGGTGCTGGGCGGCGGCATCCACCACGACGGCATGACGCTGGCGCGCGACGGCCTGATCTACGAATGGGGTCACGGCGGCGCCACGACGCTCGACAAGGCGGGCAAGCGGACGACCAGCGACGGGCCTTATCTCACCGTCTGGAAGCGGGGCGCGGACGGCCGCTGGGCGATCATTCGCAATCTGGTGTTCTAGCGGGGGTTCAAGCCATGCGGAAAAGCTTCCTGGCCGCGGCCTTCGCCGCCCTTCTCGCCGCGCCCGCCGGCGCGGATCCGGCTGCCGACGGCGCCCAGGCGTGGCGGACGCTCACCCGCATCGACCTGGAGGCGCACTACCAACTCCTCAAACGGGACCATCCCGGCGCCTCGTCCGAAGCCGGCGACCCCGCCTTCGTCGAGGCCTTGGAGGCGGCGCACGCCGAGGCCCTGGGGCGAGCGGACCGCGTGACGACCCTCACCGGCTACGCCGCGACTCTGGCGGGCTTCGTCCACGCCCTGGGGGACAGCCACATCAACAGCTACATGTCCGTGCTGCCGCGCACCGTCGATTGGACGGGGATCGTGGCGGCGCGGCGTGGCGCCGGTTGGGTGGTGGCCGCCGATGAGCCAAAGCTGACCGGCCGCGAGTTGGCGGGCGCCGAGATCGTCAGCTGCGACAGCCGGCCCGTCGCCGACCTGGCGAAGGATGTGCTGCGCTTCCACGCCAATCCGGCCGTCGCAGCCGAGCAAGCGCTGTTCGGGGGCTGGCTGCTGGTTGACGACGGCAACCCCTTCCTGAAGCGGCCGACCGCCTGCGTGCTGCGGAAGGACGGTGTCGAATCGACACAGACCCTGACGTGGAAGCCGATCAGCTACGCCGCGCTGCGGCAGCAGTACTGGAAGACGCCCATCGGCCATGCGGGGTTCGGCGTGCGGCCGGTCGCCGGCGGCGGCTACTGGATTTCGCTGGAAGAGCTCGACGCCAAGGACCAGCCGGTGATCGACGCGGTGAAGGCCCAAGCCGCGGCGATCCGTGACGCCGCCTTCGTGGTGGTGGACCTGCGCGGCGACGGCGGCGGCGACGACGCCTATGGTCGGGCGCTGGCCACGGCGCTGATGGGCGAGGGCTTCGTCGATGACGTGCTGGGGCCCAGTTCCGAAGGTGGCGGTTGCGCCAGCGTGTTTCGCGTCACCCCCGGCAACGCCGCTTTCCTGACCAGGGCCGCCCGATCCTTCGGGCGGAACGGGGACGCGACCGCGCAGAAGGAATACGAAAAGGGCGTCGCCGACATCGCCGCCGCCCGGGCTCGCGGACGCGACCTGACCGGCCCGCCGCGCTGCGCCGGTCCAGCCAAACCGCCGGTGAGCCGCCGTCGGCCCTCACTGGCGAAGGCGCCGATCCTGGTGCTCTCCGATGCGGCCTGCTTCTCGTCCTGCATCAACACGGTCTGGTTCTTCCGCGACCTGGGCGCGATCCAGGTGGGCCAGGCGACGGACAGCGACACCCACTATTCGGAAGTGCGCGACATGGTGCTGCCATCCGGCCTTTCCACCGCCACCCTGCTCACGGCCATCATTCCCGACGCGCCGCCCCGCATCGGCCCATTCGAGCCGAAATTCGCCTATGGCGGCGACATCGCCGCCACCGCGGACCTGGAAGCCTGGGTCGCCGGGCAAGTGGTTCCACAGCTGAAGAGGCAAGGCGCCGCCGCCTGGGAATGAGCCGCCGCCGCAGCGCGAACGGCCCCACACCCATGGGGTCGCCGCCCTATGGCGACGCCTTCCAGCCGAAGTCGCCGGCCGACCGAGGTCAGAGCACGCCCAGCATCTCCGCCACCAGCGGGTGGCGGACGATGTCGCGCTCGTTCAGGCGCACGACGGCGATGTTGGCGACCGCTTCCAGCTTGGCCGAGACCGGGGACAGGCCGGACAGTTCGGGGATCAGGTCCGACTGGTTGGGGTCGCCGGTGACCACCATGGTCGAGTGCCAGCCCAGGCGGGTCAGCAGCATCTTGAGCTGCACATAGGTGCAGTTCTGCGCTTCGTCGATCACCACGAAGGCGTTGTTGAGGGTGCGGCCGCGCATGAAGCCCACCGGGGCGATTTCGATGGCGCCCTCGGCCATCAGGGCGCGCACGCGCTTCATGGAGAGCCGGTCGCTGAGCGCGTCGTAGAGCGGGCGCAGATAGGGCGCGAGCTTGTCTTCGGCGTCACCCGGCAGGAAGCCGATGCTCTCGCCGGCCTCGACGGCCGGGCGCGACAGCACGATGCGGCCCACGGCGCCCGATTCCAGCGCCTCCACCGCCTTGGCGATGGCCAGGTAGGTCTTGCCGGTGCCGGCCGGGCCCAGCGCCATGACCAGGTTCTTGGCGTCGATAGCGTCGAGAAGCTGCTGCTGGCCGGTCGATTTGGCCTTGATGGTCTTCAGGTAGCCCTGGTCGCGTTCGTCGTTGGAGGCCAGCGGCGACCAGCCATGGGAGACTGGGAGCCTGCGGATCTTATCGTCCCCGGAGAACTGGCCGGCGTCGAACGCGCCTTCGCGCAGTTGTCGCTTCAGGGCTCGCTTGGTCATCAAAAGCCTCCGTCCCCAGGAATTGGGGGGCAAGAAAAAAGGGCGTCTCCGCGTTGGAGCGCCCTTGGATGGTCGGGGATGAATCGAAGCAGGCGGCGTGCGCGGCTGCGGGGCTTTCCGGGGGGTTGTCCCGGGGATGCCGGTCCGGGTCCGAAGACCCGGGGTGACCACAAGCTCAGCGCCATCAACTCCGTCCAGCGCGAGATACCGGCCGAATGAGCCGGCCAGCAGCGGACTCCGAGATGGCTATCGCCCCCTCGAATCGCCCGACTAGAATGAGCGTAGCTTGGTTTCCGGATTCTTAAACGGACGGATTGTCGCAAGAAACGGGGTGTGCGGATGAGCGTCTACAACTTAGGCAATGTGACACCTGAATTACCGAAAGATGACGAATACTGGATAGCGCCGACTGCATCCGTCATGGGCCGAGTGATTCTCAAGAAAAATGCGTCCGTCTGGTGGGGTGCGACCCTGCGTGGCGACAACGAAGCGATCACGGTCGGCGAGGGCTCCAACGTGCAGGACGGCAGCGTGCTGCACACCGACATGGGCTCGCCACTGACGATCGGCGCCAATGTGACGGTGGGGCACATGGTCATGCTCCACGGGTGTTCGGTCGGCGACAACTCCCTGGTGGGCATCGGCTCGATCATCCTGAACGGAGCGAAGGTCGGGAAGAACTGCCTGATCGGGGCGGGCTGCCTGATCACCGAGGGCAAGGAGATTCCCGACAATTCGCTGGTGATGGGCGCGCCGGGCAAGGTGGTGCGCGAGGTCAGCGCCCAGCAGGCGATGGTCCTGGCCGGCGGCTCGGCCCACTATGTGGAGAACTGGAAGCGCTACCGGCGCGAGCTGGCGGCGATCTAGGCCGCAAGGTCCGGCGCCCCGGCGGAGGATCGGCCGGACAGCATGGCCATTTCACGCTTGAGTCGCGCGCTCTTAAGGCGAAGGTTGGCTTGGGGATGCCGCGGGGGGAGTGCGATGGGTGGACCGTTCGAACCGATGAACTCGGCAGGAAGGTCATTCCCGACCGTCCTGACCGATACCACGGGCCTGCCCCATGCGGTGGGATTCAGGGGTGTGGATCTGCTTTGGATCGTCGTCGTCTACGGCGCGGTCCTGGTGGGCGCGGCCGCAGCGGCGGTGGTCGGTTTCAGAAGCCAGGGCGCAACCTCGGTGATCGCGATCCTAGGCCTCGCCGTCGCCCTGGGATGCGGCTACCGCCTGTGGCTCGCCCGAAGCCCGTGGTTGAGGCTCTATCCGGATCGCCTTGAGAAACGCGTGGTCGGCCGATGGCGCACGCTCGGCCGCAGTGAGATCGAGGGGGTCAGGGCGGCGGCCTCCGACCGTCGGGGCGCATCGTTCGAAGTCGTTCCCAACGTTCCCGGCGTCGGCGGAATCCTCTTGCGGGAAAGCCTGCGGAACGACGACCCGGTGGTCCGCCGCTGGTTCGACGGGGCTCGCGACCTGACGGCCGAGGCGGCGGCCGCCGACAAGTCGGCGGTGTTGTCGGACCCGCGATACGGGGCGACCGAGGCCGAACGCGCAAAGCGGGTGAGCAACGCCAGGCTCCAGGCACAGGTTTTCAACGTCGCCTGCGCGGCGCTTGCGGTGTGGGTCTATTTTCACCAGACGCCCTATGGCGTGACCCTGTTCGCCGTGGCGGCGCCGATCGCGCTGGCGGCCCTCGCCGTTTCGGCCTCGAACGGACTGGTGACCTGGGTGTCGCCGACCCGGGCGCGTCCCGCCGTCGGGGGCGCTTTCATTCCGGCCGCGACGATCGCCTTCGCGGGGCTCAGCTTCAATCTTTTCAGCGGCGGGCCGCTGATCGAGGCGGCGGCGCTGGTGGGATTGGCCGCGGCCGTTTTCGTGGTCCTTCGCGCGACCTCGGCGCGCCGATGGAGTTTCGGCCTGATGGCTTTCCTGGCCGTGGGATTCTGTGTGTACGGCCTGGCCGCCTTCGTGAACGCCGGGCTCGATCATTCGCCCGCAAAGCAGTTTGCGGTGACCGTCCAGGACAAGAATGTCACCGGGTCACGCACACCGACCTACAACCTCTATGTCAGCCCATGGGACGATCAGGCCGCGGGCCCGGTCACAGTCGCGTCGAGCTTCTATCACGCCACCGCGATCGGTTCGGTCGCCTGCATGGTCCGCCATGCCGGCGCGCTTGGTGTCGGCTGGTTCGAGATGAAGCGCTGCCCGCCGGGAACGGCCGCGCCGCCGCCCGCGCCGGCTGACCACGATCCGACTTAGCGATGAGGGCGAACGCCCGGACGAAGGCGCTGGCCCAGGCGCTGCGGGAGGATGTTCGAGTTGACGCCGTTCGCGCGGCCGCCGAGCGTGTCGGAAACGGGAGGACGCCATGGCCCATGAGTTCGTGAAGGTCGATCGCGAGGGGCCGGTGACCATCGTCACCCTGAACCGGCCCGAGGTGATGAACGCCCTGCATTCGCCGGCCCATTTCGAACTGGGCGCCGTGTTCGACGCCTTCGCGGCCGACCCGGAGCAGTGGGTGGCCATCGTCACCGGCGCCGGCGAGCGCGCGTTCTCGGCCGGCAACGACCTGAAGCACCAGGCCGGAGGCGGCAAGATGGGCAATCCGCCGTCGGGGTTCGCCGGGCTGACGACGCGCTACGACCTGACCAAGCCGCTGATCGCGGCGGTGAACGGGGTGGCCATGGGCGGCGGCTTCGAGATCGCGCTGGCCTGCGACATCATCGTGGCCTCGGAGGCCGCGGTGTTCGCCCTGCCGGAGCCGCGGGTGGGGCTGGCGGCCCTGGCCGGCGGGCTGCACCGGCTGCCTCGGGCCATCGGGACCAAGCGGGCCATGGGCATGATCCTGACCGGACGGCGGGTCTCGGCGGCCGAGGGCCACGAGTTGGGGTTCGTCAACGAGGTGGTCGCGCCGGGCGAACTGATGGCGGCGGCGCGGCGCTGGGCGGCGCAGATCTGCGAGCTGTCGCCGATGTCGATCCGCGCTTCGAAACAGGCGGTCTACCAGGGTCTGGACGAGCCCACCCTGGAGGCGGCGATCAAGGGCCAGAACCGCTATCCGGCGGTGGCTGCGCTGTATGGCAGCGAGGACTTCGTGGAAGGGCCGCTGGCCTTCTCGCAGAAGCGGCCGCCGCAGTGGAAGGGGCGGTAGGAAAGAGCGAAGGCCGGCGGGCTTGTCACCCCAGGTCGCCGAGGCCACAGTCGAGTTTCGCGACGGATGGGGGACGTCTTGCGCAAGCTCGCATCGGCATTTGATTTCAGGGGCCGCACCACCCGCCTCGGTTATTGGCGACAGAACCTGCTTTTTTCGATCCTGCTCGGCTTCGATATGGTGTTGACCGTGGCCTCGGCGGCCTCGCTCAGACGTGGCGCGGCCATCCTGTTGGTCCCGCTTCCCGCACTGATCGTGGCCGCGGTCGCCGTCGGCGTCCGTCGGCTGCACGACCGGGACAGGTCGGGATGGTGGCTCGTGGTCTTCTGGCTTTTCCCAACGCTGTTGTCCGCGGGCGCGCAGGAGGTGGCGCATCTGGGGGGCCCCGCCGCTGTCGAGGCGGCGCTGCTCAGCCTCCCCGGGCTCGGACTGTCGCTGTGGGGAGTGGTGGAGATGGGCTTCCTGAGCGGCTCGCGCGGCGTAAACCGGTTCGGAGACAATCCAACGGCGCCGATCGTCGAGGTGTTCGCCTAGCCCCGCTTGCCAGAAGGTGACGCCTGCGTCAGGTTCGCTGCCAACTGAACAGTGATCAGGGAAACGGCTCGGGCCATGGACCGCTACGACTACATCCTCATCGGCGCGGGCTCGGCGGGCTGCGTGCTCGCCAATCGCCTCTCGGAGGATGGGACCAAGCGCGTGCTGTTGCTGGAGGCGTGCGGCAAGGACACTTCGCTGATGATCAAGATGCCGGCCGGGGTCGGCGGGCTGATCAGCAAGGAAGGCCCGCAGAACTGGGGCTTCTGGACCGAGCCGGAGCCGAACCTCAACGACCGGCGGCTGTGGTGGCCCAGGGGCAAGGGCTGGGGCGGCTCGTCCTCGATCAACGGCATGATCTACATCCGCGGCCATGCGCGCGACTACGACCAGTGGCGGCAGATGGGCCTGGCCGGCTGGGGCTATGCCGACGTGCTGCCCTATTTCAAGCGCTCGGAGGGCTTCGAGGGCGGGGCCGACGCCTGGCATGGCGGCGAGGGGCCGCTGAAGGTGTCGAAAGCGTCGTCGCCCAACCCGATCTATTCGGCGACGATCGAGGCCGGCGCCCAGGCGGGGTTCCTGCTGACCAAGGACTTCAACGGCTATCAGCAGGAAGGCTTCGGCCCCTATCAGCTGACCATCCACGACGGCCAGCGGTGCAGCGCGGCGAGCGGCTACCTGCACCCGGCGCTCACCCGGCCGAACCTCACCTGCCTGACCGGGGCGCGGACCACGCGGATCGTCATCGAGGCGGGCCGGGCGACCGGGGTGGAGATCCACGAGGACAAGACGGGCCAGCGGCGCGTCGTCCATGCGGACGCCGAGGTGCTGCTCTGCGCCGGCGCGGTGCAGTCGCCGCAGATCCTGCAGCTCAGCGGCGTCGGCGATCCCGACGACCTGGCGGCGCATGGCGTGCCGGTGGTCAAGGCGCTGAAGGGCGTCGGCGCCAACCTGCAGGACCATGTGGACGTCTGCATGAGCTGGGTCTGCCCGCAGCCGATCACCGCCTATTCCATGCGCAAGGGGCTCATCAAGACCCTGGGCGTGGGGCTGAACTACATGCTGTTCGGCAAGGGCGCGGGGCGGCAGAATTTCCTGGAATCGGGCGCCTTCCTGCGCTCGCGCCCCGACCTCGACCGGCCGGACCTGCAGATCCACACCGTGCTGGCGATCATGCAGGACCACGGCAAGGTGGCCGTGGAGAAGGACGGCTTCACCTTCCACGTCTGCCAGCTTCGGCCCGAGAGCCGCGGGCGGGTGACCCTGAAGTCGGCCGACCCGATGGCCGACCCGGCGATCTTCGCCAACTACCTCTCGACCGAGGAGGATCGCCGCGCGATCCGCGAAGGGGTGAAGATGATGCGCAAGGTGGCTGAGCAATCGGCGCTCGACGCCTACCGCGCCGAGGAATACGCGCCGGGCGCATCGGTGCGCAGCGACGCCGAGATCGACGCCTGGATCAGGGCCTCGGCCGAGACGATCTATCACCCGGTCGGCACCTGCCGGATGGGCGCAGCCGGCGACCCGATGGCGGTGGTGGACGCCGATTGCCGTGTGCAGGGGATCGCGGGCCTGCGGGTGGTGGACGCCTCGGTCATGCCGACGCTGGTGGGCGGCAACACCAATGCGCCGACCATCATGATCGCCGAGAAGATCTCCGACGCGATCCGCGGCCGGGCCTTCCTGCCGGCGGACGAGGCGCCGGTCTATGAGGACGGCAAGGCGGCGGCTTAGACCCATTCTCCGACCGTCCCGGCGAAAGCCGGGATCCATAGGGCGTTGTGAGCAACGCGGGTTCTTGGGGTCTTGCGGTCGACTCAGCGTGGGTCCCGGCTTTCGCCGGGACGACCGGAGTTAGGCTAGGGCTCTGCGCCAAACTCCATCACTCAGTTCGAACCCGCTGTCCGCATAGAGGTGGCGGACGGGGCCGTTGCGGGCGGTCTCGACGATGCGGGCCAGGGCTTCTGCGTGGCGGTCGGCCAGGTCGTCGAGGATGAAGCCCAGGAAGGTCTGCTCGACCTTCAGGCCGATCACCCGGCAGCTCATGGCGAAGGCGGCGATCTCGCAGCCCTCGGTGACGGCGGCGGCCACCAGGCCGTAGTCGCCGAAGCGGTCGCGGCAATGGGCGATGAAGACCTGGCCCTCGGCGGCGAGGCGGGCGAGCTCGGCTTCCGAGTAGGTCTTGCCGGTGGTGTTGAACTGGGTGGTGCGCTGGAAGAGTTCGGCGACGCGGCTGAGCAGGGCCGGATCGGTCGGGCGTTCGCAGGCGGTGACCACCTCAAGAGTCGCCAGGAAGTCGTCGCCACCGGCCGCCAGGCCGCGTTCGCGATCGAGCTGGCCTTTCACCAGGTCGGTGCGCCGGGCGCTTTCCTCGGTGACGTTCAGCACCTGGAAGCGGGGATCGGTGAGCAGGATGCGGCGCAGCGCGAACGGGTCTTCGCCGAACACGTCGACCTGCGGCAGGGCCTGGCGGACGCGCTCGCGCTCCACGGGGTGGTCATCGACGAAGGCGAAGGCGTCGAGCGCGAAGCCCAGCTCCTCGGCGATCGAGGCGATGTTGCTGGGCTTGTCATGCCAGTTCACCCGCCAGGTGACGAAGTCGTCGGGGGTGAGCAGCCGGTCTTTCGGGTAGTGGTCGGGATAGGTCCAGAGCTCGCGGACCAGGGCTTCGTCGTTCTTACTGACGCAGGCCAGCAAGATTCCTCGACGCTTCAGCGCCAGGCAGGCCTCGTGCAGGCCGAAATAGAGGCCAATGTAGGAGTTGTGGCCGCTGATCTCCGGTGTCCAGGCGAACGGCGCGCCGGTCTCGGCGAGCACGCCGGGCCACAGGGTGCCGTCGAGGTCGAGGATCACGCACTTCTTGCGGGCGAGGCCCATGACCACGGCGAGCTGGTCCATGTGGGCGCGCGCCACCACGGCTTCGCGGCGGTAGAGGTCGGGGCCCACGGCGGCGTGCAGCGGCGCGGTGTCGGGGAAGACGCCGTGGACGGCTTCGAGTTCGACGGAGGGGCGCTGGAGCATCCAGCCGGGTGAGCCGAAGTGGGTGAAGCCGACCAGGGCGTCGTCCAGCAGGCCGGCGGCGCCCTCGGCGGCGATGGCGGCGGCCACGTCGACCACGTAGACGCCGCTGTACTGGAGGGCCAGCGCTTCCAGGCCGTGGTTCAGAAGGCGGAAGCGGTTGCGGTGGCTGAACGGGCCGCGGTCGGCCATGCCGAGCGGCTGGACGGTGGGCTCCGGCAGGCCGTCGATCAGGATCGGGGCGTCGGAATGGGCGCGCAGGCCCTCGATGATGTGCCGGGCCTCAGCCAGGTAGACGGCCGTGGGATCGCCGCCATGGTCGGCGGCGCTGCCCTTGGCGACCAGATGACGCGAGCGCAGAGCGCCGATCAGCATCGCCTGATGCGGCTTCTCGGCGGCGAGCCGCAGGTCGTCGGGGAAGGACGCGGCCACACGCAGGTCGACGCCACGGCGGGCGGCCTCGCGGCGCAGGAAGTCGGCCTCCATCTGCAGGTCGCAGTCGCCGAACAGCAGCACGTCCCAGCGGTGCGCCTTGGGCCCGCCCAGGTCGTCGGCGCCCAGGGCCGAGGTCACCGACCAATAGGGATTGGCGCCTTCGCCCTCCTGGCGGCGGAGCTGGTCCAACGCCTCGCCAGGATCGCGGCCGTGCAGCTCGGCGAGCTTGGCGGCGACCGCCGCGGCCTCGCCGGCCGGATCGAGGTCGGTGAGGACGCCGCGCTCCATCAGGCTGGCCAGGCAGCCGGCCAGGGTATCGGCGTCGATAGTCAGGGTCTCGCGAAGCTGGGCCAGGTCGCCCGGCATGTCGCGGGGCTCGGCGAACCATTCGACGATGCCGCTGACCTCGGCGTCCACAACCAGGCGCAGGTGGCTGATGGCGTGGACGATCAGCACGCGGTCTTGCGCCAGCGGCGTCAGGTGGACGTAGGTCGACCGGCGAATCAGCATCGGGAACGCGCGCCCATTAAGGATGTCGCGGCGAAGCTAAGCGGCGTGGCCTGCCCGTTGGTTAAGATGCAGCGGCTTTCGCCTGCTGGCTGTTGAGCCAGCCCGAGAGTTTGGCCTGAGCCTCGGCCCCGCCGAAGAAGGACAGCAGCACGTAGCGGCTGCCGCGGGTCACGGGCACGGCCTCGTGCAGCAGGGAGGCGGAGAAGACCAGGGCGCCGCCGGCCGGCGGGTTGTAGCGATGATCGTCATATTCCGGGAAGCTGAGCTCGCCGCCTTCGTACTCGTCGGTGTTGAGGTTCAGCGAGATGGCGAAGTCGCGGAAGGCGGTGTGCGGAGCTGCGTTGTCGCGGTGCCGCTTGAACCAGCCGCCGGTGTCGTCGTAGCGCGCGATCAGGATGCGGTCGGCGAACACCATGTCGGAATTGAAGGCCCGCTTGATCTCCGGGATCACCCGGCCGGAGAACACCTTCAGCACCTCGGCGTAGAGCGCAGAGCCCTCAGTGAGCTCGGTGTCGCGCCGCTTCTTCTTGCCCTCGTCCAGCTTGGCGTAGGCGCCGCCGTCCTTGAACGAGGCCATGACGCCGGCCTCGTGGTCCGAGCCCTCGAAGTGGTCGATGAGCGCGCGGCAGAGGTCCGGCGGCGCGACATTGGGGATGAACAGCACCGGGGCGGCCGAGGCGCGGACCTGGGCGGGCTCGCTCCAGACGCGCGGGGCGTTGCGAGCGAGCCAGGCGGCGATGTCGACGCCTTCCGACAAGGCCAGGATGTCCGCCACCCGGCCGCCGCGGTCGATCAGCACGCAGGCGGCCTCGCCGCCCAGCTCGAAGCGTTCCAAGCCTGGGCCGGTAGTCACGTAGAAGAGGTCGTCGCGCGCAGCCGGATCCTGCGAGAAGCGGGCGGTGAAGGCGGGATCGGGCGGCGCGAGCGCGACGGCGTCGATGCCGGCGGCCTGGAACAGCGGTCGGGCGGCGCGCAGGCGTTCCAGCACCCGCGCGGCGGCATCGGCCTCGAGCGCGCCGAGGGTCGCGACCGCGACGGGCCGGCCCGCCTGGGCGTCCAGGGAAAAGAAGGTCCCGGCCGCGGCCGCGCCGAGGATCGCCGGCGCGCGATCTCCGATCGTGAAATGCAAGGCGTCCCGTCCCATGGTTCCGGAAGCATCGAAGCTGCCGGTGAATTACGCCTTACCGATTTCGCTTTCCTTTCGATCCGTCACGGAGCGCCGATCACGGGTTGGCCGGCGTCGCCCCCAACCCCTGGGCCTGGGCGACCTTGAGCGGTTCGACCTCCAGCTTGAAGGCCTTGTCGGTCTTGAGCACCAGGTTGGCGGCCCGCTTCACGTCGGCGGCGGTGACCGACTGGGTGCCCGGGACGATGTGGCGGATGAAGTCCAGTTTGCGCGGATCGGCCTGGGCGCCGGAGAGCTCCGACAGCCAGTACTGGTTGGTGACCTGGGATTTCTCCAGGCGGTCGATGCGCGGCTTCTTGGCCCGGTCCAGCTCGTCCTGGGTGACATCCTTGGTGCGCAGGTCTGCGGCGATTTTCTGAACGTCGCGGAAGAAGCCGTCCAGCTTGGCCGGCGGCACCTCCACGCTGGCGGACAGATAGCCCCAGCCGGTCCAGGTCAGGCTGTGGGAATAGCTGACCGAGGGGGAGTAGGTGACGCCCTGGTTCTCACGCAGCTCGTCGATCAGGCGCAGGCCCATGACCTCGCCCAGGATATCGTTGTCGAGCGCCTGCTGCGGATTGGCCCACAGGTCGTTGGTCGGCCAGGCCACATAGCCGATGGACTGGTCGGCGCGGCCCTTGTGGGTGAGCAGCAGGGGCGCGGTGTTGGCGGCGGGGAAGGCGATGGCCTTCTGGGCGGCCGGCACCGGTTTTGCGGGGCTGCGGGCGGGCAGGGCGCCGAAGGTGCGCGAAACCGCCTCGATCGCCTTGTCGACCGTGATGTCGCCGACCACCACCACCTCGATGGGGTCCTTGGCCAGGTGCGGGGCGACCTGGGCCTGGAAGTCGGCGAACTGGGCCTTGGAGATGTCGTCGCGGCTGGGGAAGGTGAAGCGGCGGTCGCCGTTGTGCAGCAGGC
Organism: Phenylobacterium sp.; assembly: GCF_036501465.1. Taxonomy (GTDB): domain Bacteria; phylum Pseudomonadota; class Alphaproteobacteria; order Caulobacterales; family Caulobacteraceae; genus Phenylobacterium. The sequence continues at coordinate 25,687 of NZ_DASYAF010000080.1, forward strand.
CGGAGAGCTCGCGGCTCATCACCCCGCCGTCAGTGCCCTCCATCTGGTCGTGGACCGTCTTGCCGGCGGTCTGCTGGCGCTTGAAGGCCTCGGCCCGCCAGCCCGGATCGGCCACATAGGCCGCCAGCACCTGAAGCTGGGTGGGCAGGTCGGCGGTGCGCGTCCCGCCGGAAAGCACGAAGGCGTCCTCGCCGACGCCGAAGCGGGCGCCGTAGACCTTCGAGGCCAGCACGCGCTCGGTGTCCTCACTGTCGATCTGCTTGAAACCGCCTTCGATCAGGGTGTTGCCGAACCAGGCGAGGCTCTGGCGGTCCTTGGGCAGGTCCTGCAGGCCGTCGCCGACGTTGACGCGCACCAGAACCTCGTCGTCGCGGAACTTGGTTGGCTTGATCGTCAGGCGCACGCCGTTCTCGAAGCGGACGAAGACCGTATCGAGGTCGGTGACCTCCTTTGTTTCGGCGACCTTGCCGGGCTCGCCGAAGCTGGCGTAGGGCCAGACCACCTCGTGCGGGGCGGTGGGCGCGGCCACGGCCATCTTCTGGGCGGAGGCGTATTCGGCCAGCACGGCGTTTTCGTCACCGCTGATCGGCTTGGGCGTGGAGACGAAGAGCAGGGGTCCCTGGCCGGTGAAGGCTTCTCGCATCACGTCGGAAACCTGATCGGCCTTCAGCCCCTTCACCACCTGTTCGAAGACAGCCAGGTCCTGCGCCGGGCTGGTGACCACCTCCTGATCGCCCAGCGAGCCTATGATCTCGTCGGCGATCTGGGCGGGACGGCGGGTGGCCGCCCCGGCGACGGCGGCCTGGGCGCTGGCGCGCTCCTCGGCGATCTCGCGGTCCAGCTCGTCCTGGCGCACGCCGTACTTCACGAGCCGGCGCTGCTCCTGGTCGAGGGCGGCGAGCGCGGTGCGCCAGCCGTCGGCCGGAGCGTTGACGGCCAGCGTCGTGACCTCGGCCGAGTGGCCCTGGTCGGCCTGGAAGGCGCCGGCGGCCAGGAACGGCGGCTGAGACCCGCGCGACAGGGCGCCCAGGCGGCGGTTCAGGACGTTGAAGCCGAGCTGCAGGATCATGTCGCTGCGCCGCTTGGCGAGCGTGTCCTGCCGCAGGTCCGGCGGGCGCACCCAGGTGACCTGCATGTTGAGCGCCGTGCTCGGCTCGACGACCACCTTCGCGGCGGTCTTGCGCTGGGCGACCCTGCCCAGGTCCGGATCGAGGCCGGCGGGGCCCACGGCCTTCCAGTCGCCGAAGCGGGCCTTGATCTTGGCCTCCATGGCGACGGGGTCGAAGTCGCCCACCGCCACCAGCACCGCGCGGTCCGGGCGATAGTAGTGGTGATAGAAGTCGGCGATCTGGCCGGCCGGCGCCTTCTGGATCACGTCCACCTTGCCGATCGGCTCGCGGGTCGGCATGCGCTGGCCGGGCAGTTCGAAGCCCAGGCGGGCCTTGTAGACTTCGTAGCCGGGGCTGTCGCTGGCGCGCTCTTCGGACAGCACCACGCCGCGCTCGCGATCCACGGCGGCCTGGGCGATGGTCAGCTCGCCGGCCGCCTCGCGCAGCAGCTTCAGTGAGGTGTCGACGGTGTCGTCGTCGGTCTTCGGCAGGTCCAGCTTGTAGATGGTCTCGTCGAAGTTGGTGGAGGCGTTGGTGTCGGCGCCGAAGGCCAGGCCGTGGCGTTCCAGGATCTTGACCATCTCGCCTTCGGGCACGTTCTTCGAGCCGTTGAAGGCCATGTGCTCCAGGAAGTGGGCGAGGCCCTGCTGGGCGTCGGTCTCCATCAGCGAGCCGGCGTCGAAGCGCAGGCGGATGGCGGCCTGGCCGGGCGGGGCGGCCTGGCGCTTGATGGCGTAGCGCATGCCGTTGGGCAGCGATCCGAAGCGGATGTCCGGATCGGCCTTCACGTCGGACTTGGCCTGCGGCCACTCGCCGGGGGGCAGCTTCTGGAAGACGGGACCGGGCCCCTTGTCGGACCCGGGCAGGCTGATCTTCGGCAGGTGCGGCAGGCCGATGGCCCAGGCCTGGGCCGGGATGGCGAAGCCGGGGGCGGAGAGGGCCAGGATGGCGGCGAGCGCAGCGCCCGCGCGCAAGGAACGTATCATATAGAGAAGTCCTGAAATCGTCCGACGAGACGCCTGGAACATCGTCATATGACGTGGCGGCGACAAGGCAAGAAGGCGGCGGCTGTCGTAACTGCGACAATGCGCCTAAATGAGGCTGTATGACGGAATCGCGGTTCGAAAAGACGCCGGGGCAGCCGGAGCCATGGCCCCAGGGGCCGGGCGAGCCATCAGTCGAGCCGCCGTCGGCGCCGCAGCGCGAGCCGGTCTTCAACGCGCCCTGGCAGGCCGTCGCGGTGGTCACCCTGATCATCGGCGGCTATGCGATCCAGACCCTGTTCCCGATCGACGCGGTGCTGGGCGCCTGGGCCTTTGCGCCGGCGAACCTGACGCCTGGGCGATGGGAGACCGTGGTCACTTCGATCTTCCTGCACGGAAGCTGGGCCCACGCCATGATGAACGGCGCCTTCGCCCTGGCCTTCTCCGCGCCGCTTGCGCGGCTGTTCGGGCCGAAGATGGAAGGCGCGCTGCTGTTCTTCTCCTTCTATGTGATCTGCGGCGTGCTCGCGAACCTGGGCTATGCCGCGGTCCATCCGGGCGGGCAGGGGCTGGTGGTGGGGGCCTCCGGCGCAGTGAGCGGGCTGATGGGCGCAGCGGCCCGGCTGATCGCCGGCCAGGGGCGGCCGGGCCGGATCTTCTCGCCGACCGTGCTGGGCATGGGCGGCGGCTGGATCGTCATCAACCTGCTGATCGCGGTGTTCGGCGGCGGCTTCCTGCCCGGAGCGGGCAACGCGGGGGTCGCCTGGGAGGCCCATATCGCGGGCTTCATCGTCGGCGTGCTGCTGATCGGCCCATTCGCCCGCCTGGCGCCGCCCGAGCCGGACGAAGCCTAGCCCTTCACGGCCGCGTCCACCTTCTGCATGACGTCCGACCACGGCGTCGGGCCTTCATGCATGGCGAAGACGCGGTCGACCGCCAGGTGCTCCCGGGCTACGGCCTGGGCGACCTCGTGCATCAGTTCCGGATCGTAGAGGGCGTGGGTCTTGGACTCGAAGGCCAGGGTGTCGCTGGCGTAGAGCAGCCGCAGGCCAGGGAAATAGACCATATACTGTCGTTCGGTCGCCGCGCCTCGCAGGGGATAGAGCTCCAGGCGGTTCGGGCCGGCGCCCAGCGCGACCTTGCCGGAGACCACGCGCAGCTGCGCCGGCTGGGGCGCGGTCTGCTGCTGGTCGGGGTGCAGGGTGTGCGGCGCACGGACGTTGCGTTCGACGAGGTCGCGATTGAGGTCGAGCACATAGACCGGCAGCTTCTCGGCCACCGCCTGGCGGACGCCGGCGAAATGCGGCCAGGAATCGGAGGTGGACAGCACCGCCTTGATCGGGACGCCCGGGTTGTCGGCCCGGATCTTCGCCAGGGCCTGGCGGGTGAAGAA
>NZ_DASYAF010000081.1:0-5924 GCF_036501465.1 Phenylobacterium sp.
ACGCGGTACTTGGCGCAGAGCTCGACGTCCTCCTCGAGCCGATTATTGGTCTTGTGCACGATCTGGTTGACTGCGAAGGGCGCCGACGGCGCCTCGGGATGGGCGCGGTCGTGAGCCGCCAGTTCCTCGGTGATCTGGGCCAGCCACTCGTCCAGCTGCGAGATCGGCCGGGCGTTCAGGGCCGGAAACGCGCCGACGATCCCGGCCTTGCACTGGGCGATGACCAGGTCGGGTCCGGAGATGATGAACAGCGGCGAGCCGATCACCGGCAGGCGGAGGCGATCGCGAAGCACGGGCGGCAGGGCCATGGACATTCTCTGAGCTGGGAATTCGGGAATGGCGTCCGAATAGCCTGAAGAATTTACGCCGTAAAGTACAAACGGATCGGCGGGCGTCAGCCGCCGGCGAAAATCGCGTCGCCGAGCGGCGGCCAGGTCTCGTGCGGCCGGCGTGGGGTGCGCAGGCTCTGGTACTGGCGCTCGCAATAGCCGGTGAAGCCGGCGCGCACCTCGTCCTCGTCCTGGTCCAGCAGCGCGACCAGGTGGACGCAGCGCGCCACCACCGACGGCGCCAGGAAGGCCTGTTCGGGCGAGAACCCGGTCACCACGCCGGCGACGCGGATGGCCACGCCGTCCGGGCCGGGCGGCGGCGGGTTGCGCGCGCCGTTCAGGTCGAGGAAGCAGACGCCGAGGTAGCCGGCCAGCGCCTCGGTCTCGCGGCCCTGCTGGTCTAAGAGCGCGGCCTTGGCCAGCATGACGTCGCGATAGCTGCCCAGTTCCAGCCGCCGCATGTGCTCGAAGGCGCGGTGGGAGATCAGCGAGGCGGCGATATCGTCCGGCTGCGGCTCGCGCCCGAACCGGATGCACAGCGAGGCGCGCTCGGCCTCCAGCTCGCGCTCGTCGAGCAGCGGTCGGAGCGGCGAGGCGCCGCCGCGCTCGCGCGACAGCTCCCACTGCAACTCCACGGCCTCGGCTTCGGCCTCGGTGACCAGGACGCGTTCGCGGTCCAGCGGCCGGGTGCGGACCAGGATCTCATGGCCGCAATGGGGGCAGGGCTGCGACCTGGTCGGCCATTCGGGGAGGTCGCGATGACAATAGGGGCAGGCGCCGTCCATCCGCCCCGCGGCCGTATAGGCCTGTATCCGCCGTCCACCCATCCGCGCCCCTTGAGGTTCGGCCACGCGAATCCCGCCGTTCCCCAGGCGCCAAGGCTGGGCAGCGCTTGTGGCGGAACCAAGGCGGCGGGCTCAGGACCTGGGGTTGTTGGCGACCACGAAGGCGGCGTAGCCCTCGACATATTCGGACGGAATGAAGCCGGCCATCATCGCCGTCAGATGCCCTTTGCCCGCAAGCACCAGATTGGTGAAGTCGGCTACCTCGCGGGCCAGCCTGTGGGTGCGGGCATTGGGGCGGTCGTATTCGCCGTTGATGGCCATGACCGGAAAGTCGATGGCCTTCAGGTCGACGCCGAGCAGTTGCGCCTGGAAGCGGCCGGCCATGTTCTCGACAGCGGCGAGCGCGCGCGGCGCGGCCCTGGCGAGGCGTTCGCCCAGATTATTGCCCACCTCCTCGCCCTTGGCGGCGCGCCGGGCGCGGACCAGGGCGTTGGCGCGCTCCTCGTCGGGATCGCGGCCCTGGATGTCCGCCGGCACGCGATCACGCCATTCGGCGGTCTCCGAGACGCCCGAGCCCTGGAAACAGGCGGTGAGAAACCGGTGCGGGGCCTTGGCCAGGATCTGCAGCATCACGCCGCCGCCCATGGAATAGCCGGCGACATGGGCCTTTTCGACACCCTTCTGATCCATGAAGGCGATGACGTCGGCGGCCATGTGCAGATGGCCGTGCCGCTCGCCGCCGGAGAGGCCGTGGCCGCGCATGTCCAGCGCATAGACGTGATTGGTCTCCGCCAGTTTCGGCGCGATGCCGTTGGAGAACCAGTTGCCGATCGCCGAGCCCCGCGCCCCATGCAGCAGGATCACCGGCGCGCCCTGGCCGGCCTCGACATAGTGCAGCCGGGTCCCGTCGGAGACGGTGAAGAATCCGTCCGGCCAGCGGGTGGCGCGCAACGGGGCGGCGAGGGGTTGAACCGGCATGGGCGGAGGTTTAGCCCAATCGCGGCGGGACGGCATAGAGCGTGGCGTTTCCGCACCGACACATGGCTGCGCTATTGATCTCCTATAAGCCCCGGCTAGTGTCGATCCGCGGCCGGAGCCGCGGCGACCGAGGCCTTCACGGCCCCTCCCCCGGTCGCCACCGAGCGCGCAACGACGAGGCAATGATTGATGGCAGCGCAACGGCGGCGGTTTCGCTGGGGTTTCGCGGTCCTGGGCGTCGTGGTCATCGCCTTGCTGGCCTGGGTGTTCTTCCACCCGAAAGCCCCGCCGCCACAAAAGCCGCCGTCCGTGTCCGTGACCGCCGCCAAGGTCGTGGTTCAGGACATGCCGGTCTCGGTCAGCGGACTTGGCGCGGCCCAGGCCTGGAAGAGCGTGCTGATCAACACCCAGGTCAACGGCATGCTGACCTATGTCGCCGCCGAAGGGACCGATGTGGCGGCCGGCGACCTTTTGGCGGAGATCCAGGTCGCGCCGTTCAGAGCGGCCCTGACCCAGGCCCAGGGCGCGCTCAGGCGCGACCAGGCGCTGTTGGCCGGCGCCCGCGTCGATCTCGCGCGCTTCCAGAAACTGGCCGCCCAGGACTCGATCGCCAAGCAGCAGGTCGACGACCAGGCCGCCCTGGTCAAACAGGACGAGGGGACGGTGCTGGCCGATCAGGGCGCGGTGGCCGCGGCCCAGGTGAACGTGAACGACTGCACGATCAAGTCGCCCATCGCCGGCCGGGTCGGGGTGCGGCTGATCGATCCCGGCAACATCGTCACCACCTCGATCACCACCGGCATCGTCAGCGTCAATCAGCTGACCCCGATCGCGGTGACCTTCTCGGTGCCGCAGGGCGACTTTCAGAAGCTGTCCGAGGTTTCCGGCGGCTTCAGCCGGCCGCTGCCCGCCGAGGCGCTCAGCCAGGAGACCGGCGCCTCGCTGGGCATGGGTCAGCTCAGCGTCGCCGACAATCACGTCGATCAGCAGACCGGCACCGTCGAACTGAAGGCGCAGTTTCCCAACGGCTCGAAAACCCTGTGGCCGGGCCAGTTCATCAATGTCCGCCTGATCCTGCAGACGCTGCAGGGCGCCCTGACCATTCCGGCGGCCGCGGTCAATCAGGGTCCGAAGGGGGCTTACGTCTATGTCATCGGGGCGGGCAACAAGGTGAGCCTGCGGCCGGTCACCGTCGAAACCACCCAGGACACGATCGCGGTGATCCAGAGCGGCCTCAAGGCCGGTGAACTGGTGGTCACCGACGGGCAGATGTCCCTGAAGCCGGGCATGACCGTCGCGGTCCATCCGGCGGCGGGCGCGGCGCCGGAGGGGGCTGCGCCGGCGAGGAAGCCCGGCGCGTGAACCTCTCCAGCCCGTTCATCCACAGGCCGGTCGCGACCTCGCTGATCGCCGCGGCGATCCTGGTCTTCGGCATCGTCGCCTATTTCAACCTGCCGGTGGCGGCCCTGCCTCAGGTCGACTTTCCGACCATCCAGGTCAACGCCAACCTGCCGGGGGCCAGTCCCGAGACCGTGGCCTCGAACATCGCCACGCCGCTGGAACGCCAGCTGTCGCTGATCCCCGGCGTCACCCAGATGACCTCGGTCAGTGGCAATGGCTCGACCAACATCACCATTCAGTTCGAGCTGTCGCGCAACATCGACGCGGCGGCCCAGGACGTGCAGTCGGCGATCAACGCCGCCGGCGGCCAGCTGCCGACCAACCTGCCCAGCCCGCCGACCATCAGGAAGGTGAACCCGGCTGACGCGCCGGTCATGATCCTGGCGCTGACCTCCGACACCCTGCCGATCTCGACCGTTGACGACTATGCCGACAACATCCTGTCGCAGCAGATCTCGCGCATCGACGGCGTCGGCCTGGTCAATATCGGCGGCGCGCAGAAGCCGGCCGTGCGAATCCGGCTGGATCCGAACAAGGCCGCCGCGCTCGGCCTGCAGCTCGACGCCATCCGGGCCACCATCGCCAGCGAGACGGTCAATGCGCCGAAAGGGCTGATCAACGGCGCCCAGAAGGCCTCCACCGTCTACGCCAACGACCAGATCATGGACGTCGCCGTGTGGAACAACCTGGTCGTCGGCTACCACAACGGCGCGCCCGTGCGGGTCAAGGACATCGGCAACGCGGTCCAGGATGTCGAGAACAAGGAGATCGGCGCCTGGGTCGAGCCGGGCAAGGCCAATCTGGACAAGACGCTGGAAGGCGGCCGCGGCATCCTGCTGATCGTGTTCAAGGAGCCGGGCGCCAACGTCATCCAGACGGTGGACCGCATCAACGCGGCCCTGCCGCAGCTGCAGGCGGACATACCGCCCGCGATCGCGGTGCACGTCGTCGCCGACCGCACCCAAACCATCCGCGCCTCGGTCAGGGACGTCGAGATCACGCTTCTGATCACCATCTTCCTGGTGGTCGGCGTCATCTTCCTCTTCCTGCGCAACGTGCGCGCGACGCTGATCCCCAGCGTGGTGATCCCGCTATCGCTGCTGGGCACGGCGGGGGTGATGTTCGCGATCGGCTTCAGCGTCGACAACCTGTCGCTGATGGCCATGTCGATCGCCGTCGGTTTTGTCGTCGACGACGCCATCGTCATGGTCGAGGTGATCTGGCGACGCATCGAGGCGGGTGAGGCGCCGCTGCAAGCGGCCCTGGCCGGAGCAAGCGAGATCAGCTTCACCATCCTGTCGATCTCGATCTCGCTGATCGCCGTGTTCACGCCGCTGATGTTCATGGGCGGGGTGGTCGGGCGGCTGATGCGGGAGTTCGCCCTCACCCTCAGCGCCGCGGTCGTGGTGTCGATCACCCTGTCCTTAAGCTTGACACCCATGCTGGCGAGCCGGTTCCTGCGCGCGCCGGAGCCGGCGAAGAACCGGTTCATCAAGGCGCTGGAGACGGGCTTCAATCGCATCGAAACGGGTTACGCCCGGGCGCTGGACGTCGTGCTGGCCCATATGCGCGTGACCCTGGCGGTCTTCGTGCTCACCGCCCTTGCCGCGGTGACCCTCTACGCCATCGTGCCGACGGGGTTTTTTCCGCAACAGGATACCGGCTTCCTGACCGGCGTCTTCGTCACCTCCCAGGACGCCTCCTTCGCCAAGGCCAGCCAGAAGGCCGAGGCGGTGGCCAGCGTCCTGCGCCAGGATCCGGGCATCGCCGGGTTCGGCATGTTCGTCGGCGGATCGAGCACCAACCAGGGCAACCTGTTCATCAGCCTGAAACCCAAGGACAGCGGCCGCAAGGCCTCGGCGGACCAGATCATCGCCCGCTTGAGGCCCAAGCTCGCCCAACTGGTCGGCGTGCAGACCTTCCTGCAGGCCGCCCAGGACATCAATGTCGGCGGCCGCGCCGGCCGCGCCCAGTATCAGTACACCTTGGCCGATTCGGACCTGGACGAGTTGAACGCCTGGGCGCCGCGCATGTTGAGCGCGCTTCAGACCATGCCGCAGTTGAGGGATGTCAGCTCCGACCAGCAGTCGCAGGCCTCGGCGGTCATGATGACCATCGACCGCGACGCCGCCGGGCGGTTCGGGATTTCACCGGCCAATATCGACGCCGCGCTCTACGACCTGATCGGCCAGGACGAGGTGGCCCAGTACTTCACCCAGCTAAACGCCTATCACGTGGTGATCGAGGCGCCGCCGAAACTGGCGGCGACCACGGCGCTGTTCAACACGGTCTATCTGCTCTCGCCGCTGACCGGAAAGAACGTGCCGCTGTCCTACCTGGTCAAGGTGAACCCGAACGCGACCTCGAGCCTGACCATCAGCCACCAGGGCCAGTTCCCCGCCGCCACCCTGTCCTTCAACCTGGCGCCGGG
>NZ_DASYAF010000082.1:0-2569 GCF_036501465.1 Phenylobacterium sp.
GCAGAGATTCGGCGTCCGGCGGCCGCGTAGCGGCCAACGATGGTATCGTCGGACGCGACGCTTCGCTCCGCGAACTCCGCGCAACCTCTGCGTCCTCCGCGGTAATCCTCTCGCGGCTTCGCCGCGACCTACCGCCCCTCGAACCTGGGCGTGCGTTTTTCGCGGAAGGCGGCGATGCCTTCGCGGGCGTCTTGGCTGGGGTTGGTGATCATGACGGCCATCTGGGCGTCGGCCATGGAGGCTTCCAGGCCGACATCCATGGCCTTTTCCATCATCATCTTGGAGAGCCGCACGGCCAGCGGGGCCTTGGCGGCCAGGGCTTCGCAGAAGGCCAGGGTGCGGATCTCCAGGTCGTCGTCGGCGACGACCTCGGTGACCAGGCCCAGGCGTTCGGCCTCGGGCGCGGGGTAGATTTCGTGCAGCAGGGTCATCTTCAGCGCCCGGTCCAGGCCCATGGCGCGCGGGAAGAGCCAGGCGCCGCCTTCGTCGGGCAGCAGGCCCGCCTTGTTGCTGGTGTCGCCCAGCTTGGCGGAGTGGGCGGCGAAGCGGAAGTCGCACCCCATGGCCAGCGCCAGGCCGCCGGCGACGGCATAGCCGCGGATCATCGCCACCGACGGCTTGTCCAGGCGGCGCAATGCCAGCACCACCGCCTGCATGCCTTCGCGCATCTGCCGGCCATGGCCCATGGGCGTCGCGGCGACCGGCGGACGGGGCGCGCCGTCGCGGTCGCCGCCGGAAAGGTCGCCACCGGTGCAGAAGGCGCGCTCGCCCGCGCCGGTCAGCATCAGGGCGCGCAAGCCGTCGTCGTCGCGGAAGGCGGCGATGGCGGCCAGCAGGTCCTCGCACATGCGGTCGGAATAGGCGTTCATCACGCCCGGGCGGTTCAGGGTGATGCGCGCGACGTGCGGCCGGACCTCGTCGCAGACCAGCGTGCGATAGTCGCGGGCGAACTCAGCGGGCATTGAACACCGGCGCGGTCTTGGTGACGAACGAGGCAGCGGCGGCCTTGTGGTCGTCGGTCATCATGGTGCGCACCATGTGGGTGGATTCCAGCTCCAGCACCGCCCCAAGCGTGCCGGTCTGGGCGGCGTTGAGGTTCTTCTTCATATAGCCGACAGCGAGCGTCGGCAGGCCGGCCAGGCGCCGCGCATAGTCGGCCGCGACCTGCTCCAGCTCGGGATAGGGCACGGCCTTGTTGACGATGCCCAACGCCAAGGCCTCGGCGCCGGTGATGACGTCGGCGGTGAAATAGAGCTCGCGCGCCTTGGCCGCCCCGACCAGCTGGGTCAGGAAGTATGAGCCGCCGTAGTCGCCGGAGAGGCCGACCTTGGAGAAGGCGGTGGTCAGCTTGGCGTCGTCGGCGGCGATGCGCAGGTCGCAGGCCAGCGCGATGGAGAGGCCGGCGCCGGCGGCCGCGCCGGGAATCACCGCCAGCGTCGGCTTGGGCATCTCGTGCAGGATGCGGCAGACGTCGGCGGACTGGCGCAGACCGTAGGCGCGCGCCTCCAGGCTGAAGCTGTTGGACGAAGAGTCGCCGCGTTCGGCCGCCTGGGCGAAGCCCTTGACGTCGCCGCCGGCGCAGAAGGCCCGCCCGGCGCCGGTAAGCACAACCACGCGCACGCCGCGGTCGGCGGCCAGGCGGTTGACCGCTTCCGACAGCGCGGCCTGCATCTCGCCGGTCAGCGCATTGCGCGCCTCCGGCCGGTTCATGGTCAGGGTGGCGACGCCATCGTCGATGGTCTCGATCAGCTGGTCGGTCATGGTCGTTTCCTCGTTTCGCGGCACTATCCACCCTGGAGCCCGTAGCTCCAATACTTCTCCCAGAGGGAGAAGGAGGGGCCCGCGCGCGGACGCGCGTGGGAGGTTGAGGGGTTACGGCGCGGCCAGGAACGCGCTGCATTGGCGCTTGAATCGGTGAGGGCGAAACCCCTCACCGTCCCACGGGCTTTGCCCGCAGGCCCTCCCTCTCCCTCTGGGAGAGGTCTTTTACGGCCGCCCTCGTTACCGCAGTTCGACGCCCGGCAGGGTCCCGTCGCCGCGCCAGGCGGCCAGCACCTCGAAGAACCGCAAAGGCCCGGCGCCGTACATGTCGGAGAAGAAGCCGCTGCGGTTTCCGGCCGCGCCTTCGGAGTTGTAATAGCCGGGCGTGCACTCGCTATAGAAGCGCTGGCCGAGCCGGGCCAGGCCGCGCACCTCCTCGACATAGGCGGCTTCCGCCTCCGGCGTCGGCTCGAGCACGCGCGCGCCCTCCTTCCGCGCCTGGCTGACCATGTAGGCGACGTGGTCGGCCTGTTCGTTGAGCGCCTGCGGCACGCTGATGGTGATGGCGGTCTGGGTGAAGCCCAAAAAGAAGCAGTTCGGGAAACCGTGGCTGGTCAGGCCGTGCAGGGTGCGCAGGCCCTCGGCCCAATGCTCGGTGAGGGTGCGGCCCTCCCGCCCGATGATCTCGTAGCCGGCGCGGCGGGTATAGGCGGTGCCCACCTCGAAGCCGGTGGCGAAGATCAGGCAGTCGACCTCGTATTCGCGCCCATTGGCGATGACGCCGTGCGCGGTCAGCCCCTCGACGCCC
>NZ_DASYAF010000083.1:0-2696 GCF_036501465.1 Phenylobacterium sp.
CAGGGCTACGACTGGCAGGTGTTCGACGTTCCGGCCGGCGACTATCCGGCGACGCCGGAGGCCTGCGACGCCTACATCGTCACCGGCGCGGCGGCGGGGGTCTACGACGGCGATCCCTGGATCGCCGAGCTGCTAGGGTTCCTGCGCGCCGCGCGCGGCCGGACCAAGCTGGTGGGTGTCTGCTTCGGCCACCAGGCGATGGCGCAGGCGTTCGGCGGCAGTGTGATCAAGTCGCCCAAGGGCTGGGGCGTTGGGCTGCACACCTACGGCGTCGCCGAGCATCGCGGCTGGATGGACACGGCGCCCGCCGTGTCGCTCTCGGCCTCGCACCAGGACCAGGTGGTGGAACTGCCGCCGGGCGCGGCGGTGCTGGCCGGCAACGATTTCTGCCCGTTCGGCATGCTGGCCTACGACGCGGCCTCGATGTCATGCCAGCTGCATCCCGAGTTCGAGCCCGGCTACTCGATCGCGTTGATCGAAGGGCGAAGCGGCTCGCGGTTCCCGGCCGGCCAGGCGGCGGCCGCGGTGGAGAGCCTGCGTCGCCTGGACGACCACGAACGGGTCGCAGGCTGGATCGAGCGGTTTTTGGAAACCACCCCCTAATCCCGCTCATCCCGACGAAGGTCCTTGGGGATTCACACATCGCTTGATCTACGGCCGGCGGCGAAGGGTCGGAAGTAGTCGAGGCCGTGCTTGAAGGTGATTGGTCCGGGCGGTCTGGAGGATGGGTAGCCATCCCAGCCGCCAAGCTTGGCGATGATCCAGGCGGCCCAGGCGAGGGATCGCGGCGGATGCGGGTTCTTCTGGGCTGCGGTGGAACCCTCCAGATCGGGAAGCAGAGCCTCCAGCGCTTCGATCTCGTGGGGTGAGAAGGCGATCTGGGCGCTTTGCTGGGAGCGCCCGTCCCTGGCCTGGACCAGCTGCATGATGGCGCAGGCCGCGCTGGCGGCGATGGCGGTGAGCTTGATCAGTCGCTCGGCGGTGTCGAGCTGGCTGTCCTCCAGTTGCAGGCCCTGCTGCTTCATGGTCCGGAACAGCTGCTCGATGGTCCAGCGCTGGCGGTACCAGCCGACGATGCGCCAGGCCGCGGCGGCGTCCGCCACCGGATGGGTGGTCAAGAGCCGCCACAGGATCGGCTCCTCGCCTGGTGGCGGATCGGCCTCGCTCACCTCGACCAGGCTCAGCGCGACATGCTCGGGCAGATGACGCATCCGGCCGTGCGCGGGCCGCGCGATGCGCACGGCGCCGAAGCGGGCGACCAGGCGCGCAGTCCTGGCCGGACGTCCGGGCCTGGCCCGCATGACAATGTGGGCCGTCCCGGCCCGCTCGAGCCTGGCGCTCGACAGGCTCCCCTCGGCGGTGCGCCGGTCGTGCATGGCGCGGGTGAGCAGATGGAAGCCCGGCCCGGGAACCTGCGCCCACTCGGCGTAGATGTCGCTCTCGCGGTCGGCCACCACTGTCACGCAAGCCGCCTCGGCCAGCACCATCTTGGCCGCCTCGGCGCTCGCCAGCCACCGCTCCGACTCCTTGTCGGCCAGGTCCCGCTTGTCGTGGGGGACGCTCACCCGCCCTTGCCGCGTCCACACCCGCCCGCTGACCAGCCCCAGGACCGCACCGTCATCAGCGTCCAGCGCCATCATCGCATGCAGAAGAAGGCCGTGACCTGACAGCCCCACCTCGCCCAGGCCACGCCGATCGGCCGGTCGGGTCTTGAAGCGGATCTCGCTCAGGTCCTGGATCGCCAGCACATGCCGACCCGCGCAGGCCGCCGAGGTCGCAGAGCCCCAACCCTCGATCAGCCGATCGATCGTCACCTTCTCATTGGCCAGGAACCGACCGAACCCAACCACCGCCCGCCGACGGCCTTGCGCCGCCCGCCGCAGGCACACGCTGCCCAGGGCCGCCATCTGCCCCAACAGCTGGACCCCCTTTTTTCCAGGCGCGCGTCGCCGAACGCACCAAGTCCCAGGCTCGACATCCATCCCTCCAAGGTCAGCCAACACCTTCGAGGAATCACCGTTCGCCCAGCGCGCCCAATCAAACGCGAGTCATCAGCCACTCACTTGTGTGCATACCCAAGAGCGTTCGCCGGGATGAGCGGGTTTTGAAGTGAAGGGATAGGAGAAGGACGCTACTCCGCCGCCTGCCGACCTCTGAGCCCCAGCGACCGCAGCGACCTATCGATCCAGAGGCGGGTGACTTTTTCCTGGACGCTGTTCTGGGTGAGGCGGTCGCGCAGGCCGGCGAACTTTACCCGGTCGAGGTCCTGGTCCTGGTTGAAGCAGGAGAAGACCACGCTCTCGACCCCGGTGGCGGGGTCCTTGTGGGTCTGCAGGCACTGGGCGCAGATCTCCTTCATCATGCACTGCATGGGGGAGTTGATCGAGCCGACCGCCTTGTGGGCGGGTTTCAGGTGGGCGGCGAGGACGCCGTGGCGGGCCTGGGCCACCGCGTTCATCATGCCGTCGGAGCCGATGGCGATGATCCGGTCGACGTCGCCAAGCGGGATCGGCGCCGCGCCCAGGGCGCCGCGGCCGTAGGCGTCGATGGCCTCGACGATATTGCCGACGAAGGCGAGGTCGCCCGGGCGGTCCGGCGTGAAGCCGGGGGCTTCGTCGCAGCACCAGACGATGCTGTCAGCTGCCCGTTCTATCTCCTCGACCTTGTAGCGATCGATGCCGCGCTTGTAGCCGGCG
>NZ_DASYAF010000084.1:0-1703 GCF_036501465.1 Phenylobacterium sp.
CGGCGCGCCCAGCGCGTCGGCCGCGCCGATCAGGCCGTCGACGCTGGCCGGGTCGGTCAGGTCGCAGGTCAGGGTCCTGGCGCGCTCGCCCAGCTCGCCGGCCAGGGCGTCGAGCGCCGGTTGGCGGGTGCCGGACAGCACCACCGCCGCGCCCTGGGCGTGCAGGGCGCGCGCGATCGGGCCGCCGATGCCGCCGGAGGCGCCGGTGACCAGGGCGGTCTTGCCGGAAAGATCGAACATGCGGGTGTCCCTAGAGCGACTTGGCGAAGGCTTCGAGATCGGCCGGCGTGTTCAGCGCCACCGCATCGGCGTCCGGCGCGATGCGCTTGGCCATGCCGGTCAGCACCTTGCCGGCGCCGGCCTCGACGAACCGGGTGACGCCGCCCTCGCCGGCCAGCCACTCGATGCTCTCGCGCCAGCGCACGCGGCCGGTGATCTGCTCGACCAGCAGCCGGCGGATCGCGTCCGGATCGAGCACCGGCCGGGCGGTGACGTTGGCCACCAGCGGGGCGCGGGGCGGGACGATCGGGGCGGCGGCCAGCGCCTCGGCCATCTCGTCGGCGGCCGGCTGCATCAGCGGGCAATGGAAGGGGGCGGAGACGTTCAGCGCGATGGCCCGCGCGCCCATCGCCTTGGCCGCCTCGATCGCCCGGTCGACCGCGGCCTTGTCGCCGGAAATCACCACATTGCCGGCATTGTTGTCGTTGGCGACGACGCAGACGCCGATCTCGGCGCCGATGGCGGCCGCGGCCTCGGCCAGGGCCACGTCGGTCTTCGGCCCGATCAGCGAGGCCATGGCGCCCTCGCCCACGGGAACCGCCCGCTGCATGGCCTGGCCGCGCAACCGCAGGAGCCGCGCGGTGTCGCCCAGCGTGATCGCCGAGGCCGCGGCCAGGGCGGAGTATTCGCCAAGCGAATGGCCGGCGACGAACCCCGCCTGGCTTATCGAGACATCGAGTTGGTTTTGCAGCGTCCGCACCACCGCCATCGAGACGGCCATCAGCGCCGGCTGGGCGTTTTCGGTCAGGGTCAGGTCTTCGATGGGGCCGTCGCGCATCAGGCGCGACAGCTTCTGGCCCAGCGCGTCGTCGACCTCTTCGAACACTTCGCGGGCCGCGGCGAAGGCCTCGGCCAGCTCGGTTCCCATGCCGACGGCCTGGCTGCCCTGACCTGGAAAGACGAAGGCGAGGCCCATGGATGCTCCCGGTCGGACAATGGCGAATTCGCGCCGGAGGGTTAGGGGAAAGGAGCGATATCGGCAAGCCGGCTGTGCGATAGCGATGTTTTCGGAGGCGGGTTCGTGCCATACTGGACAGACTGTCCAGCAAGGAAGCCTTTATGAAAAAGTCCCTGTTCGCCTTCGCGGCCGTGGCCGCTTTCGCCGTCACGTCCCCCGCCCTGGCCGCGCTCGCGGTCGGCGCTCACGCCCCCGATTTCAGCGCCCCGGCCGCGATGGGCGGCAAGTCCTTCAACTTCAACCTGGACAGCGCCCTGAAGAAGGGCCCGGTGGTGCTCTACTTCTTCCCGGCCGCCTTCACCAAGGGCTGCACGATCGAGGCGCACGACTTCGCCGACGCCACCGCCGGCTACGACAAGCTGGGCGCCACCGTGATCGGCGTCACCGCCGGCAATATCGACCGGCTGGCCGAATTCTCCACCAGCGAGTGCCGCTCCAAGTTCCCGGTCGCCGCCGACCCCGACCT
>NZ_DASYAF010000085.1:0-2174 GCF_036501465.1 Phenylobacterium sp.
GGCATGTACGCCATGCAGGAGAGCGTCCGGCAGCTGCGCGGCATTGCGCCGGCCCAGGTTCCGAACGCCAAGATCTCGATCGCCCACGGCGTCGGCGGCATGTTCGCCGCCTCGGGCACCATCGTCTTCTCCAACGAGAAGGGGTGAAGTCGATCCAACGCTAAGGCTCGGCCGAGTTCGAAGCTGAGCCGCCAAATGAGGGCGCCTTCTCCCCTTGCGGGAGAAGGTGGCCCCCGAAGGGGGTCGGATGAGGGGTCGCACAACCGTTTCGGGAAAGTCGACGCCAGTAGGCGGCCGAGGTAAGCGCGACCCCTCATCCGTCAGCTTCGCTGACACCTTCTCCCGCAAGGGGAGAAGGATCGCGATGTTAACGACCATTGGTTTGGTCGCGGCGACCGTTTGCTTCGCCAGTTTCGCCCGTGCCAGCCCGGTCTTTGGCGTCCGGGACGGATGCGGCGGCCATCGCGCCTTCGCCGCGGCCGTCAGGGCCAACACCGACTCCCTGATCACCTTGCCGCTCACGCCGTTCGGCAAGCCCGAGACCGGCTGGGCCATCTACGCCCCGGCCATCGCCCGCGAGGCGCACACGGCCTGCGCCATCGATACGCCCGGCTTCGCGCGAGCCCTGGCGCGCTGGCAGTTCGTGCACGGACTGGAGGCGCACGGGGCGGTCGATGCCGACACCTTCGCCGCGATGAAGGACGCCTGGCAGGCGCGCCGGCCGTTCGTCGCCCTGCGCAAGGACGGGATATGCCCCGACCCGCCGACCCGTCTCGCCGACCTGACGCCGGAGGAGAGCCGCCTCGACAGGGTGGTGCAGCTGCGGCCCCGGGCGCTGAAGGCGCTCCGCCGCATGGTCGCCGCCGCCCGCCGGGAGGTTCCGGAGGTCGCCGCCGACCCGCAGCTGCTCACCGTCTTTTCCGGCTATCGCGATCCGGCGGACGACGCCGCCCGTTGTGCGGCCGAGCTGAACTGCCTGGGCCTGGTCCGCGCCGAGTGCTCCTCCCACCGCACCGGCCTGGCCGTCGACCTGGTGCTGGGCGCGGCCCCGGGCTTCACGGACGATTCCTCCGACGACGCCAATCGCCTCTACCAGTCGCGCACGCCGGCCTATCGCTGGCTGGTCGCCAATGCGCGCCGCTTCGGCTTCATCAACTACGTCTTCGAGCCCTGGCACTGGGAGTGGACAGGTGAGCGGCCGTGACGACCTCGCTGCTGCACCGGAAAACCGTCTCGCTCGAGGCGTTGCACCCCGACCACCGGCTGAAGCCCAGCCTGAGCTGGTGGCACCTGATCCCGCTGGGCGTCGGGGCGATCGTCGGCACCGGCATCTACACGCTGATCGGCGTCGGCGCGAACCTGGCCGGGCCGGCCGTGCTGTTGTCCTTCCTGATCGCCGGCGCGGTCTGCGCCTGCGCGGCGCTGGCCTATGCCGAGGTCGCGACCATGATCCCGGTTTCCGGCAGCGCCTATACCTACAGCTATGTGGCGCTCGGCGAGATCATCGCCTGGGCGGTGGGCTGGAGCCTGATCCTGGAATATTCCCTGGTGGTCAGCGCCGTGGCCGTCGGCTGGTCCGGCTATGCGGTCGGCTTCCTGAACGCGGTCGGCGTGCATCCGCCGACGGCGCTCAGCGTCGGCTTTTATGCCGGCGGCCTGATCAATCTGCCGGCCATCGCCATCATCGCCCTCGTGGTCGGCCTCCTAAGCCTCGGAACCCGCGAAAGCGCCACCGTCAACGCGGTGCTGGTCGCCGTGAAGATCGCGGCCCTCGGTCTTTTCGTCGTGGTGGCGGCGCCGCATTTCCACGCCGCCAACTTCCATCCCTTCATGCCCTACGGATTCGCGGGGACCGACATCGGCGGCGCGCGCCACGGGGTGATGGCGGCGGCCGCCATCATCTTCTTCGCCTTCTACGGTTTCGACGCCCTGTCGACCGCCGCCGAGGAGACCAAGAACCCCGGCCGCGACCTGCCGATCGGCATCATCGGCTCGATGGTCGCCTGCACGGCCATCTATGTCGCCGTCGCCGCCGTCGCGGTCGGCGCCATGTCCTATGCGCGGTTCGCGGGCAGTGCCGAGCCGCTGGCGCTGATCCTGCGCCAGCTTGGCCAGGGCTGGACGGCGATCGCCATCGGCGCCGCCGCCGTCATCGCCCTGCCCACCGTGATCCT
>NZ_DASYAF010000086.1:0-2882 GCF_036501465.1 Phenylobacterium sp.
GACGAGCCCACCAACCACCTGGACGCGGAATCGGTGGCCTGGCTGCAGCACCACCTGGAGAACTTCCCCGGCTGCGTCATCCTGGTGACCCACGACCGCTACTTCCTCGACCAGGTCACCAAGTGGACGCTCGAGCTCGACCGCGGCAAGGGCGTGCCCTACGAGGGCAACTATTCCGGCTGGCTGGAGCAGAAGGAAAAGCGCGTCCGCCAGGAGAACAGCGAGAGCGAGGCGCGCCAGCGCGCCATGGCCCGCGAGCTGGAATGGGTGCGCTCCTCGGCCAAGGCGCGGCAGGCCAAGTCGAAGGCGCGTCTGGCGGCTTACGACGAGATGGTCAACCAGCAGGAGCGCGAGAAGCAGAGCTTCGCCACCATCCAGATCCCGCCGGGCCCCAGGCTGGGCAATGTGGTGATCGAGGTCGACGGGCTGGAGAAGGAATATGGCGACAAGGTCCTGTTCAAGGGCCTGAACTTCCGCCTGCCGCCCAACGGCATCGTCGGGGTGATCGGCCCCAACGGCGCCGGCAAGTCGACCCTGTTCAAGCTGATCACCGGCCAGGAGAAGCCGGATCAGGGCGCCATCCGCCTCGGCGAGACGGTCAAGCTGGCCTATGTCGACCAGAGCCGCGACGACCTCAAACCCAACGATACGGTGTGGCAGGCCATCTCCGGCGGCCTGGACGTGATGAAGATCGGCAACCGCGAACTGGTCAGCCGCTCCTATGTCGGCTCGTTCAACTTCAAGGGCGGCGATCAGCAGAAGAAGGTGGGCCAGCTGTCGGGCGGCGAGCGCAACCGCGTCCACCTGGCCAAGACGCTGACCACCGGCGGCAACGTCATCCTGCTCGACGAACCGACCAACGACCTGGACATCGAGACGCTGCAGAACCTGGAAGACGCGCTGGAGCAGTTCGCCGGCTGCGCCGTGGTCATCAGCCACGACCGCTGGTTCCTCGACCGGCTGGCCACCCACATCCTGGCCTTCGAAGGCGACAGCCACGTCGAATGGTTCGAAGGCAATTTCGAAGCCTACGAGGATGACAAGAAGCGCCGCCTGGGCGCGGACTCGCTG
Organism: Phenylobacterium sp.; assembly: GCF_036501465.1. Classification (GTDB taxonomy): domain Bacteria; phylum Pseudomonadota; class Alphaproteobacteria; order Caulobacterales; family Caulobacteraceae; genus Phenylobacterium. The sequence continues at coordinate 1,072 of NZ_DASYAF010000086.1, forward strand.
ATCCCCAAGCGGATCAAGTTCCAGAAGTTCGGAAGATAGCGCCCCTTCTCCCGCAGGGGGAGAAGGGGCGCCGAATCCGGGACTGGCCGTATCGAGCCGTCCCCTATGACAAAGCCTATTGCGGCGCTGGCCCGCCTGGCTGGTCGGTGGTCGCCGGGGCGTTGGAGGCCGGCGGCTGGGCGTTGCTCGGGGGCGCCTGGTTCAGCGGCGGCTGGGCCGGGGCGGTGTTGACCTGCGGGCTGACGGTCGGCGGGGTGTCCGAGACGTTCGCATCCGGGGCCTGGGTCTGGGTCGACAGCGGCATCGAGCCGGCGTTCGAGGGCGTGGTGGCCGAAACGTTCGAGCCGGCGTTGCTCGCCGATGCGGCCGTTCCGCCCGACCAGTCACGCGTCCGGCGCTGGCTGGGCGAGGCCTTCATATAGGCCTTGAGGTTGGCATAGGCGATCGGTTGGGCCGGCTCGGCATAGGCGCCGGCGCTCTGGCGGTGGGTGCTGGCGGCCTGGGCGGCCGCGGCGGTCATGGCGGCGACGGCGATGCCGGCGACGAGGAGCTTCGGGTTCATTGTGTTTCTCCCTGGGGTGGGACGGCGAGGGTTGCAGTGACTGAAGCTGAACTTTTGACCTCGGCCTTGGTTCCGCAAAGGCGGTCTGGCCAAGCCGGGGCGCCGGGCGTTATTGAAGGGCCCGAGAGCTCGAGGTCGCCATGCCCGACAGCAAGCCCGCCATCCTCATCGTGCAGCCGCATCTGGGTGTGCTCGGCCCGCTGTTCGAGGCGGAGTTCACGGTCTGGCGGCTATGGGCCGGGCCGCCGCTGGAGGCGGCGAGCGGCATCCGCGCCTTGTTGGTGGCGGGCGAGTTTCCCATCGACAAGACCTTCGCCGAGAGCCTGCCGCACCTGGGCCTGATCGCCTGCTTCACCGCCGGTTACGACGGCGTCGATCTGGACTGGGCGAAGGCGCGCGGCCTGAAGGTCAGCCATTCGCCGGGGGTCAATCACGAGGACGTCGCCGACCACGCCATGGGCCTGATCCTGGCCGCGACGCGCGGCATCGCCGAGGGCGACCGGCTGGTGCGCAGCGGCGCCTGGAAGGCCACGGAGAAGAAGATCACCGGCTCGCTGGCCGGCCAGCGTCTGGGCATAGTCGGCCTGGGCGCGATCGGCGAGGGCGTCGCCCGGCGCGCCGAGGCCTTCGGGCTGAGCGTCTCCTGGTGGGGCCCGCGCGACAAGCCGGATGCGAAATGGCCGCGCGCCGCCAGCCTGGTCGAGCTGGCCAGGGACAGCGACATCCTGGTGGTGGCCGCCCGCGCCGATGGCGACAATGCCGGCCTGATCTCACGCGAGATCATCGAGGCCGTCGGGCCGCAAGGCCTGCTGGTCAATATCGCGCGCGGCCAGCTTGTGGATGAGGACGCGCTCATCGCCGCGCTGAAGGACGGTCGCCTCGGCATGGCGGCGCTCGACGTCTTCGCTGACGAACCCACCGCCGCCGACCGCTGGACCGACGTTCCCAACACCGTCCTGACCCCGCACACCGCCGGCGCCACGGCCGCCGCCCTGCCGAAAATGGTCGCCCTGACGCTGGAAAACCTCCGCCGCTTCTTCGCCGGCGAAGCCCTGGTCAACCCGGTGGTGGAGTAGGCGCCGCGCCCTTCAAACCTCTCCCAGAGGGAGCTAGCAGGTTCACACATCTCGTCGATAGTCCTTGATATCAATGACTTAGAATGGCCTGCGCAAAGGAGCCCTTCTCCCCTTGCGGGAGAAGGTGGCCCCGAAGGGGTCGGATGAGGGGTTGAAAGCCCTATACGGTACGC
>NZ_DASYAF010000087.1:0-3680 GCF_036501465.1 Phenylobacterium sp.
TCGGATGGCGTGCGTGGTCGTGGCGCTGCCGTGGAGTATCTGGCCCATAGAGCCTCCCGATGTGAGCACTCAGCTAAGCTGAGTCCCCCACACAGCGGGACCAGACACCTAGGCCTGGCCCTTCGGCGCGAACCCGGCGGCGATCAGCGCGATCTGGCGGTCCATGACCTCGGTCATGGCGGGCGCGTCGGCGTCGTGCCAGGCGGCCAGGCGGTAGACCCAGACATAGGCCGCCATCAGCAGGTCACGCACCTCCTGCTGGTTGATGGCCGGGTCGACGTCACCCTGCTCGACGCCCTTCTGCAGGCACTCGCAGATGATCTCCTGCAGGCGCTGGTTGCGGCCCATGGGCGTCGAGGTGCCCGGCAGGGTCCAGTCGAAGGCCGCCGCGATATAGGCCAGGAACAGCCGCTTGTGGCGCACCTCGAAAGCGAAGTGGATCGCGAACATGGTCCGCAGGCGATCCAGCGTCGAGCCGCGCAGGTGCGGCATCACCCGGTCGAACTCGCCGTACAGCCCGTCCAGGCGATCGACCATCACCTGGCTCAGCACCTCGTATTTCGAGGCGAAGGTGGTGAAGACGCTGCCCACCGAGACGCCGGCGTGGGCGGCGATCTCGCGGATGGTGGTGCCCTGGTAGCCCTGGGTGTCGAACAGCTCCTTGGCCGCTTCGATCACCCGGTTGCGGGTCGCTTCCTTCTGCGTCTGGCGCAGGTTGGGCGCAGGCGCGGCCTGCAGGGTTTGCGCGGGCGGCGGCGCCGCCGCCGCGGCGGGGGTGGCCGCGGCGCCGTCCGGGTAGGTCTCGGAGGTGTCCCTGGGGGTGGTCATCTCATTCTGAGAGACGGCGCCGGAAGCCCAGCTCCAGCCCTAGCTCTTCCGCGCGCCGGCCAGCAGGATGGCGATCTGCTCGTTCGCCCGCTCCTCCAGCGCCTCGATGGTCCAGCCCTGGAAGATCGCCTGGTCGAAGTTGGACAGATAGGCGTCGAACAGCATCTGGGCGCGCAGCGCCGAGGCGGCGCCCATGACCAGTTCGCCGCTCTCTTCGCCCTTGCGGATCTGGTCGGTGATGACGCCCAGCATGGTCTGCACCTGTGCGGCGTTGCGCAGCGCCGGGCCGTCCACCGGCGACCAGCCGACGCTGAAGGCGGCGCGGGCGAGCGGCAGCTGGGTCTGGTAGAAGCGGTAGCCGGCGACGAACAGGCGCAGCAGGCTGTCCTGCGGGCCGTTGCCCTGGGCGGCGGCCTCGGCCATCGCCTCGGCGAGCGAGCCCATGTCGGCCAGCATGATCTCGCGGAACAGGTCCGACTTGTCGGTGAAGTTGGCGAACACCGCGCCGGTGGACATGCCGGCGGCGGAGGCGATGTCGCGGATCGTGGCGCCTTCGTAGCCCTGCTCGCTGAACAGGCGGCGCGCGGCGGCGAGCACCTTGGCGCGGGTCTGCTGTTTGGCGAGCGCGCGACGGGTCGGCGCCTTCACCGAGGTCTCATCTGCGGCGTGAATCTGGGTATGATGCATCATGGGCTTTTGACGGCGGACCGTCCTCTCTAGCTGTGTTCGTCCAAGGCCGCACGTCCCGAAACGGCTCGGTGAACATGTTCATGTATCGAGTTACTCAGCCTGAGAGCAGCCGGAAACGACGCTGTCCAAGTAACTTTTTGAGGCTGGTTGGATTGCGGCGGGGACGAAGGCGAGCCCGTATGAACCGTAACTGGGGCTGAAATTCGACAACTCAACGATTTGGGCTCGCTGAACACGCTCACCAACCATGGGTGAAACGCGGCCATAGCGGAGTTGTCTGTGGTTCGCAAGCGCGAAGGCGCATAAGGTCGCCAGATGTTCGATCTCAACATGCTGATCTATGTCGCGCTGTTCGTCGTGGCCTCGGTCCTGGCGTTCGGAATCTACGCTCTTTTCCGCGGCGGCGACTTTGGCCGGTCCTATTCCAACAAGCTCATGCGGCTGCGTGTGGTCGTCCAGGCGGTGGCAATCAGCCTGATTGTCGGCGTCGCCTGGTGGCGCGCCCGGCACTGACCGCCCGCCGCCCATGGTCACCCTGAACCGGATCTACACACGCGCCGGCGACGCCGGGACGACACGGCTGGCGAGCGGCAAGCCGGTCAGCAAGTCCGACCCGCGGGTCGAGGCCTATGGCGCGGTGGACGAGGCCAACGCCTGCATCGGCCTGGCGCGGATCCACACCGGCGGCGACTTCGACGCCCTGCTGGCGCGGCTGCAGAACGAGCTGTTCGACCTGGGCGCCGACCTGGCGACCCCGGCCGCGCCGGACGAGGCCCCTGGAGAAAAGGGGGAAGGCTCGCGCCTGCGCATCCTGGACAGTCAGGTGGCCCGGCTGGAGGCGGAGATCGACGCACTCAACGCCGAGCTTCCCGAGCTCAAGTCCTTCATCCTGCCGGGCGGGACGCCGGCGGCGGCGGCGCTCCACCTGGCGCGCACCGTGGCAAGGCGCGCCGAGCGCGAGGCGGTGCGGCTGGTCGAGGCGGGCGAGCCGGTCGGCGGGCCGGCCATGCGCTACCTGAACCGGCTTTCGGACCTGCTGTTCGTGGCCGCCCGCCACGCCAACGACCGCGGCGCCGCCGAGGTGTTCTGGCGGTCGGGCGCGACCCGCTAGGGCTTGGCTTGGTCGCCAACTGGCGCGAGGCTGAAACACAGCGAGAGGGGGGAGACCATGGACAAGGAAATGAGCCTGGCGGTCGTCGTGACGCTGCTGGCGGTGGCGGTCTACATCTTCATGGCCGCGCGCGTGGGCGTCCTGCGCGGCATACACAAGATCCCGGCGCCGGCCATGCAGGGCCATCCGCAGTTCGAGCGCGCCTGCCGCGTGCACCTCAACACCGGGGAGCAGATGATCTCGTTCCTGCCGCTCCTGTGGCTGGCGACGCTGACCTTCCACGCCCTGTTCTGGCTGCCGTCGGCCTTCGGGCTGTGGTTCGTGCTGGCGCGGCTGCTCTACATGCGCCTCTACGTCGGCGCGCCGGAGTCGCGGACGCCGGGCGCCCTGCTGACCATCCTGCCGCAGTTCGGGCTGTTGATCCTGGCGGTGATCGGCCTTGCGGGGGCTTGGCCGGCGATCTGGGCCTAGGGCTTCGGCGCCGGCGCGGGGGCCAGGACCGGGCGGCCCAGCTCCTTCAGGGCCTCGGCGCGGGCCTTGGCGTCGGTGATCATCCGGCCGGTGACGTCGGAGGTCAGGATCGGCTGGGCGCAGACGCGCGAGGAGCCGTCCCACCACTTGTGGGCCTCTTCGCACCGCTCCTGCGGCCGGGCCCAGCCCAGGGTCCACACCAGGATCGCGACGTTGGCGACGGCGAAGATGCCGATGAAGATGAGCTTGGTGCGCTCGATGGTCTTGTTCATGGCCCCTCCATAGAGGATTGCGGACGCTACGTCAGGCGCCCGCAGAACAACCGGGGCGGATGGGCGGCCCATAAGCGCGGGCGGTTTGCAAACGGCGCCGGATACGCTATCGCCCCCTCGATCCATTCTCCTCTCGTTTTCTCCCAAGCATTTTGAGGCGCTAGCAACCATGAAGGTGTTGGTCCCGGTCAAGCGGGTGATCGACTACAACGTCAAGGCCCGGGTGAAGCCCGACCAGACGGGCGTCGACCTCGCCAATGTGAAGATGTCGATGAACCCCTTCTGCGAGATCGCGGTCGAAGAGGCCG
>NZ_DASYAF010000088.1:0-16599 GCF_036501465.1 Phenylobacterium sp.
CGCCTTCTACACGCGGGAAGACAACCTGCTGCACCAGAACCTCAATGGCCTGAGCGTCGCCAACGCGCCACAGGTCCTGCCGGGCCTGGGCGGCCTGGAAGTGGTGCAGCTGCCGTCCACCTATGACGAGTACGCCGGCTTCGCCAACGTGGACTACCACTTCACCGACCGCTTCGACGTCAGCGCCGGCGGCCGCTACAGCCACAACGAACAGAAAAGTTCGCAGACCACGTCCGGAGCCCTGGTCGGCCCGACGCCGTCGGTGGTGAGCGGGACGTCATCGGAGGGAGTGTTCACCTTCGCCGTCGCGCCCAAGTACAAGCTGACCGACGACGCCACCGTCTATGCGCGGATCTCCAAGGGCTACCGGCCGGGCGGCCCGAACGCCCTCTCGCCACTTGCGCCCACCTCCGTGCCGCGCACCTTCGATTCCGACTCCCTGGTCAACTACGAAGTGGGGATCAAGGGCGATGCGATGGAGCACCAGGTCGCCTACGACCTGTCGGCGTTCTACATCGACTGGAGCCGCATCCAGCTGCTGGCGGCGGTCAACGGCTTCGGCGTCAACACCAACGGCGGCTCGGCCAAGAGCGAGGGCGTCGAGGGCAACCTCACCTGGGCGGTGACGCCCGACCTGACCCTGTCGGCCAACGGCGCCTACATCCAGGCGAACCTGACGTCCGACACCGGCCCGCTGCTGGGCGGCCACGACGGCGACCGCCTGCCCTATGTCTCGCCGATCTCCGGCGCGCTCGACGCCAACTACAGCCACGCGCTGTCGGGCGACATCAGGGGTTTCGTCGGCGGCAGCGTCCGCTTCACGGGCCGGCGCCGCTCGGACTTCAATCCGACGATCGGCCAGATCTCGCTGCCCAGCTATTCGCAGGTGGACCTGCGGGCCGGGCTGGAATGGCAGCAGTACCGCATCGAGCTGTTCGCCAAGAACGTCGGGGACGAGCGCGGCATCCTGTCGATCGGCGGCCTCGGCTCGACGCCGCGGGGCGCGGTGCAGGCGGGTCTGATTTCGCCGCGCCTCGTGGGCGTTTCGCTCTCCGCGCGGTATTGATCCCGGGGGTCCGCCCGTCGGACCCGTTGGAGAGGAAGCTTCGGATGCGCGCCCGCCTGACCCTGGCTGCGGCCTTGCTTGCGGCCGCCACGTCCGGCGCGGCGCCGGCGCCGCCTTCGGCGCGCTACGACGTCGTCATCCGCGGCGGCGAGGTCTACGACGGCTCCGGCGGCGCCCCGTTCAAGGCCGACGTCGGGATCAAGGGCGATCGCATCGCCGCGATCGCCCCGCACCTCGCCGGCCGCGGCAAGACCGAGGTCGACGCCCATGGCCAGGCGGTCTCGCCAGGCTTCATCAACATGCTGGCCCACCCGGAGGAGAGCCTGATCGCCGATGGCCGCGGCCTCAGCGACCTCGCCCAGGGGGTCACGCTCGAGGTGATGGGCGAGGACTCGATGGGGCCGTTGACGCCCTCGATGAGGGCGCTGGCGGCCAAGCGCCAGGGCGACATCAAATACCCCGTCAACTGGTCGACGCTCGGCCAGTACATGGACATGCTGCAGGCGCGGGGGATCAGCCTGAACGTCGCGTCCTTCGTCGGCGCCGGGACGGTGCGGACCAACTTGCTGGGCGAGGCGGACGTCCAGCCGACACCGGCCCAGCTGCAGGCCATGCGCAAGCTGGTGCGCCAGGCGATGGAGGAAGGCGCGCTCGGCCTCACTGACGCGCTGATCTATTCGCCGAACACCTATGCCAAGACCCCGGAGCTGATGGCGCTCGCCAAGGTCTCGGCCCAGTGCGGCGGCATGTACATCGCCCACATCCGCAGCGAGGGCGACCGGCTGGAACAGGCGGTGCAGGAGACCATCGACATCGCCGAGACCTCCGGCGCGCCGGCCGAGATCTATCACTTCAAGCAGGCCGGCAAGGACAACTGGGGCAAGCTCGACAAGGTGGTCGCCATGATCGACGCCGAGCGCCGCAAGGGCGTGCGGATCAGCGCCGACATGTACACCTACACCGCCGGCGCCACCGGCCTCGACGCGGCCATGCCCTCCTGGGCGCAGGACGGCGGGCTGGAGAAGTGGATCGAGCGGCTGAAGGACCCGGCGACCCGGGCGCGGGTGAAGGCCGAGATGCTCGATCCGCATCCCAAGACCTGGGAGAACATCTACGCCGGCGCGGGACCCGAGGGGACGCTGTTGCTGGCCTTCAAGAACCCGAAGCTGAAGCCGCTGACCGGCAAGACCCTGGCCGAGGTCGCCAAGGAACGCGGCCAGAGCCCCGAGGACACCGCCATCGACCTGGTGATCGAGGATGGCAGCCGGGTCGGCGTCGCCTACTTCCTGATGAGCGAGGACAACGTCCGCCGCGAAGTCGGCCTGCCGTGGATGAGCTTCGGCTCGGATGAGGCCGCGCCGGCGCCGGAGGGCGTCTTCCTGCTGGCCAAGGACCATCCGCGCGCCTACGGCAACTTCGCCCGGGTGCTGGGCCACTATGTGCGCGAGACCCACGACGCGACCCTGCCCGACGCGATCCGCCGCCTGACCACCCTGCCGGCCGACAATCTTTCGCTGAAGGACCGTGGACGGCTGAAGGTCGGCGCCTTCGCCGACGTGGTGGTGTTCGACCCCAAGACCATCGCCGACCACGCCACCTACGAGAAGCCGGCCCAGCTCGCGACCGGGGTGGCCGACGTCCTGGTCAACGGCCGCTTCGCGCTGCGCGACGGCATGGCGACCGGCGCGCACACCGGCCGTTTCGTCCACGGCCGCGCCTGGACCGGCGCGCCCGGCGGAGGCTGCCGCAAGGCCGCGGCCGACTGGACCTGGGTCGGCGCGCGCCGCCAGACGCCGGCCGCCTGACGATGTCCGTTTCGACCCCTTCCAGCGAAGCCGCCCCAGGCGATTGCCCTGCCGACCGGCGTGCGCTAGACGGAGCGCGCTTCAGGAGCACCGGCCAGACGATGCGCGATCTCGCGACCCGTTCGAACCGCATCGACAGCGCCGCCGCTGGCCGCGGCCGGCTGCCCGGGTCCCTGATCGCCAAAACCATTATGATTATCGCCACCTCCGAAGCGGGGCGAACGCGCGCGAGTTAAACCCTCCGACGGTCGCAAGATCAGAGCCCCGCTTCCGAAAGGCAGCGGGGTTTTTTGTTGCGCGCCGCCGGTCCCAATCCACCGAGAGGACCGACCGATGACCGACCCCGATGATCCCGCCAACCTGGCCGTGCGCCGAGCCGCCCAGGACTTCGCCCGAAGCCTGGCGCGCCATGAAATGCTGAGCCAGGCCGTGCGCCTGGAGGCCACCCTGTACCCGACCGGCGAAGGCTCGCTGTTCGGCGTCGACCGCGCCCTGGCGGAGGCCTGGCCGCGGGATGCGGGCGCGCCACCCGCCCAGGAGGTGATCCTGGTCCGCGCCGGCGGCCGGTTGCAGGGCGTGAAACTCAGCGCCTTCGACAGCCGCGGCCGCGCGCTGCTGCGCCGCCACTACATGGCCGATGCGGCCGGCGCCGTCGAACGCGCCGAGCCGCCCCGAAAAGCCGTCGGCCATGAGTGACGCCGACCCCGTCCGCCCGCGGCGGACCTTCCTCGTAACCGCGGCCGACGCGCCGGACACGCTCCTGCGCGTGCTGAACCCCTTCGTGGTCGCCGGCGCCGCCTTCGCCGCGGTGAGCCTGGAGCGCGCCCCGCGCGGCGGCGTCGAGATCCGTATCGAGGTGGAAGGCTTGGACGCCGATCGCGCCGCAAGCCTGCGCGAACGTATCGCCGGCCTGGTTTGCGTAAGGTCCGTTGGCGTTCTGCAGCTCAATGCCGGCCGCCAGGCCGCCTGAGGTGGAGATCGCATGACCTATGGGGAAAATTGGCGCGCCCGGAACGATTCGAACGTCCGACCCTCAGATTCGTAGTCTGCGGAACGGGGCCCGAAGGGCTTACGCCATTCCACGCTATGGTGCGCTATTTCCCATTGTATTTGCTGGGATTTTCCCATCGTGTTAGGTTGACCCCTTGGGGCTCCGTCGAACTTTCGCCGGCGCCAACCCCGTTTTAGACACCGTTTTAAGCGCCACGATGGAAAGGCCTCGGACCAGCCTGAACGACAGGATCATCGGCCGGCTCCAGCCGGCTGAAAGCGGCCAGTACATCGTCCGTGACGCTGACCTCGCGGGGTTCTTCGTGGTTGTCGGCACGCGGAAGAAGACGTTCACCGTCCAATGCGACTTCTGGAAGAACGGCCGGCGCCGTTCGACGCGGCTCGCCTTGGGGTCATCCGAGACCCTGACAACCCGCGCGGCGCGGATCGCGGCCAAGGCGGCTCTGGCGAGGATCGCCTCGGGCCAGGGCGCCCGGGACCCGGAACCTTCGCGGGCGGCGGTCGACATCACGCTTCGCCAGGCCTGGCTGCGCTATCGGAGCGCCCACCTCGAGCGGAAGGGCCGCGGCGAACGGACGATCGACGGCTATGCCTACCACGTCGAGCACATGCTCGCCGACTGGCTGGACCGTCGGCTGCGCGAACTCGGCGAGGCCCCTGAGCTCGTCGTTCAACGTCATGACGCGCTGACGGCGTCTTCAGGGCCCTATGCCGCAAACGGCTGCATGCGGACGCTGCGGGCGATCTACAATCATGCGCGGCGAAGCGTGCGCGGCCTGCCGCCGGAGAATCCGGCGGCCGCGGTCGACTGGAACGAGGAGTTGCGGCGCGACGCGGCCATGGGAGGGCCGGACCTGGCGGCCTGGATCGCCCAGGCGGGGCGGCTTGCGAACCCCATCCGCCGGGAGTTCCATCTGTTCGTCCTGCTCTCCGGCAGTCGCCCGACGGCGTTGAAGGCCGCGAAGCTCGAGGACCTCGATCTCGCCGGCAGGGTGCTCCGCATCACGCGCCCCAAGGGCGGGGCCAGACGGGCCTTCGACATCCCGCTCTCGCGGCAGATGATCCTCTGCCTCGTCCGGGCGATGCGCGCGAGCCGCATGCTGCATCCCAAGGCGGCGGCGACCTGGATTTTCGCGGGTGCGGGCGGCAGCGGGCGCCTCTCCGACCACAAGGAGGATCGGGACAAGGTGCTCGGGAAGTGGGGCAACGACCTTCGCCACACCTACAGGACCCTGGGACAGGCCGCCGGCGTGCCGCCGCTCGACATGCACCTGCTGATGAACCACAGCGTCCGGAGCGTGAACGAGGGCTACATCACCCGCTCGAAGCTGCTCGACGATCATCTGCGCGCGGCGCAACAACGGATCTCCGACCACATCCTCGGCGCCGGCGCCGCGCCGCCCTGCGTCGGCTCCGCGGGGATGTGGGCCTGGCCGCGCCTGCCGTCGCGGCGCATCGGGGCCTTTCAGCCGGAGCGCGGTTACGGGCCATGAGGCGTGGCCGGGGCCTGCGGACGCGCGGCGCTGACCCGGCCGCCATTGGGATCCGTCGTCGAAGTCTGCGCCGCGCGCTCGGCCCAGGCGTCCAGGTCGCCGATCTCGTAGAGGACGATGCCGCCGACCTTCCGGTATCGCGGGCCGGTTCCAAAGGTCCGGTGCTTCTCCAGGGTCCGCCCCGACAGCTTGAGATAGGCGCCGGCCGCCGGCGTGCGCAGATACTTGTCCGGGGGACGAGATGCTTCGGCCATGCGTCCTGCGTTCGCGCGCCCATGGCTGGGCGCGCACCTGATTTTGAGACGGTCTAGCGGCGCCCAAGACGGCGGCACACTCGTAAGCCTACGAGAGGCCGCCTTTGGAGGCGGATGGACCGCGAGAGGGCGCGGTGGCGCCGAGCGGCTAGGCCACGGCCCCGGCCGCCTCCAGCGCCTGGCCGGGCAGCTCCAGTTCGCAGACCAGGCCCTCCGCCCGCCAGTCCAGTCGGCTCGATCCGCCGAGCGGCCCCGCCAGGGCGCGGGCCAGCATCGCCGTCCCCAGCCCACGCCGCGAGGGCTTCGCCACCCTTGGGCCGCCGCTTTCTTCCCAGCGCAGGGCGAGCGGCCCCTGCCCGTTCCGCGTCCAGCTCACGCTCACCCGCCCTTCGGGCTTGGAGAGCGAGCCGTACTTCGCCGCGTTGGTCGCCAACTCATGCAGGGCCATGGCCAGCGCCTGGGCCGCGGGCGGCGACAGGGCCACGTCCGGCCCGGATAGGCTGACCCGCGCCGCTTCGCCCAGGCTGAAGGCCAGCAGTTCCTCCTCCACCAGCCGGCGCAGGTCGGCGCCTTCCCAGCGCGCCTCGGAGAGCAGCTGGTGCGCGCGGCCCAGGGCCGCGATCCGTCCGGTCAGGACCTCGCGCAACGCTTCCGGCGTCTCCGCCTGCGACAGCTGCACCGTGCCCAGCACCACCGTGAGCAGGTTGTTGGCCCGGTGGTCCACCTCGCGCGCCAGCAGCCTCATCACCTCCTCGGCCGACTTGCGTTCGGTGACGTCCATCACCACCCCGATAGCGCTGCGTGACTGGCCCTGCTCGTCCATCAGGAGTTCCGCGCGCGCCATCAGCCAGCGCACCTCGCCGTCCGGCCGGCGCACCTGGTATTCGACCTCGAAGTGCCGCTCGCTGCGCGCCAGCGCCGCCAGCGCCACCTCACGCACCCGCTCCGCCTCGCCGGGCAGGTAGAGGGCGTTGATCTCGTCCAGCGACGGCCGTGCGTCGTCAGGGAACCCCAATATCCGGTTCAGCTCCGGGTTCGGCGTCACGCCACGCCGCCCGCCGATCTGCCAGACCGCCATGCGCCCGGCGTCGATGGCCAGGCGCAGCCGCGCCGCCTGTTCGTCCCGCTCCGCCTCGGCCGCCTTGCGCGCGGTGATGTCCTGGATCGTGCCGACGTAGCGGATGGCGACCTCCTGGCCGTCGACGGTCTCGAAGATCGCCTTGCCGTTGGCGGTGACCCAGCGCACCGTCCCATCCGGCAGCTTCAGCCGATACTCATAGGGGGTCTCGTCGCGCACCGCCGGATCCAGCGCCCGTTGGGCCTGGGCCGAGGTCCTCGGGAAGTCGTCCGGGTGCGTGACCTCCGCCACCATGTCGAAGTTCAGCGGCCCCTCGGCCGGGAAGCCGCAGATTGCCCGCGCCTCCGGCGAATAGATCATCTCATTGGTCTGCAGCCGCCATTCCCAGACGCCCACCGACGCGGCCGCCGTCGCCAGCTCCAGCCGGTCCTCGCTGGCCTTCAGCGCCGCCTGGCCGCCGGCCAGCGTCCGGGCGCTCAGCCGGAAGGCCTCGGCCACCACCACGATCGCGCCGGCGGAGATGAAATAGAGCGCAAGGCTCACGGTGTCGGCCTCGCCGGCCGGCCCGAAGCCCGCGGCGTGGCGCATCACCACCCGCCAGACGATCACGCCGCCCATGGCGGTGATCGCCGCGCCGGACATCCAGCCCGCCAGCAGCGTCGCCACCAGCACGGCCGGGAACAGCAGGGCGAAAGGCGCGACGCCCGGCGCCACCGCGTCGATCGCCTCGCGGACGCCCATGACCGCCAACAGGATGACGCCCGTCACCAGGATGCGGATCAGCGGCGTGGGCGCCATCCGGTCCAGCCGGCCTGGAAGGTCGATCCTGTTCAGCCGATTGAACAATTCGGCGGCCCCATGCTCGAAGCCCCATGTGGCGCGCGCCTTCCCTTCGGTCAAGGCGCCGGGGCGGGCGTCAGGCCGCGGCGGTGGCGGCGGAGTCGGGGTCGGCGATCTCGGCGAGGCGCAGGGCGGCGAACAGCTCGGCGGCCTGGATCGGCTTGGCGACATGGCCATCCATGCCGCCGGCGACGTATTCGGAGACCTGGTGGCTCATGGCGTTGGCGGTGAGCGCCACGATCGGCGTGCGCGCCCGGCCGCTCTTCGCTTCCGCCGTCCGGATCTCGCGCGTCGCCGTCGGCCCGTCCATGACCGGCATCTGCACGTCCATCAGGATCAGGTCCCAGGGCTCGCGCGCCCAGGCCTCGAGCGCAGAACGGCCATCGCCCACCAGCACCGGCTCTACGCCCACCTGCGCCAGCAGGGTTCTCAGCACCAGCTGGTTCACCGCATTGTCCTCCGCCGCCAGCACCCGCAGCGGGCGCACAGGGGCCGGCTCCGCCGCACGCGCCGGCGTGGCCGCCTCCTGGGCGTCTGCGACCCGCGGCAACGGCAGGGTGACGATGAAGCTCGAGCCGCGGCCCGGCTCACTCTCCGCGCGGATCGTTCCGCCCATCAGCTCGGCCAGTTCGCGGCAGATCGAAAGCCCCAGGCCCGCGCCGCCATAGCGCCGCGTGGTCGAGGCGTCGGCCTGCTCGAACTTGGCGAACAGCCGCGACAGCGCCTCGGCGTCGATGCCGACGCCGCTGTCGCGCACCTCGATCCGCGTGACCGCATCCTCGCGGCTCAGCGCCACCTCGATCAGCCCCGCTTCGGTGAACTTCAGGGCGTTGGAGATCAGATTGTGCAGGATCTGGCGCACCCGCGTGGGATCGCCCTGATAGATCCCGGCCACGCCCGGACCCACCGCCAACTCCACTCCCACGCCCTTGGCTTCGGCCAGCGGCGAAAAGGTGCTGCGCGCCCCGTCCGCCAGCGCGACGAGGTCGAAGTTGATGCTTTCCAGCTCCAGCTTGCCGGCTTCCACGCGGCTCAGGTCGAGGATGTCGTTGAGGATCGCCAGCAGCCCCTCGCCGGAACTCCTGATCACCTCCACCTGCTCGCGCACCTGACCAGGCAGTTTCGCCTGGGCGCCGATCGCCTGGGCCATGCCCAGCACCCCGTTCAGCGGCGTGCGGATCTCGTGGCTCATGGTGGCCAGGAAGGCGCTCTTCGCCCGGCTGGCGGTCTCGGCCTCGTCGCGGGCCGTGACCAGGGCGGCGTTGGCTTGCTTCAGCTGCCGCGCCTCGTGGAAGTTGACCGCGATGCTGATCGCCGCGTGGCCCACCACCGCCAGCATGGTCACCTCGACCAGCGCCTGGTCCAGGCCGTGGTAGTGCGGGACCACCAGCGGCGCGATCGCCGGCGCCGCCAGCGCCGGCATCGCCGGGATCAGCGATCCCATGGACCGCCCGTGGTGGGTGTCGAGATAGAGCAGGTGCCCGGCGAAGAAGGCCGCGCCCGCCAGTTGGCTGGCCACGTGGGCCTGCGACCACAGGACCGCGCCCGCCGCGCTCCAGGCCAGCGTCGCCACCGCATAGATCGCCATGCAGATGATCGCTTCCGCCCGGGAGAGTGGCAGGCCGCGGGCCATGGGCCGGGTGATCTCGCGCATCGGCCACTCGAGCAGCAGCACGACGACGACCCAGATCCCCGCCGACTTCCAGTCGGCGCCGACGCCCAGCACGCCCCAGATGACGAAGGCCATGAGCAGGCGCACCGGCGAGAAGAAGAAACTCCTCGCGCCGGCGGCCTTGAACCGCTCGTCGAACCAGTCGTCCAGCAATCGAACCCCCAAAGTCCGGCTGCGCAGGATGACCGAAGCCACCCAAGGCGGCGTTAACGCTGCGGCGGAATCTCCCCGGGAAAGATGCTCGTCGCGGGGGTAAGGCGGTCTCTCACCCTTGAAATCCAAACACCGAACGCCGGCGCCATGCTGGCCCCGCCTTGACCGCCGCTTGCCCGGCGGCGAGAACCTCAGGCCAACGGCCCCTCGCCACCCGCGGGCGGAGGGCTCGATCCCGAACCGCGGGCCAGGGAGGGAGGAGCGCATGGCGCTTCGTCAGATCATCGCCGCCACGGCGGCTTCCATCGCGCTCGCAAGCTTCGCCGCCCCGGCCTTCGCAGGCGACACTGTCAAGGTCGCCGACGGCATGCTGCACGGCGCCACGGCCGGGACCGTCACCAGCTTCAAGGACATCCCCTTCGCCGCCCCGCCGGTGGGCGACCTGCGCTGGCGGCCGCCGCAGCCGGCCAAGCCCTGGGCGGGCGTGCGCGACGCCACCCAGCTCGGCCCACAGTGCATGCAGATGCGCCGGGTCCAGGGCGAGATAAACCAGTCGGAAGACTGCCTGCAGCTCAACGTCTGGACCCCGGCCAACTTCAAGCCCGGCGCCAAGATCCCGGTGATGGTGTTCATCCACGGCGGCTCGTTCACCGGCGGCTCCGGGACCAACGCCCTCTATGACGGGACCCATTTCGCCGAGCGCGGCGTGGTGCTGGTCACCGTCAACTACCGCCTGGGCCGCCTGGGCTTCTTCGCCCACCCGGCGCTCAGCGCCGAGCAGAAGGGCCAGCCGCTCGCCAACTACGGCATGATGGACAACCTGGCGGCGCTGGCCTGGGTCCAGAAGAACATCGCGGCCTTCGGGGGCGATCCCAAGAACGTCACCGCCTTCGGCGAGAGCGCCGGCGGCATCCTGATCAACGACCTGATGGCGTCGCCCAAGTCCACCGGCCTGTTCGCCAAGGCGATCTCCGAGAGCGGCTTCGGCCGCCTGCCCGGCCAGCTCATGGCGCAGGCCGAGGAGCAGGGCGTGACCTACGCCAAGGGCCTTGGCGTCACCGGCGCGGGACCCGACGCCATGAAGGCGCTGCGCGCGCTTTCCGCCGCCGACCTCTCCAAGCCGGCCGGCGGCGTCACCCCGATCCTCGACGGGACCATCCTGCCCGAGGGCCCGGCCAAGGCCTTCGCCGCCGGCCGCGAGCAGAAGGTGCCCTACATCGCCGGCGGCAACAGCTGGGAGGCCAGCCTGTTCCCCGACCGCAAGCCGCTCGACACCGCCGGCGCGCTGAAGGCGAAGATCGCCGCCGCCTATGGCGAGGGCGGCGACATGCAGAAGATCCAGTGGGACCTCGGCACCGAGTCCATGGTCATCGAGCCCGACCGCCTGCTGGCCCGCCTGCACGTCAAGAATGGCCAGAAGGCCTGGGTCTACTACGACAGCTACATCCCGGCCTCGCAGCGGGCGACGCTCCACGGCCTCGCCCACGGCGGAGAGCTCATGTACGTGTTCGGCAACCTGCCGGACAAGGAACGCACCTTCGGCAATCGCACCATCCCAGCCGCCACCGACGCCGACCGCAAGTCCAGCAAGGCGATGACCGACGCCTGGGCCGCCTTCGCCAAGACCGGCGATCCCTCGACGCCCACCGCCGCCTGGCCGAAGTACGGCGCCTCGGACAACGTGCTCGAATTCGGCGCCGATGGCGTGGGCGTGCGGACAGGCTTCCACAAGACCACCCTCGACCTGGTCGAGCAGTACGCGGCGACGGCCGGCGGGTACTAGGCGCCGCCGCCGTGGAGACCCGCGACATCGCCTATCGCGCCGATGGCGAGGACCTCCTCGGCTACCTCGCCGTCCCGGCCGGCGGCGGTCGCGGGCCCGCAGTGCTGGTGGGCCACGAGGGGCCCGGTCTCACCGAGCACACCAAGGCCTGCACACGCCGCCTGGCCGAGCTGGGCTATGTGGCCTTCGCCCTCGACTACCACGGCGGCGGCGCGCCGATCGCGATGGAGACGGCCCAGGCCCGCCTGCGCGCCTGGTTCGCCGATCCGGCCGGCATCCGCATCCGCGCTCAGGCGGGTCTCGATGTCCTCATCGCCCAGCCGGACGTCGATCCGGGCCGCGTGGCCGCCATCGGCTATTGCTTCGGCGGCGCCACGGCGCTGGAACTCGCCCGCACCGGCGCGGACCTCAAGGCGGTGGTCGGCTTCCATTCGGGCCTGAAGACCGGCCGGCCGCAGGACTCCGCCAACATCAAGGGCAAGGTCCTGGTGCTGATGGGCGCCGACGATCCTCTCGTCCCGGCCGAGCACCGCGCGGACTTCGAAAGGGACATGACCGCAGCCAAGGTTGACTGGCGCATGGTGGTCATGGGCGGCGTCCAGCACAGCTTCACCAATCCCGACGCCGCCGGCCTGGGCATCCCCGGCATCGCCTACGATCCGGCCGCCGACCGCCGCAGCTGGCGCGCCATGCTCGACCTCTTCGCCGAGACGATCGGGATCCCCTAGCCCCATGGCCCTCGATCTCCTGTGCATCGGCCTGACCACCCTCGACGTCGTCGCCCGGCCGATCGACCGCCTGCCGGACAAGGAGGAGACCATCCTCATCGACGGCATCGAGGTCGTTCCCGCCGGCACGGCCGCGGGCGCGGCCCTGGTGGCCGGCGCGCTGGGCCTCGACGTCGGCCTGGCGGGCGCCGTCGGCGACGACCGCAACGGCCGCTTCGTCCGCCTGGTGCTGGGCGAGACCGGCGTGCGCACCGACTGGCTGCAGACCATCCCTGAGGCGCCCACCTCGACCACCGTGCTGGCCATCGACGCAAACGGCCGTCGACCCGCCTTCCATGCCCTAGGCGCCAGCCACCGCTTCGCGCTTTCGCCGCCCGTCTTCGAGGCCGCCGCCGCGGCGCGCTTCGTCCACTGGGCCGGCGTCGGGGCCCGCAACCTCGACCGCGGTCCGGGGGCTGAGCTGCTGGCCGCCGCCAAGGCCGGCGGCGCCGTCGTCACCTGCGACCTGATCTCGCCCAATCGTCATGCCGCCGAAGAGCTTTCCCGCCTGCTGCCCTATGTCGACTGGTTCCTGCCCAGCGCCACCGAGGCCCTGGCGCTCTCCGGCGCCGCGGATCTGCCCGCCGCCGCGGCGCACTTCCGCGCCCAGGGCGCGGGCGCATGCATCATCAAGAACGGCGCCGACGGCGCGTTCTTCAGCCTGGGCGAACGCCAGCTCACCCTGCCCGCCCACGCCATCTCGCCCGTCGACACCACCAGCTGCGGCGACGCCTGGTGCGCGGGCTTCATCGCGGGCCTGCGCCACGGCTTCGATCCCGTCGAGGCCGCCCGTTTCGCCACGGCGACCGCCGCCCTGGTCGCCCAGGGGCTCGGAACCCTGGGGCGGCTCCAGGATTTCGACACGACGCTCCAGGCCATGCGCACCCTGCCGCTTCGGGAGCCCGCCCTTGCCTGAACTCAGCGAACAGCAGGCCCGCGAGGCCATCGTCCAGGCCATGCAGGCCATGGACGCCCGCGGCCTCAACCGCGGCACCTCCGGCAACGTCTCCCTGCGCTGGGGCGATGGCCTGCTGGTCACCCCCAGCGGCGTCACGCCAGACCGGCTGACCGCCGAGGGCATCGTCCATCTCGACGCCGAGGGCCACGCCGCGCCCGGCGCGCTGAAGCCCTCCAGCGAATGGCGCATGCACGCCGGCGTCCTGACGCGGCGGCCCGATGTGCGCGCGGTCGTCCATTGCCATGCCCGCCACGCCACCATCCTGGCCTGCGCCGGCAAGCCGATCCCGCCGGCCCACTACATGGTGGGCGTGGGCGGTGGCTCCGATGTCCCGCTCGCCCCCTACGCGCCCTTCGGCTCCGACGAACTGGCCCAGGCGGTGATCGAGACCCTGCAGGGCCGTTTCGCCTGCCTGATGGCCAACCACGGCCTGATCGCCGTCTCCACCAGCCTGCCCCGCGCGCTGGCCATCGCCGAGGAGATCGAGGAACAGGCCGCCGTCTATTGGGGGACCCTCGCCATCGGCGGCCCGAACCTGCTCACCGAGGACCAGATGGCGGACATCCTCCAGCGCTTCCAGAGCTACGGCCAGAAGCGCTAGGCCACCGGCCTCGCGGCCGCAGCCCGTCAGACTCGCCCGACGCATGAGTCAACTTGACTAATAATATTATTTCCACTGAACAATAATCTGGAGTCTGGGACGTCCTCCAGTGGGGCGGACGCGTATGCTCAGGCCATGAGTAGGGGGAAGACCTATGAATCGTGTTGCCGGCCTCGGGCTGGGGCTTTTGGGGGCTGCGATGGTGACCGCTTCGGCGGCGCCGGCGGCCGCGGCGCAGATGCGCTACGACATCACCTTTACGGACACCGGAACGCTGAACGGGGTGGCCTTCACCGACCAGTCGGTCGACATCAGCATGATCGGCGACCCTGGCGCCCTCACGCCGCAGACGCCGTTTCCTGGGTTCACTGTCGAGACCATCGATCCGCTGGTCTCCGCCACCGTCTCGATCGGCGGCGGCCCGGCCGCGACCTTCGATTTCGCCACCCGGCTGGGTTTGACCACGGTCGACAACGGCGGCTTCGAGACCCTCTTCTTCTCCCGCACCGGCGTTCTCGGCTCCGACATCGCCGATCTCGTGCTGGCGGTCGACCCTGCGACGTTCGACTTCTCGAAACCCATGGCGCCGCTGGCGACGCCCTTCCCGCTGTTCGACACCTCGACGGACACGACCCCGATCCAGACCTCCCAGGGCGTGCTGATCTTCACCGATCAGGCCCCGGCGACGGACGGGACCTTCGCGATCGCCGGCGTCCCGGAGCCGGCGGCCTGGGCGCTCATGCTGACGGGCTTCTTCTCGGCCGGGGCCGCCTTGCGCCGCCGACGCCGTCATACGCCGGTCTGCCAAGCCTAAAGCCCGAGCCCGCCTGACCGTCGCTAGGGCTTCAGGCGGGCCCGGCTGGGGCCACCTACGCCCTGCTTGGTGAGCCAGCTCGTCAGCAGGCCGAAGTATTCCGTCGAGTCCGGGGTTCCCAGGGCCGCCTTGGCGGGGTCCAGCAGGTCCTTGGCCGGGACCTTGGTCTGCATCTCGTGGTCCGCGCCGGCGATCACCGCCACCTCCATGTTGGGCAGCTTCGGCGCCACCGCCTTCAGCTTCTCGACCGAGGTCGCCACCGGCACCACCGGATCGGTCGCGCCATAGATCACCAGCATCGGGACCTTCACCGCCTCCAGCGTCGCCATTGGATCGTGCTCGATCTCCCTGCGCCAGCGCGAGGTCGCCCGGTCGCCGACCGCCGGGCTCATGTAGAGCAGGCCGAACCATGGCTTGGTCTTGATGCCGTCGACCAGGCGCTGCGCCGTCGCCCGCTCGCCCTTGCCGCGCATGTAGTCGTCCACCGCCCTGCGCGCGGCGGTCATCTGCGCGATGTCCGACGGCGGATAGCCGTTCACCCGCAGCGCGTTCTGCGACGAGAAGATCATCTGCAGGTCCGGCGTCACCACCGGCGCCGAGATCGACACCGCGAAGCGGAACACCGGGCTCTTCGACGCCGCCAGCAGCGACAGCCATCCGCCCTGGCTCAGGCCCCAGACGCCGATCCGCTTGGGATCGATCCGCGGGTCCTTGGCCAGCATCCGGCCCGCCGCGATCGCGTCGTCCGCCAGCATGGCGTAGTCGCTCTTCGAAAGGTCGCCGCCCGAGGCGCCCGATCCGCGCCGGTCGTAGACGAACACCGCGATCCCAAGGGGCGGCAGCATCTCGGTCAGGTGCCGGTAGAGGCTCGCGCCCCTGAGCGGGATCGCCGCCCCGTGCGTCACCACCACCGCGCCCAGCGCCCGGCCGCCCTTCGGCAGGAACAGCGTCCCCTTCAGCGTCGCCCCGGCGTTCTCGAAGCTCTTCTCCTCGCTCATCACCTGCGGCGAAGCTGGCGCGGCCCAGACCGGCGTGGCTGAGACCGGCGCGGCCGCCGCCGCGGGCGACGCCAGGGCCGGCGGTCCGGTCACGATCAGCGCGGCGGCGACAATGCGGGCGGATGCGACGAAAGCCATGACTCACACTCCCCAAACTCGGGAGAGCGCGAACCTAGAGCCCCGTCCGGCGGAATTATGACCCTCCCGTCGAGGCGACGCTGCGAGAGGCCTCCGCCACCTGAAAGCCGCCAAGCTCGACGGAGGTTTTTGACGATCCGTTTTGTGGATCGTACATTTTATACAATTCACTTGCAGGGACCTCGAATGCCTTCTACGCGCCATCCGGTGAACGACTGGGACTCCCTCGGCAGCAGCGGCGCAACGCGCAGCGAGCGTCTGCGCGGCGCGCGGAAGGCCGCCGGCTACGCCAGCGCCAGCATGGCCGCCAAGACGTTCGGGTGGAGCGTCAACACCTACAGCTCGAACGAGAACGGCAATGCGCCCTATTCCTACAAGACCGCCCGCCTCTATGGCGCGGCGTTCGGGGTCCGCGCCGAGTGGCTCTACGAGGGCGAGCCGCCGATGGTCGCCGCCCACGATCCGGCCGGCGACGGTGACGAACGGCTGGTGCCGGTGATCGGCCATGTCGGCGCCGATGCGCAGGGCGCCGTGCTGTTCGCGCTTGGCCAGACGCCGGGCGATCTCGTCCCGATCCCGCCCGGCGGCACGGACCAGGCCCGCGCCCTGCTGGTCACGGGGGGCTCGATGCCGGGCCTCGCCGACCATGGGGCGCTGATCTATTTCGAATATCAGCGTACCCCGCCGTCCCCGGACATGCTCGGGCATGTGGTGGTGGTCGAGACGGAGACGGAAGAAGTCCTGGTCAAACGGCTGCTGCGGGGGGCCCGCGCCGGCCTGTTCGACCTCGAAAGCCTGGCCGGTCCGACGCGCCGGGATTGCCGGCTGCGCTGGGCGGCGCACATCACCGCCATCATCCCGCCGTGGCAGGCCCGCCGCATCCTGAGGACCCATGCCGCCTAGGCCCGGGACCGGTCCGTCATCGATCGCAGCACGCCGGACGGCTCGGCCCGGCCGCGCCACCGGGACGACTTGACCGCCAGCCCGAACGCCTTCGCCCTGGCGCTCGACCGGGCCTTGCGCCGGGAACCCAACCTGTCGGCGCTCCATCGCGACCTCAAGCGGCAAGGCCTGGTTTTCAACCGCACCACCCTGCGGGTCTGGCGATGCGGGCTGAAGGTTCCGACCCATGCCAGGTCGTTCGAGATCCTCGCCGCCCTGGAACGGC
>NZ_DASYAF010000089.1:0-20649 GCF_036501465.1 Phenylobacterium sp.
CCGCGCCGCCCAGGATGATGAACAGCACGATGGCGGTGACCTTGATCAGCGCGAACCAGTACTCGAAGGTCCCGAAGTTCTTCACCGAGCGGGTGTTCAGGAAGATGATCGCGCCGGCGAACCCCAGCGACCAGACCCACACCGGAATCCCCGGGAACCAGAAGCCCATATAGGTTCCCGACGCCACCGCGTCGCCGCCCACCGCCACCACCTGGCAGAACCAGTAGGTCCAGCGCACCAGGTAGCCGGCCCAGGGGTTGAGGTAGGTCTCGGCATAGACCCCGAACGAGCCGGCGGCGGGGTGCATCACCGCCATCTCCGACAGGCTGCAGACCATGACCACGGCGATGAAGGCGGCGATGGCGTAGCTGATCACCACTGACGGGCCCGCGTAGCCGATGGCGATGCCCGAGCCCATGAACAGGCCGGTGCCGATCGCCCCGCCCAGGCCCATCATGGTGATCTGGCCGCGCGTCAGGGCCTTGTGCAGCCCGGCCTCGCGCTCGACAATCGCATCTTCGTCGGTCACGCCGCCCCCACAGACCCAACAGGACTTCCCGCCTCATGAACGCAGGTTCGCCCTCCGCCACAAGAGCACAGTTTTGAGCGGCGAGATCGATTGGGCGGCGTTCCGCGCCCTGTTCCCGACGTTGCAACACAAGGCCTATCTGGCCAGCGGCTCCTACGGCCTGCTGGCGACGCCGGTGGAGGCGGCCATGCGCCGCTACCTCGACGACCGGCTGGAGAAGGGCGTCGACTGGGGCGGCTGGGGCGAACGGCAGGAGGCGGTGCGCGCCGCCGTGGCCGGCCTGCTGAACGCCGATCCGGACGAGATCGCGGTCACCACCTCGGCCTCGGCCGGCATCAACGCCCTGGCCAGCGCGCTGGACTTCTCGGGACCGCGCAACAAGGTCGTGGTCTCCAACCTGGAGTTCCCCACCGGCGCGCAGATCTGGCACGCCCAGGCGCCGCGCGGCGCGGTGGTCGAGCACGTCCCCGAAGCCGCCGATGGGACCGTGCCGCTGGCGCATTTCGAGCGCGCGATCGACGAGCGGACCAGGCTCGTCCAGATCACCCACGTCTGCTACCGCAACGGCGCCAGGATCGACGTGGAGGGCGTCGTGAAGCTGGCCCACGCACGCGGCGCGATGGTGCTGCTGGACGCCTTCCAGTCAGCCGGCGCTGTGGATATCGACGTGGCGAAACTCGGCGTCGACTTCACGGTCGGCGGAATGCTGAAGTACCTCTTGGGCACGGCCGGCGTCGCCTACCTCTACGTGGCGCGGCGGCACATCGAGCCCCTGACGCCCACGGTCAGCGGCTGGTTCGCCCAGGCCGACATCGCCGCCATGGACATCTTCGCCAACACGCCCTCGCCCACCGCCCGGCGCTTCGAGGCCGGCACGCCGCCGGTGCCCAACTGCTACGCCGCCGAAGCTGGGATCGGCCTGATCCGCCGGACCGGCGCACGCGCCATCGAGGCCCGCATCCGCGCGCTGACCGGCGAGGCCATGGACCGCCTGGCCGCGGCCGGCTGCACGCTCGCCACCCCGCGCGACGACGCACGGCGCGGGCCGCAGGTGGCGATCCGCTCGACGGACGCCGCGGCCATGACCGAACGGCTCGCCGAGCGCGGCGTCGTGGTCTCGTGGCGGGAAGACAAGGTCCGCGCGATGTTCCATGCCTACAACGACGGCGGCGACATCGACGCGCTTGTGGAAGGCCTCACCGCCAATCGGGACCTGCTGGCGTAGGGCGCTGTTACCGGCCAATCTAGGGCCAGTTCAGTTGCGAATTTGGGGGACGATCCGGATGAAGAAGTTGGCGCTTCTGGCGGCCTGCGCGGCCGGCCTGGCGATGGCGACGGGCGCGCATGCGGCAAGCTATGCGATCGAGCACGTCACCCTGATCGACGGCCTGGGCCACGCCCCGCAGCGCGACATGACCGTCGAGGTCGAGGGCGACAAGATCACGGCCATCACGCCCAGCGTCCTCGCCAAGTCGCCGAAGGGGAAGGTGATCGACGCCCACGGCAAGTACCTGATGCCCGGGCTGATGGACGTGCATATCCACCTGCACGGCGGCGTGGACAATGCGACCGACACCGCCGAGAGCCGCACCGCCGCGCTCGCCAGCTACCTCTATTCCGGCGTCACCACGGTCTATGACGCGGGAAACCAGGTGGGCAACATCCTGCCGCTGCGCGCCGCCGAGCGGGCCGGCAAGATCCTCAGCCCACGCATCTTCTGCACCGGCAACCTGATCACCTATCCCGGCAGCCACGGCTCGGGCATGGCGGTCACCGTTTCCGACTTCGAGAAGGACAGGGACAAGCTCGACAAGCAGATCGCCGAGCAGCAGCCGGACATCATCAAGCTGACCCTGGAGGAGGAGGGCTGGGGCGCGCGGCCGATGATCACCCTCATGCCCGAGCCGCTGCTCAGGGACATCATCCGCTACTACAACCTGCACGGCATCCGCACGACGATCCACATCTCGTCGGAACTGCGCGCCGAGGAGGCGATTTTCGCCGGCACCGACAGCCTGGCGCATCCGGTGATCCAGGGCCCGGTCAGCGACAGCTTCGTCAAGCTGATGGCGGCCAAGAAGACGCCGTTCGCCAGCACGCTGACCATCGGCGAGAACTACAGCCGCCTGGCCGAGCATCCGGAATTCCTCGACCAGCCGCTCTATGCGGCGAGCTTCAGCCCCGCCGACCGCCAGACTCTGAAGACCAAGGTCCGCGCCGAATACCAGGCCCGGATGTGGACCGCCTGGATGAAGCTGATGACCCCGGTCGCCGAGGAGAACGTCCGCAAGGTCTGGGCCGCCGGCGGGGTGGTGGCGGCGGGCACCGACCAGTCCAGCGGCCCGGCCCTGCAGCGCGAGCTGGAGCTGCTGGTCGCCGCCGGCATCAAGCCGTTCGACGTGCTGACCATCGCCACCCACAACGGCGCGGTGCTGCTGGGCAAGGCCGACACCCTGGGCTCGGTCGAGCCCGGCAAGATGGCCGACCTGTTGCTGCTCAACGCCGACCCCACCGCCAGCATCGAGAACGTCAAGAATATCGCCTTCGTGATGAAGGGCGGCGAGATCATCGACGAGTCCAAGCTGCCGATGGCGGGGGGGCCGCAAAGGCGGCGGTGGACGCCCTGACCCGGTTGTCCCGGCGAAAGCCGGGACCCATGCGGCGCCAGGGACTGGCGTCACAGTTTGAGATCCACCCTGGAACTCAGCTTGGGTCCCGGCTTCCGCCGGGACAGCCTGTCTAGGCTCAGGCCGGCAACTCGACTTGGAGAAGCTCCAGGTCGGCTGACGCCCCGTTGATCCCCCACGCCTCGCCGGCCGGAATGACAAAGGCGTCGGCGGGGCCGAGCGCGTGGGCGCCGCGGCAGTCGAGGCTCGCCGACCCCGCCAGCAGGAAGCCGAACATCAGCTCGCCCGCAAACGGCGTCGCCGAGAAACCCGTCGCGCCGGCGGGCCGCACGGTGCGGCAGTCGGCGAGACCCGCGGTAGCGCGCGCCATGCCGGTCCCGCGCACCTCGAAATCCGGGTAGGCGGACGCCGTCCAGGGCGTGTCGGCCGCCACCGCGTGCAGGAACCGCTGGCCACCGTAGTCGCGCTCGCGGTCCAGCCGGCCGGTCGGCAAGGTCATGGCGTGGTCGGCCAGGGTTTCGTGCAGGGCCGGGCAGCCCAGCTCCACCACTTCGAAGGCCGGCGAACTCTCCAGCACCCGGTGGCGGATGCGCGGCGGCTGCAGCACGCAGTCGCCGGCCCGCATCAGGAAGGGTTCGCCCTGGTCCTCGTAGACCAGCCGGGCCCAGCCCTGGCGGCAGAAGATCATCTGGAAGCGGATCTTGTGGAAATGCACCCAGTCGGAGACCGGCCCGCCCTCAGGGATCGCGATGTGCGAGGCGATGAAGCGCCCGCCGAGCCGGCCCGGGATCAGGTCGCGGTAGAGCATGCCCGCGCGGCCCTCGCCGGCGCCGGGGCCATCCCCCACGCGGGTCACGATGAACTCGGACTGCAGCGGCGGGACCTCGATCGGCGGGTCGGGATCGACGAATTCGATCCGCGTGCCATTGGGCGCGGCCAGCGAGCGTGGCTGGCTCCCCTCGGATTCCAACGGGATGCGCAGCGTTCCCGCCTCGCCGACCCCGGGTTCCAGCCGCAGCCGCAGGCCGTGGCCGGACAGGCTCGCCACCTTGGGGTCGTCGGCCGGGAAGATGGTCTCGATCCGGAAGCCGAGCTCCTGGGTGAAGAACCGCAGGGTGGGCGCGAGGTCGTCGCAGCGGATCAGGACTTCGGCGGTCTGGCTCATCGCCACCGATGCTAACCGCGCCCGCCCGCGGCGCCTACGGCGGCAACTATCGACATTCGAAGTGTCACTATATACTGTGCCGCCGGAAAACGCGGGAGAGGCGTCATGAAGCTGTGGTCCTGGCTGTTGGCCGTGGTGCTGGCGATCTGCGCCGCCCTCGGCCTGGCCTATATGAACCGCGAGACCGTCTTCGCGATGATCGCCCACTCGAAGCTGCCGCACGTGGGGCCGAACCATCCAGTGACCTGGGCCGAGGGCCCGGCCGCGCCGCCGCCCGGGCGCCGGCGGCCGAACGTGGTCTTCATCCTGGCCGACGACATGGGCTTCAACGACATCACCTTCCGCGGCGGCGGCGTGGCGCGCGGCGCGGTGCCCACGCCCAACATCGACTCCATCGGCCGCCAAGGCGTCGACTTCCTGAACGGCTATTGCGGCAACGCCACCTGCGCGCCGTCGCGCGCGGCGATCATGACCGGCCGCTATCCCACCCGCTTCGGCTTCGAGTTCACGCCCGCGCCGGTGGGCTTCGAAAAGATGGTCGGAACGGAATCCCAGCCCGGCGACGTCGTGAAGCCGAAGTTCTTCAAGGACCGCCTGGCAGAGATGCCGGCCGGCTCGACCGCCGCCAAGGCCGAGGCGGTGGACGTGCTGTCGGTCCCCTCCAGCGAGATCACCATCGCCAAGCTGCTGCAGGGCCAGGGCTACCACACCCTGCACTTCGGCAAGTGGCACCTGGGGGGCCTGAAGGGCTCGCGGCCGGAGGACATGGGCTTCGACGAAAGCCTGGGGTTCATCGCCGGCGCCTCCATGTACCTGCCCGAGCACGACAAAGACGTGGAGAACTCCAAGCAGCCCTGGGACCCGATCGACCGCTTCCTGTGGCCCAACCTGCCCTATCAGGTGCAGTTCAACGGCGGGCCGATGTTCGCGCCGAAGGGCTACATGACCGACTACCTGACCGACGAGGCGGTGAAGGCGATCCACGCCAACAAGAACCGGCCGTTCTTCATGTACTTCGCGCCCAACGCCATCCACACGCCGCTGCAGGCCAAGAAGGAGGATTTCGACGCCCTGCCGCAGATCAAGGACCACCGCCTGCGGGTCTATGGCGCCATGGTGCGCAACCTCGACCGCAACGTCGGCCGGATCCTGAAGGAGCTGCACGACGACGGGCTGGACGACAACACGCTGGTGATCTTCACCAGCGACAACGGCGGCGCCGGCTACATCGGCCTGCCCGAGATCAACATGCCCTACCGGGGCTGGAAATCGACCTTCTTCGAGGGCGGCATCCACGCGCCGTTCTTCATGCGCTGGCCGGGCCAGATCGCGCCGGGGTCGCACTACCAGTATCCGGTCGGCCACGTGGACATCTTCGCCACCGCCGCCGGCGCGGCCGGCGCGCCGCTGCCGAAGGACCGGGTGATCGACGGCGTCGACCTCATGCCCTTCATCCAGGGCAAGCAGGCGGGCCGGCCGCACCAGACGCTGTTCTGGCGCTCGGGCCAGTACAAGGTCGTCCTCGACGGCGACTGGAAGCTGCAGTCCAGCGAGGCGCAGCACAAGGTCTGGCTCTATGACCTGTCGACCGATCCCACCGAGAAGCACGAGCTCTCCAAGGCCCAGCCGGAGCGGACCCGCACCATGCTGGCCCTGATCGCCGCCCAGGACGCCCAGAGCGTCAAGCCGCTGTGGCCGTCGCTGCTGCAGGGGCCGGTGTTCATCGACCACCCGAGCGGCGTGCCGCAGAAGAAGGGCGAGGAGTATATCCTCTGGGACAACTAGGTTGGAGCAGGTCTGGGGGGACCGTCCGATGAGCAGCTTCCTGCCGCCGTCCACCAACGGCGCGTACCGTGGCGCCCGAAGCGCCGTCTGGTTCCTGGGCCTGGTCACCCTGCTGACCCTGGGCCCGGCGCTGATCCACAGCTTCGCGCCCAGCGGCGGGGCCGAGGGGATCGCCGGCCTCGACCTCGGCGACCGACGCGACGTGGTGGTGGGCGTCTTCGCCTGGGAGGGCGCGACCCAGCTGGCTTTCGGCTTGGCCATGCTGGCCGTGGTCCTGCGCTACCGCCCGCTGACCCCGCTGTTCCTGGCCCTGGTGATCGTCGAGCGCGGCCTGATGAGCCTGCAGGCCTGGGTGCTGAAGCCGCCGGCGGACGGCCACCACCCGCCCGAACACTACGGCAGCCCGGTCACCGTGGCGCTGGCCCTGGTGTTCCTGGCGCTGTCGCTGCGACCGCGCCGCTAGTCCTCCAACGGCTTGCGGCGCGAGGGGAAGAAGCCGCTCAGCGCGAACCAGAGGTCCCAGCCGAACCACAGGGCGAGCGCCGGAGGGCCCAGGACGATCGCGGCCTGCCTGGCGAGCGCCTTGGCGATCCTCACCGGCGCGGTGTCCGGCGCCTCGGGAATCGGCCCCAACGTGGACCGCGCGCGTGGCGGCGGCCTGAAGGCCTGGGCTTCCGCGACGGCGTGGCGGATCGGCGTCACGCTGAAGCCCGCCGCGACGACCACATAGAACGCGGCGGCGATCATCCAGGCCGAAAGCAGCCTGGACCCGGGACGGCTCCGAGGACGGGTCATGGCCGTGCGGATCGGACATTCCGCGGGCTCTGTCCACCCCGCGGCCTGCGTCGCGTTGGCCCAGGCCCTGCCCGCTAGAACCCGGCGCCCGGCTTGGTGCGGATGTTGAGCTGGCCGGCGAGACCAGCTTTGCGGTGGTGTTCGATGGCGTGCATTTCGCCTGACATCGCCATGGTCCGGAACGCCTCCAGCGACGGGTATTCGGCCAGCGCCACCACGTCCCAGAGTTCTTCCACCTCGCCCAGCATCAGGCCGGTGACACGGCCCTGGTAACGGATCTTGCCGCCCAGGCCCTCGACCAGCTTCCGCACGCCCTCGCCGTAGAGCATGTAGGCCTGCTCGCCGCTCAGGCCGCGGTCGCCGTCGTCGTATCGCGCGCGGTCGTGGAACTTCAGCAGGTTGACCATCACGAACGGCCCGTCCTCGGCGCCGCCGAAGAATTCCATCGCCCTCTGCGGCGTCGGCAGGACCTGGTTCTCGACCTTCATCAGCCGAACCCCTGCAGCCGCCGGGTGATCATGGCGTCCACGATGTCCGTGATCTCGTCCGGGCTGTCCTCCTGCAGGAAATGACCGCCGGAGAGGGTGACGTGCGGCTGGCCGCTCGCGCCGGGCACGCGGTCCTGGAACGCCTTCTCCCCGCCGCGGGTCACCGCATCGCCGTCCGAGAAGGCGGTCAGGAACGGCCTGTCGAAGCGCGAGAGCGCCTCCCAGGCCGCCTTGTTCTCCTCAACCGAGGCCTGGCTGGCGTCCACCGGCACCAGCAGCGGGAACTGCCGCGCGCCCTCCTTGTAGCGCTCGTCCGGGAACGGGGCGTCGTAGGCGGCGACCTCGGCGGGCGTCAGGTCACGGCCGGTCCCACCGTTGACGATGAAGCCCACCGGGAACTGGGGTGTGGACATGGAGAAGTCGCGCCAGGCCTTGAAGCCGTCGGTCATGCCCGCGCCGACCGGCAGGCCGGTGTTGGCCGCCACCACGCCGGCGAACATCTCCGGGAAGGCCGCCACCAGGCGAAGCCCGATCAGCCCGCCCCAGTCCTGGCAGAACAGGGTAACGTCCTCGAGCTCCAGCTGCTGCAGCCAATGGCTCATCCAGGCCACGTGGCGCTCATAACTATAGTCTTCCCGGGACGCCGGCTTGTCGGAGCGGCCGAAGCCGATCAGGTCCGGGGCGATCACCCGGCGGCCCCGGGCGGCGAGGCCGGCGATGATCTTGCGGTAGAGGTAGGCCCACGACGGCTCGCCATGCATCAACAGCACCGGGGCGCCGTCGGCCGGCCCCTCGTCCACATAGTGCAGCCGCAGGTCCGTCCCGTCGGCGTCCGTGACCGTCGCGTAGCGCGGCGCACAGGCCCAGCCGTCCAGCCCCTCGAACCGCGCGTCCGGCGTCCTCAAAACCTGCATCCTGCGTCCCCGATTGACTCTGCGACCTCAAGGCCGAATATAGTGACATTCTAAGTGTCACTATATAGCATGGCCGTCAAGTCGAGGACGGCCGCGACGATTCAACCGAATTCCGCTAGGGACTCGCCATGACCGAAGCCATCGCCCTCTCCGGCGCGCCGGGTTCGCCCTACACCCGCAAGATGCTGGCCGTGCTGCGCCACCGGCGCATCCCCTACCGCTTCATGCTGCCGAACAACCCGGCGCTGCGCGACCTGCCCAAGCCCAAGGTGCAGTTGCTGCCCACCTTCTACCTGCCAGATGAGGCCGGCGAGCTGCAGGCGGTCACCGATTCCACGCCGCTGATCCGCCGCTTCGAGCGCGAGTACGAGGGCCGCAGCCTGATCCCGCCGGACCCGGCGCTGGCCTTCGTGGGCGAGCTGATCGAGGACTATGCGGACGAGTGGCTGACCAAGGCCATGTTCCACTATCGCTGGGCCTATGACCCCGACATCGCCAAGGCCTCGGCGATCCTGCCCTGCTGGCGCGGCTACTCCATCCCGGACGCGGAGCTGGCCCAGGCCGGCGCCTTCTTCGCCCAGCGCCAGATCGGACGGCTGCGCTATGTAGGCTCCAACGCGGTGACCGGGCCGGTGATCGAGGCCAGCTACCGACGCTTCCTCGCGGCCTTCGAGGACCACCTGCGCCTGTTCCCCTATCTGATGGGCGCGCGCCCGGGATCGTGCGACTTCGCCGTCTATGGCCAGCTCACCCAGCTGGTGGACTTCGATCCGACGCCGGCGGCCCTGGCGCTTTCCGTCGCGCCCAGGGTCAGCGCCTGGGTTGGCATGATGGAGGATCTCTCGGGCCTGGAGCCCGCCGAGGGCGACTGGCTGCAGATGGCCGACCTGCCGGCCACCCTCACGGCCATCCTGGCCGAGATCGGCCACGTCTACCCGCCGGTGATGCTGGCCAACGCCCAGGCCGTGGCCGCCGGCGCGGCCGAGGTCACGGCGGAAGTCGACGGCCAGCCCTGGAGCCAGCAGCCCTTCGTCTACCAGGCCAAGTGCCTGGGCTGGCTGCGTGAGGCGCACGCCGCCCTGCCCTCCCAGGTGCGGCCGCAGGTGGACGCGGTGCTGGCGCCGGCGGGGCTTTCGGGGCTATTCGCTTAGGACATCAAATGAGTCCCGCCGCCGTCCACAGAGTGATCGCGCCCGAGGCGGCCGCCGACGGTCGCCGCCGTCGCGGCCAGGACAACCGCGCGCGCATCGTGGCCGCCATGCTGGACATCATCCACGCCGGCGACATGGCCCCCAGCGCCGAGCAGGTGGCCCAGCGCGCCGACGTGGGCCTGCGCACCGTGTTCCGCCACTTCCAGGACATGGACAGCCTGTTCCGCGAGATGTCGGTGGTGATCATGGGCGAGCTGGAGGCGGCGGCCGCCACGCCGTTCCGCTCGGAAGCCTGGCGCGACCGGGTGCTGGAGCTGGTCGAGCGCCGCGGCTGGGCCTTCGAGAAGGTAGGCCCCTTCCTGCGCGCCACCACCCTGCTGCGCCGCCGCTCGAAGTACATGGACGTCGACCACGAGCAACTGGTGAAGGCGCTGCGCGAGATCCTGAAGCAGCAGCTGCCGCCGGTGGTGGCCCGCGACCAGTTGAAGGTCGAGGCGCTTGACCTGCTGCTGAGTTTCGAGGCCTGGTCGCGCCTGCGCCGCGAGCAGGGCCTTTCGCCCAAGCGCGCGCAGGAAACCCTGGAGGCCGCGGTCCGCCGCCTCCTCGACTGACAAGCCAGCTGGCGCGGGCGGCTGGCAAAACGCGTTATGTCACCGGTTTCCGTGCAAACGCACGCTTTGTCCCCAATAAACAAGTTTCTGTCCCCGATAAACAAGCGGCGCTGTCGTTAACCATCTAGGGACAGCGCGCCGAATCACCCCCGCCGGGATCGAGCGCCAGGCGTCCCCGCCCAGCTCCTTCACAGGGTGATCCGTCCAGAAAAACCCATCTTGAGACGGACGCCTGCAATGCGCCCAGAGTTTCCGCACGACCGGATCCCGGTCGACCGTTCCGACGTCGGTGAAGCCACTGGCGAGACCGCCCGCGGCGCCGCGGCGCGCGACCTCATCGACCTGCTGGCGGTGATCATCGGCGTCTGCGAGTCGCTCAACTCGGGCCTCGCCCAGTCACCGCAGCACGCTGAGCTCGCCCGGGTGGGCCTGCTGGCCGCCGATCGCGCCGTGACCCTGGCGGCCAAGCTGCGCGCCCAGCCCTCCGCCGCGCAGGCCGCCACCGCGCCGACCCCGGCCGCCCAGGCCCGCGCGCTCGCCCTGCAGGCCGTCGCCGTCGCTCCGGTGCGCAAGGTGCTGCTGGTCGAGGATGACCCGGACCTGCTCAACCTGCTTACCGCCGCCTTCATCCGCGAGGGCTTCGAGACCTACGCCGCGCACAACGGCCGCCTGGGCGTCGACCTGCTGAAGACCCTGCAGCCGGACCTGATGGTCACCGACATCGTCATGCCGGAGATGGAAGGCATCGCCGCCATCATCGAGGCCCGCCGCGCCTCGCCGCACACCCGGGTGATCGCCATCTCCGGCGGTGGCCACTACGGCAAGAGCCGCAACTTCCTGGCCTGGGCCCACGAACTGGGCGCCGAGGAGGTGCTGGCCAAGCCGTTCCGCATGTCGTCCCTGATCACCGCCGCGCGGGTGGTGCTGGACCGTCCTGCCGCCCCGATCCCGGCCAACGAAACCACGCCACGGCGCGACGCCCTGCCGGCGTCGCTGCAGGCCCACCATCGCTAGGACGTCCGCCCCGACCCCATCGCAGGCGCCCGTCCGCGACGCGCCGATCCCCTGCTGCATCCCCCAACAGCCTTCCAGACCCGGAGCCTTGAAAATGCGCGTACTGCTGATCGAAGACGACCGTTCGGCCGCCCGCAGTGTCGAACTGCTGCTGAGCGCCGAGAAGTTCAACGTGGAGGTCGCCTCGGAGGGCGAGGAAGGCCTCGAGCTGGCGCAAGCCTACGACTACGACGTCATCCTGCTCGACCTGAACCTGCAGGACATCAGCGGCATGGACGTGCTGCGCGGCCTGCGCCGGGCCGGCGGCAAGACCCCGGTGGTCATGCTGACCGGCTCGGCCGACGTGGCGGTCAAGGTGCGCGCCTTCTCGGGCGGAGCCGACGACTACATCGTCAAGCCGTTCCACAAGGACGAGCTCACCGCGCGCCTGCGCGCCGTGATCCGCCGCTCCTCGGGCCACGCCGATTCGATCATCACCATCGGCGACGTCAGCCTGAACCTCGATGCGCGGACCGTGCATGTGAACGGCCACCGCGTCCACCTGACGGGCAAGGAGTACCAGACGCTCGAACTGCTGGCGCTCCGCCGCGGCAAGACCCTGCACAAGGACGTCTTCCTCACCAGCCTCTACGGCGGGATGGACGAGCCCGGCGGCAAGATCATCGACGTCTTCATCTGCAAGCTGCGCCAGAAGCTCGCCTCGGCCACCGACCGCCAGCATATCGAGACCGTCTGGGGCGGCGGCTATGTGATGCGCGACCCTGACGAGATCGCCTCGCCGTCCGTGGCCGCCTGACCGCGCCCGGTGGCGGCGATGCGATCAGGCGGTGACGACCGATGCGCCGGCGCCCGTCCGCGTGCGGCCGCCGATGGCGCGATAGCGGCTGGCGCTGCAATCGAAGTGGCGCTTGAACCAGTGGCCGAACGCCGAAAGGCTGCTGAAGCCCAGGGTCTCGGCCACGTTCTGCATCGGCCGGTCACTGTTGGCGAGCAGGGTCGTGGCCAGCTCGCCCCGCGCGCCTTCCAGGATCTCGGTGAAGGACGTGCCCTCCAACGCCAGCCGGCGGTGCAGGGTGCGGCGGTCCATCCCCAGCCGGTGCGCCACGCGGTCGGCCGTGCAGCCGCCGTTGGGCAGCATCGACAGGATCAGGTCCACCACCTGGCCGCGCAGGGTCGCCGAACGTCCCGCCGCCAAGTGCTCCAGATAGCGGTTGAGCGGCGCGGCCATGCCCGGGTCGCCGATCACGCTGGGCTTGTCCAGGTCGCAGCGGTCGAGGAGCAGGCCGAAAACCTCCTGGTTGAACAGCGGCGTCATGCCGAAGAAGCGCCGGCAGCCTTCGAGGCTGCGCGGCGCGGCGTGCAGGAAGCGGATCTCCCGAGGTCGCCAGCCCGGGCCGCACAGGTCGCGCAGCAGCCGAAAGCCGATGCCCATGATCAGCTCGCCGCCCTGGCGGTCCGTCCAGCCGGCCATGCCGAAGCTGAGCAGGGTGTCCTCGCCCTCGTCCTCCAGCCGCACGCGCAGCAGTTCGTTCTGCAGCCAGGCGTACTGCACCAGCATCTCCATGGCCCTGCGCGCCGTGGGCTGATTGCGCAGCGCCAGGCCGATGACGCCCATGGTCGACATGCCCCGGTTGGCGGCCATGCGCAGGCCGAAGTCCTCGGTCCGCGACCGCTCCGCCGCCAGTTCGAGAAGCTGCGACATCGCCTTGGACGGGACGCGCATCTCCGTGTCGGAGAGCGCCTCGCGCGGCACGCCGGCCTCGGCGGCCAGGCGATGGGGATCGAGCCCCAGGCCGCGCGCGGTCTCCACAAAGCCGGTCAGGACGGCGCTGCGTCCAAGGTCTGGCATTCGGCCCCCGCCGATGTTCGCCGAACCATGAGCCGCGCCGTGTCCCGACAAATCAAGCGGCTGGGCGGGACTGCGACAAAATGATCCCGCCCGAACCCCCGCCGCTTGCCCTCGCCGATCGCGGCGCCGCGCCGTCCGGCGACGAGCGCCAGGCCCGGCTCTTCCAGGCGCAGAAGCTGGAGGCGATCGGTCAGCTGACCGGCGGCATCGCCCACGACTTCAACAACCTGCTGGCCATCGTGATCGGTTCGACCGAGGCGCTCAGCCAAGCGCTGGAGGCCGACCGCGAGCTTGGGCCCGTGGCCCGCATGGCCCTGGACGCCGCCGAGCGCGGCGCCGAGCTGGTGGCCCGGTTGCTCACCTTCGCGCGCAGCCAGCCGACGGCGCTGGAGCCCGTCGACTGCGGCGGCTTCCTGGACGAGATGGCCTTGGTGCTGCGCCGCGTGCTGGGTGAGGCGGTCCGCGTGCGCGTGCAGGTGACAGACGCACCGCTCCACTGCCTGGCCGACCGCACCCAGCTCACCTCGGCGATCCTCAACCTCGCCGTCAACGCCCGCGACGCCATGCCGAACGGCGGCGTGCTGACCCTGGCGGCGGAGCGGCGGAGCGGCCCAAACGGTCGGGATGAGGCGCTGATCACCGTCAGCGACACCGGCGAAGGCATGACGGCCGAGACGCTGGCGCGGGCGAGCGAGCCCTTCTTCACCACCAAGCCTGTGGGCGAGGGCACGGGCCTGGGCCTCAGCATGGTGAGCGGCTTCGCCCGCCAGTCGGGCGGACGGCTGGAGATCGGCTCCGCCCCCGGCCGCGGCTGCGCGGCGCGGCTCTTCCTGCCCTGCGGCGAGACCGCCGGGATCGCGGTTCAGCCGACCGCCGCCCTGGCCGCGGACTGAATCTCCGGCCCCGTCACCGCCGCCAGCAGCGCCCCGAACAGAGCTTCCACGTGGATCGGCTTGGACACCACATCGCTGATGCCGGCGGCCCGGTAGGTTTCCGGCTGATAGGTCGTAGCATTGGCGGTCACCGCGATGATGGGGGTCGGAGCGCGGCCCAGCGCGGTCTCCCGGTCACGGATGGCGCGCGCGGCGGAAAGGCCGTCCATCCAGGGCATCTGGATATCCATCAGGATCACGTCCCACTGGCCGGATTCCCAGGCGGCGACGACCTCCAGGCCGTTCTTCACCAGGATCGGCTCGACGCCGATCTGGGCCAGCAGCGCCGTCAGCACGGCCTGGTTCACGGCGTTGTCCTCGGCGGCCAGGACCCGCAGCGGCGCATGGGCTTCGGCCGACGCAAGCGTCGCCGGTATGGCCGCAGGGACAGGATCGCGCATCGTGACACTCCGTCGGTTCCCCTCAAGGGTCGGCGACGGTCGATAATTCATCGTTAAAAGTGGGAATAAATGGGAATCGGGAGGCAGCCTCCGAGAAGCAGCGCGTGAGAAGAATGCCCGCCCGCCGGTCAGCCGGGGGCGCGGCCGAAGGTCAGCAGATCGGTGGCCAGCGCATCGTCGCCGGTGATCTTGCGCAGGGCGTGCTGCAATACCCGGGTCACGTCGCGCAGGCGTTCGTGCTCCACGTCCGCCAGCAGGCCGGCGTTGAACTCCTTGAGGATCGCCACAGCGCGTATATAGGTCTCTTCGCCCAGGTCGGTGAGCGCGAGGATGACCTGCCGCCGGTCATGCCCGGGAACCGAACGCTGGATGAAGCCGCGCATCACCAGCTGGTCCACGGCCCGGGAGAGTGTCGTGCGTTCCACGGTCGAATAGCGGGCGAGCTGGCTCATGGTGCAGCCGTCCAGCCGGCGGATGATCGCCAGCGACCGCCAGAGCGCGACGGTCAGGCCGGCCGGTTTCAGGATCCGGTCGAACTGCAGGTCCCGCTGACGGGCGGTCTGGAACACCAGGTAGAAGAAGTACTCGGGCGCCCCCAGCGGGAACTCGCCCTCCGGATCGACGGAGTTGTCCCGGTTCCTGCGGGCGGCAGCCGATCGGGTCTCGGGTTTCGAGGGCAACATGAGACGTGCAATCAAATGCAATTCGTTCGCATTTACAATGCAGAACCAGATAATTCGTTACGCAGATAGGTGCATATGCACATTTTCAGTATCGATTAACCGCCAAGCATTATGCCGCCTTAATCCCCCTCGAACGGGGGCCGGAAAGAGGACGGTCGTGCACGAGACCCTGGCGGTGGCCAATGCCGAACAACGCGGCGTTCAGGCCGATCTTAGCGCCGAGATCCACGCCGCCCTGGCGCTGAGCCGCGCGACCCTCCAGGCCCTCGCCGCCCTGTCCGACGCCGCCCAGGCCGCCGCCGAAACCGCCCTGGAAGACGAGGCCGACCGCGCCGCGCCCGGCGCCCGCGGGATCGTCGAGGACGCCCGCGACCGGATGCAACGCGCGCCGGCCGAAGCGCGCCTTTCCCTGGCGATACGCCAGGCGCTGGTCGCCGCCGCCGACGCCCTGCCGAGCGCCTGCGTGGCCTGAGGCCTCCGCGCTGATCGCGAAGCTTTGCGGGTTAGAGGTCCGCCGGCGTGAACAGCGCGCGCACCTGCGCCAGGCCGGCCAGGATCGAGGCGGCGCCCTCTTCCCGCCCGTTGGCCAAGAGGCGGATGCCGTCCACATGCACGTCCACAGCCGACCAGTTGGCCTTTTCGCCAAGACGGAAGCCATGCAGCAGGTCGCACAGGCTGCAGGCCGCCTCCGCCAGCGGCTCCATCCCGTAGACCCCGGCCACGCCGAAGATGGCGTTCGATAGGTTGTAGAGCCGCTCCAGCAGTTCGGCGACGTCGCCCGTGCGATCGCCGCCGGCCAGGGTGGCCAACTGCTCGGCCTTGATCGCCAGGGCGGCGACGCATTGGTCGCGCACGGCTTCGATCCGGTGCTCGGCGCCGCGCACGGCTTCGTCGATCGTCTTGCCGCCGGGCTGGCGCGCCAGGCGGGCGAGCTTGTTGTCCACCTTGAACACGCGCGCGGGATTGAGGCTGGTCATCGAGCGACGGCTTTCGGCTGGAACAGGGCGTCGATCTCGTCCTGCTCGAGGTTGGGGGTGGTGGCCGCGCCGACCTCCACCGACAGGTCGTCGTGGCGGCGGCCCTTCATGCCGACGGGCGGGCCGAGCGATCGGACCCGGCGGTCCGGCCCGCAGTAGCCCGGCGAGGTGACGAAGGCGCGCGGATCGGACAGCAGCCAGACGATGCGCTGCATCATCACCAGCGGCGCAACCGGCTTGCGAACCACGAAGCTCGCGCCCGCATCGCGACCGCGGAAGATCTGCGAGGGCGTGGTGTGGCCGGTGATCAGCAGGCTCGGCGCCCAGGCGTTGGGCGAGCCGCAGCGGCGCAGCCACTTGATGAAGTCGTAGCCGTCGCTGTCGCCCAGGTCGCTGTCGATGACCATCAGGTTCAGTTCGCGCTCGCCGACGATGGTCATGGCCTCGGCGCCGGTGGCGCAACGCCGCGGCATCTGCACGCCGAAGCCGGCGAACATCTGCACCATCACCTCCAGGCCGTCAGGATCGCCGCCGGCGATCAGCACCTCGGCGGTGGAGAGGTTGACGCGTTCCTGCTGGCGCAGCGGCAGTCCGCCCATCTCACGCCTCGAAGAGCTGCAGTTCGCCGCTGTCCGGCGCTTCGGCGGCCGCCGTATCGGCCGCGCCCGGCGGCAGGCCGCCCAGGCGGCGCGCCTGCTCGGCGAGCGTCAGGCCCATCACCGCGGCGTGGACATCGGTGGTCACGCCCTGCGGCGCGGTGGCGGCGATCACCCGCAGGAAGGCGGCCAGGCCGGCCAGCCGCTGGCTGAGCAGGTCCGCCGCCTGAGCCTCGGTGAGGAAGTCCGCGTCGGGCGCGCCCCGCGCCTCGGTGACGCGGGCGATGGCGTGCTGCAGCCGCTCGCTGAGCGCGGCGAGCTCGGCAAGCTCCGCGACGGCCAGGTGCAAGGGCTCGGAAAGCGGCCGCAAGATCGGCCTGTCGTGAAGGCGCCCGGAAGCCGTCGCCGTGGCGGTCGCGGCGGCCATCAGAACAGCTCCATGTCGCCGCCGGCCTGTTCCGGCGCGGGCGCGGGCGGCGGACGCTCGGCGGCGAACACCTGCTGGCCGGAAGCCTCCAGCAGCACCTGGCGGGCGCGTCCGCTCACCGGCCAATACTGGATGCGGCGCGCGCGCTGGCCGCGCAGCGAGCCGCCAACGTAGGTCAGGCCCTCGTCGCGCGCGAAACGCTCGGCGAAGGCGGCGTTCTGCGAGCCCACGTCGGTGAGCCCCTCGATCAGCCGCGCGCCGCCGAACAGCTTGATCTCCAGCCGGTCGCGCCGCGCGCCGCGGCGCAGCAGGGCGTTGACCAGAAGTTCCATCGACTGGACGCCGTAGCGCAGGCCTTCGCCGCCGTTTCCGGAGGACGTCTCGCCAGGCAGGAGGAAATGGTTCATGCCGCCGACGCCCGCCGCCGGATCGCGCACGCACGCGGCCACGCAGGATCCGAGGATCGTGGTCAGCACCAGGTCCGCGTCGCTCGACACGTGGTACTGGCCCTGGATCACATGGACCTTGCGCAGCTCGGACCCCTCGCGCGAGGGCGCCCGCTCCGGCTCCTGGGCGAAGGTGAAGCTCATCAGTTGAGCGCCCCGAAGACCGCTTCGATCTTTTCCCGGAGCGTGGCCACGGTGAACGGCTTCACCAGGTAGTTGTTGACCCCGAACTGCACGGCGCGCTGCACCAGCTCCTTGTCGGCGCGGCCGGTGAGCATGATGAAGGCGGTCTTCTGGATCGGCGGGTGGGCGCGCACGGCGCGCAGCAGGCCCAGGCCGTCCAGCTTGGGCATGTTGAAGTCGCTGATCACCAGGTTGATCGGCCGGCTCAGCATGTGGCGCAGGCCGTCCTCGCCGTCGTTGGCTTCGTGGATCGCCTTGAAGCCGAGCTCCTGCAGGCCGCTGCGCACGAGCGAGCGGATGGTCTGCTGGTCGTCGACCACGAGGCAGGTGAGTGTCGAGGCGGCGGGCATCAGCTGACCCCTTCCCGGATGGAGTGTTGCAGGATGGCGCCAGCGATCTTTTCCAGCGGAAGCTGGCGTTCGACGGCGCCGATTTCGAAGGCGGCCTTGGGCATGCCGTAGACCACGCTGGTGGCTTCGTTCTGGCCCAGGGTCCCGCCGCCGGCCTCGCGGATGGCGAGCAGACCGCGGGCGCCGTCGCGGCCCATGCCGGTCAGGATCACGCCCACCGCCCGGGCTTTGGCCACGCGGGCCACGGACTCGAACAGCCTGTCGACCGAGGGACAGTGGCCGTTGACCGGCGGTCCCGGCGTGACGCGGCAGCGCAGGTGGTTGACCCCGTCGATCTCCAGGTGGCTCTCGCCGCCCGGGGCCAGGAACACCTTGCCCGGCGCCAGCGGGTCGCCGTCGCGGGCCTCGCGCACCTCGGCCGCGCAGGCGCGGTTCAGGCGTTCGGCGAAGCTTTTGGTGAAGGTCGCCGGCATGTGCTGGGTGATCACCGTCGGCGGACAGTTGGCCGGCAGGCGCTCGACGATGGCCAGCAGGGCCTCGACCCCGCCGGTGGACGAGCCGATCGCCACGATCCGGTCGCCCGGGTCGAAGCCGCCGGCGGGCTCGGGCGGATTGGCCGGCGCGCGCAGAGGGCGAACCTTCGCCTGCGCCGCGGCGCGCAGCTTCTCGGGCAGGGCGTCGAAGGCCTTGGGCGTGGCGGCGGTGGGCTTGGCGACGCAATCGACGGCGCCCAGCTCGAGGGCCGCCAGCGTCACCTCCGCGCCGCGGGTGGTGAGCGTCGAGACCATCACCACCGGCATGGGGCGCAGCCGCATCAGCCGTTCCAGGAAGTCGAGGCCGTTCATGTTCGGCATCTCGACATCCAGGGTGAGGACGTCAGGGTTCAACGCCTTGATGGCGTCGCGGGCCTGCAGGGGATCGGCCGCCTCGCCCACCACCTCGAAGTCCGGATGGGCCGAAAGCGTCACGGCGATCAGCCGGCGCATGGTGGCGGAATCGTCGACG
Organism: Phenylobacterium sp.; assembly: GCF_036501465.1. Classification (GTDB taxonomy): domain Bacteria; phylum Pseudomonadota; class Alphaproteobacteria; order Caulobacterales; family Caulobacteraceae; genus Phenylobacterium. Next base: position 18,929 of record NZ_DASYAF010000089.1, read on the forward strand.
ATCAGGACACGGATCATCGGGCGACCTCCCCGGCGCGCGGCATGGAGGTCAGCCGGTAGGTGGTGATGCCGTCGGGCGTGAAGTTCTGGGCGGCGGGGCCGGCCACGCGCTCGGAGTGGCCGATGTAGAGCCGGCCCTCCAGCGGCAGCAGGCCCGCGAAACGGCTCCAAAGCCTGGCCTGGGTGTCGTCGTCGAAGTAGATCGCGACGTTGCGGCAGAAGATGGCGTCGAACCGGCCCTTCATCGGCCAGTCGGCGATCAGGTTCAGCTCGTTGAAGGTGATCAGCGCGCGCGCCTCCTCGGCGATGCGCGAATAGCCAGGCCGGCCGGGGACGACCGTGGTCCAGCGCCTGCGATGCTCTTCCGGCATGCCGGCCAGGAGGGAGTCGCTATAGACCGCCTCGCGCGCCTCGCGCACGACGTTGGGGTCGATGTCGGTGGCCAGGATCCGGAAGTCCAGGTTGGCGAGGTCAGGCGCCATGGCCAGCGCCGTCATGGCGATGGAATAGGGCTCCTGGCCGCTGGAACAGGCCGCCGACCAGATGCGCGCGCGCGCGCCGGCCCGCGCAGCCGCCAGCAGCTTCGGCAGCAGCTGGTCGCGCAGGTGGTCGAAGTGGTGCGGCTCGCGGAAGAAGCGGGTGACGTTGGTGGTCAGCGCCGCCAGCATCTTCTGGCGCTCGTCGACGCCGTCGGCGGTCGCGACCAGGGCGCAGTAGTCCTGGAAGCTCTGGATGCCGAGCGCGCGCAGCCGTTTGGCCAGCCGCGAATAGACCAGGGTGGCCTTGGTCTCGGGCAGGGCGATTCCGGCGTCGCCATGCACCATGGCGGCGATCTTGCGGAAGTCCCCCTCGGTGAAGAGGAATTCGCCTTCGACCATGGCCGGACCGCCTTGGGCCTTCATGACAGGCTGGGCGCTCATGCGGCTTCGAGGTCGAGGTCCGGCAGCACGCGCTCCAGGCCGATCAGGCTGATCATCCGCCCGTCGATGGCCAGCAGGCCACGGACGAAGGTCTTGGCGGTGTCGGAAGCGACGTCGGGGGTCGGCTGGATCACCTCGTCGGTGACGGTGAGGATGTCGCTGACCGCGTCGACCAGCAGGCCCACGACCTGCTCGCCGATCTGGGCGACGATGATCACGTGGCGGTCGGTGGTCTCCGAACCCTCGAAGCCCAGGCGCGCGGCCAGGTCGACGATCGGCAGCACGGCGCCGCGCAGATTGATCACCCCACGGACGAAGGCCGGCGATTGCGGGAGCGCGGTCGCCGCGGTCCAGCCGCGGATCTCGCGGACGGCCATGATGTCCACGCAGAATTCCTGGGCGCCGATCCGGAACGAGATCAGCTCACGCAGGGACCCTGCGGTCGGATTGGTCTGGGCCTGGGAGGGGGAATGAGTCTGGCTCATGGGTTCAACCTGTTGCCGCCAAGCGCTTTTCGGCGCGGAGAGTGTCAGCGCCACGGGAGACCGCGACGATGGTGTCGATGTCGAGGATCAGCGCCACGCGGCCGTCGCCCAGGATGGTCGCGGCGGCCACGCCCGGCACCTGCCGATAGTTGGCCTCGAGGCTCTTGATGACCACCTGGCGCTGGCCCTGGATGGCGTCGACCAGCAGGGCCGCGCGCGCGCCGCCCTCGCCTTCGATCAACAGCGCCACGCCCTGCGTCGCGTCCATCGGGTTGGCGCGGTAGCCCAGCGCCATGCCCACGTCGATCAGCGGGGTG
>NZ_DASYAF010000090.1:0-66580 GCF_036501465.1 Phenylobacterium sp.
CAATCATCGTGTCGCCTGCGGAGGTTTATGATCGCTGTTTCAACAACCGCCCTGAACAGAAGATCCCAGACATTACGATCTCCTGCCAAGTCGCCGCCGACCTGATCGGCGCCACCCAGCAATTCATCTCGGCTGCTGCAAAGTCAGGCTATCTCGCCGGGCAAGTGGGACCTCGAAATTCCGCGCTCACGCTCGCGGGAGTCCGCGATTTCCTGCGCCTCTATGTTCTGCCGGACGAACTGGGTGAACTGTTGGGTGAGGCCAAATTTGGGGCGGGTCTTCGACTGCAGCGAGACCACGTCACGCCGGCGGTCATCATCAATCGCTGTCGTGTCTGGCTACGATCCGATGTCGAATGCTGGCTTCAGAGCCAACCGGAGCCGTACCAGTCCTAGCTAGTTTCGTTCGCTTGGCGCCGTCTCGATAGTCTTCGCAAAGTCTGCACTGCGCCAGGAACAGTCACTGAGACAACTCTAGCAGCCCAACATTCGGCGAGCGAACGAGGGTCGATGCCGGAGGGCTCGCCCTCTTCCCGCGCAGGTTGCCCGATCGCAAAACTATTCACCTCGGTTTAGTCGTAGCGAACTACCGGGTAAGTCGATAACGTCGCTATGCAACCGTGGGGGTGGGTGCGTTGAAGCCACGTTCAATCGCTATCGTTTGCCTCTTTGCAGGCGCTTTGGCCGCGGGTGCCTGGTGGCTATCGGGACATCGTCAGGCCTCAGCGCAATTGACCACCGTCCGCGTTGCTCAGACGGGTGACTTTCCACTCTACGCCGGCTTGTACGTGGCCAAGGATGCAGGGCTCTTCGCGAAACATGGCCTAGACGTTTCGATCACGAGCACCGGCGGCGACGAGAAGTCGGCTGCGGCCGTGATCTCGCACCATGCCGAGTTCGCGATCGGGGATCCCACGTTCGCCGCCATCGCCAACCAGCGTGGCCAGAATTTGAAGTTCGTCGCCAGTGTCGTCGACGGCGCGCCGTTCTGGGGGATTACCTTCAAGTCCACCGTCGCGGACTCCTACGCACGAAAGGGCCTTGCCGGCTTGCGCGTTGTGACTTTCCCCGCCCCCTCCACCGCCTACGCGCTGCAGCGCGAGATGTTCCTCAGCCAAAAGCTCCAGCCCAACATTCAAGAAGGAGCCTTCGGCAGTGTTGAAGGCGTGTTGGAAGCGGGACGGGCAGACATCGCACTAGAGCTTGAGCCGAACGTGTCCATGGCAACGGCGCGTGGAGGCCGGGTGCTTTATTCCATGGCCCAGAGAGCTGGTCCATTCGCCGTGACCGGCGTGGTTGTGGACGGCAATTGGGCAAGGTCGCACGCCTCGATCATTGGCGCGTTTTGCGCTTCGCTTGACGAAGCATTTCGGATCATCCGGTCCGACCAGGGGCGAACAAACGCCATCCTCGTCAAGAGATTTCCGACCGTTCCCGCGCCTGTGATGCAAGCGGCGCTGTCCCGGTCCGTTTCGGAGGGGGTGATCCCATCCACATCAGCGATCGATTCCGCAGGGTGGGACAACGCGCTCCGCCTGAGGGCCGCCGTCGGCGACGTAGCGAGCGTAAGTGCTGGCCGCGCCGCCGCGGACGCGAGCTATTGCGGCTCCAAGAAGGCCCTCTGAATGCTTACGTTCAAGGTATGGCTGGCGACCGATACGCTTCTCTACCTCCCGATCTACGCCCTCGCCGATTTGGGGATACTTGCCCGCGTTGCCCCCACCGCTGGCCTGGGCACTGAGGTCGCAATCGAGATCCGGACCGCCCCTGGTGAGGGTGACCGGGCAGCCATCAGTCACATGCTCAAGCAAAGCGAGGCCGCTTCAGAATCGGAGATTCACATCGCGGTTTGCGATCCGCTTGCGGCGTGGCACGTCGACAAATCCGGAAAATCCGCGGTGCTGATGGGTGCATTCATCAAGCGTCCGACGTTCTGGGTCCTTGGGCGCGATGTCTCGGCTGGACACGAGAACATCGATCACAAGTGGGTCTACTACGAGGAGAAGTTCGTCACCGGAAACTACCTCGGCAAGATACTTGCCGCGGAACTAGATGAACCCTTCCGCCAGCGTTGCTCGATGGGGGATGAATTCAAGTACTTCCAGGAGGCGGAGGCCGTTCCGGGGACCCTTCGGGTGTTAACCGCCGACATCCATGGGATGGTTCTGTGCCAGCAGGCAGACCCATCGGTACACGTCAAAGACAAATTGATGGACGACCCCCGCTTTTCTCATTTTCTCACAACGGGCATCCTGACTCATCGTCGGCACTACAAGCAGCAAGCGAAGGCAATGTCGGTCTTCATGGAGGCCGTGCGTTCGTCGTGCGTACTGCTACGAACGGCGGAGCAACCTGCCGCTGCGCTAATCCGCCAGTTGCTGGAGCGCGGCTCTGAAACGAAGCCCGCGCTGGACGACGACGTGACTGCAAAAATTTCCAAGGAAACCATTGCTAATCGTGTGGCCGCAAGACTGTTCGACGATCGAGTCTATAGCGAAAGCCTTGACGTGGAATTCCAGGATTGGGCCAACGCCGTACACGCGGGATCGTGGAAAGACAAAAAGGCGGCGCAGAAGCTCTTTTACAAGATCTACGAACCACGAGAGGCCAACCGCCTAACCGGAGAGTGGCTGATCAAATCCTTCAAGGACTACGGGCGGTTCGTCAGAGAGGCACGTGCGCTCCGAGGCGGCGTGGCTGCCGCACTGGCGGCATTGGCGACGTCACAAATCGCGCTCTCAATGATGGAACGGGAGGTGCCGGCGCATAAAGGTCCTCTCGGTGCGACCACTTGGGTCTACCTACTCTCGGTGATGCTGGCGGCCGGCGCTCTCTGTTGGGTCACGGTGAGCATTACGATGGTGAAAAGCCGTTTCCTGCTGCCCCTCCAGCGGTTCCTCTCTGCGGACGAGGACGCAACGCGGGGACTTGTGACATCCGTTGCTATGGGCTTCTTGGCAGTGGTGACGCTGTGGGCGGGAGAGAAATTCTTCAAGCTCCGTATCATGGAAGATCACGTGATCCTTTGGGCGATTCCCATCCTCACGGGAGCTGCAGACTATGTCTACAAGCTGATACGCAAATCCCGGAATGCTTGAGTTTCAGAATATAAATATCGGATACCTTTTGGACTCAGAGTTCTTGCCTGTAATCGCCCAGCTATCGCTGCGCGTTTGCCCAGGAGATGTTGTTGGGCTGATTGGGCCCAGCGGATCAGGTAAGAGCACTGTCTTGAAATGTGCAGCGGGGCTTCTGGTGGCAAACCGGGGCCAAGTCTGTATTTCGGACCAGGTCTGGTACATGCCCCAGGCGCCGGCGCTACTTCCGTTCCGCACTGCACTCCAGAATGTCCTCCTCGGCGTCGAGTTTGACCGAAGATTGCGGGCGGCGGATGTTGAGCGAGGCCGCCAGGCACTATCTGCTGTCGGTCTTCAAGCCAGCCTGGGCCGGAGACCTTCGCAACTATCCGGTGGCATGCGCCGTCGCGTCGCCGTTGTTCAGGCCCTGGTGAGCGGCCGCAAACTCGTCGTACTAGACGAACCCATGGCCGAACTAGACCTTGGGGCTCGTAAGGCGATTGAGATGGCCATCGGTGAAGTCGCAAATGAAGGGCGCGCCTGCCTATTCGCTTCTCACGAAATCGACTCCGTCGCGGCCGTCGCGACGCAGGTCGTTGTTCTCGAAGGAGAGAGACCCGCCAAGGCCGTCCTCCACGATCTAAGCGTGGACTTCCCACCTGGCTTGTCTGCCCTGGAGCGACGCTCGCATCCCCGGTTTACCGATGTCGTTGCCCGACTGCAGCGAGAGGCGTGGCGGTGACCAAAAGCGACCTCAAATGGCGGGTCTTCCTGGTCGCAGCGACGCTCATGTTGATCTTCGCATTCATGGTGTGGTGGGAGTGGTCGAGCAGCCAGTCCAGCAGCGTACGATTCTTCTTTTCATCGCCGACGGCCGTGGCGCGGTCGGCCGCAGAGCGCTGGAGGAGCGGGGAACTCCCCAAGGACTTCTGGTGGAGCGCCAAGGCGACAGTATTGGGTCTGTTGATTGGTGCCATCATCGGCGCGGCGACAGGATCGGTTGGCCTCCTGCTCACCAGGGTGAAACCCATCGTCCGGAGCCTCGTTGCGGCGCTTACTGCGCTTCCGATCCTGGCTGTGTCGCCGATGTTCTTGGTCTGGTTCGGAACGGATTTGGAACTCAAGATCGCGATCGGTGCCATTCTGTCCGGATTGGTTTTTGCGGCCAATGTCCTTGGCGTTGATGATCTCGTGGATCCATCATGGGGGGAATACCTACGGGGCAGTCGGATCCCCAAGATCCCGACGCTCGCAAAGGTCGTCCTCCCGCTTGGGACGGAGCAGGTGTTGGCCGGATTTCCAGCGGCCGCGAACGCGGCATTCCTTGGTGTCTTTGTCGGGGAGTTTGTCGCGGCGGATCACGGGCTGGGCTATCGAATTCTCAAGGAGGGCGGCACGTTCAAGATCGACGTCGTGCTGGCGGAAACCGTCGCGGCCCTGGTGCTTTTGCTTGGGCTTCAGATCATAGTCCACTTGCTTCGCACACTTGTAGTTTGGGTCGTGCAGAGACTGTCCATTGATCCGCTATGCCGGACTCCAATCATCGTTTTCGGCCGGACAATTGGCGTTTAATGCGGCCGGTGGTTCTTGCTGACGCCTCCATCACTTCGCAGCGCCCATGAGTCCGCCGGCTGACCTAGGCAAAGCGCGCTGAGGGGCAGCCCTTCGGGCTCAGCTAGACAGGGACTTGAATTCGCCGTCGTCGGGCTGGCCGTTCCCGGCCAGCCCGCAGTCGGCCTGATGACGGCCGACCTAGCGGGCTCTGAACGGGGTCGCCGCCGTTCCCGCCACCGCCCTTGATCCGCCCCACGCGGCGGCTTCTCCAACGGTCCCGGCGCTTATCGGGTCCCGGTCCCCTTCAACTGTTCCGTAGCTCCGAGATCTCATGCCGCCGCGGCGGTGGTTTGATCCAGCGAGGCAGCGGCTATGACGGATCGAAAGTTGTCCAAGACTTCTGGGTGGTGGTTGGCCAGGAACCTCTCGATCTCTGGCTTGGATACCAGCCGTTCGATGAAACCCGCGGCGATCACGAGCACCAACATGTCATCGCCGTAGGAAGCCTCCAGCTCACGATAGTCGTTGGAGACGGACGCCATTTCTCTCTCCAGCCGCGCCATCTGTTCGGAGGTCAGGCCCGTAGCCTTCTTCAATTCGTCCGGCCGCAAAAGGTCGGCGGGCTTCGTGGTCGCGAGCAGGGCTCGGGCGTAGTTGGAGCTGTAGTTGTTGGCCGACACCATGAGTTCGGCGACCTCCAATTGGCGGATTGGTTTCATCTTCCGCAGGCGTTGCAGGGCGTGGTGGCCGACGGGCTTGTCCTTGAGGAGCTCAGCGACTTCAGGACTGATACCGGCCAGCAGGTGTCGTCGCTGGCGGATGACTTTGACGTCGACATCTAGAGCTCGCGCCAGCTTTTCCTCTGACACGCCGCGATCCAGCGCCCGGACGATCATGTAGTGCTCTTGGATCGTGGCCAGCCGGTTCACCCGCTTGTTGTAGGTGAACCCCTCATCGTCATCGGCGATGAGACATCGGGCCTCCGACGAGCCCTGATCGCGCAGCGCGCTAAAGCGGACGTGACCATCCAAGAGCATGTATGGCCCGCCGGCCTTTGAGCGCGCGACGACCAGCGGCTCGATTAGACCGAGCGCGGCGACCGATGCGGCGATCCGCTTGTATTTGGCGGACTCCTTCAGCGCGGGCGGCAACATCTTCGAGGGAAGGATGTCGTTGAGCCGCAAGATATGAACCTGACGTTCAAATGCGATTTTCACCTCATCGGCCATGGCTCGCCCCGCCCATGCCGATCCGCTCTGCAAGCGCCGTCGGTAGCGACTGCAGGCCTTCCGCTCGCAGCAGGGTCACGAAGTGATCGTCCTCCAGGAGCTTCTTCATCGCGCTCGTGACGAAGAGCAGGCGACTGCGGGTGAGCGAAGCGCGTTTGACGAGCTGGCGTTGGCGCTCGGTTTCTCGCTGATAGGCGCGGATCAGCGCCTCGGACGTCACGCGCCGGGTGGATCGTTGCGGGCCGCCGCGCTGGCGCAAACCCTTACCGCTGGTGTTGCGCTGTTCGATGATCTGCCGGATCGCCAGGACCTGGTTGCCGGGCAGCGCCTTTTCTTCGTAGGCCTGTGCCAAGGCTTGCTGGACTTCCCCCTCCTTTGCCTTGGCGATCTCCATGGCGATCGTGTGGGGGATCACGCCGCGTTCGACGGCGTTGATCAGCTTTTCCTCTCCATTTTCAAGAAGATAGCAAATGGCGTAGACGTACTCTCGGGTGAAATCGACCTTGGCCGCGATGTCACTGTGGCTGTAGCCACGCTCACGAAGGGCGCCGATCGCGCGCACCAGTTCCAGCGGGGAGTGTTGGCGGCGCGCAAGGTTCTCGACCAAGCTCATCACGAAGCAGTCGTCCTCGGTCGCGTCGATGACGATGGCTGGAATCTCGGCTTGTCCGAGAGCGATGAACGCTTCGAGCCGACCTTGCCCACAGGCTAAGTCATAGCGCGCGCGGCCAGGTCTCTGGCTGACCGTGATCGGCTTCTTCAGGCCCAGATGGGCAATGCTGGTCACCAGCTCTTGGAACACCCGCTTGTTGCGGACACGTGGGTTCAGGACGGTGATTGCGTCCACGGGCACCATGCGGATTTCGGGGGCTTCCTGGGTCATGCGGCGCGTAGCCGAGTGCGGCGCGTCAGGTCGAAGAAGGCATCCAAGGTCTCGAACCTGTAGGCGTCGAGCAGGATTCCGTTCTCCGGCGCCAGGCGCAGATTTGGCGACGTCCCGACATCGAGCCAGGGCAGAAGGTAGTAGTCGCGGACGGCGATGTTGTTGCCGTCCATGCGCACGGCGATGGTGATGTCTGGCCTAAGGCCGTTATCCAGCCGCACCTTCCATCGGCGTCCGCCGGCGGGTGTCGTGTGGCAACGCACGATCACCACGGACGCGGAAAACTCTTCATTGATCCGGAGGAGGTCGGAAATCGGATCACGAAGGACCTGTCCGCCCGCAGCGCCGATGTCGGTCACGACCTGATTGACGACCTCGGGATGGAGGGCGCGCAGCGCACGGTTGGTTTCGATGTAGCGAAAGTCTCGGCCAGGGGAGTAGCCAACGAGCTGATAGGCGCGGACCAGGCTGCCGAACCGATGCCGGAACGTCGAGCTCGACGGCATGTCTTCGATCTCGTCGATCACCAGTCCAGACAGCCAGCCCTTCTTCGCGAGCAGGGCCGAGAGATGATCCAGAAGATCCTGGTCACTGAACCGTCGGCTGCGATCCTGGATGATCCGCTGCGCCGCCTCGAAGAAGTCTGGCTCAACGATGCCTTCGAAGGCGCCGTCCGCCCTAACCCAGGCCTTGGGCGCATTCACGACGCGCTTGGTCTTCAGCTTGAATGAGACGCGGTTGTAGACGTTGTTGCCCACGTACTTCTCATTGGTCAGGACTTGATGGACGACACCGCGCGTCCACGGCCGACCAAGATCGCTGAGAACGCCCTCGCCATTTAAGGCCGCGGCGATCTCAGCCTCAGAGCGCTGCTGGACCACGAACATGCGGTAGAGGCGTCGGACGATCTCGATCTCCTGCGGCGGCCCGGGGACCAGGATCACCCGATCGGTCTGCAAGCTCTTGTGCTCGCCGCGGGCCAGCTCGGCTTTTGGCGTGCGATTTTCGTCGACGAGCTGGCGGCGCAGCCCATAGCCAGCAGGCCCGCCTTGTCGGAAGCCTAGGGTGATCAGGCGGCATTGCCCGGTGAAGACCTTGACCGAAAGCTCCCGGCTGTACTCACCAGCCATGGCGCGCTTCAGGCTCTTGATGAGCGTCGCGCCGATGCTGCCATCGTTCTCAAACTGCTCGGCGCAGTAATGGACGTCGATGCCGGCGGCGCGACAGATGAACTCGTAGTGGGCGGGCTCGTCTGCGTCCTGGAAGCGACCCCAACGACTGACGTCATAGACCAGGATGGCGGTGTAGTCGGCTGTGCCGCCGTTGACGTCCGCGATCAATCGCTGAAGCGACTGCCTGCCATCTAAGCGCAGGCCGCTTTTCCCCGCATCTTCGTACGTTCGGACGATCTCAAAACCGCGCTCGGCCGCATACTTAGCGATGACGTCCGCCTGGTTCTCGGTCGAGTATTTTTGATGCTCTGTGCTCATGCGCACGTATTGAGCGGCGCGGATCAATTTCCGCCCGGCGTCACCGCCTTCGATGGGGACGACTGCCTGCATTTGAAACGCCAAGATCGATCTTGGCTGAGGGGCCAAGATGCCAAGGAGCGGTCAGCCTATGGCGACAAAACAGGAAAGTCGTTTCACAAATTGGACTGAACTTTTCAGTCCAAAAAAGGAAAATCTTTTCACGTCGAGCGGGTGAATATTATGCGGCCATTCGCTGAAACGATCGCCACGGCGATGCAAGCCGAGTGGGGTACGACGCCATCGGCTCGAAAGGAGGTAGGTCGGATCACCAAGGCCAACGAACGGGCGGTCCGAAATTGGTTCGAGGGAAAGAATGGTCCAAGCGGAGAGAACCTGGTGCTCCTGATCCGTCACTCCGACGCGGTACTAGAGACGGTCCTGGAGCTCTCAGGGCGCCAGGCGCTGATGCCGGCGGCGCGAATGCTTGGGATTAGGGATCGCCTCAAGGAGGTGGTGGATGCGATCGACGGCCTTCAGCCGCACTAGGATCCGCCTATGTACTTGGCCGCTCGTGCGGCGGCTTCGAAACTGGGCGCGCCGAAAGCGCGTTCACGAGCGCGTATTGGTGAGATGCCTTCCAACATGAGCGACGATAAGCTTGCCTCGCGCCTGATCCGGCAGGAAGTGGATCGAAGCGCAAGTGTCGGCCGCGCCGGCGCCGAGTGTCACGTGCCACTCGAACAAGCGGGGTTCGCCGTCGTAGGTGAAAGTGTAGTCCGCGCCCCACTTTCCCTTTGACGTCTGCGAGATGAAATTGCTGACGCGCTTCCCAAGTCCCGCCTCCTTCAACATCTGGCGTAGGTCCGCACCCCCCTGGTTGCGCCCCCAGACTTCCGCGACCTTGTTCATCATCGAAAGTGCCTCGTAGACTTCGCCCGGCCGCTTGAATGGCGACGCTTCAGCAGAGGACCGGCAGCTATCGAGGAAGAGTAGGCGCGGGCAGTCCTCGATGGCGAATTCCACGGCCTCTGAAACAGTGGTCGGCTGCCTTGCAACCGACACCTCATCCTCGTCTTCTTGCTCCTCCGACTGTGCGGAGAAAGCGAACAGTACGCTCTGATTAGCCCGCAGGTTTTCGTTTTCGGCGTTGAGCGCGTTGAGTTCGGAAAGAGCCGTGTCCAACTTGTCGGACATCTCAAGCGCGTACTGTTCCCAACTAGTGTCGCCTTGCCCCACTGCCTCGTGGGCTCGTTCGGCCCGCAGGGCCGCCTCGCTCCTGGCGATGATCGCGCCGATCCTCGCGTCGGGAGCGAAACGGAAAGCCGCGACCGAGAATATCGAGCGCTCAACCCGGCGCGCAGCGTGCTCGGGGCCGAGCATGGCAATGCGCGAGCCCAGCAACAGGGGATGGCGACGCAGATCGTCGCCCTTCCGAAAGCCGGGCCAGTAGATTCGCACGCCGCCGTGGTAGCAGCCGAGCCGATCGAGCCGCTCGGAAAGAGCCCGAGTCGTGTCCGGAGTGTCTGCCTCTGTGACAATAGCTACGCCGGCTAGGTGGTCAGCGAGCGAGCGGGCATCGAGGTCGCAGGGCTCCCCGTTTGCGAACGGCGTGAGCAGCACTATCGGTAGTCGGCGCTCTTCGGCCTCAAGAAGGCCGACAAACTGATCCACCCCCTCTGCCTGCAACGGGTACACGGCGGCACGCACATGCATGTCGCCGACAAGCACGTCTTGCTGGCAGATGGTACGAACGACCGCCGGAGCGCCCACCGAATAGCCAGCGGGCGTGACCAGATATTCGACCGAGGTGATCTCCACGCGATGCTCGACCGCGCAGCGATCGGCTATCTGAGCCGTACGCACTAAGTTGCGCCAGACAAGACCCTGTTCTCCAGGGAACGACCATTCTATTTCCGTCGCGATGCCATCCGCATCATGCCGGCGTATGGCGAGCAGGTGCCCATCAGGCAGTCGCCCCGAGACCTCCCCCGTGGCTAGGTCGGGGCTGACTGACGTCTGGAAGGACTTGCGATAACGCTCGGAAATCCAGCGCTGATACCGGGACCGAACCGTCGTGTCCCAGGCACCTTGGCCGGGGACATCAAACCTGCATCCGTAGACCAACCGCCCCACGCCGCGTCCCCCTTCCTGGCAGGCTATAGCTGGAGTGCCGGCACGCCAAGCGGGATGCAGCCAGCGCCGGCAAACCGTGTGTTGTCCCGAGCCGCGCCTCGCCCCCGCACTTCGAGTCCCGCCCGCCGACGCCTCAAAACCCCATATTTCTTGACTTTCCAGCCGTCCTGTGGGACATAACAAGTACAGTCATGGCCCGGGGGGTCAGGCTGTTTCCCCGCCCATCTCGACCTAGCGGCTCCGCACCTGCGGACGATCTGTGTCTGAAGGGTTTCCCATCCACCACAGAAGCGCCGGTCACTGCCGGCGATCGGACATCACCATGCTTTTCTATACAGGTTCCGGCCGCGCGGGCGGCGGCGGACCTCACTTGCCCCCTCAAAGCGGTCGACCCACGTATCACCAAATCGGACCGTTCAACGCCATCCTGGCGCCGACGCTTGCACAAAAGACCGCTCCGGAAATTCCGACCAATCTGCAGGTGGCGCTCCTCGTGAAGGCGCCCAATCCCGACGGCGACTTCTACGAGGAGCTCTCGGCCGAGGGCTATGAGCGCCAGCCGATCACGCGCGTCGCCCATGACTCGCAGTTCGACGCCAATGCCGAGGCCGTCGCCTTCAATGTCTCTGGCGGCGCCGAAGTGGGGCACGTCGGCCTCTTCGACCTCGAAGGGAAGCTGCGCTTCTACGGTCGTTTGGTGGGGCAGATGACGCGGACGGCGGTGCCGTGCGATTTCGTCTTCCACTCCAGGAGTCTGAAGCTGAAGCGGATCCAACTCACCCGCACCGACGGCCCGCGGCCGCAGCTAGGCGGTGGGCCCCTCTGGAAGCGGAGTTAGCAAGCCCGCGCGACACGATGTCTGCATGGTCAGGACTGAGCGTCTTCGTCCCGGACGTGCTCGGGGCGAACCGTCGCGTTTCGCCAAGCTAGGCGTTGACCGAGTTCGGAGGCTTGAGGCACGACGTCGTGCAACGCCTTCGGCCTCGTCTTGGAGGGAGATCCCCACCGCGATGGCCGGCGTCAAGGGTGGCAAAATGAACTTCTCAGCGCGCATGAATAGGCCAAAGCTTTCAGGTACTTAGATCAGCACCGGAGTCACGCTTTCGAAATTGGAGTCAAATCGCCCGAAATCGTGAGTCAAATCGGGAATTCCTCCGGAAGAAAAATCCTTACTTTACAGATCCCTAGCGGATCGACTGTGAATCAAGGCTTCCGAAATCCGACAAACAACCCTTAGCTGCAAGCCCGTAGGGATTCGACCCGAATTTCCGGGCTCTCGCCCACGGCCTAGCCTCAGGGTTAACGAACCCCAGGGAGGCTTACCGATGTCCGTCGCTTTCGCCCCGCAACCCGCCCTCGCCCTCGTGTCGCGCACCGAGGTGCGGCCGGGCGCGCCCGCCAGCTATCTGATGCTGTCGCCCACCGGCGCGGCCGGCTGGACCCACGATCCGGCCGCCGCCACGCCCTTCGCCTCCATGCGCGAGGCGATGCGCCAGGCCATGCGCCTGCCGGCTGCGATGAAGGCCTACGGCCTGCCGCATCGCGGGGAGATGCTGCACTAGCGCAACCGGCCCGGGGCAATCGGCCGCCGCCATGGAACCTCCAGGTCCCGAACCCACTATTCTAGGTTGGGGCCAGGGCATGGAGTTCCCGATGAGTAACGATGAAGCCATCATGGCGCCGGATCCCGCGCGCCCGGTGGAGGGCATCGCCGCCAAGCTTGGCCAGTTGTCGGACACCACGGGACAGCCCATCGACGCCGCCGATCGCATCCATTTCGTGCGATGCCCCGACTGCGGCCAAGGCATCGACCGTCGCGACATCAGCCAGTTCATGCATCACGCCCGGCCGGACCACGAGCCGCTGCGCACCTTCAGCCAAGGTGAGCCGCCCCGGCGCGGACAGCGCAAACGCGGCTGAATCCCGACGTCTAGATCCCGAACCGGGCCTTCCAGCCGGCCAGCTTCTCCAGGCTGACCGCCACCCCGCCGCAGGCGATCACCGCCACCCGGCCGAAGGGCTGCAGCGCCGGGTGGTCGTCGTAGGCCACGCTGAGCGCGGCCCCGCAGGCGGGCTCCACCAGGCACTGGTGGTCGTCGGCGAACCTGAGGCAGCCCCGCACGGCGTCGGCGTCGGAGACCACCACCGGGACGATCGGCCGCCGCTTCGCCCAGGCCAGGGCCTCGCCCGTCACCCGCTTGGCGCCCAGGGTGGTGGCGATGGTCTCGATCTTCTTCAGGGTGATGAGCTCGCCTGCCGCCACGGCGCCGGCGAAGGACGCCGCGCCCTCGGTCTCCACCGCGAGGATGACGGTGTCCCTCCAGCCCTGCCGCTCCAGCCCTTCGGCCACGCCGCACAGCAGGCCCGCGCCGCCCACCGCCACCACCACCGCGTCCGGCGCCGGACCTGCGGCCGCGATCTCGTCGATCATGCTGGCGTGGCCCTCCCACAGCAGCGGATGGTCGAACGGCGGCACATAGGCCGCCTGGCCGCGCTCGACGATCTCGCGGGCCAGGGCGTCGGCGTCGTCCCAGGCCGCGCCGTGGGTCAGCACCTCGGCGCCCAGGCCGGCGATCTTGTCGCGCATGTCCTGGGCGGTGGAGGACGGCGTCACCACCGTCACGGGCAGGCCCAGCGCGCGCCCGGCATAGGCCGCCGCATAGCCCGCATTGCCGCCGGACGAGGAGACGAAGGCCGTCGCGCCCTCCGCCGCCAGCCGCTGGCACAGGTGGCCGACACCGCGGATCTTGAACGAGCCGATCGGCTGGTAGGCGTCCATCTTCACCCAGGTTTCGCGCCCGGTTCCCGGCAGGCCCCGGTGCGGCCAATAGGGGGTGACCTGGTGCAGGGGCGACAAGCGGTGGTCCTCGGGTTGGCGCGAAGGCTCAGGCGGTATCAGATACGGGCCGCATGGTCCGCCGACTAGCCCTGCCGCCGATGCTTCGCGCCCTCGCCTTCTGGGCGGTCCTGGCGCCCTGGGCCGCGACGCCGGCCCACGCCCAGGCGCCGCGCAGCGAAGTCCCGATCATCGAGCAGGTGCTGTCCAACGGCGCGCACCGCTACGCCATCCCGGTGCAGGTGGGCGAGACCCGCCTGCTCGCCAGCCTCGACACCGGATCCACCGGCCTGCGCATCCTGCCGGGCGTGCTGAAACGCACCGACGCGCGGCCCAGCGACGACCCGGAGACCTACGGCTACGCCTCCGGCTCTCGCTACGAAGGCGTGGCGACCGAGGCGGTGCTGACCATCGGAGCCTTGAAAGGGACGTCCACCATCCACCTGATCCGCACCATCGGCTGCTATGCCTACCTGCCGCGCTGCCCGGCCTCGCGCACCACGCTGGAGAAGTACGGCATCGCCTCCGACGGCCTGCCGAACGAGGGCTTCAAGGCGATCGTCGGCATCGACATGGCGAGCGGCAAGGTCGGCAACCCGCTGCGCGCGCTGGGCGTGCGCCGCTGGATCGTCGAGCTGCCCCGGCCGGGCGAGGGGACCGGGCGGCTGATCCTCAACCCGGCGGACGAGGAGGCCCAGGGCTTCGCCGTCTCGCCGCTGGCCGCGCCCTACGCCCACGAGCGCGGCGGCGGCCTGCACGACGCGGTGCCCGGCTGCCTGACCCACCGCGAGACGCACGACCGGGCCTGCGGGGTGGTGCTGCTCGACACCGGCTCCTTCTTCATCTCGGTGCTGAACGCGCGGCTGGATGCGCCCTGGCCCGACGGCTCGACGGCGGACCTCGACCTCTTCGACGCCCAGGGCCAGGTGGCGACCCACATCCCCTTCGTGCTGGGCGACCGCGTCCTGGCGACGCGCTTCAACGCGCGGCGCGAAACCCATGCCTACGGCGTGGTGATCCTGGCCGGCGTCGCCCCCTACTTCCGCTATTCGGTGCTCTACGATTCGCGCCGCGCGACGATCGGGCTGAAGCCGCGGCCGCCCTTCGCCGCGCCGGGCCAGGCCGCCAGGGCCTCCGATGGCGGCTGAGATCAGCGCCGGCGTCCTGGCGTGGCGGCGCACGGCCGCGGGCGATGTCGAGTTCCTGCTGGTCCATCCGGGCGGGCCGTTCTGGGCGAAGAAGGACGAAGCCGCCTGGTCGATCCCCAAGGGCCTGGTCGAGGCGGGCGAGGCCGACTGGGACGCCGCGCGCCGCGAGTTCGCCGAGGAAGTGGGCCAGGCGGTGGACGGCGAGGGCCAGCCGCTGACCCCCTGCAAGACCGCCGCGGGCAAGACCGTCATCGCCTTCCTGGTCCAGGCGGACCTCGACGTGAACCTTGTCCGCAGCAACAGCTTTCAGATGGAGTGGCCGCCGCGTTCAGGCCGGATGGCCAGCTTCCCGGAGGTCGACCGCGCCCAGTGGTTCGATCCGAAAACGGCGCTCTGGAAGGTCCACAAGGGCCAGCGGCCGATTCTCTCCGAGGCGATTTCGCAGCTTAAGGCCTAGTTAATACATGCGATCTGGAGAACATGATTCTCCGAATAAGTGGGATTGAGGAATTTTATATTCTCATCGAGCCCCGCGCGTCCGCAATCGGACAATGATTTTCTCCCCGTCTGCGCGATCATCATGGCCGAGTTCCGACGCAGGGGTCCACCGCCATGTTCCGCGCCTTCACCGAGCATCCGGAGTCGGTCGGCGAGACCTATTTCGAGCACATGGGCACGGCCTCCTGGTTCGCCATGAACATGGCGGTGGCCGCCTTCGCCTGCGCGGTCCACGCGATCCTGCCCTTCGCCTTCCAGAAGACCGGCAGCCAGCGGATCAAGCTGCTGCACGAGCGCATGGTCACCAACCGCCACCGCGCTCCGCAACGGCCCGAAGCCCAGGGCTTCCTGGGCTACGCCGAAGGGATCTGAGCTGAACACCCTCTCCGAAATGGGGAGGCCATCTTCGAGCTAGGCGATCACCAGATCCTGACCCGCTGATCCGGCGCCACGTACAGCTTCTCGCCCGGCTTCACGTCGAAGGCCGAATACCAGCCGTCGATGTTGCGGATGGTGCCGTTCACCCGATAGACGGCCGGCGAATGCGGGTCGGTGTGCAGCCGCTGGCGCAGGGTCTCGTCGCGGATCTTCTCGCGCCACACCTGGGCCCAGCCCAGGAAGACCCGCTGGTCGCCGGTCAGGCCGTCGATCACCGGCGCGGGCTTGCCGTGCAGGCTGGCGTGATAGGCGTCGAGCGCCAGGCTGACGCCGCCCATGTCGCCGATGTTCTCGCCCATGGTCAGCTGGCCGATCACATGCTCGCCCGGCAGCGGCGAGAACGCCGAATACTGGGCGTCCAGGCGGTCGGTCTGGACCTTGAATTTCGCCGCGTCGGCCGGGCTCCACCAGTCGGTCAGCACGCCGTCGCCGTTGGACTTGCGGCCCTGGTCGTCGAAGCCGTGGCTGGTCTCATGGCCGATCACGCCGCCAATGCCGCCGTAGTTGATCGCCGCGTCGGCGTTGGGGTCGAAGAACGGCGGCTGCAGGATCGCGGCCGGGAAGACGATCTCGTTGTTCACCGAGTTGTAGTAGGCGTTCACCGTCTGGGGCGTCATGCCCCACTCGGACTTGTCCACCGGCCCGTTCAGGCGCGCGACCTCGCGGCGCCACTCGAAGGCCCCGGACCGCTGGCGGTTGCCGTAGAGATCGTCGGGCTTCAGCACCAGCTTGGAATAGTCGCGCCATTTGGCGGGATAGCCGATCTTCACCGTGAACTTCGACAGCTTCTCCAGCGCCTTGGCGCGGGTGGCGTCGCCCATCCAGTTCAGCTTCTGGATCCGCGCCTCCAGCGCGGTATGGATGTCGCCCACCAGGGCGTCCATCTTCGCCTTGGAGGCGGGCGGGAACCAGCGGGCCACATAGACCCGGCCGACGGACTCGCCGATGGTCTGGTTCGTGAACGCCACCGCCCGCTTCCAGCGCGGCTGCTGCTCGGGCTGGCCGGCCAGGGTCTTGTTGCGGAACTCATAGCGGGCGTCGACGAACGGCTTGGACAGATAGGCCGCGGCGCTGTCGGCCACGTGGAACGCCTGCCAGGCCTTCAGCGTGTCGAGCGGGGTGTCGGCATAGATCTTCGCCACCTTCGGGAAGGCGGTGTTGGTGGAGACGATCACCCGGTTCACGCCCGGCAGGTCGGCGCCCGCCAGGTACTTCGCCCAGCCGACGCCGGGGGCCAGGGTGTCCAGTTCCGCCGGCGTCATGGGGTTGTAGGTCTTGTCGCGGTCGCGCCGCTGCACCCGCGTCCAGGAGGCTTCGGCGAGCTGGGTCTCGAAATCGACCACCGCCTTGGCGTTCTCGGCCGGCTTCGGCCAGCCGGAGAGCGTCAGGAGCTGCGCCACATAGGCCTGGTACTTGGCTTTCTGCGGGGCGAAGGAGGCCTGCAGGTAGTAGTCGCGGTCGGGCAGGCCCAGGCCGCCGTTGGCCGCCTGCACGGCGTATTTCTTTGGGCTCTTGGCGTCGATGGTGATGCCGACCGGGAAGATGGTGTCGAAGCCGGTCTCGTTGGCCTTGGCCATCAGGGCGGTGAACCCCGCCTTGCTCTTCACCGCCTTGATCTGCGCCAGCTCCGGCTGGATCGGCTTGGCGCCCAGCTTGTCGGCGAGCGCCTCGTCCATGAAGGAGGCGTAGGCCGCGCCGATCTTGGCGCCGTCCTTGTCCGCGAGCTTGCCTTGGGCGGCCTCGATGGCGATCTCGTGGACGCGGGCCTCCGACAGCACCGACAGCTTGTCGAAGTTGCCGAAGCGGGTGAGGTCGGACGGGATCTGTGTGCGCGCCGACCATTTGCCGTTGGCGTAGTCGAAGAAGTCGTCGCCGGGCCTGACGGCGGTGTCCATGCCGGTGGTGTCGAAGCCCCAGGTCCCATAGTGCGGCGGGGCCAGGTCGGTGGCGGGAACCGGCGCTTCGCCCGTGCCGTGCGGCCGCGTCGCCTGGGTCGTGGTGCGCATGTGGGTCTTGGCCGGATCCGGCTTCTGGCTCGCGCCGACGGCTTGCCCGGCGACAAGGGCCGGCCCCACGCAAAGCGCGCAGACCGCGGCGGCGGACAGCAGGATGTTTCGGCGAGCGGGGGTCATGGACGTCTCTCTGATGCACGAATAGGGGCGGGCAGGTTCGATCCTGCTCTGGCATCGCAAGAAACGGGCAATTCTGTTGCCGCGCAAGGGCGCGTGGCGGTTTGGCGCGGACCGTCCGCTCGCGGCCTAATGCAGGGTGGCGTGCCGCCCGCCGCCGACGTCCATCACCTGCGGCGCGCCGGCCGTCCAGGCGATCTCCCAGGCGATCTTGGTCAGGCCCACGCCGGCGACCCAGACCTCGGCGTCGACGCAGTCCATCCGCACGAGGGTGAGCTTGGGGTCGTGCAGGCCCTCGGGCAGCCAGGCGGCCGTCATCGGGTTCCACAGCCGCGACATCCGCCGCCGGTCGTCGACCAGGTGCAGGGCCCCGGAGATCGAGGCCATCATCTCGTCGTCCTGGAAGACGAAGGCGCAGCTCGCGCCCTCGCCCACCTCGCGGACCAGGTCGTTCTCGCGGCTGGCGATGAACCACAGCCGTTTGCGGCGGCGCTCGACGGAGGCAAGCATCGGCTGGGCGTGCAGGCCTGATTTCGTGAGGCTGAGCATGCCCGCGCGGCGGCGTTCGATGGCGTCCCACAGCTGCCGCTGCGTGGCGTCCAGATCGATCCAGACCTTGCTCATGGCTCCCCCCGAAGTCCAAAGCCCCGCCCGGACCGCCTCTCCGCGTCCCGGAACGTCCCCCATCCGGCGCCGGACGTATCGGAAGGCGTGTCGCCACACCTTCTGGCACGTTCAACGCCAGAATTGGCGCGCAACCTAGACCCCTCGTGGCGAGGCTTCAAACACAGTCGCTTAAGGGGCGAGAACCACTGAACATGTTCTGTGAAATGACGATCTCGCGGCTGGGCTTGAGCCGGGTCGGAAGGGCCCGTAAGTCTGGCCTGGGCCGCTGAAACCGCTGAGGGATTCCGCCGATGATCCGCCCGTTTCCCCTGCTGTCCGGCGCCCTGCTGTCCGGCGCCGTGCTGGGAATGGCCCTGTTCGCTGCGCCGGCCTCGGCCGCCCAGGCCCCGAAGCTCACCATCGAGAGCTTCGCCGAACTCAAGGGCCCGATCGTCTATCCCTATGACGAGACCGCCGACGCCAACAAGGCGGTGGCCCGCGCCAAGGCCCGGGCGAGGGCGCGCCATAAGCTGCTGCTGGTCGACCTGGGCGGCAACTGGTGCGCCGACTGCCTGTCGATGACCATCGACCAGCAACCGGCGCTGAAGGCGTTCATCGACCGGCGATACGAGGTGGTGCTGGTGGACGTCGGCCGCTTCGACCGGAACCTGCAGATTCCGGCCCACTGGGGCGTCACCGAGCGGCTGGATGGCGTGCCGGCTTTCCTGGTGGTCGACCCGCGGACCGACAGGCTGCTCGACAAGGGCCATGTCTCGGCGATCGAGGACGTCCGTCACATGACGCCGCAGGCGATGGCCGACTGGCTGGCGCAATGGCCGAAGTAGCCCGCGCCCGCCGCGCTCGTCTGTAGGCAAGCCTGCTTGCCCGTCCAGGCGCCCTGTGTCGTGATGTCGAAGACCATCGAGGTGGAGGGATGCGGGCATGAAGCGACCCCTGCGACCCAATGAGCGCGGCATCCTCATCATCGGCGCCGTCGTCGTGCTGGTGGGCGCGCTGCGCCTCAGCGTGCGCGCGCCGGACCCGCTGATGGAGATCGCCGTCTTCCTGGGCGCGGGCCTGCTGCTGCTCGCCGGCTTCGCCTGGGCCTGGACCCATGGACTGTTCGGAGGCTCCGATGATTGAGTTCAGCGATGTCCGCAGCGAGGACGGCGTCACCCGCCGCTCGTTCAGCATCGACGTGGCCGGCGAGACCGTGCCGGCGGTGCTCTGGGCGCCGGACGGCGCGGAAGGCCCGCGGCCATTGGTGCTGATGGGCCACGGCGGCTCGCAGCACAAGAAGACGCCCGGCATCCGCGCCCGAGCGGCGCAGTACGCCCAGCGCCTCGGCTACGCGACCCTCGCCGTCGACGCCCCGGGGCACGGGGACCGCATCAGCCGCGAGGAGGCTGAGGCCAATATGCGTGAGGTCGGCGCCCGGGTCACCGGCCAGGTCGCGAGCCCCTGGACGCCGGAGCGCCTGGCTCTGATGGCCGAGCGGACCCGCCAGGCCGTGCTGGAATGGAAGGCCGCGCTGGACGCCGTCCAGACCCTGGACTTCATCGGCGACGCCGGCCCGGTCGGCTACTGGGGCGTCTCGATGGGCACGGCCATCGGCGTGCCGTTCGTGGCCGCCGAGCCGCGCATCGGCTGCGCCGTCCTGGGCCTGGCCGGCCTGCGCCCCGGCGCGCGCGAGATGGAGGCCGCGGCGAACGCCATCACCTGCCCGGTGGAGTTCGTCTTCCAGTGGGAGGACGCCGTGGCGTCGCGTGAGCATGGCCTGGCGTTGTTCAACGCCCTGGGCTCGAGGGAAAAGACCCTGCACGCCAATCCCGGCGGCCACATGGAGATTCCCAACTTCGAGGGTGCGAGCTGGGAGCGGTTCTTCAAGCGCCACCTGAGCGACGGGGCCAGGGCCGAGGCGCTCGCCGCCGCCTGACCCAGAACCCAACTCGCGCGGCCGCGATCAGCCGGTCAGCCAGCGGCGGGGATGACGCCAGCCCAGTTCGCGCACCTCGCCGGCCGCGAGGCCCAGAATCCGCATCTTCATCGGTGTCAGGGCGCGGATCGCCGCGACCGGCTCCTGGCCCTCGATCGGGCTTTCCGCCACCCGCCCGGCGCGGCCCGCCCAGTCGACGGCGGTCCATTCGCACTTGCCCTGGTCCTCGTGGCCGACGGCGAAGTAGTGGCGCAGCGGCCTGGGCTCGCCTGGCGGCTGCACCATCACCGCGATCAACCAGCCGCCCGCCATCCGCGCCTCCGTCTGCGCGGCAGGCTTAGCGGGCCTATTTGCTGACGACCAGGGTCCCGGTCATTCCGGGATGATAGCGGCAGTAGAAGGGGAAGACGCCCGGCCGGATGAAGGTCATGCGCATCCGCGCCTTGGGCTTCAGCTCGACGTTGAAGCTGGTGTCCCTGGCGGTAGCCGAGTGCAGGAAGATGTCGTTGTTGTCCCACTCGATGGTGTCGCCGACCTTCACGTGGGCCGGCGCCGGGCCGAACTTCATGTTGTCGAGGGTGATCACATAAAGGGCCGGCTTCCCGGCCGCGGCGGCGTGTGGCTTGGCCAGGGGCGCGGCGGCCGGAGCGGTGGCTAGGGCCGCTCCGGCCAGGATGGCCACCGCAACCCTGTTGCAGAAGGGGCGGGTGCTGGAGGTCATCCTATTCGCGTCCGCCCTACTTCAGGGTCGCGGCCAGATGCTCGGCGTGCATCTGGTGTTCCTTGAACAGCGTCAGGCCGGTCTGCAGCAGGCTCTTCAGCTCGGCGTTCTTGGCGTTGGGGATCAGGGTGTTCGCCAGGGCGCCGTTGACCGTCTTGTGGTAGGCGACCTCGTTGGCGACATAGGCCTTGTCGAAGGCCTTGCCGTTCAGGGCCGAGAGTTCCTTCAGCTTCGCGGCGGCGGCCTTGGAAAGGCTCTGGCTGGTGGGGTTGTCCTGCGGGGTCACGCCCAGCTTCTTCACCAGCGCCAGCGCCTTGTCGTTCACCGCGGTGTGGTCGCGCACCATCTCGTTGGCGAAGTCGAGCACCGCCTTGTCGTGCGACTTGGCGATCGCCTGCTTGCCGGCGGCGATGTCGATGTTGCCGGCCGTGTAGGCGATGTGGGCGATCTGGGCGTCGTTCGGCGCCTGGGCCAGCGCAGCGCCGGCGACGCTCAGGCTGAGCGCGGCGGCGAAGGCGAGGGTCTTCAGCATGGTCTTTCCTCCCGTTGAGACTGCCCTTTGGATGAGTCTCGCCCGCCGAGGTTCCCGTGCGTAACCGGGAACCTCGCATCGCCCCGGCCATCCAAGGGATGTAGGATCGGAAGGACGCCATGGCCGCGCTGCACGCCCTAGATCATCAGAGGCTTCCGGAAGCCCGGCTCGTGGAGCTGGCGCGCGGCGGCGACCGCGACGCCTTCCGCGCCATCATGACCCGCTGCAACCAGCGCCTGTTCCGCGTCGCGCGCGCCGTGGTGCGCGACGAGGCCGAGGCCGAGGACGTGCTGCAGGAAGCCTATGCCCGGGCCTTCGCCGCCATCGCCGGCTTCCGCGGCGAGGCGGGGGTGGCCACCTGGCTCACCCGCATCGTGCTCAACGAGGCCCACGGCCGCCTGCGCAAGCGCCGCCCCGTGGTCGACCTCGAGGCGCTGGAGACCGGCGGGGCCGAGGTGCTGGCCTTTCCGGGCCTGGTCCGGCGCGAGGACCCCGAGGCCGACGCCGCCCGCGCCCAGATCCGCCGCCTGCTGGAACGCGCCGTCGACGACCTGCCCGAGCCGTTCCGCCTGGTGTTCATCCTGCGCGAGATCGAGGAGCTCAGCGTCGAGGAGACCGCCCGCCACCTGGGCGTCAAGGTCGATACGGTGAAGACCCGTCTGCATCGCGCCCGGCTGCGCCTGCGCCAGGCGTTGGACGCCCAGCTCGCCGACGTCATGGTCGGCGCCTATCCCTTCCTGGGCGCCCGCTGCGCGCGCATCACCGAGGCGGTGCTGGCCAGGCTCGACGCTTGCGGCGCGCTTCCGCCTGCGGGAGGTTGAAGGCGGGCCGCTCTGTCCTTAGGCTAGCGGTCTGTTTTTAGGAGCACCCAATGGCTGACGAAACCGACGGCCCGCGCGCCAAGCCGCACCAGAAGGACAAGGGCACGGTCGTGAACACCGCCTTTGGCGAGAAGATGACCGGTCACCTCTCCGACATCGCCGACGGCGACGACGTCCGCAGCCGGGCGCCCGCCGCCCACGACGGCACGGCCCGGCCGGGCCAGGTCGACAAGGGCAAGGTCGTCAACACCGCCTTCGGTGAAAAGATGACCGGCCACCTCTCCGACATCGCCGACGGCGACGACAAGTAAGAACGGACGCCCTTCTTCTCCCGCAGGGGGAGAAGGGGGGCTCACCGCTTATCGTAGACCACCTGGCCGTCGACCACGGTCAGCACCGCGTGGCCCTTGGGGATCTCCGCCTCGGGCGCGGTCATCAGGTCCACCGAGAACCCAGAGAGGTCGGCGCGCTTGCCGACGCTGATCGTCCCCAGGTCGTTTTCCGCGAACCGCGCATAGGCCGCCGAGGCGGTGAACAGCTTCAGCGCCTGGGCGCGGGAAAGCTTCTCCTCCGGATGCCAGTCGGCGTCGGAATAGCCCTTCAGGTCCTTGCGCGCGACGGCGGCGTAGAACTCGATCAGCGGCGCGCCACGTTCCACCGGCGCGTCGGAGCCGCCCACCACCACCGCCCCCGATTTCAGCAGGCTCTGCCAGGCGTAGGCCCCCTTCAGCCGCGCCGCGCCCAGGCGCGCCTTGGCGAAGTGGAAGTCGCCGATGGCGTGGCTGGGCTGCATGGAGGCGATCACGTGGTCGGCGTGGAAGCGCGGGATGTCGACGGGCCGCAGGATCTGGGCGTGCTCGATCCGCCAGCGGGCCGCCGCGCCTTTCGCGGGGTCGGCCTTGAACGCCTCCTCATAGAGGTCGAGCGCGGTGGCGTTGCCGCGGTCGCCGATGGCGTGGGTCGAGACCTGGAGGCCCGCCGCCAGCGCCTTCTTCAGCGCCTCGCGCATCACCGCCGGCTGGGTGATGAGGGTGCCGGTGATGGTGGGCGCGTCGGAATAGGGCGCGAACAACGCAGCCCCGCGGCTGCCCAGCGCGCCGTCCATGTAGAGCTTGATGCCGCGGGTGGTGATCCGCCCGTCCGCCGTCTGCCTGGGTCCGGAGGCGAACAGCGGCCCGGCGCCGGCGTAGTCCACCATGTTGTAGACCCGAAGCGTAGCCTCGCCGGCCTTGTCCATCTCTTCCAGCAGCGGCACGTCGGCCATGTTGACGCTCATGGAATGGACGCCGGTCCAGCCATAGGCGGTCTCGACCTTGAAGGCGGCGCGGAAGCGGGCGAGGCGGGACTCCCGCGTGGGCTTGGGCTCCAGCGCGCCGACCAGGGCCTTGGCGTTGTCCACCAGCATGCCGGTGGGCTGGCCGTCGGCGCCCTTCAGCACCTGGCCGCCGAACGGGTCCTTGGTTGAGGCGTCGATGTGGGCGGCCTTCAGCGCCGCGGAATTGGCGGTCAGCGCGTGGCCGTCGGCGCGGGTCAGGATCACCGGCTGGTCGGGGGCGACCTTGTCGATGTCCTCCTTCTGCAGGAAGCGATGCTCCGGCCAGCCGGTCTCGATCCAGCCGCGCCCGACGATGGTCCCGCTCGGATGGTGCTCGGCGATGTAGGCCTTGAGCCGCTCGCTTACCTCGGCCGCCGACTTCGAGCCCTCCAGGTTGAGCGTCAGCTCCCGGCCGCCGATGCCGTCCAGGTGGGCGTGGCTGTCGGTGAAGCCGGGGAACAGGGCCGCGCCCTTCAGGTCGACGACCTTGGTCTTGGGGCCGACCATCGCCTGGGCGCCCGCCTTTGCGCCCACATAGGCGATGCGCCCGGCCCGCACGGCGACCGCCTCGACCTTCGGCCGGGCGTCGACGGCCGTGTAGATCGGCCCGCCCCAGAGCACCAGGTCGGCGGGGGCCGTCGCGCCGGAGGCGGTGAGGGGCGCGGTGAGGACGAGGGCGGCGCAGAGGGGGAGCGTGAGCTTCATGCGGCCTAGCTAGCGCGCCGGCGGTTGCGCCGCCAACCCCACTATCGCGGCGCGGCGGCCGCCCCGGCCCCGTAGTCGAAGCCCGGATCGCGCCGCCGGCCGCCGCCGAAGCTGTAGGCGAAGCCCACGAACACCGCGCGCACGTGCGCGTCGGTCTCCATCCGGTCCTTCAGCGCCGGGGTGTCGATCACCAGCACGCTTTTGATCGAAGCCAGGGCGTCGCGGGTGACCACGAACAGCGACCAGTCGTCGTTGAACTTGCGGCGGTAGCCCAGGTTCACGATCCCCGAGGGCTCGTAATAGCCCTGCGGCGTCAGGCGCTTGGCGGTCATCGCGCCCTGGATCTGGAACAGGTCCTTGGGCGTGACCTGCCAGTTGATCACCCCGCGCACGCTGGGGGTGAAGGCCGAGCGGGTGGCGGTGAAGCCGAGCGCGGCGCCGTCGATCTCCGTCCAGCCCAGGTCGCCGCTCACATTGACGGTCACGTTCTTGATCACCTGGCCGGCGGCCACCAGCTCCAGGCCACCGCTGCGGCTGCTCGACAGGTTCTCCTTGGTGGTCAGCAGGACGCCTCCGCCCAGGTCCTCCACCACGTCGGTCACTCCACGGCGATTGTCGCGGAAATAGGCGGTGGCCAGGTAGATCGTGGCGCCGGCGCGATACTGCCAGCCGGCCTCGTAGGACCAGGTCTGCTGCGGCTTCAGGTCGGGGTTGCCGGACCGGAAGTTGAAGGGGTCCACAAAGATTCGGAACGGGTCGTAGTCGCTGGGCTGCGGTCGCTGGATGCGTTCGCTGACGCTGGCGGTGAACTGCTGGGCGTCGCTGACCTTCCAGGCCAGATGCAGCGACGGATAGAGATGGGTGTCGCCGTTCCGGCCCTTGAAGGCGCTGGTCACGTCGTGGAGGTCGATGCGGGTGTCCTCGACCCGCAGGCCGGCGAGCGCCGTCACCGCGCCGAACGGGCGCTGGTAGGTGACGTAGGCGCCGTTCACCGCCTGTTTGAACTTGAAGGCGTCGACCAGCGCCGGGTTGATCACCTCGCCGGCCGCGGTCGGGCCCTGCAGGCCGGCATTGTCGAAGACGTCGCCGTCGACCTGCAGCTCGTAGCCGGCCTTCAGCTTGGCGTCGCCGGGCAGCGGGCGGCTGTAGTCGACCTTCATGTGGCTCACATCGGCGGTGATGTCGGCGCGGATGTCCTCCGCCAGACTCGGGATCAGCGGCGTGGTTCCGGTGAGCGTGTCGTCGCGCGTGCGACGGTCGGTGCTGCGGTCCTGGGTGAAGCTCGCGGAAAGCTCGTGGCCGTCGCCTTCGAACTTGCGCCGCCAGCTGCCGGTGGCGGCGATGTCCAGCCGATCGAGGCTGGTGGTCCCCAGGCGGGTGAAACCCTCCGGCGCGAGGGTTCCCGGCGTCTCGCCGGCGAACAGGCTGTCGTCGCGCGACTTGAAGCCGATGCCCGTGCCGCGCAGCTCGGCGCTCCAGTGGGTCTTGGCGTCGGGGTCGTAGTCGATGGCGCCGCGCAGGATGGCGACGTTGGCCTTGGCGTCGGTCTCGGTGGTCTGGCTGGAGTCGAGGGCCTGGCCGCTGATCGGGTCCGGCGTCTCGCGGTGGTCCTTGGTGGTGGCGCTCTGCGGATCGTGGGCGATGACCGCGTCGCCCGACAGGGTGACCGTCTTGCCGGCCGAATAGCCGGAGAGGCCCAGCTGGTCGCGGCCCGCGCCGCCGACGTTCACCCGCACCGAGCCGGAGGTCCCCAGCGCCTTCGCCGACTTGGGGATCAGGTTGATGATCCCGGCCGAGCCGTCCGGCCGGAAGGCGGCGGAGGGGTTGGTCATCACCTCCACCCGCTCGAAGGCGCTGGCCGGCAGGTTCTGCAGCACCTGGCCGCGCGACGGGCCGTTGAACAGGCTGGAGGGCTTGCCGTCGATCATGATGGTGACGTTCGGGTCGCCGCGCAGGGAGACGTTGCCCTGCACGTCCACCTGCACCGAAGGCACGTTGCGCAGCACGTCGGCGACCGAGCCGGTGGTCGTCTGCAGGTCCTTGGTGATGTCGTAGCTGCGCCGGTCGATGTCGGTCCGGATCGCCTGCGACTGGCCGGTGACCGTGACGCCCTCGACGGTCTTGGTCGGCGGCGCCACAAGCGGCTTCGCCGCCGCGGCCGGGGCCTGCGCCGGGGTGGGAGGCGCGGCCGGGAATTCGCCCTTGTCCAGCACCAGGGGCAGGCTCGCGCCCTGCTTGAACTGGCCGCTCCAGGCGCTCTTGGCGGCGTCCCACTGGCCGTCGAAGCTGATCTGGGCGGCCGGAATCGCGAAGCTGAAATGGCCGTTCGCCAGCTTTATGTCGGAGAGCGGGATGCCGCGCGGGCTCTGGTCCAGGCTGACCATCTCGCCAGAGAACCCGCCCTTGCCGTCGTCCTTCACCCGGACCACGATCCGCAGGACGTTGGCGCCGACCACCAGCACCCCGTGCCAGGACCCGACGACCTCCTGGGCTTGGGCGCAGGGCGCCGTGGCCATGGCCAAGACGAACAGGGACGCGACAGCCGCCAGGCGGACGCGGCGCTTGGAACACAACATCTAGGAAGCTCCCCCGAAAACTCTGGACGTCAGGCTGTCGCCCGCGGTCCCGGCCCGCCGCGCAGCAGCCGTCGCTGCTCGAGGGCGAAGAAGACAGCCACCGGCAGGACCGTCAGGACGACGATCGCGCGCGGGACGCTCGGCGCGAAGGCGGCGGCCATGATAGCGAGCCCCGACAGCACGGTCGCCCAGCCGTTCCGCAGGCTGGCGCGGATCCAGGCGCCTGGGTCGGGCGCGGCCGGACCTGTGGGCGGCGCGAACTTCGCCGAGGCGTTGCCGAACACCACCAGCAGGGCGCCGCCGACCAGCAGGCCCACCGGCTGCGGCGAGGCGTTGAGCAGCATCTGGTGCTTGGCGAAGATCGCCGCGAACCAGGTGTCCATGCCGGCCATCAGCGGACAGATCACGGCGTACCCGACCTCGGTCATCCGGCGATGGGCCATCGAAAGCACCATGCCCTGCGGATTGAGCCGCCGCTCGACTCGGGTGAGGCCGTAGGCCGCCCAGACTGGGAAGAAGGCCAGGGCGAAGACGATCCGCCACCCGAACAGGCTGATCACCTGGGGATGGTGGATGATGTCCGTCCAGCGGGCTGCGACGGCGGCGATCCCCACCGCGATCATTTCGACGATCGCCAGCCAGCAGACCAGCTTCGCAACGCGGTTCATGTCACGCCTTTCTCGAGCTTGGGCGTCGTTTCATGGGTGAGGCCATCGACAGCTCCGCCGCCGGGAAGCCGATCCCGAAGCTGTCGGCGAAGGCCAGCAGCGCGTCCTCCAGCACCGACAGCCGCAACTGGTAGATAATGGTCGCGCCCTGCTTGTCGGCGGCGATCAGGTCGGCTTCCCTGAGCACGGCGAAGTGGCCGGACAGCGTCGCCTTGGAGACGGGGAAATGGTCGGCGAGCTCGCCGGCTGTCATCGGCCGCTCGCGCAGGAGCTGCAGCACGCGACGGCGCGTAGGATCGGCGAGGGCTTTGAACACCAGGTTCATATTCGGTATTTAGGCAAATACCGAAAGATGTGTCCAGACCCCATTTGCACCCGCCCATCGCCACTCTCCTTCAGTGCGCCGTGTGCTTGACGATCCAGTCGGTCATCAGGTCCAGGGCCTTGGGCGACACGGTCTCCTCGATCTTGGCGTACTCGGCCGGCGCGCCGGTCCCGGCGGTCTGGAAGAGATGGTTCAGGCCGTCCAGCTCGACGATGGTCACGTCCTTGTTGGCCTTGGTCGCCTCGCGGATCGCCGGCAGGTTCTGGCTCGCCACCACCTGCACGTCCTTGGTGCCGTCCAGCGCCAGGATCGGGACCTTCACCTTGGCGAGCGTCGGGCGCGGGTCATAGGCGATGAACCAGCGGTACCAGGGCGTCGTGACCGCCGCCAACTGGCCGTCGATCATCGCCTGCGGTGCGTTCGGATAGGCCCTCCGGGCGACGCTCTCCGCCGCGGCCTTGGCGCTGGCGGTGTCGGCCGCCTTGATCACCACGGCGTTGATCTGGTCGAGCAGCGCCTCGTTCTTGGCCACCGCGGCGGGATCGACGCCGCTCGTCCTGGCGATGGCGGCGCGCTGGGCCGCCATCAGCTGGGCGGTCGGGACGCCGGGTCCGGCCATCAGCACGATGAAGGCGATCCTTGGGTCGGTTGCGGCCACCATCGGCGCGATCATCCCGCCCTCGGAATGGCCGATCAGGCCCACATGCTTCGCATCGATTCCCGCCCGCGCGCGCAGCCAGGCGGCTTCGGCCTCGGTGTCCTTGGCGAAGTCGGGGCTGGTGGCGGCGGCGAAGTCGCCGGTGGACCTGGCGAAGCCGCGGTCGTCGCAGCGCAGCACCGAAATCCCGTGGCGGGTCAGGTGGTCGGAAATCACCAGGAACGGCCGGTGGCCGGCCAGGGCCTCGTCGCGGTCCTGGGCGCCGGAGCCGGTGATCATCACCACGCCCGGGAACGGCCCCTTGCCGGCCGGGGTGGTCAGCGAGCAGGCGAGGGTGACGCCGGGCGCGCTTTGAACGCTCACGTCCTCTTCCCTGTAGGGGTAGGGCTTGGCGGGGAGCTGCGGGCGGCGCAGCGCCGTCACCGCTCCCTTCGCCAGGGACAGCTTGAGCTGCACGCCCTGGTTCCAGGTTCCTTCCCAGGCCTGGGCCGCGGCGTTCCAGGTCGCGTCGTAGTGGGCGCGGATTTCGGGGACGTCGAAGGCCAGCTTGCCGTCCGCGGCGGTGACATTGGCCACCGGGATCGGGTCCGGCGTCTGGTCGGGGCTGGTGATCGCCCCGGTCAGCTGGCCGGAGGTCTCGCGCGTCAGGGACAGGCCGAGGCGCAGGTCGCCGGCTGGGGTGGCGACCGCCCCGTGCCAGTCGCCGGCCGGGTCGGGCGCTGCGCCCTGTGCATGCGCCGCCCCGGCCAGCACCACGGCCATCATCAGGATCCCGATCGTCATGCAGGCGACCCAGATCGTCACCCTACGGATCATCGTCGTCATCTTCCTCTCCAGCCACGCGTCCGCCGGGCGGCCTCGCCCGCGGTCTTCAGGGAGATAGTCGAGGGATCGGCGCGGACCTTACGCCCGCGCCGCTTCCGGATCGGACCCGGGCCTAGCGCTTGCGCTTCGGCGTGGCCCGGGGGCCGGTCGCCGCGGGCAGGGGCTTCGGCGCCGCCGACGCCTTGGGCTCATCGTCCGGCCGGGCCGTCTGCGACGCCGCCAGGCCCGCCAGCGCCACGACGCCGCCGGGGTTCATGGCGTCCACCATGGCCGTGGGCATCAGGATGGTCGCCCCGCGCTCCTTGGTGGTCTCGTAGATGATGTTCATGGCGCGCAGCTGCAGCGCCGCCGGGCTCTGGGCGTAGATTTCCGCGGCCTCGACAAACTTCTGCGCCACCTGCTGTTCGGCCTGGCCCAGATGGATCCGCGCGGCGGCCTCGCGCTGCGCCTGGGCCTCGCGGCTCATGGCGTCCTGCAGGGCGGTGGGCACGCCGATGTCGCGGATCTCCACCGAGATGGCGGTGACGCCCCAGTCGGCGGTCTTGCGGCCGATTTCCTCGCGCAGCAGCTCGTCGCCGCGTTTGCGGTCGGAGAGCAGGGTCGACAGGAGCGACGAGCCCACCATCTCGCGCAGCGAGGTCTGCGAGACCCGCGCGATGGCGCTGCGGTAGTCGGTGATCTCCAGGGCGGCGCGCTCGGCGTCGTGGATCTGCCAGAACACGACGGCGTCCACATCCACCGGCACGGTGTCCTTGGAAAGCGCCTGCTCGGCGTTGAACTCGGTGGTCTGGATGCGCTGGTCGAGCCAGCTCGACACCTCGTCGATCACCGGCACGATGAAGAACACGCCCGGGCCCTGGATCGACTGCAGCTTGCCCAGCCGCAGCACCACCGCCCGTTCCCACTGGTTGGCGACCTTCAGCGACAGCGGGGTGAGCAGGCCCAGCAGGACAAGCAGGACGCCCAGCCCATAGAGCGGGAAAATCCCCTCCCGGGCCCCTTCCTCGAAGCTCAGCGCACCCAGGGCGAAGAACACCACGGCGAGCAAGGTCGCCGGGCCGTTCGCCGTGCGGGCGCGATAGCCCGACAGGTTGAAGGTCACGCCTGGATTGTAGGCGTTGCTCATTTTCCATCTCCTTTGTCGACGGCCAGGGCCGCGATCCGTTTGGCCAGCGCCTGGGGATCGACCCCCAGGGCCAGCGCGGCGGCCAGGGTCTGGCGCGCCAGGTTGTCGGTGTCTCGTTCGTGCTCGTAACCGGCCTTGGCGGGCGGCGGCTCGGCGACGAAGCTGCCGCGGCCGCGGACCAGCGTCAGCGCGCCCAGGCGCTCCAGCTCGTCATAGGCGCGGCGCACGGTGTTCAGGTCGACCTTCAAGGCCACGGCCACCTGGCGCATGGTCGGCATCTGGTCGCCGGGCGAGAGCAGCCCCGCTCCGATCGCCCGCAGGAACTGTTCGCGCAGCTGCACATAGATCGGGACCCCGGTCTTTTCGCCCAGCCTCAAGGCGGCGAGGATTTGATCCTGTGTATGCATACACTCATACAATATGAGCGTGGCTGTGAATGTCAAGATGGCCGAACGCGGATCGCCGGCTGGCTAGAGTGCGAGCAGGTCGCGGCCCACGACGATCCGCCCGGCGAAGTGCGGGCGCACCGCCGCCAGCCAGGTCTCGTCGGGGATGGCCGGCAGGCCGCCGGGCACGAAGTGCGACAGGACCAGGGTCTTCACGCCGGCTTCGGTGGCGATGCGCCCGACCTCATCGGCCGTGGTGTGGGCGGCAAGCAGGTGCGCCTTCAGGGTCTTGGCGTTGGGCTCGGCGGCGGCGATCTTGTCGACCGCCGGCCCGTACATCACCTCGTGCACCAGCACGTCGGCGCCCTTGGCCAGCCTGACCAGGTCCTCCGAGGGCCGGGTGTCGCCGCTGATCACGATCGAGCGGTCCGGGCAGTCGAAGCGATAGGCGAAGGCGGGCTCGACCGGCGGGTGCTGCACGCGCGCGCAACTCACCCTGACCCGGCTGTCCTGCATGACCGGGCCGGCCCGCGTCACCTCGTGGACGTCGATCAGCTTGGAAAGGTCCGGCCGGCCCTCGTCGGCGATCCGGGTCTTGATGTCATAGGCGTCCATCTGCAGGAACAGCCGGGTCATCTCGGCCAGCGGCGGCGGGCCGTAGGTGTCGACCTTGGTCGCCAGGTTCGCCGCCCAGGCCAGCAGCAGCAGGTTGCCGTAGTCGGCGTTGTGGTCCGAATGCTGGTGGGTGATGAACACCGAGCGGATCGCCTTCAGCGACAGCCCGGCCAGCACCATCTGCCGCGCCACCCCGTTTCCGCAGTCGATCACATAGACCGCCCCGTCGACAACGATCGCCTGGGCCGGCGCGGAGCGGTTGGGCTTGGGCGTGGGCCCGCCGCCGGTGCCCAGCAGGATCAGCCGCGAGCGCCCGGCCTGCGCGGCGGCGGGCGTGGCCAGGGCCGCGCCGCCGGCGGCGAGGAGGCTTCGACGGTTCAGGGCGCCCGCCAACCGCCTATCCCACCGGGAAGCTGAGGTTCGGCTGGGCCGTCCAGGGGTCGGTCTTGGTGCGGGGGCTGGCGACCACCAGCCGCCCGCCCAGGCTCGCGCGGCCCAGGCCCTGGACCTCGTAGAGCGCCTCGAAGTTGTCCCCGGGGGCGGCGCTCTTGCCGAGCGCCTTCAGCGCGTCGGGGCTGGCCATGGCCTCGGCCGCCTGCTGCAGGCCCATGTCACGGTCGCCGGCGATGATCACGATGCGGTTGCCCGACGGCCCGCGGAACGCCGCCACATAGCCGTAGTCGCGCCGCGTCGCGTCGCCCTGGGCCGGTCCGCCCTCCTGGCTGCGGTAGGTGTGGCGGCTGACGTTGTCGACCAGCTCGTCATAGGTGTCGCCGACGCTGAACCGCGAGCCCGCGAAGACCGGGTTGCGCAGCACGCCAAGGCCGCTGACGTAGCCCAGGTAGACGATGTTGTTGCGCTTCAGCATTTCGGGCGTGAGGTCCGAGGCCATCATCACGCGCACGGTCTCGCCGCGCGCCGCGCCGTGGCTCAGGATCGGCACGATGTTGCGCAGCGCGAAGGCCGCCCCCACCGGCAGGTAATAGAGGTCCAGGTCGCGATAGCGGCCCATGGCCCTGGGGTTGTCCATCAGCCAGTCGTCGAGGTCGGAGGCGGAGTTGATCGAGTACTGGCGGATCAGCCGGTCGACCCCGGCCTGCTCGTCGATCTCGCCGAAGATGTAGTAGTCGCCCAGCACCAGCAGCGTCGGCGCGCCGTCCTTCAACAGGCCGCTCCACGGCGCGCTCGCCTGGGCGCGGGCCACCGGCCGGTCGGGGTCGTGCATGGTCCAGAAGACCGCCCAGACCGCCAGGTTCGCCACGACCAGCGCCACGGCCGCGCCCAGCGCCCAGGCCCGCCAGCGGCGCGGCAGGGCCGCCGCGGTGGGCGCGCCATCGGCCGGCGCGTCGGCCCGGCTTTCGGCGATCATGCGGTACTCGCCCTTGGGGATGCAGAGCCGCATCGGCTCGTCGCGGCCGGGGCCGGCGTAGAAGTCGTCCAGCTTCCTGCGCAGGCGATGCACGGCCACCCGCACCGAGGCGTCCTGCGCCCCGTCGAAGGCCGAGGAACGCCCGAACACCGCTGCGGCGACCTCGAACTCCTTGGGGCGCATCCCCGCCGCCGCGCAGTCCACCAGATAGTCGAACAGCCGGTTCAGGCCGTCCGAACGGCCGAGCGCCTGGCGCGCGCGCACGCCCGCGGCCAGCTCGGCGATCTGGTCGCCCGTCTCGGTCCTGGCCCCGTCCGCCAAAGCTTTCTGTAACCTTCTGTAACCCCCCGGAGACCGTATTTAACCGGACAGACGACCAAATGGCAAAGTATGGGTAGGCTGACTGAATCCCAGGCCCGAATTTTTGGGGGAAACGATCTTGAAGCGCATTCTCATCGCCGCCGTCTGCGTGGCCGCGCCGCTGTCGCTGCTCTTGGCCTGCCAGCCCAAGGCGCCGCCTTCGCCGGCGAAGTACAATACCGACGCCCTGGACCTCAAGGCGTTCATGGCGAACGTCGTGGACCCGAACTCAGACGCCCTTTGGGCCGCTTCCGGCACGGATGAAACGGCCGCGGGCGTCAAGGACAACACGCCGACCACCGAGGCCGGCTGGGCGGCGATGCGCTCCCAGGCTGCGGTGCTGATCGAGGCCGGCAACATGCTGCAGCTGCCGGGCCGTCCGCGCGAGCCCGAGGCCGACTTCGACAAGTTCGCCCAGCAGCTCACCGCACAAGCGATCCTGGTGAAGGCCGCGGTGGACAAGCGCGACAAGCAAGCCATCTACGATGAGGGTGCGAAGCTCTATCTGATCTGCACGGCATGTCACACCAAGTACCTGATCAATCCGCTCATCAAGGCGGGCGGACGTCCCCAGGGGACCCTGCCGAATTGGCCGGCCGATATCGCCGCCAAGCAGAAGCAGTACGTGGCCATCCACGGACCCGCGCCAGAGCCCGCGAAAGTCCCGCAACCGGACGACCCCACCAAGAAGTGACCTGACGGTCTTCCGGGCGGTGTAGGCGGCCGGGGAGGGGCGCCGCCGCCTTCTTCCGCGGCCATGACTTCGCCCAGTTTCGAAGGCGCCTGCTACACTGACCCGGAAGGAGATTCTCGATGCGCAACACCATCCTCGTCCTGGCGAGCGCCGCGGCCCTCGCCGCCGCCGGCGCCGCCAGCGCCCACGCGCGCCTGATCATGAGTTCGCCCAAGGCCGGCGAGAGCATCGCCGCGCCCAAGGGCCTGGCCCTGCACTACAGCGAGAGCATCGTGACCGCCGGCTCGTCGGTGAACGTCACCGGCCCGGGCGGCGCCGTGGTCGCCACCAGCCCGCTGGCGGTGGGCGCGAAGGACAAGCGCCTGGTCAACGTCAACTTCACCGGCCCGGTGGCCCACGGCGCCTACAAGGTCCACTGGCACATGAAGACCGAGGACGGCCACGAGACCGAAGGCGACTTCGGCTTCACGGTGAAATAGGCCGCTACAGCTTGAGGCCGAACCGCGGGCCCGCCGCCGTCATGCCCAGGTAGAGGGCGATCGTCAGCGCGCAGCCCGCGGCCAGCGCCGCCCAGAACGGCGCCCCGCGCTTCATCAGCGCCGGGACCAGCAGGAACATCGGCAGCGACGGCAGCACGAACCAGAAGGTCGCGCCCACGTGCTGCTCCATGCGCACGGGGTCATGGGTGTCGCGCCACAGCCAGATCATGCCCAGGATCGACACCAGGGGCAGGGATGCGATCAGCGCGCCCAGCCCCGGCCAGCGCTTGGCGGTCTCCGAGACGATGGCGATGATCACGCCCGAGATCGCCGCCTTTAGGATGAGGTAGAGCATGGCGACGGGCGGGCTGCCTGGAGCCGCTCAGTGCGACGGCTTGCCGGCGGCCTCGAAATCCTTGTCGATATTGTGCTTGTAGAGGCTGTCCTTCGGTCGCTGGATATATTTGCCGTGGCAGTTGAAGCAGGCGTCGTACATGGCGCTGCCGGCGTCGAAGGTCTTGGTGACGTCCTTGGAGTTGACCGCGGTCATGGCGGACAGCCCGGCGTTGGTCAGGGCCACTGCATACTTGTTCCAGGGGCCGTTCGGATCGCGGGCGCGGCCGTCCATGCGCAGCAGGTTGCCCGCCTCCACCAGCTGGGCGGCGCTGTCCAGCGAGACCTTCCAGTTGGCCTCGTCCGCCGCCGTGGGCGTGCGGTCGTGGGCGCCGGAGGCGTCGTCGATCTCGCCGCTTCGCGCCCAATAGGCTTCGGCGGCCGGATTGACGATGTGGCGCATCACGTCCTTCACCGAAAGCAGCACCGCGCCGCTGGGCGCCGAGATGGTGGTGACGGTCGCGGCGGACGCGCCGGGCTTGGCGGCCGCCGGAGCGGGCTTGGCCGGCGCCTTTGCCGCTGGCGATTGCGCCAGGGCGGGCAGGGCCGCGGCCAGGACCAGGCCCGTGAGCAGAAGTGGCAGCCGGCGCATCGCATCCCCCTGATGTCGTTTGGGGCAGCTTAGCGCGACGCGGCAGCGGCGTAAGCCCTCTCCCTGCAGGGAGAGGGCGACGCAGGGCCTAGTAGGCGTTCAGCACGATGTCGGCGATCAGGCCGGTGGCCGCGGCCATCAGCACGAAATTGCCGTCGGCGTAGATCCAGCGATAGCCGGGCGGCGGCGGACGCAGGCCATAGAAGCCCCAGTCCTGCACATAGAAGCCGCGGTAGGCCACCGGCACATAGACGCCGCGCCGCCAGCCGAAATGGCTGATCGGGCGATAGCCGAAGCCCGGCGCGTACCAGAACCCCGGCCGCGCGCCGTGATAATCACGCCACTCGGCGCGGCCGGCCCAGCTCTGGGCGCGGGCGCGGTCGAAGTGCAGGTCGCGGCGATCCTGGACCACCTCGCGATGGTCGCGGTTCAGCCGTTGCTGTTCGCCGCGGGTGACCACGCCGTCGCGCTCGGCGGCCCGGTGGTCCTGATGCTGGTCGCGGCGGTCTTCGTTCAGTTCGCGCCGGTCGTCCTGGCGCTCGGTCTGAGCCGAAGCTGCGATCGGGGCGGCCACGGCAGCCAGGGCCACGGCGGCGTAGAGCAGGTGTTTCATCGCGGTCTCTCCTGTCTCAGCTCAGGGGGGAGGCTGAGTTCGATGGAGGGACTGTGACGCAAGGCCGCTGAACCCCGTCCGGACCGCGCTGTTCAGCTTTCCGTCAGGGTCGCCAGACCACCGCGGCCAGGGTCGCCAGGCCGCAAATCCCGACCGCGCCGGCCGCCAGCAGCGGCATCAGGCGCAGCCTGGAGCGTCGCCGCTGGGCGCCCGCCGGGGCCGGCGCGGCGTCCCAGTCGGTCTGGGAATCGAAGAACACCAGCCCGTCTTGCGCCGTCGCCTCCGCCGTGCGGCCGCGGCTCGGGACCGCCATCGGCGTCTGCGGCATCGGCGGCCAGAGGCGCTCGCGGAAGAACGGGTTCTGGGCGTCGTTGCGGTACGGGGTCATCGCCGGGGCGCCTACCAGACGAACGGGATGAGCCGCCGGGTGCGCCGCATATAGGCGCGATAGGGCTCGCCGATGCCCTCGGCCAGGGCCTTCTCCTCGATCACGATGCGGATCAGGTAGCCGACCAGGTTGGTCAGGCCCAGGATGGCCGGCGCCCAGGCGTAGCGCAGCGAAATCCCGATCCCCACCGCGACCAGCAGGCCGCCGGCGTAGGACGGGTGGCGCAGCAGGCGATAGGGGCCGGCCTCCACCACCTTCTGGTCCGGGCTCACCTTGACCGTGTAGGTGAAGTATTGGCCCAGGGTCATCACGCTCCAGAGCCGCAGCGCCATCCCGCTCAGCGAAACCGCCGCCCCGACCCAGAGCGCCCAGGTCCCGAGGTGCGGCGGCGGGGCCTTGTTCTGCGTCCACAGGCCGAAGGCCAGGCCATAGCCGCCGCCGATGAACAGGATGATCGCCAGCAGGCTGCCGCGGTCGCCGGACCGGGCGTCGTCGCGGCGCAGGCGGCTGGCGTAGGCCTCCACGACCCCCAGCCCGCCCACCAGGGCCATGGGGACGATCTGGCTCGGACCCCAGGTCATGACCCTATTTCTTCGGCGCGGTGTAGAGCTCCACCGGATTGCCTTCCGGGTCTCGGATGAAATAGGCGACGTTGGGGATCACCTCGCGGCTTTGCACCCCTTGGGTCTTCAGCCAGTCGGCCAGGCCCTTGGCGTTGGGAACCGCCAGGATCACCCGCGAGAAGGCGTTCGGCCCCGCCGGCCGCTGGGCGCTCTGGGCCAGCGCCATGATCGCCCGGTCCGATCCGCCGCCGAAAGTCATGATGTATTCGAACGGCTTGTCGCCGCGTTTCATGGTGTCGCGGACGCTCATGCCGAGCTTGTCCATGTACCAGGCCCTCTGCGCCTCCAGGTCGGTGACATAGACGCCCGGCCCGTCCACGCCGGTGGGCTTCAGGTCGGCCGGCGGTGCGGCCGAGGCCACGGTTGCGGTGGCGCAGAGCGCGAGCGCGGCGGCGAATAGCAGCTTCATGGGGTCCCCTCCGGATCCTCTTCTCCCGCGGGAGAGGGCCTAGAATGAGGTTTAAGCGCTAGCTGTCCAGCTTGTCGCGGTCGGCCATGATGTGGCGATAGACGGCCGTGGCCATGCCGCGCAGGTTGCGCGAGGCGGTGGTTACCGCCGCATTGCCCACCAGCGAGGCGCCGCGCACGGCGATCTCGTCCAGCTCGTCCGCCATTTCAGTGAGCTTCTGATAGACGGCGATGTCGGACGCCTCGGCCATGCCCGATGTCCTAACGCCGAAGGCTCGGGATCGCAAAGCCCCACAACCTGGAGGCGGCGCCGGTTCAGGTCTCGCTAACCACGAAAATTCACCCTGAATTGAGAGCCGGCCGCTTAGAGGAATGACGTCGCGAATCTTGGGGAAAGCTCTGGTGATTCTGAATCTTCGCCACAGTCTTGTGCGTCTGGTCTGCGCGCTCGTCGTGCTGGTCTGCGCCGTGGCGCTGGTGCTGCCGCTTTCGCTGCGGCCGTCCATCCTGCCGCACGGCATGACGACGGACGCGGTGATCTTCTACGGCGTCACCGCCGGGGCCTATGGCCTGCTGCCCTTCGTGCGCCGCGGCGACGTGGTGATGGTGGCCATGTGGCTGGTGCTGGGCGTCGGCGTCGCCCCCTGCTTCCTGGGCCAGGAGCTTTCGGCCCCACGGATGTTCGCCGACATGGCCGGCGTGCTGGCCGCCGCCGGGCCGGTCTACATCGCCCGCTTCCGCCAGGTCGCCCAGGGCGACGTGCGCCCCTTCCGCCGCCGCGAGGCCGAGACCAGCGAGACCCTGCCGGAGTTCGAGCCGGCCGCCGACGGCCGCGCCGTCGGGGCCTGACCCCTACTTCAAGGCCTGCAGCCAGCGGATCACCGCCGCTTCCAGCGCGATGCGCTTGCCGCTGTAGCTGTGGTCGGTGGCGATGTGCTGCATCTCGACCCGCCCGCCGTCGGCCTTCACCGCCGCCGCCAGCTTCTCGTTCGTGGGCGCCAGCCCATCGTCGGAGGTGACGATCAGCAGCGGCTTGCCGGACAGCCCCCTGGCCACCTCGGCGGTGAATGATAGCCGGGGCGACATGGCGATGACTTCGTCGGCCATCTTCTCCGGGGAGGTTCCGGCCAGGGTCTCCATGTCGGTCGCCATGGTCTTGGC
Source organism: Phenylobacterium sp. (assembly GCF_036501465.1). Classification (GTDB taxonomy): domain Bacteria; phylum Pseudomonadota; class Alphaproteobacteria; order Caulobacterales; family Caulobacteraceae; genus Phenylobacterium. The sequence continues at coordinate 38,292 of NZ_DASYAF010000090.1, forward strand.
GATCGCCGGCTTGGCGGCTGCGCTCGCGCCGCGCCCGCCCATGTCGGCGGCCGAGATCAGGATCGCCCCGGCGAGGCCATGGTCCTGCGCCGCGGTGAGCGCCGTCACCCAGCCGCCCATGGAATGGCCGGCGACCACCAGCCGGCCGGTGTCGACGCCCAGGGCCTTGGCGTGCGCCGCGTCGCGCAGATAGGCCAGCACCGCCTTGGCGTCGGCCAGATTGCCTTCGAACGAGAAGGTCCCGGGGCTGCCCCAGGAGCCGCGGTAGTTGAAGGTGATCGCGTTCCAGCCCGCCCGGCGCACCGCCTGGGCCAGGTCGAGGTTCTTCTCGTTGCCCGGCAGGCCGTGCAGCAGGACCAGGGTCGGATGGACGCCTGCGCCCGCGGCCAGATAGGCCACGCCGTTGATCTCCACCCCGCCGCTCGGGATGTGCAGCACCTCCATGCGCGGCGGATGGGCCGCATCGGCCGGCGGGTCGGTGAAGACCGCCTTCGGGATCGGCGCGGCGGCGGCCATGGCGCCGCCGGCCAGGATCAGGGTGGCGGCCAGTCCGGCCAGGATCGCACGCATGGAAAACCCCCTCCGCAATGGTCAGCTCGCGACGTCGGCGCCTTGCAAGGCCGCCGACCCGGACGGCGCGCGCCGATCCCTGGCCAGGACGATCGCGGCGAAGGCCCCGGAAAGGCCGAACGCCAGGGCCAGGCCTGCGAAATAGCGCACGCTGCCGTCACCGTCCGAGAACAGGAACAAGGTCGCCATGTTGAGCAGGAAATGCAGCAGGGTCGCGATGGCGATCCTCGCGCCCAGGGACCGGCCGACCGTCGCCAGCGCCAGGATCATCGACATGCCGAGCGCCGACACCAGGAACAGCGCGAAGGCGGCCGGCGGCACGGCGAACGCCAGATAGAAATGGCCGAGGCCGAACAGGGCGCCGGTCACCAGGGCCGAGATCCAGGCGGCGAGCCGGGTCTCCAGCAACGGCTGCACCAGGCCCCGCCAGCCCACCTCTTCGGCCGCGGCGCCGAGCACCTGCACGGCCAGGACCACGCCCAGCGGCGCGCCCAGCGCGCTCGCGTTCGGCGGGCCCCAGGGCGCGTGTTCGATCTTCGCCAACGCCAAGGCGATCGCCACGCCCGCCAGGCCGGCGGCCACCGCCAGGGCCAGGGCCTTGTCGAACCGCGATGTGGTCACCGCCGGGTGGGGCAGGCCCTTGCGCCAGATCGCCCACACGACGACGACGCCCACGGCGGTTGAGAAGACCGTCAGCCGCAGGATGTTCGGGTCGAGGCCGGTCAGGTCCTGCGCCTTCGCCAGCAAGGGCGAGGCGATGGCTGAGACGACGAGGAAAGCTGCGATCGGAAGGGCGACAGGTCGGGTCATGCGCCAACATGTCAGCCCAGGGCCAAGGTGTCCTCGACTTTGCGTCCAACGGCGCCGCGCCCGGCGAAGGTCTCATCCGATGGGGCGGCCGCGGCCTGTTCCGACGCCCGCGGCGGGGTGGCCCAAATTGGGCGCCCAGAGGCTTGTCAGGCCGCGGTGCTACTCGAAGAATGGCTTGGATTCCAGAAGCTTAGCTGTTTGTGGCCCTGAAGGTATCATGGCGTATTCGAACATCGTCCCGAGCACGAATTCTCGCGAAAAGACGGCGATCTTTACGATCGGATGCGCGAAGGGCTTCGTGGATTCCTTGATGCTCTGGGGCCGTGAGCACTGGGTCTCCATCCAGTCATACGAGGATCCGGAGGCCTTCCTGCGGGACGCTTCAGGCCTGCCTTACGGGTGCGTCGTGGTGGAGCAGGCCCTGGGCGACCGGCGCGGCGTCGATCTGTTGCGCCGTCTCCGTCACGATGGGTTGGCCTTCGAAGTCATTCTGATCGCGGCCGAAGCGGAGAGCGACGTCGCCCTCGCGGTCGAGGCGATGAAGGAAGGCGCCCGGGAAGTTCTGCGCGAGCCCGTGGTCCCCGAAGCCCTGCTGGTTCTGGCGGAAGGGGTGCTGCGCGCGAGATCGCGTCCGGCCGCCGACAACCCGATCCATCGGTTGACGCTCCGGGAGCGGGAGGTCCTGAAAGCCATCGTCGACGGCGAGACCAATCGCCAGATCGCCCAGGCCCTGGGGATCAGCGCGCGCACGGTGGAGTTCCACCGCTCCAGCCTGATGGCGAAGATGGGGGCCGCATCCACCGCGGCGCTCGTCCGCCTCGCGCTCGCCTCCTGGTCTCGCTGAGCCGCGCCGACAGCGATCTCAGCGATGACGGACGCCCAGCCGAAGATTCGATTTGTCGTGGAACGGACGCTTTCCGGATGGGTCGTCCAGGGTCCCGGTCGCCCCTTTGGCCCCTTCCACGGCAAGGCGAACGCGCTCGATCTGGCCGAGGGCATGGCCAGGGCGATCCGGGCCGGCGGCGGCGAGGTCGATGTCGTGGTGAAGGACTAGGCGTCGCGCTCGCGCACCGCGCCCCACGCATTGCGCCCGGGCGCTCACTTCGTCCGCTGCGCCACGAGGTCATGGAACTTGAGCGCAAGGCTCATCAGTTCCTCCCGCGCTGGCGTCAGGGCCCGATAGGCCGTGGGCGTCAGGTGGAGGCTGTCCGGGGTGCGGGTGATCCACCCGCGGCGTTCCAGGTTGGCCACCTTGCGGCGCACCGTCTCGCGCGGAATCCCGGTGGAGTCGGCGATTGAGCGGATGTTGACGCCACGGGTCGGGAATGGCTGCTCATGCGGCTGCATCCGCTCGTCCATGCTCATGTCGCGGAAGCCGGGATGGGCGATGGTTCGCTCGGCGATCGCCAGCAGGATGATGTTCAGTTCCAGGTCACCGCCGCAGGCGGCGCGCAGCGCCTGCAGGAGTTGAAGGGTCGGCGAGACGAGTTCGTCCGCCAGGGAGGCCGGCTGTTCCATTCCGCCTCTGTCCTCTTCGGTCAGGGGCTGAGGCTACGCCGGATGGGAAAGATTTCAATGTTACGCGAAATGGCTCACGCCACCGCCTGCCGCGCGCCGGACGCCAGGTGGTTCAGGAGCGCGCGCAGGCGCGCCGGGTGCAGGGGCTTGTGGATGATCGGGACCTGGGCGGCGTCGGCGGCGGCCAGCACCTCTGCGCCCATGTCGCCGGTGACCAGGCAGAAGGCGGCGGGCGCGTCCGGCCGGGCCGAGAGCCGGGCGATCACGCCCAGGCCGTCGACCGCGCCGGGCAGGCGGAAGTCGGCGATGCAGACGTCGAACCGCGCGCCCGTCGCTTCAACCGTCTGGCCGATCAACGCCTCCGCTTCGGCCAGGTCCGCCGCCAGGGCGACGTCCACGCCCCACTGGCGCAGCAACCGCTCCGCGCCCTCGCGGACCATGGCGTCGTCGTCGATCAGCAGCAGGCGCAGGCCGGCCATCAGGTCCGGCTGGACCGCGGCCTTGGCGACCTTGGCCGGCGCGGCGCGCGGCAGGTCGAAGGAGAACCGCGAACCCTTGCCCTCGGCCGAGCGGATCTCGATGCGGCTGTCGAGGATGGCGGCCAGCCGCTGGGCGATGGAAAGGCCCAGGCCCAGGCCCTTGCCCCGGTCGCGCTCGGGGTTCCCGATCTGGACGAACTCCTCGAAGATTCGGGCCTGGTCGGCGGGCGCGATACCGATGCCGGTGTCCGCCACCGCGATCGAGACCCGCCCGCCGAGCCTGCGGGCCGCCACCAGGATTCCGCCGGTCCGGGTGTAGCGCAGGGCGTTGGTCACCAGGTTCACGCAGATCTGTTCGGTCAGTGTCGGGTCGGCGTCGACCCACAGGTCGGTGTCGCGGAAGCGCAGGTCCAGGCCCTGCTGCTCGGCCACCGGGTCGAAATAGCCGGCCAGCCGGTCGAACAGGTCCTGGCAGCTCATCGGCTCGCGGTGGCTCTGCACCACGCCCGCCTCCAGGCGCGAGATGTCCAGCAGGCCGTTGAACAGCTTCTCCATGGCCGCCACGTTCGACTGGATGCGGCTCGCCACATCCTTGGCCTCCTCGTCCAGCGCCAGCGACTGCAGCGAGCCGGAGAACAGCGACAGCGCATGCAGCGGCTGGCGCAGGTCGTGGCTGGCGGCGGCCAAGAGCTGCGACTTGGCCAGGTTCGCCTTCTCCGCCCGGCCGCGCGCCGCCTCCGCCTCGGCCTTCTCCACCGCCAGTTCGGCCAGCAGGCGGCGGTTCTCGAAGCGGATCGCGAAGCCCTCCTGCAATTCGCGGTTCTGCACGCGGCAGAACCCGAACAGGATCGCCGAATAGCCGACCGAGGCCGCGCCCAGCACGTCGTAGGCGTACTGGCCGACCAGCAGGAAGCGGATCATCACCAGGCCGAAGATCGCGCCCACGAAGGCATAGAGGCCGGCGGGGTTGTAGGCGTTGCCCGGCACGCTGCCGCCGGAAATGCCGTAGAGGCCGCACAGGGTGAGCGCCACGGTGATCGGCTGGGCGAGGTCCATGAACAGGAAGGCGGTCGAGCCCCAGACGCAGCCGGCGATCGCCATGTAGAGGGTGTTGAGCGAGGCCGCCCGCTCCAGCCGCCTGCCGTCGTCGTCGGCCGGAATCCGGCGATAGCGCGCCACCAGCCACAGGCGCAGCAGCTGGGTGGAAAGCTGCACCGCGAGCCAGGCGGCGATCTCGGTCCACGGATGGAATGGCGCCTGGGTGGCGCACATGTAGACGGTCACCACGCCGGCGGCGGCGAAGCTGTTGCGGATCTGCTGGAACAGGGTGCGGATGCACTCGGCGCGCACCGGCTCGATGACCAGGCCCCCGCCGTTGGCCGCCAGCGGCGCCAGCGCCACCCGCTCGGCCGTGCTCATCCGATCAGCCCGAGCTGCCGCGCCTTCAGGATCGCCTGCATCCGTCCGTCGACCTCCAGCAGGCGGAAGATCTCGGTCAGGTGGGCGCGCACGGTGCGCGGCGCGATGTTCATCCGCCGCTCGATGACCTTGTTGGAATGGCCGTCGGCCAGCAGGCTCAGCACCTCGAGCTGTCGAACGGTCATCGCCTCGCCCGCGTGGGCGGTCTGCGGCGTGTCGAAGGCGACGCCGCCGGCCAGCACCGTCTCCAGCATCTCCAGGATGCGCTCCGGCGCCCAGCCCTTGGAGATGAAGCCGCTGGCGCCGCAGTCGCGGCTCCGCAGCCGCGCCGCCCCGTCCTCGCGCCCGGAGATTATCACCCGGCTCACCAGCGGCGCGAGCTCGCCGATGGCGCGGGCGGCGGCGAAGCCGTCGGTGTCGGGCAACAGGATGTCGATGATCGCCAGGTCGGGCGCCGGCCGCCCGGCTAGGGCCTCCAGCGCCTCGGCGCCGGTGTTGGCCATGTTCAACGTCCACGCTGGGCGATGCGTGCGCAGCATCGCCGCGAAGCCGTCGCGGAACAGCGGATGGTCATCGACCAGCAACAGCGCCGTCATCGCGTAGGCTCCGCCCTCCGCGACCAGCGCCCTCCAAGCGTCGGTCGGTGACTCTCGTTCTCCAGAGTCGGCGACCCGCCCAAATAGGCAATAGCCTAAATAGGCGCCCCTAGAGCTGCAGCCCGTAGACCCGCTTGGCCGTGCCGGAGAACAGCGCGGTCTTCTCCTCGGCGCTCGCGCCCGCCGCGATGCGCTTGAAGGCGTTCCACAGCGTGGCGTAGTCGCAGGTGCCCATGTCCACCGGGAAGTTCGACTCGAACATGCAGCGCTCGGCCCCGAACGCCTCGATGCAGGTCTCGATATAGGGCCGCCACTCGTCGGCGAGCTGGGTCGACGGCGCCCGCGGCTTAGCCAGGAACGAGGGGAAGTTGCAGAAGCACATGGCCAGGCCGCCCAGCTTGACGTTCACCTTCGCAGACTTGGCGAGCTCGCGGATGTTGTCGCGCCAGATCCCGAACCGCTCCGGCAGCCTGCCCGCGTAGACGCCGGAGCCCAGCGGCGTGCCGACGTGGTCCAGCACGATGGTCTGATCCGGGAAGGCGCGCGCCAGGTCGATCAGCTCCGGAAGCTGCGGCTCCAGCAGCCAGGCGTCGAAGCTGAGGCCGAGCGGCGCCAGGTGCGCGAAGCCCTTGCGGAAGTCGTCGGACAGGTAGAGCCCCGGCCCCAGCCGGTTCAGCGGCCCCAGCACGTCCGGGTCGGCGTCGTAGGAGGCGGAGTTGCGGATGCCGCGGAAGCGTCCGCCGCCGGCCGCCACATGGGCCTCCAGCACCGGCTTCACGCCATCGCCCAGCATCAGGTCCGCGCGAGAGACGATTCCCGCGCAGGGCCGCCAGTCGCCATACAGGCCGCTGGCGCCCATGGCCGCCACGCCGTTCACGAACTCGGTCTCGCCGATCCCCTGGTAGGCCTCCGGCCCGCCGGCCTTGTAGAAGGCGCGACACTCCACGAACACCGTGGCGACGACGTTGTGGCCGCCGCCGCGCGTATCGGCCATCAGCTCGTCCAGCAGGTAGCGCTGGGCGTCCTCGATGGCGGTCAGGAAGGGATGCACGGGCGCCTGCGGGGTGGCGTAGCTGCGCCGGTCCCACAGATGGTGATGCGGATCCACGATCGGCAGATCGGGCTCCAGGATGGGCTCGGCCCCTAGCGTAGCCATGGATCGTTCTCCCCGGAATTGGTGCGGGGCGATCCTGGCCTATCGGACCCTAGGGCGGCAACCGAGCGTCACCGCTTTCGGCGTCGTCAGGCCTCCGCCGGCATGGCGAACGCCTTGAGGCCCGACGGCAGCCGAAGCGCGGCCCGCGTGGCTTCACGCAGGTTCTCGAACTTGGCGGCGGTCTGCGAACTCATATTCCACTCGTCCCGCCCCTTGGCGGACTCGACGAGATACTCCATCCCCTGAGGGCTGGTACGCGCGACAACTGCGGCATATGCCATCGTCTGTCTCCGGCGCTTATGAGCCACTGTTCTGTTACGGCTCGACAGGAAGCGCGGCTTCAAACGGCGTGCCAGTTTCGCGTGAGAGGGGTTTCACCGGCCGGTTGAACCGGCCGCGCGGCGCTCAATGGTGGCGCGCGGCGACCTTCAGGATCAGGCCCAGCACCGCGAGTGCGATGAACGCCCACATGGCGATGGAGAAGCCCACGGCCGCCAAGAGGCCGAACACGCGGTTCGACCTGGGCGGGGGAGGCCGCTCGCGGTCGATCTCGGGTGGTTCCATCGATGTCCCGTCCACGCCGCCCCGCCTGCCTCTTACCTGTGGACGCGCAGGTTCGGATGACTCGCGTCGGTGGCAGTCTGACGCAAAAGGGCCACGTCCGCGCGCGCTGCGCAAGGGTTCAGCGGCGCCGCGTTATGCGGCGAACCCCGGGCTCAGGGCGCCTTGGGCGGGGCGATCGCCTCCAGCCAGACCTCGAAGACCAGGGTGGCGTTGGGCGGGATGCCGCGGTGCTGCACCGTCTGGCCCGCCGCCGCGGCCGACGGCGGGGGCGTGTTCAGCGGCCGGCCCGGGCCATAGGCCAGATAGGGCGGCATGGTGATCACCCAGTGGTCGCCCGGGCGCATCAGCTGCAGGGCCGCGTTCATGCCCGGGATCAGCTGGCCCACCGGGAAGGTCGACAGCCCCTTGCCCTCGTCGGGCGAGGTCGAGAACACCTCGCCGTCCGTCAGCTTGCCCACATAGCGCATCTGCACGGTGTCGCTGCGCTTGGGATGCGCGCCGCCCGCCGGCCCCGAGCCCAGCACCTGGTAGCTCAGGCCCGGCAGGGTGACGGTCTTTCCTCCGCCCGCCTTTCCCGGGGTCTGCGCCACGGCGGGCGCGGCGGCGGCGAGGAGGGTGAGCGCGGCGCAGAGCGCGAGGGGTCCGGTCATGGCGGCGACTATAGCCATGGTTGCGCCCATCTCCACAGCTGCCGCGGTCTGGATTACCGTCCGCATGCGTGAGTCGGCGTCCGGTGACTGGGCGCGGTCGCGCGTGGGAAGCGAACAACAGGGGCTACATCAGATGAAACTCAGGACCCTCGGCCTGGCGCTGGTCGCCATGGCGTTCATGACGGGCGAGGCGCTGGCCCAGGCCGGCACCATGCAGCCGATCCCCAATCCGCCCGAAAAGCACAAGACGATGAAGCACAAGAAGAAGGCCGCCAAGAAGGCCGACGCCACCGCCGACGCCGGCGCGAAGGCCGACGCCAAGGCCGACGCGAAGAAGAAGTAAGCTCGGCGCCCCGCCTTCGCCGCGCGCGCAGGCGGGGTCGCCCTTCAGCGGCCCTTCCGTGCGGCCGCGACCACCTCCGCCACCGCGTCGACCACCAGCTGGGGCCGGACGTCGTGGATGTAGTGGGTGGCCCCCGGCACGATCCGGTTCGACCCGCGCGCCGACAGGGCGGCGATCTGGTCGTGCATCGCGTTCCAAAGCCTCTCCATGGCCACGCCCTCCTCGGCGGTCATCCCCGGCGCGGGGTGGGATGTGGCCGTCAGCACCACCAGCGGGGTGTCGCCCAGCGGCGGGCGGCCTTTCGCCTTCGCCGCCAGCGCCTCGCGTGCGCCCGTGAGCTCGCGGGTGTCCGCCGCGTCAGCGCCCTGGAACGCGTCCAGCTCGCCCAGCATGGCCTGGAAATAGGCCGGTCCGCGCGCCTGCGCCTTCATCCAGGCCTGGGCCGCCGGCGGCAGGCCCGAGGTCGGGATCAGGCCGCACAGCCTGTCCGCCGCCTCGGTGCGGGGCGTCGCCGCGCACATCTTGTAGGGCGCGGTGGCGTTGGCCTGCGCGGCGGCGACCGTCGGGGCCACCGCCGCCATCCGCTCCATCTGGCCCTCGTAGGAGGGGTCGATCAGCACCAGCCCCGCCACGTCCTTCGGGTGGGTCAGCGCGAACTCACGCACGTCCAGGCTGGCGATCGAGTGGCCCACCACCACATAGGGGCCGGCCTCGCCCGAGGCCTTCAGCATGGCGAACAGGTCGTCCGCCAGCGCCTTGGAATCCCGCGGCATGGGCCCGGGCGAGCTCGTCCCGTACCCCGCCCGATCGTAGGAACAGACCCGGCTGGTCCTGGCGATCGCATCCTGCACGCCGGCGAAGCTCCAGGCCCCGTCGCCGAGCCCGGCGTCCAGCACCACCACCGGCCCGCCGGACCCCTCGCAATAGAGGTGCATCCTGCGCCCGTCGGGCAGGGCGACCAGCCGCCCGTTCGCCAGGTAGCCGTCCCACCAGGCCGCGCGGACCGCCAGCGCCTCGGCGGAGGGCGGCGCGGGCAACTGGGCGTGGGCCGCGAAAGGAAGAATGGCCACCGCCGCCGCCGCCAGCGTCGCCAGCCGCCTTCCGGGTTTCCGCACGAAAGCACCTCCAGCCTTGAATCTCATGTTGGAGCGTGTGCTCTGGCTTCGGGCTTGGTCAAGGACGAGGGCCCCGGCTGGTCGCCAGCGGCGCGGCCAGCTTCATCTGCGACCGGCTGCCCTGGGGCGAATACTCTACCAAGAACTTGATTCTATTATGTTACGTCATGGCCGGGACAAGCCCGGCCATGACGGTTGGACGGTGATTGGGTCATCGCCCGAGGGCGCCCAGACCTCACCAGAACGGTGAGAAATCGCCCGACAGCAGGATCGCCGCGGCCACGGTGAAGGCGCTCGCCGCCCACAACAGCGCCACCGCCCAGGCGGAAGGACCAACCGGCTCCGCAGGTTTCCGCATGGCGTACGCTCCTCCAGCACTGAACAGCGCCGCCACCCTCGCCCCAGCCGCTTGAACGGCGCCTGAACGGACGTGAACCGAATTCGGAAACCATGTCGGGCGGATCGCCCCGGCGGCCGATTGGCCGGCCCCCAGGTTGGTTACTCAACCAATGATCTGATTTTGTTATGTGACGTCATGGCCGGGACAAGCCCGGCCATGACGGTTGGAAAGTGATTGAGTCATCGCCCTAGCGGCCCAGGCCGCTCACAGCAGCAGCACCACGACTCCGGCGATCAGGGCCAGCCCGCCGACCGCGAGCCAGCCGATCATCCCCTTCAGCACGCTGCGCCAGTTCTGCGTCACCCACAGCGGCTCCTGCATGAACTGGCGGCGCACCCCGTCCAGCGTCCCGCCGAGGACCAGCAGGCCGAACAGGATCAAGCCGATGGGCAGCGGGCGAAGGTGCATGCCGCTATTGCTACGCTTGCGGCCGGCGCGATCAAGACCGGCGTTACGCTTCCGGTCCTGGTCAAGGACCAGCCTGCCGCCGGCCGCGCCGCAGCGCGCCAGGGGCGCGTCCTTGACGAAGCCCGGCGCCAGAGCTCCAGTCTGGCCATGAGGTTTGAGGGAAAGCCTGCCCCGACGGGCCTCCAAGGAAGCCATCCCGATGCCCGCCAGTTCGCCGCAAGCCTGCGCCGCAGACTTCACCGCCGCTCTGGTCCGCCGGGACATGGAGGCCGCCCTGGCCCTGCTCGCGGACGACGCCGTGCTCTTCTACAGCAACGGAACCACCATCACGGGAAAGGACGCCTTTTCCGCCGTGATGTCCGCGAGCTGGAAGGTGGTGGAGGACTATGAATACGCAACGACGGACGCCGCCTGGATCGCCCAATCCGACACCGTCGCGGCCGTGATCTACAGCTTCGCCTGGTCCGGCGTGGCGCGGGGCGAAAAGGTCAGCGGCGGCGGCCGCGCCACTCGCGTCTTCCGCAAGGACGCGGCGGGCTGGGTGGTCGCCCACGAACATCTGAGCGTTGGCGCCGGGCCAACCTAGGCGCCCTTCACCAGTCCAGCTCCCGCACCCGATAGACCTTCGGCCGCAGCCGCCCGATCCGCCCCTCCAGCGCCGCCACCTCGCGCTTGGCGCGGGCGAGCGTGAAGGGGTTGGCGTTCAGCGCCCGATCCTCGATCTCCAGCCGCAGCATGAAGGCGCGCTCCGAACAGGCGTCCATATAGGCCTCGCGGAACTCCGGCCGCGTGCGCACCCAGGTGTAGAACACCTTGAACGACGGCATCCCCGGCGTCGCCACGACCGCGCTCAGCGAGGCGCCCTCGCGGATCGCCTCCAGCACCGCCGCCGCCCGCTCGGGCGTGAAGCTGCTCTTCGGCCCGGATTTCCAATGCCGCGGCGCCTTGCCCTTCGCCTCGGCCCGCGCCGCCGCCTGCGCGGCCTTGATCCCGGCCCGCGCCGCCCGCCGCGCGTCGCCCTCCTGCCGCGCCACCTGCGCGATCACCAGCCGCACCGCCCGGTACTGCGCCCCGAAGTCCTCATGCACCTGCACCCAGCGGAACACCGTGGCGTAGGACGGCATGGCCGGGTCGGCGGTGATCTGGCGCATCGTCTCCCGCTCGCCCATCCGCTGCAGGATCAGGCGCCCCATCGCCCAGCTGAAGGCCGACGGCTTATAGCCGGGCTCGTGATCCATGGGCGGGATGGGCCACGTGCGGGCGGGTTGGGACGGCATGGTGGGAGGATAGCGGAAATCAGAACAAAAAGCGAACAAAGCGACAGTGATCTCAGCCGTCCTTCTTGCCCGCATCCTCAGCGGGTCCGAAGTCGATCTCCACGCCTCTTGCGCTCACAGTCATCTTCACCTGCGGCAACCTCGGCTGGCATGCGGCGACCGCCACGTTGTAGGAATTCGAGATATCCTTGAGGGCCTCCCGGTCGGCGTCGGTCATACGACCCTCAAGCTTGGCCTGGCGCATGATCATCGCCGATCGCGTCTCAAGCAGCGCGGCCGCCTCGGCTCGACACTGCGGGGAGTCCGCCTGCTGGGCGATGTCGACCCCGCCGAAAACCACCGAAAGCCAGATCATCGCCGCCGCCGAACCCCCCGCGATGAGCTTGAAGACCCACGGGTTTTCACGGAAGAACTCGACCACGGTGACGCGGAGGGTTTCGCTGTCCGACGCGAGATAGGCGCCGTTTCTCCGCAAGCGCAGATAGCGGTCGAACAGGTAGCTGTACTTGGCCCGCTCGTCCGCGCTGAAGTCCAGGAAGCTCAGCTCGCGACCGCGCAACTCATGGAGGATGTCGGCTTCGAACTGCCGAAGGACGTCTGGCGAATAGGTCGGGCCGGCGGCGCCGTTCAGCTTGAACTCGCTGTAGCAAAAGATGAATTCGGCGACGCCGGCTGTGAACAGGATGGGTTCGAGCGCCCGCACGGCCTGATGAAGCGGAAGGTCCTTGCCGCCCTGGTGGACCCTGGCGAAAACCGGCAGCGCGCCCTGCTCGCCGATCAGGGCAAGGGATCGCTCCCAGACATCCGACATTTCAGCCCCCGAAGATTGCCCCAGCCCGCCCTAAACTCATGGTTGATTGCGAGCCTGTCGGTCGGGCGTGTCAAGGACCAGGCAGACCTCCCCTGTCGCGAAGACGACGGGGAGGGGGACCGCGAAGCGGTGGAAGGGGCGTCGCGCCGAGTTCCCGTTGCCTCGAGTTCCCGTTGCCTATCGGCCAAGAAAAAACCCCTCCGACGTCTCCGCCGAAGGGGCTTCCTGAACCTCGGTCCGTAGGGTTCTGACGCCCCCTAGTACCCCTGGATACGCGCGTAGCGGTCCCGGTGGAACGCCTGGTTGCCGAACGCCGCCTCGGCCGCGCGCGCCCGCTTCAGGTAGAAGCCCGCGTCGTGGGCGTCGGTCATGCCGATGCCGCCGTGCATCTGGACCATCTCGTTCGACACCAGGTGGAAGGTGTCGCCCATCTTGGCCTTGGCCAGGCTGACCAGCTCCGGAACATCGGGGCTGTCGTTGTCGATGGCGGCCAGCGCGGCCTCGACGGTGGAGCGCGCCAGCTCCAGGTCGGTGAACATCTTGGCCGCGCGGTGCTGCAGGGCCTGGAAGGAGCCGATCACCTGGCCGAACTGCACGCGGGTCTTCAGGTACTCCAGCGTGGTCTCGAAGGCCTGGTTGGCGGACCCCAGCATCTCGGCGGCGATGCCGGCGCGAGCGCGGTCGAGCACCTTTTCCAGCAGGGCCGGACCGCCCGAGAGCGGCTCGGCGGCCGCGCCGGCGAACTCGATGTTGGCGGCGCCGCGGCTGTCGGCCAGCGCCAGGCGGGTGCGCTTCACGCCCTTGTCGTCGCCCTTCACCAGGAAGAGGCCGACCTGGCCGTCCTCGCCCTTGGCCGAGACCACCAGCACATCGGCGGCCATGCCTTCCAGCACGAAGGCCTTCTTGCCGGTGAGCTTGCCGCCCTTGACGCTCGCCTCGACCTTGGCCGGGTTGTGGTGCGGGCCTTCGTCGATGGCCAGCGCGCCGACCGCGGTCCCCTCGGCGATCTTCGGCAGCCATTCGGACTTCTGGGCGTCGGAGCCGCCCAGCACCAGGGCCGAGGCCGCGGCCAGGCCCGAGGCCAGCAGCGGCGAGGCGGTGAGCGTGCGGCCCAGCTCCTCCAGGATCAGGCCCAGGCTCAGGTAGCCGAAGTTCGAGCCGCCGTATTCCTCCGGGATGATCACGCCTGCCCAGCCCATCTCGGCCATCTCGTTCCAGGCGGCGACGTCATAGCCCAGCTCGGCGCCTGAATCGCGCATCTTGCGGAAGGCGCTGACGGGGGATTTCTCCTGCACCCAGCTCTTCGCCGCGTCGCGCAGCATGGATTGTTCTTCGCTCAGGACGGCCATTTCTCTTTCCTCTCAATCCCTTCTTTCCGCTCGTCCCGGCGAAAGCCGGGATCCAAGCTGAGTTCAAATTTCGTCCCCAACCGCCTGCCCAAGCCCGCTAACGCCGCCTGGGTCCCGGCTTTCGCCGGGATGAGCGGAGAGGATGGCTAGTGGTTCTGCGTCAGGTCGGGCAGGCCCAGGATGCGCTTGGAGATGATGTTCGACTGCACCTCCTGGGAGCCGCCGTAGATCGTGGTGGCCTTGCCGCCCAGCCAGGAGCGCACGGCTTCCTTCTCCTCCTTGGAGAACTCCTCGCCGGTCCAGCCCAGGCCCTGGGCGCCCATGATCTCCAGCGTCAGCTCGGCGCGGGTCTGCAGCGTCGAGGTGGCGGCGTTCTTCATGATCGAGGTCGCCGCCGACGGCCCGGAATTGCCCTTGGCCTCGGCCATGGCGCGCATGGCGGTCTGCTGGAAGGCGCGCCAGTCCATGTCGTTCTGGATGATGCGGGCGCGCAGGTCGGCGTCGGCGATGCGGCCGGCCTCGTCCGTACCGATGTATTCCTTGGCCATGTTGTCCAGGCTGCGGCCCATGCCGAACATGCCGCCGCCGCCCGACAGGCCGGAGCGCTCGTGCTGCAGCAGGCGCTTGCCGATCGTCCAGCCGCCGTTCAGCGGCCCGACCAGGTTCTTCTTCTCGGCGCGGGCGTCGGTGAAGAAGGTCTCGCAGAAGGGCGAGGTGCCATTGATCAGCTTGATCGGCCGGGTTTCGACCCCTGGCTGATGCATGTCGATCAGCACGAAGCTGATGCCTTCATGCTTCTTGGTGGTGTCGGTCCGAACAAGACAGAAGCACATGTCCGCGTATTGAGCGCCGCTTGTCCAGATTTTCTGGCCGTTGATCAGGTAATGATCGCCCTTATCCTCGCATCTTGTCTGTAGAGCCGCGAGATCGGACCCGGCTCCAGGCTCCGAATACCCTTGGCACCACCAGATGTCACCTTTGACGATGCCTGGAATGTGCTCTTTCTTCTGATCCTCGGTGCCGTATTCGAGCAGGGTCGGGCCGAACATCATCACGCCCATCCCGCCGATCGGGTTGTAGGCGCCGGCGCGGCCCAGTTCCTGCTGCACGACCCGCGCCTCGGCCGGCGACAGGCCGCCGCCGCCGTAGGCCGCCGGCCAGGTGGGCACGCCCCAGCCCTTGTCGCCCATGGCCTTCTTCCAGGCCTCCTGGGCCGCCGAGGGATTGGTCCGCTCCTCGCCGATCATCGCGTTGGGCCGGCCCTTCAGCTCGGCCGGGAAATTGGCCTCGATCCAGGCTCTCGCCTCACTACGAAAGGCGTCAAGATCGCCGCCGCCGAAATCCGCCATCGAAATCGCTCCGTTCAAATCTCAGACCGATCCTTCTCCCCCTGCGGGAGAAGGTGTCGGCGAAGCCGACGGATGAGGGGTCGCGCCGGGCTCTCCGCGCGATCCGCCCGCCGGCGGCTTCATCGTCCTGAGGGACCCCTCATCCGACCTCCTTCGGAGGCCACCTTCTCCCGCAAGGGGAGAAGAACACTGAGCGGCGATCCCTCAACTTATCGCCGATACCCTATCGTGCCTGCGTCACCTCGGGCAAACCCAGGATGCGCTTTGAGATGATGTTGTTCTGCACTTCCTGGCTGCCGCCGGCGATGGTGCCGCTCTTGCTGCGCAGCATGGCCTTGATCGCGCCGACCTCGTCATCCGTGAAGCCTTGGCCGCCCCAGCCGACACCCTGGTTTCCCAGGATCTCCACGGCCAGCTCGGCGCGCTCCTGGCGCACCCAGGAGCCGACGTTCTTCAGCACCGACGAGGCCGCGCTCGGCCCCGAGTTCGAGCGGTTCTCCACCGCGGCGCGACGGCCGGTGAGGGCAAACGCCTTCTCTTCCATCAGGTGCCGCGTGAGCCGGGTGCGCAGGTCGGCGTCGGCCAGCCGCCCGTCCTCGTCCACGCCGACATAGGCCCGCGCCAGCTCCGGCAACGCCGGGCCCGGCACATTTCCCGGACCCGCCTGGCCCGGCGTCGCGTTGGCGCCGCTGATCCCCTGGCGCTCGTGCTGCAGCAGCCGCTTGGCGATGGTCCAGCCGCCGTTCAGCGGCCCCATCAGGTTCTCCTTCGGGACCTTCACCTCGGTGAAGAAGGTCTCGCAGAACGGCGTGGTGTCGTTGATCAGCCGGATCGGCCGTGTCTCGACGCCCGGCGACATCATGTCGATGAGGATGAAGCTGATGCCTTCGTGCTTCTTCGACGCATCCGTGCGCACCAGGCAGAAGCACCAATCGGCCAAATTCGCGCCAGAAGTCCATATTTTTGAACCACTTACGAGATAGTGATCGCCCATGTCGACGGCCTTGGTCTGCAGGCCCGCCAGGTCCGATCCGGCGCCGGGCTCGCTGAACCCCTGGCACCATCGCAGCTCGCCTTTGACGATGGGCGGGATGTGGCGGCGCAGCTGATCCTCGTTGCCGTATTCCAGCAGCGTCGGGCCGAACATGATCACGCCCATGCCGCCGATCGGGTTGGGCGCGCCGATCGCCGCCATCTCCTCGGCCAGCACCCGGGCCTCGGCGCGGGAAAGCCCGCCGCCGCCGTACTGGGTCGGCCAGGTGGGGACGCCCCAGCCCTTCTCGCCCATCCGCTGTTTCCACAAGGCCACGTCGCCGGTGGCCTTGGCGCCGCTCACCTCGCTCTCGGCCACCGCGCTGGCGTCGCGCCGCAGCGAGGCCGGGAAGTTCTCTTCCAGCCAGGTCCTCGCCTCCTTGCGGAAGGCGTCCAGGTCGGTTCCTCCGAAATCAGCCATGTTCCAATTCCTCCGCTCGTCCCGGCGAAAGCCGGGATCCAGGCTGACCCCGAAGTTGATCCCCGGTGGTCCGCCTGACCGAACCCCCGCATGGGTCCCGGCTTTCGCCGGGATGAGCGGGGTTTGTTTGCCTCAGGCGTTCTGGGTCGTATCCGGCAGGCCCAGGATACGCTTGGAGACGATGTTCGACTGGATCTCCTGGCTGCCGCCGAAGATCGTGGTCGCCTTGCCGGAGAGCCAGGTGCGCACCGCCTCGCGCTCCTGCTGGCTGAATTGGTCGCCTTCCCAGCCCAGGCCCTGGGCGCCCATGATCTCCAGGGTGAGCTCGGCCTTCTCCTGGCCAATCCAGGTGCCGGAGTTCTTCATCACCGAAGTGGTGGCCGAGGGGTTCACATTGCCCTTCGCCTCGGCCGCGGCGCGGTTCAGCGTCAGGCCGTGGGCGCGCGCGTCCATCATGTGCTTGGCGATGCGGGTGCGCAGGTCCGCGTCGGCGATCCGGCCCTTGTCGTCGATGCCGACGTATTTCTTCGCCAGGTCCACGACGTTGGCGCCGGCCATCATCCGCCCACCGCCCTGGCCCGAGCGCTCGTGCTGCAGGAGGCGCTTGCCGATGGTCCAGCCGCCGTTCATCGGCCCGACCATGTCGTTCTTCTCGGCGCGGGCGTCGGTGAAGAAGGTTTCGCAGAATGGCGAGGTGCCGGCGATCAGCTTGATGGGCCGGGTTTCCACGCCGGGCTGATGCATGTTAATCAGTACAAAACTGATACCTTCATGTTTCTTGGAGGTATCTGTTCTGACAAGACAGAAACACCAGTCGGCGTATTGCGCGCCGCTCGTCCAGATCTTCTGGCCGTTGATTTTCCAGTGGTCTCCGGCATCTTCGCATTTCGTTTGAAGACTTGCGAGGTCGGAGCCTGCGCCGGGCTCGGAGTAGCCCTGGCACCAGCGCAGCTCGCCCTTGACGATCGGCGGGATGTGGCGGCGCTTCTGCTCCTCGGTGCCGTACTCCAGAAGGGTCGGGCCGAACATCGAGGTGCCCATGCCGGCCGCCGGATTGTCGGCGCCGGCGCGGGCCATCTCCTGCAGCAGCACGCGGGCCTGGGCGCCGGAAAGGCCACCGCCGCCGTATTCGGTCGGCCAGGTCGGCGCGGTCCAGCCCTTGGCGACCATGGCGGCCTTCCAGCGCTTGTGGTCCTCGGTCTGCTGTTCCGCGCCCGGGATCATCGCCATCGGCGCGTGGGCCAGGGACTTCGGGAAATTCTCATCGAGCCAGGCGCGCACCTCGGCGCGGAAGGCGTCCAGTTCGGAGCCGCCAAAATCGGCCATCGGAAGTCTCCCTGATAAAATTCTATTATTTCAATATGTTATATGAATGCTAGCACGGAAATCGTACAGTTTGGAGTCAGGCCTCTCTACTTCGGATCGGGCAGGCCCAGGACGCGCTTGGAGACCACGTTCAGATTGATCTCCGAGGTGCCGCCCTCGATGGAATTGGCCTTGGATCGCAGCATGGTGCGGAAGGCGGTGATCTCGGGGCCGGAGAAGCCCTCGCCCTCCCAGCCGAACCCCTGCTGGCCCATGGACTCCACCAGCAGCTCGTTGCGTTCCTGGGCGATCTTGGCGCCGGCGTACTTCATGATCGAGGTGACCGCCGAGGGGCCCTGGTTCGACTTCGCCTCGTCCGCCGCCCGTCGCACGGTGAGCTGGAAGGCCTTGGCCTCCATCAAATGGTCGGTGATCCGCCTCCTGAGGTCCGCGTCGGCCAGCCGGCCGGTCTCGTCCAGGCCCACATAGCCCTTGGCCGCCTCGACCACGGTCGGCAGCGGTATCGCCTGGCCGATATTGCCGCCGCCCAGTCCTGTGGAGATGTTGTCCCGCTCGTGCTGCAACAGGCGCTTGGCGATCGTCCAGCCACCGTTAAGCGGCCCCCACAGCTGGTCCTTCGGGACCTTCACGTCGGTGAAGAAGGTCTCGCAGAACGGCGAGGTCCCGTTGATCAGCAGGATCGGGCGCGTCTCCACGCCCGGCGCCTTCATGTCGATCAGCAGGAAGCTGATGCCCTCGTGTTTCTTCGAGGTGTCGGTGCGCACCAGGCAGAAGCACCGATCGGCGAAATTCGCGCCAGAAGTCCATATTTTTGAACCACTTACGAGCCAGTGGTCGCCTTTGTCCTCGGCGCGGGTCTGCAGGCCAGCCAGGTCGGAGCCGGCGCCGGGTTCGGAATAGCCCTGGCACCAGCGCACCTCGCCCCTGATGATCCCCGGCAGGTGCTGGCGCTTCAGTTCCTCGGTCCCGTATTCGATCAGCGTCGGGCCGAACATCATCACGCCCATGCCGCTGATCGGGTTGCGGGCGCCGATCCTGCCCATCTCCTCATGCAGGATGCGGGCTTCCTGGCGCGACAGGCCGCCGCCGCCATATTCGGCAGGCCAGGTGGGCGTGCCCCAGCCCTTCTCGCCGACGGCCGTCTTCCAGGCCTTCCAGTCCGGGTTGTCGTCGTCGGCCACGCCCGCGGCCAGGGCCGGTTGCCGCGACGGATCGCGCCTGAAGCCCTCGGGGAAGTTCGCGTCCAGCCATGTCCGGACATCGGCCCGGAAGGCCTCCAGGTCACCGCCAAAATCCGCCATCTGAATCTCGCCTTCGAAAACCGCAGATCGTCTCAGATCGTCTTTGGGACCACGGCCGAAATAGGCCGGACTAGGCAACTCAACTACTTGGGATCGGGCAGGCCCAGCACCCGCTTGGAAATCACATTGAGGTTCACTTCCGAAGTGCCCCCCTCGATCGAATTGGCCTTGGTCCGCAGCCAGCCGTGAACGGCGGTGAGTTCGGCGGGGCTGAAGCCCTCGCCGTCCCAGCCCAGGCCCTGGCCGCCCAGGGCTTCCACCATCAGCTCCGAGCGTTCCTTGGCGAACTCGGCCGCCGCGTACTTGATGATCGAGGTCGCGGCCGATGGGCCGTTGGAGGTCTTGGCCTCCGCCGCGATCCGCCCGATCGTCTGGCGCAGGGCCGCGAAGTTCATCTTGTTCTCGGTGATCCGCCGGCGCAGTTCCAGGTCGCTCAGCCGGCCCTCGTCGACGCCCATGTAGGTCTTGGCGACCTCGGCCAGGTCGCCCGAGGCGCCGCCGGCCGTGCCGCCCTCGCCGAAGCCGGCGGAGATGTTCTGCCGCTCGTATTGCAGCAGCCGCTTGGCGATCTCCCAGCCGCCGTTCAGCCGGCCGACCAGGTTGCCCTTGGGGATCTCCACGCCGGTGAAGAAGGTCTCGCAGAAGGGGCTCTCGCCGCTGATCAGCAGGATCGGCCGCGTCTCGACGCCCGGTGTGCGCATGTCGATCAGCACGAAGGAGATACCTTCGTGCTTCTTGGTCTGGTCGGTGCGCACCAGGCAGAAGCACCAGTCGGCCTTGTCGGCGTAGCTCGTCCACACCTTCGAGCCGTCGATCCGCCAGTGATCGCCGGCATCGACGCACTTGGTCTGCAGGCCGGCCAGGTCGCTTCCCGCGCCCGGCTCGGAATAGCCCTGGCACCAGCGGATCTCGCCGCGGACGATCTTCGGCAGATGCTCCTTCTTCTGTTCCTCGTTGGCGTATTCGAGCAGCACCGGGCCCAGCATCCACAGGCCGAACGACATCAGGGCCGGGCGATAGCGGCCTTTCGCCATCTCCTGGTCGATGATCCGCGCCTGGGCGGAGGTGAGCCCGCCGCCGCCGTATTCCTTGGGCCAGGTTGGCGCGGTCCAGCCCTTGGCGGCGACGCGGTCGCGCCAGACGATCTGCGGATCGGAAGAGCCCTGGAAGGCGCGTCCGCCCCAGACGGCCTCCGGGTTGGTCGCGGCGTCGGCGGCCCTCAGCTCCGGCGGATAGTTGGCGGCCAGCCAGTCGCGGACCTCCGCGCGGAAGGCGTCAAGCTCGGAGGCGCCGAAGTCGGCCATGGCGGGGTCAACCCTTTGCTTACGGAAGCGGCCGACACCTTAGCGCCGCCCCCAACGCAACGAAACAACCGTTTGAAGTGCTGAGGCGGGCAACATGACGCTTCAAATCGGCTATTAGAGCTGACCCTCAACAGACCCACGGGCTGGATGCAGTTCCTCCGAGATTTTCGCCCGGCGGCCTTCGCCATCGCACCTTGGACGGCGGCGATCCTGACCCTGGCTGCGGGGGTGATGCTGCTGGCGTCCGGCGCGACGCCGTCGGAACCGGTCCGGTTCATGCGGCTGATCCAGGTGACCCCGGTCTATCTGATCGAGGCGGCCCACTTCCTTTCCAGCATCCTGGGCCTTGCGCTGGTGCTGCTGTCCTTCGGCCTGCGCGCGCGGCTGGACGCGGCCTGGTACGCGACCCTGGGCGCCCTGTTGCTGGCCGCGTCCCTGGCCCTGCTGAAGGGCTTCAATTGGGAAGAGACCGCGGCCCTGATCGCGTTGGCCGTGATCCTCGTCCCGTTCCACGGCGCCTTCCCGCGCAGTTCCAACCTGACGCGGATGGAGATTACCCCAGGCTGGCTGTTCTCGGCCTTTTGCGCGGTGGTCGGCGCAGGCCTTTTGGGCCTGTGGACCTTCCAGCACTCCGACTATGCCGACCGGCCCTGGTGGCGGGTGATGGCCGACGCCGATGCGGAGCGCGCGGTGCGCGCCTGGGCGGGCGCGGCGATCGTGCTGTTCGCCTTCGGCCTTTGGCGGCTGGTCTCCTCGGCCGCGACCCCGCCGGTGGTGGGCGAGAGCGACCCCGAGTTCGAGCGCGTGCGCGCCATCCTGGCCAAGGCCGAGGTGGCCGAGCCCGGCTCCAACCTCGCCCTGCTCGGCGACAAGCGCTTCCTGTTCTCGGCTTCGGGCGAGAGCTTCCTGATGTTCGCGGTGCGCGGTCGCGCCTGGGTCGCCCTGGGCTCGCCCGTGGGCCTGCGCGAGGAGCGCTCGGAGCTGCTGTGGCGCTTCCGTGAGCTCGCCGACAGCCACGCGGCGCGGCCCGGGATCCACGGCCTCAACGCCGACGACCTGCCGGAGATCGTCGACCTGGGCTTCGCCATCCAGAAGGTGGGCGAGACCGCCGCGGTGCCGCTGGAGACCTTCTCCATGGAAGGCCGCAAGCGCGGCGCGGCGCGGCGCAACTGGCGCAAGCTGGGCGAGGTGGGCGCCGGCTTCGAGGTAGTCCAGGGCGAGGCGGTCGCGGCCCTGATGCCGACGCTGCAGGCGATCTCCGACGAATGGCTCGCCCACCACGCGGGCGGCGAGAAGGGCTTTTCCATGGGCGGCTTCTGGCCGCGCTATGTCCGGGAGTTCCCGGTGGCGGTGGTGCGCGCCGAGGGCCGCGTCGTGGCCTTCGCGACCATCTGGACCACGGCCAGCCGCAGCGCCTTCTCCATGGACCTGATGCGCTACGCCAACGACGCGCCGAACAACATCATGGACTATCTGTTCGTCGAGCTGATCGAATGGGGTCGCGAGCAGGGCTACGAGGCGTTCGAGTTCGGTATCGCCCCCTTGGCGGGCCTGGACGATCGTCCGCTGGCCCCGATGATGAGCCGTGTGGGCCGGCTGCTCTTCGAGCGTGGCGAGGAAATCTACAATTTCCGCGGCGTGCGCCGGTACAAGGACAAGTACGACCCGCTCTGGCAGCCGCGCTACTGCGCCGCCCCGCACAAGTGGTCGATCCCCTGGCTGATGGCCGACGTGGGGCTTCTTTCGTCCGGCGGCGTCTCCGGTCTCTCCAAGCGGCCGAAGAAGGCCGAGGAGGCGCCGCAAGCCGTGGAGGCTTAGTCGGCGGTAAGGGAGCGCGCGGTGCGTGGGGCGATGCCCCGGCCGAGGGTGTGACACCTCAGGCCGGGGCGGCCATCCGCGCCGAGACTGGAGAGCCGGCGCAGCAACCTGCAGCCTCAGCGTAGCACTGTAAGGGGGTTCCGCCAAACGGGGGCGGTCAGGCGCGGCCCTGGACGCTCTCCCGTCAGGGCCGCGCTCGGCCGAACATAGCGCGGAGTTGGGCTCTGGATCGCGCTACGTCGCCTAAGGGCTCAACACCTTGAAGGGCGCCGAGTTGTGGGGATGACGTCGTGGCGTCCCTCAATCCCTAGGTCGGGTCGGAACTTTTTTTGAAGATCGGCAGCCGGCGCGGATTCAGTAGTCCGCGTAGAGGGTCATCCCCACGGTTCGCGGCCGCTGCGGCGTGATCTGGCGGACCTGCGCCGGGTTGAACGGGTTGCCGAAGGCGAAGGTGTCGCTGAAGGCGTTGGTCGGATTGGTCAGGAACAGCTGGGCTCCGTAACGGCCGTGGCGAACCTCGGCCACCAGCCGGGTGCTGACATAGCCGCCCTGGGGAAAGGAGCCGTCGAAGGCCACCAGCGACCGGCCGATGTAGGCGGTCTCGTCGGTCAGCCGCACCAGCCAGTCCCCGGCGATCGAACGCTGATAGCTGATCATCCCGCCGCCGGAAAAATCCGGCGCGCCCGGCAGAGAGCTGGGCAGTTGCGCCAGGAAGGCTGGATTCGGGTTGGCGGTGCGGGTGTGCGACAGCCGGCCGTTCAACTCGACGGTGAAGCCGCCCAGCCGGTAGGCCAGGTCCGCCTCGACCCCAAGCAGATAGGCGTCGCCGGCGTTCGTGGTGAAGGGGATGCCGGACGAGCGGAACTGGTCGGTCTGGAAGTCCTTCCACACCTCGTAGAAGACCGCCGCGTTCAGGGCCAGGCGGTGGTCGAAGGCCTCGAGCTTCACGCCCGCCTCATAGTTCGTGAGCTTGTCCGGCGCGTAGGTCTCGCGGTTGGTCGGAAGCGGCACCGCGCCGCCCGAGTTCACCCCGCCGGGCCGGAAGCCCTCCGACATCACCGCATAGATCAGGTCGCCGGCGCCGATCTGCCGCTGCACCGAGATCTTCGGCGAGAAGCCTGAGAAATGGGTGCTGCGGTCCAGGCTGCGCGGCAGGAACAGCTCGGAGACCACCGAGGATCGGGTGTGGGTGTCGATCGAGAAGACGCGGCCGCCCAGCGCGACGCTCCAGACCGGATCGATCTGCAGGCTGGTTTCGCCATAGGCCGCGAGCTCGCGGATGCGGTCGTAGCGGTTGTCGCCGTAGACCTCCACGTCAGGGGCGAAGGTGTGCTGGGCCAGGAGCTGGGCAGGTGTGTGCTCGCCGGTGTCCGCGCCATAGACGCCCAGCAGCCACTGGAACCGGCCGCTCCCGCGCGAGGTCAGGTAGGCGTCTTCCACCAGCATGTCGGTGTGGTTGACCTCCGAATAGGCCGAGGTCTCGGCGAAGGAGGTGAACAGGTTCTGGACGGCGGTGGCGTCGTAGAGGCTGTGATAGGCGTGCTCCACATAGCCGGTGGAGGAGGTGAACTCCGCCGAACCCCAGGCGTACTTCACGGTCCCGGTTGCGAAGGCGATGTCGTTGACGTGCGGTTCGAGGATCCGGTTGTTGCGGGTGAGGCCGAGGCCCGGCGAGGTGTATTGGGTGTCGTCCGAGCGTAGGTGCTGGGCGGCGGCGGTGAAGCTGACCGTCCAGGCGTCGGTGGGCTGATAGAGCAATCCCAGGCGCAGGCCGTAGCGCTCGGTCTGGTTGGCGTCCTTCCGATGGACGACGGTGTCGTCGAGATAGCCGCCGTCCAGCTCCTCGTAGGCCGACAGCCGCAACGCCGCCACGCCACGCAGGATCGGATAGTTGCCGTAGCCCTCCACCGCCTCGCTGGGGGCGCCGTCCTGGGTGTCGGCGCCGGTGACGCGCGCCTCGGCGGACAGGTGCTGCAGATCGGGCTGGTGGGTGACGATCCGATAGATGCCGCTCAACGTCCCCGAGCCGTAGAGCGTACCCTGCGGCCCGCGCACGATTTCCACGCGATCCACGTCGGTCAGGCGCAGATCCGGGTCCGGGGCGTTGTAGTTGATCGGCAGGTTGTCGATGTAGGTCGCCACCATCTGGCGCGTGCGGCCGGTGTAGGCGCCGTCGGAGATGCCGCGCAGCACCAGCTTGTCGCGGCCCGGCCCCAGGTTGGTCGACAGCATCCCGCCCAGTTCAGCCGAGCCGCTGGCCGCGTCGGTCGCGCCGACCGACTGCAGTTCGTCGCCCGAGACGGCGGTCACCGAGACGGCGAGCTGGCGCGGATCGCGCACCCGTTTGGTGGCCGTGACCAGCAGCTCGGAAACCGCCGTCGTGGGTGGCGGCGCGGCGGCGCGCTCGCCCTCCCGATGGCGGGCGGTGATCTCCACGGTGTCCGGCGCCACCAGCTTCCAGCCGCATGGCGCATCGGCCAGCATCAGGTCCAGCGCCCGGTCGAAGCTCATGGCCGCCACGAACCGCTGGGGCAGCTTTCCCTCGCAGGCGCCGGCGCCGAGCAGGGTCAGGTTGGCCTGCTGCGCCAGGTCCAGCAGGGCTTCGGAATAGGGCTTTGCCTCGATGTGGAAGTGGATGCGCGCGGACGCGGCCTCTGCGCCGCCGGCGGCGGCGAGGCTCGTCGCGCCGGCGAGCGCCAACGCAGCCACGAACTCGCAACGCCTAGCGATGATCCGGCCCACCCCAAACTTTGGACGCTACTTCCTGATCAGCGTCAGTCCCTGGGCGGAGGGTACTGCCTTGACGGGCAGCATCAAGGACAAGCGCGTGGCAACCGCGTGCGGATCGTCCAGAACGATCACGCCGGTGATCGGAATCCGCGCCAGCGCCGGGTCGCCGATGTCGATCTGCTGGGCGAATTCGCGATTCAGATCGGCCACCACGTCCTGAAGCGGCTGGTTGCGGTAGACGAGGCGGCCAGAACGCCAGCTGAAGGTCTCCTGCGGGTCGACCAGCCGGACGGCTTCGGCGCCGCCTTGGCCTATAGCCAGCCGTTCGCCCGGCGTCAGCAGGTAAGTCTGGCCCGAGCCTGAGGCGCCGGGACGCACCTCGACACGGCCCTGGGCCACGGTGACGGTCAGGCCGTCCTGACGGTCGCGCACTTCGAACTGGGTGCCCACGTCGCGGATTTCGCGCCCGGCGGCCTCGACGGTGAACGGCCGCGACGGATCGTGGATCACATTGAAGATCGCCTGGCCGTTCGCCAGCGCCACCTGCCGGCGTCCGCCGGAGATGCGGACGGTCAGCCGGGTCTCGGCGTCCATGTCGATGGTCGAACCGTCGGCGAGCTTGATCTTCTGATGCTGGGCCCGGGCGGTCTGATAAGTCTGGGCCGGCGCCTCGCGCAGGCTGGGGGGCAGGATCACCAGCGCCGCGGCCGCAGCCACCGCCACGCCGCCGCCCGCCATCCAGCCGCTCCAGCGCGACCTGGCGCGCATCGCCCGGCGGCGGTCGAGCGCCGTCAGCTCCTCCAGCACCGTCTCGGCGCGGATCTCGAATTCGTGCCAAGGGGCCAGCGCCCGCTCATAGGCAGGGCGGTTTTCCGGATCGGCGGCCAGCCAGGCCTCGAAGGCGTGACCGTCCTGCTCGACGACATGTTCGCCCGACAGCCGGGCCAGCCAGGCGCTGGCGTCGGTTTCCGCCTGCTCCCTTCGCGCTTGCTCGGTCATTGGTCCACTCGCCCACATCGCGCCAACGGCGCCGGACATGCCATAAGACGTCGCCGATCGGGTCGAACCCAATGTCGTGCCGACGCGAAGGCGGTGAATTTGCGCCAGGCCGTCATGGGCGCAGCCGCTCGGCGAGCTTGCGGATCGCCGCCTGGATGTGGTGCTCGACCATCTTCTGGGAGATTCCCATGGCCTCGGCGGTCTTCGCCTGGGTCAGGCCTTCAAGCTTGTTGAGGCGGAAGGCGCGGCCCATCTGCGGCGGCAGGTCGGCGACAGCCTCGGCGAGCAGGCGCGCCCGCTGGCGCTCGGCGATGGTCTCGTCGGCGGCGGGGCCCGGGACCACGTCCTCGCCACCCAGGGTCGCGCGGGTTTCGAGCCGCCAGCGGGCGTCGCGGCCGGACGCGCGCCGGGCGCTGCGGATATGGTCGACGGCCAGGTTGGCGGCCATGCGGTAGAGCAGGGCGGCGGGGGTGCGCACCTCAGAGGCGTCGGCGGCGGCGATCTTCAGGTAGAGGTCCTGGATCAGGTCCTCCGCCTCGACCATCGAGCGGGTGCGGGCGGCCAGGAACAGCAGGAGGGTCTCGCGCTTCTCGAAGAAGGCCTGGACGAGGGGGCTTTCCTCGCGCCGTTCGGAAGGCCCAGACGGCTCCACTGCTTCTCCCCGACTGCCAAAACGCCCGCGCGCAGGGTTTCAGATCGCGCGGCGACGCTCAAGAGCGGCCGGGTGGCGCAGCGGGCGGATGGATGTGCGGGCGCTCACGACGACGCCTTCTCATCGTCCGAAGACGCCCCGGCGAGGGCCACGAAGGCGCGCATGATTTCCGACGAGACGCGCAGCTCGATCAGGCTGGCCGCCGACAACCGGTCCAGCAGGGCCTCGCCCTGAGCGGTGAGGCGTAGCAGGACGCGGCGGCGGTCGTGGGGCGAGGGCGCGCGGGCCACCAGGCCCGCCTTCACCAGGCGGTCCGTCAGCTCCACGGCGCTATGGTTCTTGAGCAGCAGGTGATCGGCCAGTTCGCCGATCGAGATCTCTTCGCGGCCTGGATGGGCGCCCTTGATCGAGAGCAGCGCCTGGTGCTGTTGCGGCGTCAGCCCGGCCTGCCGCGCATTGGAATCGGTCAGCGAGGTGAAGCGCCGCAAGGCCAGGCGGAAGGCCGCCAGCTCATGGTAGTTGTCGGAAGTCATACGGCCGGATCGGGACAAGGGTCGGGGTTCCTGTGGGCGATCGGAACCGATCCTAGCGCACGAATCCGTGCTTCGGCGGGAACATTACATCGCGATACGATCTACCCTGATCGGGACGATCAAGATGCAAAGGCCTCGCCTTCCTCACGGCCCGCTGCAGGACGGTTGGATGACCGACCTGATGCTCTGGGCCATCATCGGCCTCATCGTGGCGCTGAACGCGATCATGATGTGGCGGATCGCGACCGCCACCGTCTGAGCCTGTCGCGGTGCGGTCGGTCGATCGAAGACCTTGCGGCGTCCGGCCGCGGTTGCATCGCGCCTGGCCTTATCCGGCCTGGCCGGGCTTCAGCAGCTGCAGCACGTAGCCGGCCAGGATGATGGCGCCGGTCGCGGCGACCAGCATGATCGGCCGCCAGGGGATCATCCGCGGTCCGCGCCGCGGATCCGGCGGCCGCGCCCCACGCCAGCCGGCGAAGACGGCGAGCGCCAGCAGGGCTCCGGTCAGGCCGGCGGCGAGCGTCAAGTCCATGTGCGACGCCGTAGCGCAGGCGCCCGCGCCCGTGGAACCCCCAACGGCGCCTGTGACCCGGGTTTCGTCCACAGTTCCGAGCGCCGACCACTACATGTTGCGTTAGGCTTTCGTTTACACACCAATTGACGGTGCTAGCGTTCCTCTGATCAGGAGGGGCGATTCGATGACGGCGGCGGCGCCCTGGAGCGTCAAGGGGATCGATCCGAAGGCCCGGGAGGTCGCCAAGACCCTTGCCCGCCGTTCCGGCATGACTCTTGGGGAATGGCTTAACCGAATTATCCTAGAAGATGAGCTGCCAGAGGAGGTCACCTCCGAGGAGCAGTTCAGCACGCGCCCGACCCGGATGCCGGCCCCGGTCGCGAACGAGGCGTCGACGTCGTACATGCCGCCCCCGTCCTTCTTGTCCCGGCCCGTCCTGGGCCAGGCCGCCAGACCGGTGGAAGGGGAGCTGACCAGTGGCGCGGCCGAGGACCTGGCCCGCATCGCCTCGGCGCTGGATCGCCTGACCGACCGCATCGAGGCCTCGGAGACCCGGACCGGCCTGGCCATCTCCGGCGTCGAGCATTCCGTTCGCCACGCCATGGCGCGCATCGAGACCGCCGAGCGCGAGCACATGGCCGTCGCCACGCGTTTCGACGCGGCCGCCGAACAGCTCGGCGCCGAACAGGCCCGCGCCGCCGAGCGCATGCGCTGGGTGGAGACCGAGCTCACCGGGCCGCGATCGGCCGAAGCCCTGAAGATTCTCGAGGACCAGGTCAGCCGGGTCGGCGGCGAGATCGCCGACAGCGAGGCGCGTACGCGCACGACGCTGGCCGGGCTGGAAG